>DATHQM010000111.1:0-10545 GCA_035482695.1 Steroidobacteraceae bacterium | reverse complement strand
CCGTCGCCGCGGGTGTCGAGCAGATACTCGATGATGGCGCCCGACTCGGCGATGGTGCGTGCGCCGTCGGTGATCACCGGCGACTTGCCCAGCGGGTGCACGCGCCGCAGCTCCGGCGGTGCGAGCAGCGTGTGCGGATCGCGCTGGTATTTCAGCAACTGGTACTCGCAACCGAGCTCCTCGAGCAGCCACAGCACCCGCTGCGAGCGCGAGTTGTTCAGGTGATGGACGACGATCAGCGGCGGCTCCTTAAGCGCTCACGCCTCGGGGTCGGCAGGCGCCGCGGCGCCTGCCAGGCGCCCGAGCTCTTCGTCGCTGAACTGGCGCTGCGCCAGCGAGTGCTGTGCCCGCAGCAGCTGCGTCGCCTCGACATAGATCCGCGACGGCGCGGCCTGCCCGAGCACGCCCGCATCGGACATGACACGCACGGCCACGCCTTCGGCGGCGAGGATGCCGGCCAGCAACTGCGCGGTGGGCAGGTCCGGCAACGTGGTGAGCAGACGCCATTGTGAGCCGGGCATGGTGCGTTACAGTGTCGCGCCGTGCTTACTATCAGGCAACTGTCCCGCAGCTTCGCCGAGGGCGGCCAGGTGCATCGTGTGCTCGCCGGGGTGGAGGCGCAGGTCGGTGCCGGGGAGACGCTGGCCATCATGGGGCGCAGCGGCTCGGGCAAGTCGACGCTGCTCAACCTCATCAGCGGCATCGACCGCCCCGACAGCGGCAGCGTGCACGTCGACGGCCTGGAGGTTAGCGCGCTCGGCGAGCCCGCGCGCACGCTGTTTCGCCGCGCGCATGTCGGCTTCGTCTACCAGTTCTTCAACCTCATCCCGACGCTCGACGTGGCAGAGAACGTGCGCCTGGTGCTCGAGCTCAACGGCGTGCGCGGCGCCGCGGCGCGCGCGCGCAGCCTCGCCGCGCTCGCGGCCGTCGGCCTCGCCGCGCGTGCCACGAGCGCCGTGGAGGATCTCTCCGGAGGCGAACAGCAACGCGTCGCCATCGCGCGCGCGCTGGTGCACGAGCCGCGCCTGCTGCTGGCGGACGAGCCTACCGGCAATCTCGACGAGCAGACCGCGCGCGAGGTGCTGCCGCTGCTGCTGTCGCTGGCCCGCGCGCGCGGCGCGACGCTGCTCATCGTGACCCACGATGCGGCGCTCGCGCAGCAGGCCGACCGGGTGCTGGAGCTGCGTGAGGGCCGGCTGCACGAGCGGCCCGCGCCGCGCAGCGCAAGCGCATGAGAACGCTGCCTACGGCGAGCCTGCGACACCTGCTGCGCCACCCCGCGCAGCTGGCACTGGCGCTCGTCGGGCTCACCCTCGGCGTGGCCACCATCGTCGCCGTCGACGTCGCTACGGCGAGCGCACGGCGGGCCTTCGACTTGTCGCTGCAGGCCGTGAACGGCGCCGCCACCCACGAGATCACCGGCGGCCCCGGCGGCATCGACGAGCAGGTGTACGTGGCGCTGCGCACGCGGCCGCTGCCAGCGCAAGGGCCGGCGGTGCGGCTCGCCCCGGTGGTGCAGGGGTACGTCACGGTGGGCGAGCGCGTCATGCAGCTCGCCGGCATCGATCCGTTCGCGAGCGCCGCGCTCGCTGCGGGTAGCGCCGGCGGCGCGCCGGCGCCCGCGCTGCACGACGTCGCCGCGGCGCGCGCCTGGTTCACCGAGCCCGGCGCCGTGATCCTCGGCGCCTCGACCGCGCGCGAGCTCGGCATCGGGGCCGACGGCCGCTTCGCGCTCAGCGTCGGCGGGGTGCCGCACGCCGCCGTCGTCATTGCACGACTCGCCGATGCGGGTCCTGGCTTCGCCGGGCTCATTCTCACCGATGTCGCGCAGGCGCAGGAATGGCTCGGCGCATCTGCCCGGCTGTCGCGCATCGACCTGGCGGTTCCGGCCGATCCCGCGGGCACGGCGTTCCTCGCACACCTCGCAGCGTCTCTTCCCCGCGAGCTCGCGCTGCATACCACGCGTGCCACGGCGCGCGAGACCTTCGCGATGACGGACGCCTTCACCACCAATCTTCGGGCCATGAGCCTGCTCGCGCTGCTGGTGGGCACGCTGCTGATCTACGGGGCGGTGAGCTTTGCCGTGCTGCAGCGTCGCCGCATCATCGGCGTGCTGCGCGCGCTCGGCGCCACGCGCGCCGAGGTGCTCGGCATCGTGCTCGGCGAAGCGGCGCTGCTCGGCGTCGCCGGCGCCGCCGGCGGGGTGCTGCTGGGAGTCGTGATCGGTCATGCGCTGGTCGGACTTGTCGCGCAGACCATCAACGATCTGTATTTCGTGGTCGCGGTGCAGGCGGTCACCGTGCCCTGGAGCACGCTGCTGCTGGCCGGCTGCGTCGGGCTGGGCACCGCGCTCGCGGCCGCGCTGCTGCCGGCGCTGGAAGTGGCCAGGAGCGTTCCGCAGCTCGGACTCAAGCGCGCGGTGCTCGAGCGGCGCGTGCAGCGCGTGGCGGGCCGCCTGGCGCTCCTCAGCGTGTTGCTCACCCTCGCCGCCGGCGCGACCATCCTCGCCTCGCACCGCAGCCTGCTCGCCGGGTTTGCGGCGCTTTTCATGCTGCTGCTGGGCGTCGCGGCGCTCACGCCGGGCGCGCTGCGCTTCGCTGCCGCCGCGGCGGCGCGCGCTGCGGCGCGGTTCAGCCCGGTGGCGCGCCTGGCCTGCGCCGACGTGGCCGCATCGCTCAGCCGCACCGGGGTCGCGATCGCCGCGCTCGGCATGGCGCTCACCGCGATGATCGGCGTCGCCATCATGGTGGCGAGCTTCCGCGAGTCGCTACGCACCTGGCTCGTAGAGACCATGCGCGCCGACGTCTATGTGAGCGCCCCGGGCGTCAGCGAGAGCCTGGAACGACGGCTCGACCCTGAGGTGATGCGCACGCTGCTGGCGGTTCCGGGGGTACGTGCGCACAGCGAGGGGCGGCGCGTCACGGTGGACTCCCCGTCGGGACCTGTGGATCTGAACGCGGTCAGTCTCGCGCCGGCGAGCTACGCCGGTTTCAGGCTGACCGCCGGCGTCGCCGCGCAGGCCTGGCCGCAGTTCCGCTCCGGGGCGGTGCTGATCTCCGAGCCGCTTGCCTGGCGGCTGTCGCTCTCGCCCGGCAGCGAGCTCACGCTCACGACGCCCTCCGGGCCGCACGCCTTCACGGTGGCGGCGGTCTACCGCGAATACGGCAATGACCGCGGCGAGGTGTTGATCGATCTCGCGCACTACCGCGGCTGGTGGCACGACGAGGGCGTGGCGGCGCTCGGGCTGTACCTGGCCCCGGGCGTCAGCGCGCCAGAGGTGGTGCGTGCGCTGCGTGCCGCCGCCGGCGGCCGCCAGGCGCTGCTGATCCGCTCCAACGCTGACATCCGCGCGCTGTCGATGAGTATTTTCGAGCGGACCTTTCTCATCACCCGGGTACTGTACTGGCTGGCGGCGGGAGTCGCGGCCGTCGGGCTGGTGAGCGCGCTGCTCGCCTGGGAGCTCGAGCGGCTGCGCGAGCTGGCGCTGCTGCGCGCGCTCGGCCTGACCCCGGCGGCGGCGGCGCTGCTGGTGCTGGCGCAGACCGCGTTCATGGGGGTAGCGGCCTTTCTCGCGGCGCTACCGGCAGGTCTGCTCACCGCGCTCACGCTCATCGACGTCATCAACCGCCGCGCCTTCGGCTGGCAGATCGATCTGCACCTCGAGGCCGCGCAGTTCGCTAACGCGCTGTGGCTCGCACTCGCCGCGGCAGCCGCCGCGGCGCTGTACCCGGCGTGGCGCAGTGCGCGCATGCCTCTGGTTGGCGGTCTGCGGGAGGAATGATGCCGCGACTGCCGACCGCCTCGCCCGCGTACGCCGTGATCCTGTCTGGCGCTGTGGCACTTGCCGGTGTTGCGGCGGTGGCGCGCGCCGCACCCGCAGCGCTGCCTGGAATTCTGCCCGGCGGCCCGGCTGCCGCCGGCTTTGCACAGGCGCAGGAGGTGCGGCCGTTCGTCTTTCCCCGCGACCACGGACCGCACGATGAGTTTCGCCAGGAATGGTGGTACTGCACCGGCAACCTCGATGCCGCGGGGGGCGAGCGTTTCGGATTCGAGCTGACGTTCTTCCGCTTTGCGCTCCAGCCGGCGGACGCCGCGACCGGGGCCGCGGCCGGCGCCGCCGGGTCCGCCTGGCGCTCGCGCGAGATCTACATGGCGCACTTCACGGTCACCGACGTTGCAGGGCGGCGCTTCCGCTTCGCGCAGAAGCTGTCGCGCGCGGCACTGGGGCTCGCCGGCGCACGCGCCGCGCCGCTCGAGGTCTGGATCGACGACTGGACGCTCGCAGGCGATGCGACTGCCTGGCACCTGCACGCCGCACAGGCCGGCTACCAGATCGAGCTCACCCTCGAGCCACAGGGACCGCCGGTGTTGAATGGCGAGGCCGGGCTGTCGTCTAAGGCCGACGAGCCCACGGCCGCGAGCTACTACTACTCGATTCCGCGACTTCAGGTGAGCGGCCGCGTGAGCCGCGACGGACGGGCGCGCGACGTGCAGGGACTGGCGTGGGTCGATCATGAATGGGGCAGCGGCGGCCTGGGAGCCGGTGAGTCCGGCTGGGACTGGTTCTCGCTGCAGCTTGCCGACGGCAGCGCGCTCATGTTCTATGCGTTGCGCGACCGTGGCGGTGGGCGCGATCCGCACAGTGCCGGCACCTGGATCGGGCCGGACGGCGCGGTGCGCTCGCTACCGGACAGCGCGGTCGGCATCGAGGTCAGCGGTGACTGGCGCAACGCCGAGGGCGCGCGCTACCCGGCCGGCTGGCGCATTCGCGTGCCATCCCTGCAGCTTGACCTCACCGTGCGCCCGGTGCTCGCCGACCAGGAGCTCGCGACGACGCCGCGCTACTGGGAAGGAGCGGTGGACGCGCGCGGGCAGCGCGCCGGGCGCGAGCTCGCCGGCCGCGGCTACGTCGAGTTGGTGGGCTACGCTCGAGAACGCTGACCCAAGCGCTCCACGCTGCGGAACGCCGACACTTCGCTGCCACTGGCGCGGGGCGGTGAGTTGTCAGATGATGCCCGCCCCTGGCCCCTTGACCTCGTAACGGAGAGACCCACATGCGACGCTCACCCGTGGCCGCTGCGGCCGCGCTCCTGTGCACGATCCCGGTCTTCGCCGCGCTGCCCGACGGCAGCCGCGCGCCCGACATCAACACGCAGGCAACGCTCGCCGGCAAGGAGTTCCAGTTCTCGCTCGGCGAGGCGCTGAAGAAGGGGCCGGTGGTGTTGTATTTCTATCCGGCGGCCTTCACCCCGGGCTGCACGGTCGAGGCGCACGAGTTCGCCGAGGCGACTGACAAGTTCCGCGAGCTCGGTGCCACCGTCATCGGCGTCTCGCACGACCCGATCGACAAGCTCGACAAGTTCTCGGTGAGCGAGTGCCGCAACAAGTTCGCGGTGGCCTCCGATGCGGACGGCAGCATCATGAAGGCGTACGACGCGGTGCTGCCCAGCCACCCGGAATATGCCAACCGCACGTCCTACGTGATCGCGCCGACCGGCGTGATCATCTACTCCTACACCGCCATGAAACCCGACCAGCACGTGGAGAACACCATGGCGGCGGTGAAGAAGTGGCAGGACGAGCACAAGAAGAGCTGACCGGGGCCGTCGCGGCGCGCTCACGCCGGCGGCAGCGCGGACGTCCACATTAAGTAACAACGGCGCCATTCTTGGGCGTCAGGCCAGGTGTTTTGCCGACTGAAGCGTTGGGCAAACACGGCGCGCGGCAGTAAACTCACCGCCACACGGATGTGACCGTGAAGGAGTGCGCACATGCAAAGGAAGCTTTGGATTGCGGTTGCTTCGGCACTGGCGGCCCTGCCGGCCGCGAGCTTCGCCGGCACCACGCTGCTCAACGAGAATTTCAACGAGCTCACGCCGATGCTGACCGCAACGTCCGTGGGTGAATTTTCCGCCATCGGCGGCACCAACGTCGACATCGTGGGCGGCGCGCTGTTTGGCTCGCTGTGCGTCGCACCGGAGTCGGGCAACTGCATCGACCTCGACGGCAGCAACGGCAACCCGCAGGGCATCCTGCGCTCCAACAGCGCCTTTTCGCTGGTGCCGGGCGTCAACTACTACCTGAGCTTCGATCTGATCGGCTCGCAGCGCGGTCTCACCACCTCGGCGACGGTGACGTTCGGCTCCTACGACAAGGTTTTCACCCTCGTTTCGGGCGACGTCACGAGCGGCGTGGTGTCGGATCAGCTGATCACAGTGAGCGCGCCAACCACCGCTTATCTCACCTTCGCCAGCAATACGCCGGGCAATGTCGGCACGCTGCTCGACAACGTGGTGCTCAGCAGCGCGCCTGCGACTTCCGTGCCTGAGCCGGCCACGCTCGGGCTGCTCGGACTTGGATTTGCCGGCCTGGGCTTAAGGCGGCGCAGGCGCGCTTAGCTAACTGAGCTCCGCGAGCAGCGCCGGTACGTGGCGCCGCAGCAGCAGGTTGCGCGCCTCCCACTGCCCGGCTGCGGGCAGATCGACGAGGAACGTCACCTCGCCCGCGGCGAACAGCGCGACCGGCACACCGTCGCGGTACAGCAGGCGGTTGCCGCTCAGCGAGGGCAGGCGCTGCCCCGGGGTGATGATGCCGACGAGATTGAGAGGATCGGCGCCCGACAGCGACACGTAGTGCCCTTCCTGCGGTCTGCGCCGCGCCTCGCGCAGCAGCGTGATCGCCTCCGGCAGCGCGTACTGCTCGCCGCTGAAGCCCTCGACGAAGCGGCCGCCGCGCAGCTCCCCGCGCGCCTCCAGACGGCGGCAGCACATCAGCAGGTCGCGCCAGGGCGGCAGCCAGTCGGCTTCGCGCGCCAGCACTCGCCAGAAGAGCACACCCCAGCGGCGCAGCAGCGTGCGCACCACGTGCTCGATCGCCTCCTCGGGCGATGCACCCTCGGACACCGCCCGGGCGATGCGTGACCAGCGGCCGGCCGCGTCCATGCCGAACAGCGCGAGCCGCCGGCGGCGGCGCCCGCCGAGCGCGGGCTTGCGGCGCTCGGCTGGCACGAGCAGCGCACGCAGTCCCGCGAAGCTGTCGGAGTTGACCGAGCCGAGCGCCACGAGCTCCGCGAGTGCATCCTCGGTCTGTGCAGGCAGCAGCCCGGTGCTGCCGGCGATCTCATCGAAGAAGGAGGCGCCGTAGCTGGCCAGGTGATCGGCGACGCGCTGCGCCACGACCGACAGGTGCGGCGGCTCGGGCGCACCGGCCAGCGAGGACCACAGCCGCAGGTTGCGCCGTGCCAGCAGCACGATGGGCGTCGCCCGCACCGGCGCGGCGCCGTGCTCGGCACGCTCGCGCCGCGGGGCGAGGCGCGTCCACACGAAGCGTCCGGCGAGACACTGCTCATCGAGCCAGGCCGGTTCGTACTCGCTGATGCGGCTCGGCAGGATCTCGGTCTCCCAGGCGCTCGCCGCGCCCTCGAATCCTTCGAGCTGTGCGAGGATCGCGGCCACCGCGTCCGGTCCCTCCATGCGACCGGTGGGCGTCACGCGCTGCCACTCGAACAGGAAGCGCAGGAAGTCGCGCGCGGCGATCGGCTCAACTTCCGCGCGCAGCCGCTTCACCGTGTAGCGGTGGATGCGCGCCAGCAGGCGCCGCTCGCACCATTCGTTCGCCGCCGTGGCCTGCGGCGTGAAAGCGCCGCGCATGGCGAAGCCTTCCGCCTGCAATGCAGCGAGTGCCGCCTCGATGTGCGGCGGCGGCACGCCGAGCGCTGCGGCGAGCGCTGCCGCCGTGACGGGCCCGCTGCCTTCGAGCCGACCGCGCACCACCTCGACGAGCGCGGCCTCGGCGGACAGTGCTTGTTGGTGGCCCGGCGGCGTCACGACCGGCGGCGTGCAGCGCACCCCGGGGAATAGTGCGCTGAACAGCGGCAGCCGCTCCGCGCTCACCCACAGCGCGGATGGGTGCTCGAGCTGCGTCACGCGCCGCGCGGCGGCCAGTTGCGCGAGCCACTCCCCCCAGCCGCTGTGCGCGGCCTCGGCCGCCGTGCAGCAGGTCAGCCACAGCAGGGCATCGTGCAGCTCGTCCGCGTTGCTCGCGTCCGGCCAGGCCTCCGCGCGCACGCGCGCGATCGCCTCCGCGTCGAGCTTGCCGATGTCGGCGGCGCTCTGCGGGTCGAGCCAGCGGCGGCTCATCACCGCCTGCGTACGCCGCTCCTCGAGCGGCGCGTCGTCGAGATAAGCGTACGGCCTTGCCGAGAGCACCTCGAGCGCGAGCGGCGAGGGCTCGGTTACGTCGCGCGCGATGACCTGGATGCTGCCGGACTCCAGTCCGCGCAGCAGCTGCTCGAGTCCGTCGACGTCCATCGCGTCCTCGAGGCAGTCGCGGATCGCCTGGCGCACCAGCGGGTGGTCGGGGATCTCGATCTCCCCCGGCAGATTTTCCGCGCAGGCCACCTGGTCGGGGAACACCGCCGCGAGCAGGTCCTCCGCCGCCATGCGCGCCAGCGGCGCCGGCACCTTCTTGCCACCGCGAAAGCGCGGCAGCGCGAGCGCGATCGCCGCGCTCCAGCGCCAGCGCACCGGAAACATCGGCGCCGCGCACAACGCCTGTACCAGCAGCGGCCGCACGCTGTTGGCATGCAGGTAGCGGGCGACGTCGGCGAGCTCGAAGCTGTGCGCGGTGGTGAGCGACAACACGATGGTGTCCTCGGTCGCGGCCGCCTGCAGCTCGAAGTTGAACGCGCGACAGAAGCGCTTGCGCAGCGCGAGACCCCAGGCGCGGTTGATGCGGCTGCCGAAGGGGGAATGGATGACCAGCTGCATGCCGCCCGCCTCGTCGAAGAAGCGCTCGAAGACGACCGTCTGCTGGGTGGGCAACACCCCGAGGGCCGCGCGCGCCGCGGCCAGGTAAGTGACCAGCTGCAGCGCGGCGGGAACGGCGATGTCCGCCTGCGTGAGCCAGGCGACGGCCGCTTCGAGACCTGAGTCGAGCTGCGTTGCGAGCTGCGCCCGCAGCCGCGAGACCTCGAGCGACAGCTCCGGGGTGCGCCCGGGGGCCTCACCGATCCAGAACGGAATGGACGGCGGCTCGCCGTGCGCGTCCTCCACGCGCAGTCGTCCCTGCTCGACGCGCAGGATGCGGTAGGAGACGTTGCCGAGCTGGAAGATGTCGCCCTGCAGGCTCTCGACGGCGAAGTCCTCATTTACCGTGCCGACGAACTGCGCCTGCGGCTCGAGGATCACCTGGTAGTCGGCGGTGTCGGGAATGGTGCCGCCGGAGGTGATGGCGGTGAGCCGCGCGCCGCGCCGCCCTTTGACGGTGCCGTTGACGCCGTCGTGGTGCAGCAGCGCACCGTGGCGTCCGCGGCGCGTGCTGTAGCCCGCCGCGAGCATCTGCACGATCTCGTCGAACTCGGCGCGCGTCAGTTCGCGGTACGGATAAGCCCCGCGCAGCAGCGCGTACAAGCCGTCCACGTGCCACTCGCGCGCCGCCGCCTCGGCGACGATCTGCTGCGCGAGCACGTCGAGGGGCTTGGCGGGCATGCGCAGCCGGTCGAGCTCGCCGCGGCGCACCGCGAGCAGCAGCGCGGTGCATTCGACCAGGTCATCGCGCGACAGCGGGAACAGCCGGCCCTTAGGTCGGCCGCCGAGCGAGTGGCCCGAGCGCCCCACCCGCTGCAGGAATGCCGCGATCGAGCGCGGCGAGGCGAGCTGGCACACCAGGTCGACCTCGCCGATGTCGATACCGAGCTCGAGCGAGGCGGTCGCGACCAGCGCGCGCAGCTCGCCGCGCTTCAGCCGTGCCTCCGCGGCCAGGCGCGACTCCTTCGCCATGCTGCCGTGGTGCGCGGTGACGTACTGTGCGCCCAGCCGCTCGGACAGGTGGCGCGCCACGCGCTCCGCCTGGCGGCGGGTGTTGACGAACACCAGCGTGGTGCGATGCTCGCCCACGAGCTCCGCGAGCCGATCGTAGACCTGAGTCCAGACATCGCCGGACATCACCGCTTCCAGCGGTGCGGCCGGTATCTCGAGCTGCAGATCGCGCTCGCGCACGTGCCCGGCGTCGATGATGGTGCAGTCGGCGCCGCCGTCCGTGCGCAGGTTGTGCGCGCCGACCAGGAAGCGCGCCACCTCCGCGATGGGCTTCTGCGTGGCGGACAGGCCGACGCGCGTCAGCTTGCGGCCGGCGTGCGCTTCCAGCCGCTCGAGCGTGAGCGCGAGGTGCACGCCGCGTTTGCTGCCGACCATGGCGTGGATCTCGTCGACGATCACGGTACGGGTGGTCGCGAGCATGCGCCGCCCGGACTGCGAGCCCATGAGGATGTAGAGCGATTCGGGCGTCGTCACCACGATGTGCGGCGGCCGCCGCGCGCTCAGCGTGCGCTCGCGCTGCGGGGTGTCGCCGGTGCGCACGAAGGCGCGGATCTCGGTGGCGGGCAAGCCGAGCGTGGCCAGCTCGGCGCGGATGCCGGCGAGCGGCGCTTCGAGATTGCGGTGGATGTCGTTGGAGAGCGCCTTGAGCGGGGAGACGTACACCACGCGCGTCTCATCCGGCAGGCCGCCGGCGGCGACGCCCTCGCGCACCAGCGCGTCGATGACG
>DATHQM010000110.1:0-6748 GCA_035482695.1 Steroidobacteraceae bacterium | reverse complement strand
TATGCGGCCAGCAACGGCATCAAGGTGAAGGATCTGCAGGGCGCGAAGGATGCCGTCGAGTGGTACGCCCAGCATGGCTATCGCCAGATCAAGATCTACAACTCCTTCCACCCCGAATGGGTTGCCGAGACCGCAGCGCTTGCGCACCAGCGCGGCATGCGCGTCAGCGGACACGTGCCGGCCTTCATGACCTCGGCGGAAGCGATCCGGGCCGGCTACGACGAGATCCAGCACATCAACCAGCTGATGCTGGTGTTCTTCGTCGGTCCCAAGGACGACACGCGTACACTGGCGCGTTTTTATCTGCTCGCCGAGCATGCGCACGCGCTCGATCTGTCCTCGCAGCCGGTGCTGGATCTGGTCGCCCTCATGAAAGAGCACGGCACGGTGCTCGACACCACCCTCACCGCCTTCGAGGGCAACTTCACGCAGATGCAGGGTGAGATCAATCCAAGCTACGCCGCCGCGGCCGACCACGTGCCGGTCGCGGTGCGGCGCGCATGGCTCGAGAACTCGATGAATCTCACCGCCAGCAATGCCGCCACCTACCGCGCTTCCTACGACAAGATGGTGAAGTTCGTCGGTCAGCTGTACCGCGCGGGCGTGCCGCTCGAGGCGGGCACCGATGACATCGCAGGCTTCACCCTGCATCGTGAGCTTGAGCTGTATGTGCGTGCGGGTCTCACTCCGGCGCAGGCCCTGCAGATCGCCACCTGGAACGGCGCCCGCTTCACCGGGCGTCTTGCGGAACTGGGCTCGATCGAGCCGCGCAAGCGCGCCGACCTGATCCTGGTGGATGGCGATCCGACCCAAAACATCAGCGACATCCGCCGTATCAGCCTGGTGATGAAGGACGGGGTGGTCTACTTCCCCGCCGAGGTCTACGAGGCGATCGGGGTCAGGCGCTTCGCCGACCCGCCGGCCCTGCATTCGGCCACTGCAGCCGGGCTTGCACCCCGGCCGGCAGCCCCCTAGACTGTTGGTTACTCATCGAGACCGGCTGAGGGATAAGGCCCTTAGACGCCGGGGCAACCGCCAGGCTTAACCACCCTGGAAAGGTGCCAACTCCTGCGACATCGCTTCAACGGGTGTCGACAGATGAGCGGTTAGCGTGGCCCGACGTGCCCTGCAAAGGTGCCCGGCGGGATGGACGCGACAAGCCTGCATCGCAGGCACGCTCCGCGGGAGACCGGTGAGACCGGGCCAACAGCAAGCGGAGCATTCCAGTGAGCCAGTCCGACAAGCACCTCCCTGCATCTTGGGAGACCGCCGCGAACAGCACCCCCGATCCGGTCACGCGGGCGGTGCGTGCGGGAATCGAGTGCGACGACACGACCGGCTGCGTCGTGCCCCCGCTGCACCTGACTTCCACGTTCGCGTTTCGCGCCTTCGGGGAGAAACGCGCCTACGATTACACCCGCTCGGGCAACCCGACGCGCGACCTGCTGGCCGATGCCATCTCGGACCTGGAGCAGGGCGCCGGCGCGGTGGTCACGGCGAGCGGCATGGCCGCGATCACCGTGGTCGGGTACCTCGTGCCCGCGGGCGCGCGCATCGTCGCGCCGCACGACTGCTACGGAGGCACCTACCGGCTGTTCGAGGCCTGGCGCAGCCGCGGCGAGCGGCAGGTCGAGTTCATCGATTTCGGCGACGAGGCCGCGGTGCGCGAGGCGCTGTCGCGGCCCGCGGCGCTGGTGTGGATTGAGACGCCGAGCAACCCGCTGCTGCGCATCACCGATATCGCCGCCGTGGCCGCGCTCGGACACGCGTGCGGCGCGCTGGTGGCCGTCGATAACACCTTTCTCTCGCCCGGCTGGCAGCGCCCGCTCACCCTCGGGGCCGATCTCGTGGTGCACTCCACCACCAAGTACCTGAACGGTCACAGCGACGTGGTCGGCGGGGCGGTGGTCGCCGCGACCGCCGCGCTGCATGAGCAGCTCGTCTGGTGGGCCAACTGCCTGGGGCTCACCGGGGCGCCCTTCGACAGCTTCCTCACCCTGCGCGGGCTGCGCACCCTGCACGCGCGGCTCGAGCATCACGGCCGCAACGCCGGCGCGCTCGCTCACTGGCTCGACGGTCAGCCGAACGTGCGGCGCGTGTGGTATCCGGGGCTCGCCTCGCATCCGGGTCACGAGCTTGCGCGGCGCCAGCAGCGCGGCTTCGGCGCGATCATCTCGCTGGAGCTCGACGGCGGCCACGAGGCGGTGCGCGCATTCGTGGCCGGGCTCGAGTGCTTCTCGCTTGCCGAGTCGCTCGGCGGGGTGGAGAGCCTCGTGGCGCACCCCGCGACCATGACGCACGCCGCCATGGCCCGCGAAGCGCGCGAGCGTGCCGGCCTGGTCGACGGCCTGATACGGCTGTCGGTGGGCATCGAATCGCTGGAAGACCTGCGCCACGACCTGGCACGGGCGCTGGCGCGCGCCGCACGCGCGCTGCCCGAGCGTCCCCTCAGGGAGCTCGCCGCAGCCTGCTGATCACTGCATCGCCCGCTTGCGCGGTGGACAGCGCGCGCCCCCCCGGGGCAACCAGGTCCGCGGTGCGCGCGCCGGCTGCGAGCGCCTCGGCGACCGCGCGCTCCACTGCCGCAGCTTCCGCGGACCAGCCGAGCGAGTGACGCAGCAACAGCGCCACCGACAGCAGCGCGCCGCAGGGATTGGCGAGGCCGCGCCCGGCAATGTCGGGCGCCGAGCCGTGAATCGGCTCGTAGATACCGCGGCGGCCCGCGCCCAGCGAGGCCGAGGGCAGCAGGCCCAGGGAGCCGGCGAGCATCGAGGCTTCATCGGTGAGGATGTCGCCGAACATGTTCTCGGTGACCAGCACGTCGAAATCGCGCGGCCGGCGCACCAGGTGCATCGCCGCCGCATCCACCAGCATGTGCTCGAGCTGCAGCGTGGGGAACTCGCGCTGCACCACCCGCGTGGTCACCTCGCGCCACAGCCGCGACGTCTCCAGCACGTTCGCCTTGTCGATGGAGGTGAGGTGCCCGCGCCGCGACTGCGCAAGGGCCGCTGCCACCCGCACGATGCGTTCGATCTCCGCCACCGTATAGGTGCACACGTCGCGCGCGCCGTGAGCATCGCGCTGCTTTTCGCCGAAGTAGATGCCCCCGGTCAGCTCGCGCACGAAGATGAGGTCGACACCCGCGACCACCTCGGCCTTCAACGGCGAGGCATCGGCCAGCGCGGGGTGCACCTGCACGGGACGCAGGTTGGCGAACGTGGCGAGCTCCTTGCGCAACCGCAGCAGCCCGGCCTCCGGGCGCAGCGGCGCGTCGGGCGCCGACCACTTCGGGCCGCCGATCGCGCCCAGCAGCACCGCATCCGCCTCGAGGCACGCGGCGAGCGTGGCCGCGGGCAAGGGATCCGCGTGACTGTCGATCGCCGCGCCGCCGAAGGGCAGCGGCGTGAGCGCGATGTCATGAGCGAACAGCTGCGCGACCGCCTCGAGGCAGCGCACCGCTTGCGCCGTGACCTCCGGGCCGATGCCGTCTCCGGGCAATACCGCGACGTGCGCTTTCATGCGCGCCGTTCGTAGGCCTCGATCTCGGCGCGCCGCGCGAGCAGGAAGCCGAGCTCGTCGAGGCCCTCGAGCAGGCAGTGCCGCGCGAAGCGGTCGAGCGGAAAGTGCACCGCAGCCCCGGTCGGCAGCGTCAGGGTCGTCGCGGCCACGTCGAGCGTGACTTCCGCGCCCGGGTGCGCCATCAGCCAGGCGCTGGTGCGAGCGTCGACCACCACCGGCAGCAGCCCGTTCTTCAGCGCGTTGTTAGTGAAGATGTCGGCGATCTCGGTGCTCACCACGGCGCGCAGCCCGTACGCGAGCAGCGCCCACGGGGCGTGCTCGCGCGAGGAGCCGCAGCCGAAGTTGGCGCCCGCGACCAGCACCTGGCAGCCGGCGGCGTCCGGGTGGTTCAGCGCGAAATCCTGCCGCGGTATGCGCTGCTCGTCGTAGCGCCAGTCGGCGAACAGGTGCTCGCCGAGGCCCGCGCGCGTGGTGGTAGTGAGGAAGCGCGCCGGGATGATGCGGTCGGTGTCGATGTTGGCGTCCGGCAGTACCACGGTACGCGAGGTGAGGGTGGTAAAGCGGTGCATCGGCTCGCGCCTCGCCTCACATGAGCTCGCGCGGATCGGTGACCCGGCCGCGCAAGGCGCTCGCTGCCGCCGTCAGCGGGCTCGCGAGCAGGGTGCGCGCGCCCGCTCCCTGGCGGCCCTCGAAATTGCGGTTGCTGGTGCTGAGCGAATACTCCCCGCGCGCGACCACATCGCCGTTCATGCCGAGGCACATCGAGCAGCCCGATTCGCGCCACTCGGCGCCGGCATCGAGGAACACGCGGTCGAGCCCTTCGGCCTCGGCCGCGCGCTTGACCTGTTGCGAGCCGGGCACCACCAGCATGCGCAACCCCGCGGCGATGCGCTTGCCGCGCAGCAGCTGCGCCGCGCTGCGCAGGTCGGACAGCCGGCCGTTGGTGCAGCTGCCGACGAACACCACGTTCACCGGCTGGTCCTTGATCGGCCTGCCCGGGGTGAGCCCCATGTAGGCCAGTGCGCGCGCGAACGCCGCATCGCCCTCGCGGTGCGGGATCTGCCCGCCGATCGGGATCGCCATGCCAGGATTGGTGCCGTAGGTGATCATCGGCTCGACGCGCGCCGCGTCGATGTGCACCTCGCGGTCGAAGCGTGCGCCGGGCTCGCTCGGCAGGGTGCGCCAATCGGCGAGCGCCCGCTCCCACGCAGCGCCGTGCGGGGCGCGCGGCCGGCCGGCGAGGTAGGCGTAGGTGGTCTCGTCGGGCGCGATCATGCCGGCGCGCGCACCCGCTTCGATCGACATGTTGCACACCGTCATGCGCTCCTCCATGTCGAGCGCGCGCACGGTATCGCCACGGTACTCGATTACATGGCCGGTGCCGCCGTCGACGCCGAGCTGCGCGATCAGCGCGAGGATCAGATCCTTGGCGGTGACGCCGGGGGCGAGCGCACCGTGCACCTCGACCGCGAGCGTGCGCGGCTTGCGCTGCAGCAGGCATTGGGTGGCGAGCACGTGCCCGACCTCGGTCGTGCCGATGCCGAAGGCGAGCGCCCCGAGCGCCCCGTGGGTGCTGGTATGGCTGTCGCCGCACACGATGGTCTGCCCCGGCTGCGACAGGCCGAGCTCCGGGCCGATGACGTGCACGATGCCGCGCTGCGCGTGGCGCAGTGCCAGCAGCTCCACGCCGAAGTCCGCGCAGTTGCGCTCGAGCTGCGCGACCTGCCTGGCGGCGGAATCGATGGCGATGGGTGCGCCGCCGAACACCTGCGCGGTTTGCGTCGGAGTGGAGTGATCCATGGTGGCGAGCGTGCGCTCGGGTCGGCGCACCGGCAGGCCGCGCTCGCGCAGCACGGCAAAAGCCTGGGGCGAGGTCACCTCGTGCACCAGGTGCACATCGATGTACAGCACCGCCGGGGTCGCCGCGCTCTCGGCGACCACCTCGTGACGCTGCCAGACCTTGTCGAACAGAGTTTGCGGGGCGGGCGCCATCAGCCGGACGCCGCGACGCGCGGCGCGGACATGTCGACCTGATCGAGCCAGCCCCACTTGTCCGCTGTCTTGCCCGAGAACAGGCCGTAGAAGGCGTGCTGCAGCGACTCGGTGACCGGACCGCAGCGGCCGTTGCCGAGCGGGATGCGATCGACCGAGCGGATCGCGGTGATCTCGACCGCGGTACCGGTGAAGAAGGCCTCGTCGGCGATGTACAGCAGCTCGCGCGGCAGCGCGCACTCGCGCACCTCCAGGCCGCGCTCGCGCGCCAGCCGCATGACGGTATCGCGCGTGAGCCCGCCGAGCACCGAGTGGGCGAGGGCGGGGGTCAGCAGCACCCCGTCCTTGACCAGGAACAGGTTCTCGCCCGAGCCCTCGCTGAGGGTGCCGTCCGGGGCGAGCCCGATGCCTTCGGCGAAGCCGAGCCGCCGCGCCTCTGCAGCGATCAGCTGGCTGGAAAGATAGTTGCCGGCCGCCTTGGCCAGCGCCGGCAGCGTGTTGGGAGCGACGCGATTCCACGACGAGACGCACACGTCGACGCCCGCCTCCTCCTCGGAGTGGCTCAGGTACTTGTCCCATTCCCAGGCGGCCACCGCGACCTCGGTGGGCGGGTCGTTCTTCGGGCTGACGCCGATCTCGCCGTAGCCCTTGAACACCACCGGGCGGATGTAGGCGCCGCGCGTCAGGGCGTTGGCCGCGATCACCTGCCGGCAGGCGTCGTTCATCTGTTCGGGCGAGAAGGGCATGTGGATGCGGTAGATCTTCGCCGAGTCGAACAGCCGCCGCGTGTGATCGCGGAGGCGAAAGATGGCGACGCCGCGGGGGGTCGCGTAGGCGCGCACGCCCTCGAACACCGACGAGCCGTAGTGCAGCGCGTGCGACAGCACGTGCACCGTGGCCTTCTCCCAGGGCACCAGCTTGCCGTTGAACCAGATGAACTGCGTGGCGGGAATCGGCATGGTCGCTCCTTGGGCTGCGCGTCGTCAGGCCGGCGACGCCGCGGCGCGCTCCTCGCGGCTGCGCGTGCCCGCCTGCGCCTGCTCGATGCGGTTGATCACTTCGAGGAACGCGCGGGTGCCCGACTCGACGATGTTGGTGCTCACGCTCGCGCCCCGGTAGGTACGGCGATTGTACTCCACGTAGACGCGCGCCTCGCCCTGCGCGTCCTCGCCCTCGGAAACCGCATGCACCTCGAACTTGCGCAGCACCACGGCGATGCCGGTGGCCGCCTCAATCG
>DATHQM010000109.1:0-107443 GCA_035482695.1 Steroidobacteraceae bacterium | reverse complement strand
CGTGGTGATGATCATCGACGAGGTGAAGACGGGTTTTCGTGTCGCGCGCGGCGGCGTGCAGGAGCTCTACGGCGTGCGCGCCGACCTGTGCACCTTCGCCAAGGCGATCGCCAACGGCTACCCGATCTCGGTGCTCGCCGGGCGCGAGGACATCATGCGCAAGCTCGGCAAGGGCGTGGCGCATGGCGGCACCTACACCGCACATCCGGTGTCGCTCGCGGCGGCGGAGAAGACCCTGGAGATCCTCGCCGGGACCGACGCGCTCGAGCGCGTCGCCGCCTACGGCACGCGGCTGCGCAGCGGCAAGAGCGCCATCCTCAAGGCGCGCGGCATCGCTCACAGCTTCGTCGGCCACCCCTCAATGAGCGGGCTGTACTTCGCGCACGACCCGCCGCGCACCTACCGCGACTGGAAGGGCAGCGACTACACCTTCTACGACGCCGTGGCGAAGGTGCTGCACGACGAGTGCATCCTGTGCGAGCCGGATTCGCGCGAGCCGTGGTTCATGTCCGCGGCGCACGACGACTCGTGCCTGCAGGACACGCTGCGGGCGTTCGAGCTGGCGGTCGATCGCACGCTCGATTCGCTCGGCACGACGCGCCGCGTACCCGCCTCAAGCGCCCCTTGAGGAGCGCACCGCTGGCATGAACACGAGCGCCAGCAACCGCTACGACGCGATCGTCGTCGGAGCGGGGCACAACGGGCTGGTGAACGCCTGTTACCTGGCGCGCGCGGGGCTGAAGGTGCTGGTGCTCGAGCGCAACGCGTTCGTCGGCGGCGCGGCGGTGAGCCGCAGCCTGTACGACGGCTTCACCTACTCGAACTGCTCCTACGTGTGCAGCCTGCTGCGCACCGAGATCATCCGCGCGCTCGAGCTGCCCGCCCATGGACTGCAGATCATCCCTTACGAGGGCGGCTGCACCATGATGCGCGACGGCGGGCACCTGGCGGTGTACGACAATCACGACGCCATGCGCCGCGAGATCGCGCGTCATTCGCGCCACGATGCCGAAGGCTACGATCGCTACGTGCGCGACATGCTCAGGCATTGCCGCTTCATCAAGCCGCTGCTGCTGCGCGAGCCGCCGGACCCGACTTCGTTCAGGCCGCGCGACCTCAAGGAGCTGCTGTTCCTCGGCAGGCACTTCCACGAGCTCGGCGAGGCGCGCATGTACGACACGCTGCGCTTCTTCACCATGAGTTGCGCCGACATGCTCGCGGAGTACTTCGAGAGCGAGATCGTCAAGGCGCACCTGTGCGGCAGCTCGATCATCGGCACCGCGCTCGGGCCGCGCTCGCCCGGGTCCGCCTACGTGCTGCTGCACCACTACATGGGCAGCATCGACGGCGCCGTCGGCGCCTGGGGATTTGCCCGCGGCGGCATGGGCGCCATCACTCAGGCGCTCGCGGCCTCGCTGCAGGCCAGCGGCGGCGCGGTGCGCACCGGCGCGCCGGTCGAGCAGATCCTGGTGCGCAACGGGCGTGCCACCGGGGTTGTGCTGACGGGCGGGGAGGAGATCGCGGCCAGGATCGTGGTCTCCAATCTCGACGTGAAGCGCACGTTCCTGCAGACCGTCGCGCCCGCGCACCTGCCGCCGGAGTTCCTCGACCAGGTGCGCAAGTTCAAGATCCGCGGCTCCTCCGGAAAACTCAACATCGCCCTCGACGCACTGCCGCATTTCCCCGCGATCCCGCAGGGTTCCCCGGCGACGCGCGGCGACATGCACATCACCGACACGCTCGATATGGTCGAGCGCGCCTACGACGACTGGAAGGAGGGGCGCTGGTCGCGCGCCCCCTACGTCGACATGCTGATCCCCACGCAGATCGACCCGACCATGGCTCCCGACGGCAAGCACTACATGTCGGTGTTCGTGCAGTACTGCCCGTACCGGCTCGCCGACGGGGAGTGGACCGCGGAAAAGCGCCAGGCGTTCGGCAATACCGTGATCGATGCCATTGCGCGTCACAGCCCGGACTTCAAGGACCTGATTCTGCATGCGGAAATCCGTACGCCGCGCGATATCGAGAACGAGGTGGGCCTCACCGAGGGCAACATCTTCCAGGGCGAGCTCACGTTCGATCAGCTGCTGTTCAACCGCCCCGTGCCCGGCTATGCGCAATACCGCGCGCCGGTACGCGGGCTGTACATGTGCGGCTCGAGCACGCACCCCGGCGGCGGGGTGATGGGCGCGCCGGGCGCCAACTCGGCGAACGCCATCCTGCGCGACCTGAGGCGGCTGCAGTGAACGGCGTCGCCGCTGTGCAGTACGACAGCGTCGTGGTCGGCGGCGGACACAACGGCCTGGTGTGCGCGGCGTACCTGGCGCGTGGCGGACGCCGCGTGCTGGTGCTCGAGGCCGCCGAGCGCCTGGGGGGGGCGGCCGTCACGCGTGAGTTTGCGCCCGGGTTCAGCGTTTCCGCCTGCGCGCACCTGCTGCACCTGATGCCCCCGGCGCTGATGCAGGATCTCGCTCTGGAAGCGCACGGCTTGAGGTTCGCCGCCCGCAACCTGCCGACGGTGGCGCTCGCCGAGGACACGCGTCACCTGAGCTTCGGAGCAGGGAACCTGGCATCGCTGGCCGAGCACTCGGCCAGCGAGGCGGTCGCGCTGGCGGACTGGCAGGCGCTGCTGAAGCGCTTCGCGCGCGCGCTGCATCCGCTACTCGCCGAGACGCCGCCGCGGCTCGGCACCGATGACTGGCGCGACAAGTACTCACTCCTCGGCCTCGGCTGGCGCATCCGGCGCCTCGGGCGGCGCGACATGCGCGAGCTGCTGCGCATCGGCGGGATGTGCGTGTACGACCTGCTCGAGGATCGCTTCAGCCTGCCACTGTTGAAAGGTGCGCTGGCGTTGGATGCCGTGCTCGGCACCAACTACGGTCCGCGCTCGCCGGGCACGGTGGCGTCACTGCTGTATCGCTGCGCCGCATCGCGGGGCGCCGACGCCCTGGCACAGCCTGCCGGCGGCCTCGGTGCCGTGGCGGAGGCGCTGGCGCAGGCCGCGCGTGCCGCCGGTGCCCAGATCCGCACCGGCGCACCGGTGGAGCACATCCTGGTGCGCGAGGATCGCGTGGTGGGCGTCGTGCTGGCGTCCGGGGAGGAGATCACCGCGACGACCGTGGTGTCGAGCGCCGATCCGAAGAGCACGTTTCTCAAGCTCCTGGGGGTCGAGCACCTCGATGCGGGCTTCGCGCGGCGCGTGGCCCAGGTGCGCTCGCGCGGGCTGACGGCGAAACTGCACCTGGCGCTCGAGCGGCTGCCGCCGTTCCCCGGGCTCAGCGCCGAGGGGCTGCGCGCACGCCTCCTGGTCGCGCCGTCGGCGGACTACATCGAGCGCGCCTACAACCATGCCAAGTACGAGGAGTTCTCGAGCCAACCGATGCTCGAAGTCACGATCCCGTCGCTGGCGGATGCGACGCTTGCGCCGTCCGGCAAGCACGTCATGTCGGTGATCGTGCAGTACGCCCCGTACGCGCTCGCGGGTGGCTGGGATGGCGGGCGAGCGGCCTTCACGGCGCGCATCATCGATACTCTGGCGGCCTACGCGCCGCAGCTGCGCGATTGCATCAGCGCGAGCGAGCTGCTGGCGCCGCCGGATATCGAGCGCGAGTTCCGCATCAGCGGCGGTCACTGGCATCACGCGGAGCTCGCGCTCGACCAGTTCCTGATGGTGCGGCCGGTGCCGGGTGCCGCCCAGTACCACACGCCGGTGCCCGGGCTGTTTCTGTGCGGCGCCGGCTGCCACCCCGGCGGCGGCGTGATGGGTCTCGCCGGCCGCAACGCGGCGCGGCAGCTGATGCGCGAGGCCGCTTAAGCCATGCTGACGGAAACCGAACCGCACTATCGCCAGCCGCTGCTGAAGACGCCGTTTCACGAGCGGGGGCGGGCACTGAGCCAGCTCGACAGCTTCGTGCCGTGGGCCGGCTATACCACGGTCGATGTCTTCACCAGCGTGGAGCAGGAGTACTTCGCGATCCGCAACGCGAGCTCGCTCTACGACCTGACGCCGATGGTCAAGTACCGCATCGCGGGCCCCGACGCGTTGCGCTTTCTCAATCGCCTGGTGACGCGCGACATCCGCAAGCTTGCCCCGGGCAAGGTGGCCTATACCGTCTGGTGCAACGATGAGGGTCGGCTGATCGATGACGGCACGGTGTTCTGCCTCGGCCCCGATGAATATCGCCTCTGCACGGCAGAGCGGCAGCTCGACTGGTTCCGCGCCTCCGCCATCGGCTTTGACGTCGAGATCCGCGAGGTGACCGAGGAGGTGGCGGCGCTCGCGGTGCAGGGACCGACCTCAGCCAAGCTGCTCAGGGCGGTGGGACTTGCCGGGGTCGAGCGCCTGAAGCCCTTCGAGCACGCCGGGCTCTCCATGGCGCGCAGCGGCGGCGCCGGACACATCGCCATGATGGTGTCGCGCACCGGGTTCACCGGGGACCTGGGCTACGAGCTGTGGATGCAGCCCACGGACGCCGAGGCGGTCTGGGACGCGCTGCTGGCGATAGGCAGCAGCCGCGCGGTGCGCCCGATCGGCTCGCGCGCGCTCAACATGGCGCGCATCGAGGCGGGTTTCGTGCTGCCGAACCTCGACTTCGTCTCCGCGGAGCACACCCTCTACCTGGGTACCGAGCGCTCGCCGCTCGAGCTCGGACTTGCCTGGCTGGTGGATTTCAACAAGGGACACTTCACCGGCCGCCGCGCGCTGCTCGCCGAGCAGGCACGCGGCCCGCGACGGCAGCTGGTGGGACTGGACGTCGAGGGCACCAAGCCGGCGCACAACGCGCTGTTGTATCGCGATCCTTCCGGGAGAAGAGAGGTGGGCAGCGTGACCTCGGCGACCTGGTCGCCCACCTGCAAGCGCAACCTGGCGCTCGCCATGGTGCACGCCTCTCACATCGCCACCGGCTCCACCGTCTGGGCCGAGATCTACCTCAATCGCGAGCTGGTGTGGCAGCGGCGCATGGTGCGCGCGCGGGTGGTCGAGCGGCCATTCTTCGCACCGGCGCGGCGACGCGCGACGCCGCCGGCGGACTTCTGAAGGAGCGGCCGTGACTGCCAACCCCTCCAAGCAGCCCACCGCCCGCCCGTGGCTCGATCCGCAGGCGACGCCGCAGGTGCTGATCGACGCGGTCAGCAAGACCTTCGGCGCGACGACCGCCGTCGACAACGTCACCCTGAGCATCTACAAGGGGGAGATGTTCGCGCTGGTGGGCGCCTCGGGCTGCGGCAAGACCACGCTGCTGCGCATGCTGGCCGGGTTCGCCCAGCCGAGCAGCGGCCGCATCAGCATCGACGGGGTGGACATGAGCACCGTGGCGCCGCACCAGCGCCCGGTGAACATGATGTTCCAGTCCTACGCGCTGTTCCCGCACATGACGGTGGAGAAGAACGTCGGCTACGGGCTGCGGCGGCTGCCGCTGGAGGAGGCCGTGCGGCGCCGGCGCGTGCAGGAAGCGCTCGACATGGTGCAGCTCGGCGCGCTCAGCTCACGCAAGCCGCATGAGCTCTCGGGCGGCCAGCGCCAGCGCGTGGCGCTGGCGCGTGCGCTGATCCGCCGTCCCAAGGTGCTGCTGCTCGATGAGCCGCTGTCGGCGCTCGACAAGAAGCTGCGCGAGCAGACACAGTTCGAGCTCATGGACCTGCAGGACAAGGTCGGGATCACCTTCATCGTCGTCACCCACGACCAGGACGAGGCCATGGCGCTCGCCAGCCGTATCGCCGTCATGGACCGCGGGCAGGTCGTGCAGGTCGGCACGCCGGCGGAGATCTACGAGTTCCCGCGCAGCCGTTTCGTGGCGGACTTCGTCGGCAGCACCAACCTGTTCGAGGGCACGGTGAGCGGCTGCACCGACGGCCTGGTGAGCGTGCGCTGCGTGGAGATCGACACCGAGCTGCTGGTCGATGACTCCGGGAGCTACAGCGTCGGCCAGCGTGTCTGGGTGGCGCTGCGGCCCGAGAAGGTGCGGCTCGCCAAACAACCCGCGAGCGGGGCGCGCATCAACCAGCTGCGCGGCATGGTCTGGGAGCTCGGTTATCTCGGCAATCGCTCGACCTATCAGATCAAGACCACGAGCGGCAAGCTGGTTACGGTGTTCGCGCAGAACGAGCGACGCACCTCGGAAGCCGCGATCGACTGGAGCGACGAGGTCTACGTGAGTTGGAGCGCGGATGCAGCCGTGGTGCTGCAGACATAGACTACAGCGGCGGCGCCGTCGGCGGGCCGCGTTCAAGGGGAAGGATACGAACATGATGCAAGCCACCCGCAGCCTTCGCTTAGGTGTCGTCGTGTCATTAGCGGCGACCGGCCTGCTCGGCGCACCCGCGCGCAGCGCGCACGCCGACGCCGCCACCGCGGCCGGTGGCAGCGCCGCTCCGGCGGCAACCGAGAGCGCCGAGCGCGCCGAGCTGCAGGAGGTGGTGGTGACCGCCACCCGCCACGAGGAGGCGCTCAGCAAGGTGCCGATCAGCGTCACCGCGCTCACCCAGGACGACATGGACATGCGCGGTATCAAGGACTTCCAGGACATCGCGCGCTTCACTCCCGGTGTCTCGATCGACAACTCCGGCACCAACGCCATCTCGATCCGCGGCATTTCCTCCTCGGCGGGAGCCGGCACCACCGGCATCTACCTCGACGACACTCCGATCCAGATGCGCAACGTCGGCTTCAATCCCGACGACACGCTGCCGAAGACCTTCGACCTCGAGCGCGTCGAGATCCTGCGCGGGCCGCAGGGCACACTGTTCGGTGCCGGCGCGGAAGGCGGCGCGGTGCGCTACATCATGACGCAGCCGAGCCTCACCGCCACCAGTACCTATGTGCGCGGCGAGGCCTCCTACACCGAGTACGGCCAGCCGAGCTACGAGTTCGGCATCGCCCACGGCGGCCCGATCGTCGACGGCACGTTTGGTTTTCGCGCCAGCGCCTGGTACCGCTACGACGGCGGCTGGATCGATCGCGTCAGCGACACGACCGACGAGGTGCTGGCGCACAACGTCAACTACTCGCATACGCTGGTGCTGCGCCTGGCGGGCATCTGGCAGCCGGCGAACGGCTTCACGGTGACGCCCAGCATGCTCTATCAGAACCGTCAGGAGCACGACCAGCCGACCTACTGGCCGGCGTACTCCAACCCGGGGCAGGGCGAGTTCAATACCGCCACCCCGGAGCGCATCCCGGATCCGGATCAGTACTACCTGCCGGCGCTGAAGGTGCAGTGGGACCTCGACAAGAGCTCGATCATCGCCAACGCCTCGTACTACCACCGCAAGGAGTACACCGGCTACCAGGGCACCGTGTACGACCTGGCCTTCTACCAGAGCCTCGGCTGGCCGGCCAACCCGGCGTTCGGCACGGCCGTGGGCGGTGTGGGACTCGGCTGCGAAGCCACGAATAACGCGGCGAACTGCCCGTGGTATCCGCTGCTCGACAGCCATGGCATCCACCTGCCGCTGCTGTCGGCCGCGCAGTGCCAGTCGTTCGGCGCCAGCCCCGGGTGCTTCGGCGGCGAGCAGACACCGAACCTCATGACCAACACCCAGGAGAGCTACGTCGGGGAGATGCGCTGGCAATCGAGCGACAACACGGCGCGCCTGCGCTGGACGCTCGGGGCGTTCTGGCAGCTGGCCAAGGAGGGCAGCATCGAGAACCTGACGGACACGGAAGTCAATCCGTTCTTCAACTATCTCTACGGACAGTCGGCGACCTCGTTGTTCGGCTCGTACTATTCCTGCCCGACGAACGCCGCCTACACGCCCATTCCCGCCTGCTCCATCTACTACAACAACAACATCACCTATGACCGCGATATCGCCGTCTACGGCGAGGTGAACTACGCGCTGACCGACACCTTGCGCCTGACGCTCGGCGAGCGTGTCGGCCGCGACAAGTTCAGCCTCAATCATTACGCGGACGGACTGGAGAACTTCGGCCCGAGCCCCGCCAGGGCCAGCGAGAGCGACTCGCCCAACACGCCCAAGGCGAGCCTGGCCTGGCAGGTGGACAATGCCGACCTGTTCTACGCGAGCTACGCCAAGGGCTTCCGGCCGGGCGGCGGCAACCCGCCGCTGCCGTCGTATTGCAATCCCGATCTCACGACCGAGGGCTATCCGAACGGCGCGCCGCTCACCTACAAGTCCGATTCGACACAGAACTACGAGATTGGCTCGAAGAACAGCTTCGGCCAGGTGTTGCGCATCGCCACCAGCGTCTACTACATCAAGTGGAACGGCATCCAGCAGAACGTCTACGTCGCCGGCACCTGCGGACTGCAGTTCACCGACAACCTCGGCACGGCGGTCGCCAAGGGCGCCGACCTGCAGGCGGAGCTGGCCCTCGGCGCGCTGTACGTGGACCTTGCGGTGGGCTACACCGATGCACGCTTCACCAAGAATGCCTATCCCAACGGCAATCCCAGCGCGCCGCGGCTCGCCAGCGACGGCGATGCGATTTCGGGCGAGGCGGCCATCGACTACGCTCCGGGCACCAACCCGCCGTGGACCGTGGCCGTCGGGCCGGAGTACCGCTTCAAGCTCGGGCAGCACGATGCGTTCTTCCGCGTCGACTTCGAGTACCAGAGCCGCAACCCCTGGCTGTCGCCGGTGCAGGATCCGCAGTCGTCGCAGTACTTCCCCTTTACCTACACGCTGTCCGCGACACACTTCACTTCGCTGCGCGGCGGGGTCACGCTCGGCGACTGGCTGGTGACGCCGTTCATCGACAACCTGTTCAACAACCAGACCGTCACCAACTACGCGCTCGGCCAGCTGGATCCGTACAACCCCAACGGCTCGCCGAGGCCGCAGGAGAACGACTACACCTTCCGGCCGCGCACTTTCGGCATCACGGTGACCTGGCGCTCGGGACCGGGCCGTTAGCACGCCGCTGGGCGCGCTGGCCGTGGGCGCGCGGAGGATGCTACCGTGGCGGCCGCATGCCAGAAGGCCATACACCCGCGGCTGCGCCCGCCGCGGCCGGAGGCGTTTCCCGCGCTGAAAAGCTGAACACCCGCGCCGCCGGAGTCGTCGCGCTCGCGGTGCTGTGCAGCCGGGTGCTCGGGCTGGCACGCGAGCAGATCTTCGCCGCGCTGTTCGGCGGTGGACGCATCATGGATGCGTTCACCATCGCGTTCCGCATCCCCAACCTGCTGCGCGACCTGTTCGCCGAGGGCGCGCTGTCGACCGCCTTCGTCACGGTGTTCACGCGCACCGCGGCGCTCGAGGGCGACGCGGCGGCCTGGCGTCTCGCCAACAAGGCGGCCACGCTCGCCGTGATCACGTTGAGCGCCATCACCGTGCTCGGCATCGCTTCGGCACCGTGGCTGGTGGCGGCGCTCGCGCCCGGCTTCGACGCGCAGAAGGCGGCGCTCACCGTCACCCTGACGCGCGTGATGTACCCGTTCATCCTGCTGGTGTCGCTCGCGGCGCTCGTCATGGGGATACTGAACGCGCGCAACGTGTTCGGCATCCCGGCGCTGGCCTCGAGTTTCTTCAACCTCGGCTCGATCGTGGGCGGCTGGGCGCTCGGCCACTGGCTCGATCCGCATTACGGACCGCGTGCCATTCTCGGGCTGGCGGTCGGCACCCTGATTGGCGGGGCGCTGCAGCTGCTCGTGCAGCTGCCGGCGCTGCGCCGCGCCGGCTACCGCTATCACCCGGATCTCGAATGGCGCGATCCGGGCGTACGCGCCATCCTGCGCCTGATGGGGCCGTCGGTGATCGCGGCCAGCAGCACGCAGGTGAACGTGCTGGTCAACTCGGTGTTCGCCTCCGAGCTCGGCGACGGGCCGACGTTCTGGCTCACCGTGGCCTTTCGCCTCATGCAGCTGCCGCTCGGCGTCTTCGGCGTGGCGCTCGGCACCGTGGCGCTGCCGTTGCTGGCGCGCATGGCGGCGACCGGCAACACCGCCGGCTTCCGCAGCGAGCTGGCGCGCGGCATGCGGCTCGCCTTTCTGCTCACGATACCCGCGGGCGTCGGCCTGATGGTGCTCGCCGGGCCGATCATCTCCGTGCTCTACCAGCATGGCCGCTTCGGTGCCTACGAAACGGCCGAATCCGCGGGCGCGCTGCGTTTCTATGCCATCGGGCTGTGTGGTTACGCCGCCCTCAAGGTACTCGTCAACGCTTTCTATGCCATCGATCGGCGCAAGACTCCCATGGTGGTGAGCTTCATCGCGGTCGCACTGAACCTGGCGCTCAACTGGCTGTTCACGCGCCAGCTTGGCTTCGGCCACCGCGGGCTGGCCCTGTCCACTGCCTGCGTGGCGACCAGCAACTTCGTCATCCTCTACCTGCTCATGCGCTCGCACCTGGGAAGGCTCGAGTCCCGTGCGCTGCTCATCCTGCTGGCGAAGGTGGCGCTCGCCTCGCTGGCGCTGCTGCTGGTTGCCGGTGCAGGCGAACAGCTGCTGCTCGCCGATTGGGCGGTGCAGTCCTTCTGGCCCAAGTGCATGAGCCTGCTGCTGGTCATCGCCTGTGCGGCAGCTGCGTTCTTCCTCTGTGCGGCCGCGCTCAGGATCGGCGAGGTTAGCGACATCGTCGCTGCGCTGCGCCGCCGCCTGGCGCGGCGCCGTGGCCAAAGGTAACGGAGCGTAAGCGCCGCCACCCTCACGGGGCGCGCGCGGCAACCAACACCGGCCGCCGCGGTCCAACCTCGAGCGGTGGGCTCCGCTGCTGCGGAGCACGCGCGACGTTCAGCCAAGATTAAGCCAAAGGAATGGATGATGAATCACATGAAAGTGTACGTTGGAATCTGTGCGGCCGTGCTGCTGGCGGGGCTGGCAGCGCCGGCCGGCGCACAAGTGTATCAGTCCCAGGCGGTACGCCCGGTGCAATGGTTCCTCGATGCCGGCGGCAGCGTCACGCAGAATGACACCGCGACCTACTTCAACAATGGCTGGAACATCGGCACCGGGGTGAACATCCTGCCGTATCCCCAGCAGCCGTTCATGCTGCGGGTGGAAGTCGATTACAATCGTTTCGACGCGACCAACGCGTTCGTCGCGCAGAACAGCCAGGCCGACAATGGCTCCATGCAGACCGTCACCGGTTTCCTCGACGGCGTGTTCGAACAGCCGCTGAACCCCTGGATGCGCCTCTACGTGACCGCCGGGGTGGGCATCGGCTGGCGCCGCCTCGAGCTGACGCAGAACAACTTCTTCTGCAACGACTTCTTCTGCGGCCCGGGCTTCGGCCACGACACACTGGTGGCGGCGAGCGACAGCACGCACTTCGCGTGGAATGCCGGCGCCGGCATGAATTTCCCGTTGCCGAACGGGCAGTCCTGGTTCATCGAAGCGCGTTACGAACGCATCGAGACCCAGGGTCCGACCGAGTACATTCCGATCCGTTTCGGCTTCCGCTTCTGAAGCACGCGGCCTTGTGAAGCACGCGGCGCGCTGTGCTCCAGCGCGCCGCAGCGAACTTGAGACACACGCGCAGTACCTGCAGCGCATGCACCCCTGTCGCTTCGAGCAGCTGGCTTGCGAATGGCAAAGCTCGCCAGCTATTCTGCTGTCCTTATGTCAACACTGATCGAATGCGTACCGAATTTCTCCGAAGGCCGCGATGAAGCGAAGGTGGACGCCATTGTTGCGGCCATGAAGATGGACGGCGTGTACCTGCTCGATCGCGAGATGGACGCTGACCATAACCGCTGCGTGATCACGCTGGTGGGCGAGCGCGAACCGATTCAGGAAGCGGCGATTCGCGGCGTGGGCAAGGCGGCCGAGCTGATCGATCTGAACGTTCACCAGGGAGCGCATCCGCGCATGGGCGCGACGGACGTGGTTCCCTTCATTCCCATCGAAGGCGCGAGCATCGAGGATTGTGTCGCCATGGCGCGCCAGGTTGGCGCCGAGATCTGGCGGCGCTATCAGATTCCGGTGTATCTCTACGAGGCCGCCGCCACGGCTCCTGAGCGGCAGAACCTGGAAGCCATTCGCCGCGGGCAGTTCGAAGGCATCCGTGCCGAGATGGCGACCAATCCTGCCAGGAAGCCGGACTTGGGCGACCCACGGGTACATCCGACCGCCGGGGTCACGGCGGTCGGCGCGCGAAAATCTCTCATCGCCTACAACGTTTTTCTCAGCACGGCGGATGTGCAGATTGCGAAAAACATTGCCAAGGCGATTCGCTTTTCGAGCGGCGGGTTGCGCTTCGTCAAGGGCGCGGGGTTCCTGGTGCGCGGCATGGCCCAGGTGTCAATGAACCTCACCGATTTTGAGCAGACGCCCATCCATCGGGTGTTCGAGATGGTGAGGCGCGAAGCGGCGCGCTACGGCGTGTCACCGGTCAGCAGCGAAATCGTCGGGTTGATCCCGAAACGGGCTCTGGAAGCGGCAGCGGAATGGTTTCTGCAGGTCGAGAACTTTGATTCGTCATTGATTCTGGAAAACCGCTTGAGCGCGGTGATCGGCGGCCAGGCGGCGGTGGGCGGGTTGCGCGCCGGAGTCGAGCCGTTTGTCGAGCAACTGGCCGCGCCGACGGCGGCACCGGGGGGCGGCAGCGCCGCGGCCGCCAGTGCGGCCATGGCCGCGGCATTGGCCACGATGGTGGCTTCCATGTCGCGGGGGAAGAAAGCGTACCTGCAGTATGAGCGTGAGCTCAGTGAGGTCATCGCGCGGCTCGGCCCATTGCGGGAAGCATTGAAGGCTGCCATCGATGCGGACGCCGAATCCTTTAACGTGGTGATGAAGGCTTACCGGCAGGCGAAAGAATCTCCCGATGCCGGCGGTATGATCGATGCCGCGCTGAAGCAGGCCACCAGCGTGCCACTGGGGGTTGCTGAGAGTGCCCGCGAGATCGCGGCAATTGTCGAAAAGCTGAGGCCCATTACCAATCCCAACATGAAATCCGATCTCACGACGGCTGCGGCGCTGGCCCGTGCCGCTATCGAAGGCGCTGCGGCAAATGTCGAGATCAATCTGGAGTCGATCAAGGACGCCGCCTTTGCAGCGGATGTCCGTAAGCGTGCCGCAGCGCTACGCCAGTAGCTCAACAACCTACGCGCGCCTGATCGCGCTGCATGTCGGCATGGATCGGCTCGCGGCCGAATCAGCGGCGGTCAGCCGGCGATGCCGGAAAATGCTAGCATGCGCGGTTCGAAGCCGCGCCGCGCAGCAGCGGCCGGTACAGCTTCCCGCGCGCATCCGCAGGTGAGGATATGGCACTGAAGATCATGATTCTCGGCGCGAACGGCTTCATCGGCACCGCGCTCACCGCTGCGATCCTCAAGTCGCGCGACTGGGATGTCTACGGCATCGACCTGTCGGACAACAAGCTCGGTGACCTGCCGAAGAACGATCGCTTCCACTTCGTGGAAGGCGATATCACCATCAACAAGGAGTGGGTCGAGTACCACGTCAAGAAGTGCGACGTGGTCGTGCCGCTCGTCGCCATTGCCAATCCGGCGCAGTACGTGACGCATCCGCTGCGCGTGTTCGAACTGGACTTCGAGGCCAACCTCGACATCGTGCGGCACTGCGTGAAGTACAACAAGCGGCTGATCTTTCCCTCGACTTCCGAGATCTACGGCATGTCGCCGGACCCGGTGCTCGACGAGGAGATGAGCCCGCTGATGTACGGTCCGATCAACAAACAGCGCTGGATTTACGCGGCCTCCAAGCAGCTGCTCGACCGCGTCATCTACGCCTACGGCGTGCGCGACAACCTCGACTACACGCTGTTCCGGCCCTTCAACTTCATCGGACCGAACCTCGACAACGTCGAGGAGCCCAAGGAGGGCAGCTCACGCGTGTTCACGCAGTTCCTCTCCAACGTGCTCTACCGCCGGCCGATCAAGCTGGTCGACGGGGGCAGCCAGAAGCGCTCCTTCACCTACATCGACGATGCGATCGTGTGCCTGCTGACGATCCTCGAGAACCGTGACTCGCGCGCCAGCCGCCGGATCTTCAACATCGGCAACCCGGCCAACTGCATCTCGATCCGCGACCTGGCGCAGCGCACCATCCGCATCGCCCAGGAATTCCCGGTGCTGCGCGAGAACGCCCGCGCCACCGAGATCGTCGACGTTTCCGCCGGCGATTATTACGGCAAGTACTACCAGGACATCCAGGTGCGCGTGCCCAACGTCGAGGCGGCACGGCGCGACCTCGGCTGGGCGCCGAGCACCGACATGGACACCGCCATCCGCCGCACCATCGACTTCTACGTGAACCAGGAAGGCTTCGCCACGCGCCTGGCGGCCATGGCGGCGATCTAGCCGCGCGTGCTGCCGCGAGCGTCATGGAGGTAGCCCTCGGGCGCGAGCCAGCGGTGCGCCGGCTCGGCTGGCTGGCGTGGCTGATGCTGGCGGTGGCCTGGTTCAGCACGCTGCAGGTGCGCGCGCTGCTCGATCCGGACGAGGGCCGCTACGCCGAGATTCCGCGCGAGATGCTCGCCAGCGGCGACTGGGTCACGCCGCGCTTCGACGGCCTGAAATACTTCGAGAAGCCGCCACTGCAGTACTGGGCAACCGCCGCCGCCTATGCCGGGTTCGGTGTCAGCGAGTGGAGCTCGCGGCTGTGGAGCGTGGGACTGGCGTTCGCCTGCCTGCCGCTGGTGTATGCCTGGGTGGCGCGCTTCTACGGCCGCGGCAGCGCGCTCGCCGCACTGCTCACCCTCGCCGTCAGCCCGTTCTTTGCCGTGGTCGGGCACCTGAACCTGCTCGATGGCGCGTTCACCTTCTGGCTGACCGCGGCGGTGCTGGCATTCACCGTGGCGCAAAGCTCCTCGCCCGCTTCCGCTCCGGAGCGGCGCTGGATGCTCGCGGCCTGGGCGCTGGCGGCGCTGGCGGTGCTGTCCAAGGGAATCGTGGTCGGGGTGCTCGCCGGCGGCACACTCGTTCTGTACACGCTCATCGAGCGCGATGCCTCCCCCTGGCGCCGTCTGCACCCGGCGGCAGGCGGCGCGCTGTTCATAGGCATGGCGGCGCCCTGGTTCGTTGCGGTGTCGCTGCGCAACCCGAGCTTCCCCGAATTCTTCTTCGTGCACGAGCACTTCACGCGCTTCCTCACCACCGTGCACCAGCGGGTCGAGCCGTGGTGGTATTTCCTGCCGCTGCTGCTGCTGGCGGTGCTGCCGTGGCTGCCGGCACTGCTGCGTGCCTGCCGGCGCGCCTGGCCGCAGCCAGGCGCGGATGCTGTGCGCTTCCGTGCGCTGCGCTTCCTGCTGCTGTACGCGGCGCTCACCCTGGTATTTTTTTCCGCCTCCGGCTCGAAGCTCGCCCCCTACATCCTGCCGCTGCTGCCGGTGCTCGCCGCGGTCACCGGTGCGGGGAACCCCGCGCCGCTGGCGCTGGCGCGCACTGCGGCGTGGGTGGGCGCTGCGCTCGCGCTGTTGGTGGCGGGCGGCCTTCTTATCTATAGTGCGCGCGTCAACGGCTTCGTGCCGCAGGCGGCCTGGTACTGGGCGCTCGGCGCGGTGGCGGCGGCGCTCGCCGCCGCCGCGGTCGCCGGGTCGCGCCGCGTCAGCTTGCAGCCAGCGGTGCTGGCCAGCGCGCTCGGGGCGATGCTCGCCTGGCAGGCGCTGCTATGCGAGTACGCGCTCATTCCACCGGCGCGCTCGGCCCGCGAGCTGGTGAGCGTGGTGCGGCCCTTCATCGGTGCCTACACCCCGCTGTACAGTGTCGGGCAGTACCGCGAGACGGTGTCTCCCTACCTGGGACGCACCCTGCAGCTGGCCGGGTACGAGGGCGAGCTGCAGTTCGGGTTGCGCGAGGAGCCGCAGCGGCGCATGACGCTGGAGCAGTTTGCGGCGCGCTGGAGCGCTGCGGACCAGGGCGTGGCATTCTTCGATCCGCAGCTGTGGGACAGCTGGCGGCGGCGCGGCTTTCCCGGACGCGTCATTGCCGCTGACAACTACACCGTTGCCGTGAGTCGCCTGTGAGACTGACTGACTTTTCGATCCTGTTCTGCGGCGTGCTGCTGAACGCCCTGGCACAGCTCGGGCTGAAGGCCGCGACGCGCACCACCGGTCCGCTGCTCGCCGGCGACGCGCACGTGTGGCAACGCGGGCTGGGGCTGCTCACGGTGCCCTCGCTGTGGTGGGCACTGTCCGCCTACGGCCTGAGCGTCGTCGTGTGGCTGGTAGGCCTGTCACGCGTGCCGGTGACCCAGGCCTACCCGCTGCTGTCGCTCGGCTACGTGATCAACATCGGCTTTGCCTGGTGGCTGCTGGGTGAGGTTCCCAACGTGCAGCGCGTCGCGGGTATCGCCGTCATCGTGTTCGGCGTGCTGCTGGTGGCGCGCTCGTGAGCGCCGTTCCCCGCCCGCACCCCCGTACCGGAGTACCGACCGTGAGTTCCACGCCGCCGTTGCCGTTCACCCGCCCGAGCATCGACGAGGAGACCATCGCCGCGGTGGCCGAGGTGCTGCGCTCGGGCTGGCTCGCGAGCGGCCCCAAGGTGGCGCAGCTCGAAGCCGAGCTGTCCGCGTATCTGGGCGGGCGGCCGGTGCGCACGCAGACTTCCGCCACCGCCGGTATGGAGATGGCGCTGCTGGCCTGCGGCATCGGGCCGGGCGACGAGGTGATTACGCCGGCGCTGAGCTTCGTCGCCACCGCCAACGTCATCGTGCGCGTCGGCGCGCGGCCGGTGTTCGTCGACGTCGGACTCGACTCGCGCAATCTCGACCTCGACCAGGTGGAGGCGGCCGTCACGCCGCGCACCCGCGCGATCATGCCGGTGCACTTTGCCGGACTGCCGGTCGACATGGAGCGCCTCTATGCGATCGCCGGCCGTCACCGTCTGCGGGTCATCGAGGATGCCGCGCACGCCATCGGCTCCGCGTGGCGCGGGCGGCGCATCGGCAGCTTCGGCGACCTGGTGTGCTTCAGCTTCCATCCCAACAAGAACATGACCACGATCGAGGGCGGCGCGATCTCCGGCGGCTCGGCCGCGGAAATTCGGGCGATCGAGCTGCATCGCTGGCACGGGCAGGTGAAGTCCGGGCTGGATGGCTTCGACACGCTGCTCGCCGGCGGCAAGTCCAACCTGTCGGACGTCGCGGCCGCGGTCGGACTCGGCCAGCTGCGCCGGCTCGAGGAGTTCAACGGCCGGCGCCGCGCGCTGGTGGCGCGCTACTACGAGCTGTGGGGCGAGGCGGCGCCGCTGCGCCTGCCGGAGCGCGGCGACGAGGGTCACAGCTGGCACGTGTTCACCCCATTGCTGCCGCTCGCGGAGCTGACGATCTCGCGCGCCCAGTTCATGGAAGCGATGCGCGCGCGCGGCATCGGCGTGGGCGTGCACTACCCGGCGATCCACCTGTTCAGCGCCTATCGCGCCCTCGGCTACCGCGACGGCCAGTTCCCCAACGCCGAGCGCATCGGGCGCGAGACCGTCACCTTGCCGTTGTTCCCGGCGATGCAGCCGGGCGACGTCGAGCGCGTGGTCGAGGCCGCGGGCGCCATCGTGCGCGGAGCGCGCGCATGAACGTGGACATTTCGGTGGTGGTGCCGGTCTACAACGAGGAGGAGGGGCTGGCGCCGCTGTTCGCGCGGCTGTACCCGGCGCTCGATGCCCTGGGGCGCTCCTACGAGATCGTATTCGTCGATGACGGCAGCACGGACTCCTCCGTGGCGCAGCTGCGCGAGCAGTTCCAGCGCCGCCCGGAGGTTACGCGCGTGGTGGTGCTGGTGCGCAATGCCGGGCAGCACATGGCGATCCTCGCGGCCTTCCAGCAGACCCGCGGTACCTGCGTGGTCACCCTCGATGCAGACCTGCAGAACCCGCCCGAGGAGATCGGGCGGCTGGTGGCGGCCATGGACGCCGGCGCCGACTATGTCGGCACGGTGCGCATCCGCCGCCAGGATGTGCTGTGGCGCAAGGCCGCCTCGCGCCTGATGAACCGCGTGCGCGAGCGCACCACCTCGATCCGCATCACCGACCAGGGCTGCATGCTGCGTGCCTATCACCGCAGCGTGATCGACGCCCTCAACCGCTGCACGGAAGTGAGTACCTATGTGCCGGCGCTCGCCTATACGTTTGCGCGCCACCCGGTGGAGATCGAGGTGGCGCACGCCGAGCGCACCGTGGGGAAGTCGAAGTACTCGCTGTTCCGGTTGATCCGCCTGAACTTCGACCTGATGACCGGTTTCTCGGTGGTGCCGCTGCAGTTCTTCTCGATGTCGGGCATCGTCATCGCGCTGCTGTCGCTCGCGTTCGTGATCTTCCTCGCCATCCGCCGCCTGGTGGTCGGTCCCGAGGCGGAAGGACTGTTCACCCTGTTCGGCATCGCCTTCTTCCTGATCGGCGTGGCGCTCATCGGGCTCGGGGTGGTGGGCGAGTACGTCGGGCGCATCTACGAGCAGGTGCGCCAGCGGCCGCGCTACACGGTCGCCGCGGTGCTCGGCGCAGACGAGGACGGCGGCCAGGCGCGGCTGCCGCCGCCTGTCGCGCTCAGCGGGCAGCAGCTGCCCGCAGCGACGCTGCCGCCGCCGCAACGGGTGCGGGGAGCGGCGGAGTGAGCCCGGGCCGGGCGGTCGTCTTCGCCTATCACGATGTGGGGGTGCGCTGTCTGAAGGCGCTGATCTCGGCGGGGCTGGACATCCCGCTGGTGGTCACCGTGCCCGACGATCCGCAGGAAACGCCCTGGTTCGCCAGCGTCGCCGCCACCGCCGCCGACTACGGGCTGCGGCTGCTGGCGCCGCGCGACGCGCAAGAGCCGCAGCTGCAGGACCTGCTCGCGCAGGTGCGCCCCGATTTCGTGTTCTCCTTCTATTACCGCGCGCTGCTCGGCGCGCCGCTGCTGCAGTGCGCGCGGCGCGGCGCGCTCAACATGCACGGCTCGCTGCTGCCGAAGTACCGCGGGCGCGCACCGGTCAACTGGGCGATCCTGCGCGGCGAGCACGAGACCGGCGCGACGCTGCACTACATGGTGGAGCGCGCCGACGCCGGTGACATCGTCGACGCGCAGGCCGTGCCGATCCTTGTGGACGACGATGCCCGCGAGGTGTACGCCAAGGTCACGGTCGCGGCCGAGAGCGTGCTGGTGCGCTCGCTGCCGGCGCTGCTCGCAGGCGCCGCGCCGCGCCGGCCGCAGCCGATCGTGCCGGGTGAGTACTTCGGGCGCCGCACGGCGGCGGATGGCCGCATCGACTGGGCGGCGGACGCGCTCGCCGTGCACAACCTGGTGCGCGCGGTGGCGCCACCCTTCCCGGGAGCTTTTGGCCAGGTGGGCGGCGAGCGCTGGCAGATCCATCGCACGCGCCTCAGTGGGCGGCGCGTCGCCGCGGGCGCACCCCGACTGTTCGCCGCCGAGGGCGCCTGCCACATTGCCTGTGGCGATGGCGGCGTGCTGCGGCTGCTGGCGGCGGCCGATGCCCGCGGGCCCATAGACCTCGCGGCCCGCGCGGCGCGCCTGGCGCAGCCGCTGCCGCTGTCCTGAAGGTGCGCCGTGGCGCTCATCGCCCTCAAGATCGACATCGACACCTATCGCGGTACGCGCGAAGGCGCGTTGCGGCTCGCGGACCTGCTGCAGAAGCTCGCGCTGCGCGCGACCTTTCTGTTCAGCATGGGTCCGGACCACACCGGGCGGGCGATCAAGCGTGTCTTCCGCCGCGGCTTTCTCGCCAAGGTGCAGCGCACCTCGGTGCTCGAGCACTACGGTCTTAAGACGCTGCTGTACGGCGTGCTGCTGCCGGGGCCCCACATCGGGCGGCGCTGCCGCGGCCCGATGCAGGAGATCGCCCAGCGCGGTTTCGAAGTGGGCGTGCATACGTGGGACCACGTGCGCTGGCAGGATGGCGTGGCAAATGCGAGCGAGGCATGGACGCGCCGCGAGCTGACACTGGCGCGCGATGAATTCATGGCGGTGTTCGGCCGGGCGCCTGCGGTGCATGGCGCAGCCGGTTGGCAGATGAACCACTACCTTCCGCCGCTCGAGCGCGAGCTCGGGTTTCGTTACGCTTCGGACGTGCGCGGCAGCGAGCCGTTCCTGCCGCTCACCGCCGCGGGCGCGGCTGCGATACCGCAGCTGCCGACGACGCTGCCGACGCTCGACGAGCTGATCGGCCGCCCCGATCTCGCCGGCGCCGACCCGGTGGATCATCTGCTCGCGCTCACCGCGCGCACCCCGGCACGCGACCAGGTGTTCACGCTGCACGCAGAGCTCGAAGGCGGCCGCTTGCTCGGCGCGTTCGAGCGGCTGCTGCGCGGCTGGCAGGAGCGCGGCGTGCACCTTACCGACCTCGGCAGCTATGCGAGCACGCTCGACCTGCGCGGTCTGCCGCGCTGCGACGTGGTCGCCGGCACCGTCCCGGGGCGCTCGGGAACGCTGGCGCTGCAGGCGCAACGCGGCTGAGCGCTGAGCTCACGCCGCCGCGGCGCTTACCCGAAGCGAGCGGCGCACACAATATTTCCCCTGCCCGTGCGTCTTTACCTGTGAAAGATGGATGCCGTGCTACCCGGGCCCGCGAATGCGCTCGAGCAGGACCGTCAGATCGCGCTCACGGTGGCGCGTGAGCGCGGGCGCCTGCTGGCGCTGATCCGCGCCTCGATCGCCGAGGCCGCAGACGCGGAGGACATACTGCAGGAGACCCTCTACGAGCTGGTCGTGGCCTACCGCATGATGCAGCCGATAGAGCATGCCGGCGCCTGGCTGGCGCGCGTGGCACGCAATCGCATCGTCGACCGTTTCCGCAGGAAGCACGCCCGTGCCCCGGCAAGCGGGCAGCCCGAGGCACAGGAGGCCGACCTGACGGAGTTGCCGGCCGCCGCGGCGGACGAGCCGGAAGCGGAGCTGATGCGCGAGCTGCTGCTCGCCGAGATCGAGGCGGCACTGCAGGAGCTGCCGCCCGGGCAGCGCGAGGCCTTCATCGCCCACGAGCTCGAGGGGCTGAGCTTTCGCGAGCTGGCCGAGCGCTCGGGAACGGGGGTCAACACACTGTTGTCCCGCAAGCACCACGCCGTGCGCTTCCTGCGCGAGCGTCTGCGCGAGGCATGGGAAGACTGGATCATGACATGAGGAGAGCACTATGAGAGGACCGATACGTTGGGTCGCCAAGGGCGGGGCGATTGTCGTCATGGTGGTCATCGTGATGGTGGTGCTGGGGTTCGCGGTCATGTGGCTGTGGAACGCGCTCGTGCCGGCACTGTTCCACGGACCCACCCTGCAGTACTGGCAGGCCCTGGGACTGCTGATCCTCAGCCGCCTGCTGTTCGGCGGCTGGCGGGGCGGCATGCGTCGTCACGGGCACTGGCGGCAACGCATGTGGCGCGAGCGCTGGGAGCAGCTGACACCCGAAGAGCGCGCCAGGCTGCGCGACAAGCTCGTCAGCCGCTGCGGCGGCGCTGCGGCTGCGGGCCCTGCGGCAGCTCCGCACGACTGAGAGGCGCGCGCTTACCTGGCGCGCCGCGGTAACATCTGCGCCGTGGACACAACCATGACGGCGATCGCGATCAGTGAGCCGGGACCGCCGGAGGTGCTGCGGCCGGTGCAACGGCCCGTGCCGGAGCTGAAGGCCGGCGAGGTGTTGATCCGTGTTGCGGCCGCCGGCGTGAACCGGCCCGACATCCTGCAGCGCAAGGGCCTCTATCCGCCCCCGCCCGGCGTGGTCGCGGATATCCCCGGCCTCGAGGTCGCGGGCGAGGTGGTGCAGCTCGGTGTGGGCGTGACTGAGCCGCCGGTCGGCGCCACGGTGTGCGCCCTGGTCGCCGGCGGGGGTTACGCCCAGTACGTCGCCGCGCCTGCCGTGCAGTGCCTGCCGGTGCCTGCGCCGCTCAGTATCGAGGAGGCCGCGGTGCTGCCGGAGACGTTCTTCACCGTCTGGCTGAACGTGTTCGAGCGCGCGCGTCTCGAGAAGGGCGAGACACTGCTGGTGCATGGCGGCTCGAGCGGCATCGGCACCACGGCGATCCTGCTCGGCACCGCCTTCGGGGCGCGCGTGCTGGTCACCGCCGGAACGGCGCACAAATGCGCCGCGTGCCGCGCGCTCGGCGCGCAGCTCGCCATCAACTACAAGGAGGAGGATTTTGTCGCGGCGACGCTCGGCGCGACCGACGGCAAAGGCGCCGACGTGATCCTCGACATGGTCGGCGGCGACTACGTGGCGCGCAACATCGCGGCCGCAGCGACCGAGGGGAGGATCGCGATCATCGCCACTCAGGGCGGCGTGCGCGCCGATATCGACCTGCGGCCCATGATGGTCAAGCGGCTGACGCTGACCGCCTCCACCCTGCGTCCGCAGTCGATCGAGAACAAGGCACGCATCGCCGCGGCGCTGCGCCGTAGCGTGTGGCCGCTGTTCGCATCTCACGGGTTGAAGCCGGTGATCCACGCGCGCTTTCCGCTCGCCGAGGCCGCGGCCGCCCACCAGCTGATGGAATCCGGCGCGCACATCGGCAAGATCGTGCTGCGCGCCTGAGCGCGCGGGGCACGCGCCGCTGCGGCCGGGGGTGCGCAGCATGGGACTGTTAACCGGCTCACAGCCTTAGCGACCTATGTAAAGACGCCGGCCGCGCGGGCGATGCGCGTGCCGGGCCGTCCGCCCCAACCGCAGGCCACCGTCAGGCCGCACCCGATCAGGCGCGCTGCGCCGACTATGAAAAATGAGCACCCGCTCGTTGTCCGCGCCTGCGCCGGCGTGCGTCAGGTCCGGCGCGCCCCCGGCAGGGGCCGCTAGGATCTAAAGCTGCGGTCGGGACGGCCGCAAGGCGTGGGCAGGCTCGATGTCTGGCAGTTACAACCCGTGGCTGATCGGTCTGGGCGCGGTGGTGGCGGTGGCCCTGTACGAGGCGCTGCGCGCCGCCGCGCGCTTCGCCGCCGGACGGCTGCAACCGACCCGGCGCCGCAGCCGTCATCACGAGGCGCTCGAGCAGGCGCAGGCGCGCCTGCAGCACTTTGCCACCCACGACGCGCTCACCGATCTGCCGAACCGACTGCTGCTCGCCGACCGCCTCGAGCAGGCCATCGCTCACGCTGACCGCAACAGCACGCGCTTCGCGCTGCTGCTGATCGACCTCGATCACTTCAAGGCCGTCAACGACTCGCTCGGCCACGCCGCCGGCGACGAGCTGCTCGCGGAAGTCGCGCGGCGCCTGACCGCCGCGGTGCGCAAGTCCGATACCCTGGCGCGCTTCGGCGGCGATGAGTTCGTGCTCATCGTCAACGACGTGGCCGCTGCCGATGAGATCGAGGGTCTGATCGGCAAGGTATGCGAGTGCCTGACGCGGCCGATCGGGCTGCTCGACCTGGAAGTGCACGTCTCGCTGAGCGTCGGCGTCAGCATCTATCCGAACGACGGCGCAGACCGCGAGACGCTGCTGAAGCACGCCGACGTGGCGATGTACCAGGCCAAGCGCGCCGGCCGCAACGGCTACCAGTTCTACGCGCCGGCGATGAACGCGTTCACGCGCGAGCGGCTGGTGCTCGAGAACGATCTGCGGCGCGCGGTGCGCGCCAGCGAGTTCCAGCTGTTCTACCAGCCGCAGGTGTGCACCGCCGACGGGCGCATCGAATGCGTCGAGGCGCTGATCCGCTGGAATCATCCGCGCCGCGGCATGCTGCCCGCCACGGCGTTCATCTCGCTCGCCGAGGAGAGCGGGCTCATCATCCCGATCGGCGAGTGGGTGCTGAGCGAGGCGTGCCGCCAGGCGAAGCAGTGGCGGCTGAACGGGCTGCCGCTGCGCGTGGCCGTCAACCTGTCGGCGGAGCAGCTGCGACAGAAGTCGCTGCCGGAGACGGTGCGCGCCGCGCTGGTTGCGAGCGCCGTGGACCCCGCGGATCTGGAGCTCGAGCTCACCGAGACCGTGGTCATGCAGGACGCGGAGGTTTCCGTGCGCACGCTGCGCCGCGTGAGCGACCTGGGAGTGAGCATCGCGGTCGACGATTTCGGCACCGGCTACTCGAGCCTGAGCTACCTGCGGCGCCTGCCGCTGCGGCGGCTCAAGATCGATCGCAGCTTCGTGCGCGACATTCTCAGCTGCCGCGAGACGGCGGAGATCGTGCGGGCGATCGTCTCGCTCGCGGCCAGCCTGGATCTGCAGGTCACCGCCGAGGGTGTGGAGACACGCGAACAGCTCGAGGCGCTGCAGCGCCTCGGTTGCGAGAACTTCCAGGGTTTCTACTGCAGCGCACCCGTCGCCGCGGCACAGCTGCCGGCGCGCATTGCCGAGTGGGAACAGGCGGCCCGCCGCGCGGGCGTGCGCCGCCCGCCGTGGCGCGCCACCGATACCGACACGAGCGACGCCGACACCAGCGACGCCGACACGAGCGACGCCGACACGAGCGGCGCCGACACGAGCGGCGCCGAGATCCTCGGCGTCTCCAGCGCCCGCAGCTGAACGCCGGCGCGCCAGCCACCGCCGTGCGCGCGCCGCGGAATTGCCGTACCCTTGCGCGCCTGACGGGCTCCTTCAAGCGTTGCCGGAGAACGAGCGCATGAGTGTCTCCCCTTACGGCCTGGTGCAGCTGCCGCTGTGGGGCTACTGCCTGGTGACGTTCCTCACCATCCAGAGCATGTTCCTCGGGGTGACGCTGTACCTGCACCGCGACCAGTCGCACGGCGGACTGATCCTGCACCCGGCTCTGCGGCACGTGTTCCGCTTCTGGCTGTGGTTCAGCTCCGGCGCGGTGACGCGCGAGTGGGTGGCGGTGCATCGCTGCCACCACGCGCACGCCGACCAGGCGGGCGATCCACACAGCCCGGTGCTGTTCGGGCTGCGCCGGGTGCTGTTCGAGGGGTTCGAGCTGTATCGCGCCGCGACCCGCGACCCGCAGCTGCTGCGCAACTACGGGCGTGGCACGCCCGACGACTGGCTGGAGCGGCGCCTCTACAGCGCACATCCCTATCTCGGCCTGGTGCTGTTCGTGCTGGCGCACCTGCTGCTGTTCGGCGTGGCCGGCATCATCATGATCGCCGTGCAGCTGGCGGCGCAGCCGTTCTTCGCCGGCGGCGTCATCAACGGCCTCGGCCACGCGGTCGGCTACCGCAGCTTCGAGATGCCCTCGACGGCCACCAATCTGCTGCCGTGGGCGTTGCTGCTCGGCGGGGAGGAGCTGCACAACAACCACCACGCGTTCCCGCGCTCGGCGTGCTTCGCCGTGCAACGCTGGGAGCTCGACGTCGGCTGGCTGTGGATCCGGCTGTTCCGCGCGCTCGGCCTGGCGCGCGTGCGCTGGGTGGCGCCGCGGCCGCAGTTCGCGCGCCGCGCCCGCGAGCTCGATGCCGATACGGTGAAGGCGTTATTCGTCAACCGCATGCACGTGCTGCGCGCCTACGGCAGGCGGGTGGTGCGGCCGGTGTGCCGCGAGCTGGCGCGGCGCGAGCCGCGCGGTGCCCTGCCCTCGAGCGCACCGCGGTTGCTGATGCGCCATCCGACGCTGCTCGCCGAGGAGGCGCGCCGCAAGCTGCGCGAGCTGCTGGAGAGGTACGAGGTGCTGCGCCGCGTGATCGAGGATCGCGACGCCTTGCAGCAGCTGTGGAACGAGAGCGCGGCCAATCCGGCGCGTGCCCTGACGCAGCTGCGCGAGTGGTGCCGGCGCGCGGAGGGCAGCGGCATCGGCGCGCTGCGCGAGTTTGCTCTGGCGCTGCCGGCCTGGGCGCGCGCTTAGAACCGGCCCATTCAGCGCGCCGGCAGTGCGGCGGCGCGCGTCACGGTGCGCATCGCGAAGCTCGAGTGCACGCGCGCCACGCTTGGCAGGCGCGTCAGGTGCTGATTGTGCACGCGCTCGAAATCCGCAAGATCGCTGACCACGAGGCGCAGCAGGTAGTCGTACTCGCCGGTCATGAGGTAGCACTCCATCACTTCGGGGACGCGCCGCACCGCGCTCTCGAACGCCTCGAGGCCGGCCTGGCTCTGGCGGTCGAGCGTAATGCTGACGAACACGTTCACCGCAAAACCGGCCTTGTGCTGGTCAATGAGCGCGGTATAGCCCTCGATGAGTCCGCACTCCTCGAGCGCGCGCACGCGGCGCAGGCAGGCTGATTCCGACAGGCTCACCTTGCCGGCAAGCGCCGTGTTGGTGATGCGTGCGTCCTGCTGCAGCAGGCGCACGATGGCGCGATCGTAGCGGTCCAGATCCATAGGCGCAAAGTTCCAGCGGTAAATGGCTCGTTAGCGGCAGATTCTGCCACAACGGCACGACGCTGCGAGCCCATACGCAAGCTGCCACCCCCGGCGGAATCTAATCTCTAGGCCACGTAACCTCGAAGAAGGTGGCTCCCATGCGTGTCGGCGTTCCCCGCGAGATCAAGGTCCACGAATACCGCGTCGGGCTGGTACCCGCCGGCGTGCGCGAGCTCGTGGCGGCCGGCCACGAAGTGCTCATCGAGACGGGGGCTGGCAACGGCATCGGCGTCGATGATGCGCAGTTTCGCGCCGCGGGCGCCACCATCGCGGCACGTGCCGCGGAGGTGTTCGAGCGCAGCGACATGGTCATCAAGGTGAAGGAGCCGCAGCCGGCCGAGTGCGCGATGCTGCGCCGCGGGCAGGTGCTGTTCACCTACCTGCACCTGGCCGCCGACCCGCAGCAGGCCCAGGGCCTGATGAAATCCGGCGCCACCGCCATCGCCTACGAGACGGTGACCGCGCCGAACGGTTCGCTGCCGCTGCTGATGCCGATGAGCGAGGTGGCCGGGCGCATGTCGATCCAGGTGGGAGCGGCCAGCCTGCAAAAGGCCAACGGCGGCTTCGGCGTGCTGCTCGGGGGCGTGCCCGGCGTACCGCCGGCGAAGGTGGTGATCCTAGGCGGCGGCGTCTCCGGCACCCACGCCGCGGAGATGGCGGTCGGGCTGCGGGCCGATGTCACCGTGGTCGATCGTTCCGTGGAGCGGCTGCGCGAGCTCGCCTCGATCTTCGGTCCCGCGTTGCGTACCGCGTACTCGACCACCGAGACCATCGAGCAGCTGGTGCGCGATGCCGACCTGGTGATCGGCGCGGTGCTGGTGGTCGGCGCGGCCGCGCCAAAGCTCGTCACGCGCGCCATGGTCAAGACCATGAAGGCCGGCGCGGTGCTGGTGGACATCGCCATCGACCAGGGCGGGTGTTTCGAGACCAGCCATGCCACCACGCACGCGGAGCCCACGTTCGTCGTCGACGGGGTCATTCATTACTGTGTTGCCAACATGCCCGGTGCGGTGCCGCGGACCTCGACGCTGGCGCTGACGAACGCGACGCTGCCGTACGCGCGAGCGCTCGCCGACCTCGGCTGGCAGGCAGCTCTCAAGCGCGATCCGGGGCTGACCGCGGGACTGAACGTGCAGGGCGGGGAGATCGTGCATCCGGCCGTTGCGCGCGCACTGGGTCTGCCGCTGCGGCCGCCCGGCTGAAGCCGCCGTGGCCGCCCCTGATCGCGTCGCACCCGCCGCCCCTCCAAAGGAGGGTGGCCGTCGCCGACCCGAGCCGCTAGGCTGTGCGCGCTCGCTACAAACTGGAGGTTCTCCGTGACGAAAATTGCGCTGCCGGCGGTGGTGCTGGCATTAGTGGCAGGTGCGGCGCTCGCCGAGCCGGTGACATACCAGATCGACCCGGCGCACACCTATCCGAGCTTCGAGGCCGACCATTTCGGCGGGATGTCGGTGTGGCGCGGCAAGTTCGACAAGTCCTCCGGGACCATCGTGCTGGATCGCGACAAGGGGACGGGCACGGTTGAGGTAACGGTGGACGCGGCGTCCATCAACTTCGGCAACCCCAAGCTCGACGAGCATGCCAAGTCGGCCGAGATGTTCGACGTCGCGAAATATCCCACGGCGACCTACAAGGGCACGCTCAGCGACTTCAGGAACGGTGCACCCACCAAGATCGTCGGTGAATTCACGCTGCACGGTGTCACCCGGCCGCTGACGCTCTCCATCGATAGCTTCAAGTGCATGAAGTACCCCGCTCCGCCGATGGACGGCAAGGAGCACTGCGGTGCGGATGCCTCCGGCTCCCTGAGCCGTGCCGACTACGGCATCGCCTACGGCGACAAGTTCGGCTTCAAGATGAACGTGAAGCTGGCCATTCAGATCGAGGCGGTGCGCGCCAGCTGAGGCGCCCTCTAAGGGACGCGCGCGGCTGCCTCGCTGGCCAGCGCCAGCGAGGCGGTCAGTCCCGGCGACTCGATGCCGAAGAGATTGAGCACGGCGGGCACCCCGTGCAGCGCCGCGCCGTCGATGCGGAAATCCGCGAGCGGCTGTCCCGGCGCCGAGATGCGCGGGCGCATGCTGGCAAACCCCGGCTGCAGCCGGCCATCGTCAAGGCCCGGCCAGTAGCCGCGCACGGCGGCGTAGAACTGCGCAGCCCGGCGCGCATCGACGGCGTAGTCGTTGGCCTCGACCCACTCGACATCCGGTCCGAAGCGAGCGCCACCGGCCAGATCGAGCGTCAGGTGAATGCCGAGACCGCCGTCCACCGGCAGCGGATAGACCAGGCGCTGAAACGGGGCGCGGCCGCGCAACGCGAAGTAGCTGCCCTTGACGAAGTAGCTCTGCGGTATGTGCCGCGCGGGGAAGCCTTCCATGAGCCGCGCCAGCGCCGGGGCGTGCAGCCCGGCGCTGTTGACCACCAGCCGCGCCTCAAGCTGCGGCGCGGCGCCGTTGACGCCGATGAGCACGCTCTGCTCCGCGAGCACCAGGCGCGTGACGCTGCAGTGACACACCAGCGTGGCGCCGTGCGCCTCGGCCTCGGCGAGCAGCGCGCGCATGTAGGCGTGCGCATCGACGATACCGGTCTCGGGGGAATGCAGCGCCGCCGCGCACTCGAGTGACGGTTCGAGCGCCCGGGCCGCCGCGCGCTCGAGCCACTCGAGCGGCACGCCGTTGGCGCGGGCGCCCGCCATGAGCTGCTGCAGCGCCGGCCGCTGTGCCTCGTCCGCGGCGACGACCAGCTTGCCGCAGCGACGATGGCCGACGCCGTGCTCGCGACAGAACGCGTACAGGCGCTCACGCCCGGCGACGCACAGCCGTGCCTTGAGCGACCCGCGCCGATAGTAGAGTCCGGCGTGGATGACCTCACTGCTGCGGGCGCTCACCCCGCTGCCGAAGCGCTCGGCGGCTTCCAGCAGCAGCACTTCGCGGCCGCGCAGGGCGAGCTCGCGCGCGACCGCGATGCCGATCACTCCCGCCCCGATCACCACGACGTCGGCGCTGTCCACGATCGGGGAGTGTAGGGCGTGACTGGCGTGACACGCACGCGGCCGTACAATGCGCGCCCATGTCCGCCGTGCATTATCGCCTCGAGGATGGGGTCGCGGTCCTCACGCTCGACAATCCGCCGGTGAATGCGCTGTCGCTCGCGGTGCGCGCCGGCCTGCTGCAGGCGCTCGGGCGCGCCGCGCAGGATGAGGCGGTGCGCGCCGTGGTGCTCACCGGCGCCCACGGCAATTTTTCCGCCGGCGCCGACATCAGCGAAATCGCCTCGGGCGCGGTGCTCAAATCCCCCATCACGCGCGAGGTGCAGGCGTGCATGGAGGCACTCGCGAAGCCGCTGGTGGCGGCCATCGAGGGCGTGGCACTCGGCGGCGGCTTCGAGCTGGCGCTCACCTGTCACTGGCGGCTCGCGCGGCGCGACGCCAGCGTCGGGCTGCCGGAGGTGAAGCTCGGACTGATCCCCGGGGCCGGCGGCACGCAGCGCTTCACGCGCCTGGCGGGACCCGCGGCTGCACTCGAGGCGATCACCAGCGGCGCGCAGATGCCCGCCGAACGCGCGCTCGCGCTCGGCCTCATCGATGCGCTGGCCGACGACCTGCCGGCGGAGGCGATCGCGTATGCGCGCCAGGCGGCCGCCAGCCGCCGGCCGCTGCGCCGCGCTGCTGAGCTCGACGAGCAGGTGCGCAATGTCGATCCGCAGCTGTTCGCCGAGTTTCGCCGCAAGCTCAGCGCCAAGGCGCGCGGCCAGCTCGCGCCGGGGCGGATCATCGACAGCATCGAAGCCGCCTGTACGCTGGCGCCGCCGCAGGCCATGGCGCGTGAGCGCGAGTACTTTCTCGAATGCCGCGACAGCCCGCAGCGCGCGGCGCTGGTGCACGTGTTCTTCGCCGAGCGCGAGGCGCGCCGGATTGCGGATCTGCCGCCGCAGGTCCAGCCGCTGCCGCTGCGCAGCGCGGCGGTGATCGGCGCGGGCACCATGGGCGGTGGTATCGCCATGAGCCTCGCCAATGCCGGCATCCCGGTGGTGGTGCTGGAGGCCTCGACCGAGGCGCTCGAGCGCGGCCTGCGGCAGGTACGCGCCAACTACGAGGGCTCGGTGACGCGCGGCAGCCTGTCCCGCGAGCGCGCCGAGCGTGCGCTGTCGCTGATCCGCGGGGTGAGCGCCTACCAGGAGCTCGCCGCGGCCGACATCGTCATCGAGGCGGTGTTCGAGGATCTCACGGTGAAGCAGCAGGTGTTCGCGCGGCTCGACCAGACGTGCGGACACGCGGCGATCCTCGCCACCAACACCTCGACGCTCGACATCGACCGCATCGCCGACAGCACCTCGCGGCCGGCGCAGGTGGTGGGCACCCACTTCTTCAGTCCGGCGCACGTCATGAGGCTGCTCGAGAACGTCCGCGGCCGGCGTACCTCGGCGCAGACCATCGCCACGGTGATGGAGCTCGGCAGACGGCTCGGCAAGGTCGTGGTGCTCGCCGGCAACTGCGACGGCTTCATCGGCAACCGCATGCTCATGTTCTACGGCGCGGAAGCGGAGTTCCTGCTGGAGGAGGGCGCGACCCCCGAACAGATCGATCGGGTCATGGAGGGCTTCGGCTTCGCCATGGGGCCGCTGGCGGTGCGCGACCTCGCTGGCAACGACGTCGGCTTCATGATCCGCAAGGGCCGCCGCCTGCCTGCCGACGAGCGCTGGTCGCCGATCCTCGAGCGGCTGGTGGCACAGGGCCGCCTGGGGCAGAAGAGCGGCCGGGGTTTCTACCGCTACGAGGGACGCACGCGCATCCCGGACCCCGAGGTCACCGCGCTCATCGAGGACGTATCGCGCACGCTCGGCATCGAGCGCCGTGCGATTCCCGATGAGGAGATTCTCGCGCGGCTGCTGCACCCGCTCGTCAACGAGGGCGCGCGCATCGTGGCGGAGGGCATCGCGATGCGTCCCGGGGATATCGACGTCGTCTACGTGCACGGCTACGGCTTCCCCGCCTACCGCGGCGGACCGATGTTCTGGGCCGAGCAGGCGGGGCTGGCACGGGTGGTCGAGACCATGCGCCGCCTCGCGCCCAGTCACGGCGCGCGCTGGCGTCCGGCGCCGCTCCTGGAGCAGCTGGTGGCATCCGGCAAGGGCTGGGACAGCCTGGGCGCGCACGGGCAGGGCGCCTGACACCCATGCTTCGCGGCAGCTGCGTCGCAGCGATGCTCGGCGCCGCGGCGCTGAGCATGACCTGCCACGCCGCGACGCTGGCGGCGACGGACGATTTGGGGCAGCTGCCGGCGAGCGTCGCGCAGTGGGCGCAGGGCGCGCGCCTGCTTCCCGGCCTGGGTGACTTCCACCGCCCGATCACGAGCTCATCGGCCCTGGCGCAGCAGTACTTTGACCAGGGCCTGCGTCTGGCATGGGCGTTCAATCACGACGAGGCGGCACGCTCCTTCGCGCAGGCTGCACGCCTGGATCCGGCGTGCGCCATCTGCTACTGGGGCGTGGCGCTCACCGTCGGCCCGAATTACAACAGCTCCTCCATGGATGCCGCGCGCGCCCAGGTGGCCTGGGAAGCGCTGCACGAGGCGCAGGCGAACGCCGTCAGGGCCGCACCCGTCGAGCAGGCGCTGATCGGTGCGCTCGCGGCGCGCTATCCGACCGCCGACGCCATCGGCCCACAGAACCTCGATGCGGTGCAGAGCGCCTACGCGCGTGCCATGGAGGCGGTGGCTGCGCGTTTTCCGGATGACCTCGACGTGCAGACGCTGTGCGCGGAAGCCGAGATGAACGTGCATGCCTGGAAGCTATGGACGCCAGCGGGCACGCCGGTCGAAGGCACGCTCGCCATCGAGGCGCGCCTCGAGGCGGTGCTGCGCCGCGACCCCGCGCACCCCGGCGCGAACCACTACTACATCCACGTGATGGAAGGTTCATCCAACCCGCAAGCGGCGCTGCCGTCCGCGCAACGCCTTGCCGGCATGATGCCCGGTGCCGGGCACATGGAGCACATGCCCTCACACATCATGGAGCGCATCGGGCGCTATGAAGCAGCGGCCGAAGCCAACCGCCGCGCGGTGCGCGCCGATCTGGCCTACCTCGCGACGGTGACCCCGCCGGATCACTACGCGATGTACCTGATCCATAACTATTCCTTCCTCGCCTACGCGGCGGCGATGGCAGGACGCAAGGCCGAAACGCTGACCGTGGTGCAGCAGCTGGCGGAGCACGCGCCGCTGTCGATGCAGCTCGCGATGGGCCAATCGGGCTGGGGCACGAGCCAGCAGTATGCGGCGCTGGTGCGTTTTGGCCTGTGGGACGAACTGATCGCGCTCGGACCGCCCGACGCCCGGGCGCCCGGCCTGACGGCCGCCTACCTCTACGGCCGCGGCGTCGCCCTGGCCGCGCGCGGCCACACCGATGACGCCAGCCACTCGCTCGATGAGCTGCGCGCGCTCGGTGAGGGCGTGCCGCCGGACTCGCAGGTGCTGCGCTCCATGTTGAGCATCGCGCAGCCGATCGTCGCGGCACGCATCGCCGCCACGCTTGCGCACAACGAGGAGGCCGTGACGCTCTTGCAGGAGGCGGTGGCTGCGGAGGATGCGCTGCCCTACAACGAGCCACCGGAATGGTTCTTTCCCGTGCGTCACCTGCTCGGGGCGCAGCTGCTCATCGCCGCTCGCCCCGCGCAGGCCGAGCGCGTCTACCGCGAGGACCTCAGGCGCAACCCCGACAACGGTTGGGCGCTGTTTGGACTGGCAGCCGCGCTGCGCGCGCAGGGTAAGTCGCGCGCCGCGGCGCGCGTGACGCACTCGCTCACGCGCGCCTGGGCGCACGCCGATGTGCGTCTTGAGGGCTCGGCGTTCTGGTTCGCGGGCGCCGATGCGACGACCTGCGAATGCCAGCGCACGCCATCAGCTCAGAGGCAATAATATTGCCAAACGGGGGCTGAAAAAGGCAACTGGAGCAAAGTAATTGCACCATATAGGGCATAAGCTGCGCGCGGCAAACAGGCCGGAGATTCCATGGCGGTACAGGCTGTAGCCCCGACACCGACCCGCGAGGCGCAGGGCTTTCGTGCGGAGCCCGACTGGCGCAAGGTCGCCAGGCTCCTGCACACCTCGCGGGCGCTCGATGAGATCGAAGAGACCCGCCTGGTGCCCGAGCGCAAGGTGCTCTACCAATTCTCCGCCCGCGGCCACGAGCTGCCGCAGATACTGCTGGGACTGCAGCTCACCGATGCGCACGACGGCGTGGCCGTCTACTACCGCTCGCGCCCGCTCATGCTGACGCTCGGTGTGAGCGCGGAAGACGCGGCGGCCGGGCCGCTGATGCGCGCGGATTCCTTCAGCGGCGGACGTGACATCGGCGTGGTGTTCAATCGTCCGGGCCGCGGCGGCCCGACGGTGCTGCCGGCGTGCGGTGGCGTGGGCACGCAGTACACCCCGGCCGCCGGCTGGGCGCAGGCGATCCGCTACCGTCACGACACGCTCGCCGATCCCTCCTATGCACGCAGCATCGCCGTGGTGCTCGGCGGTGATGCATCGACCGCGACCAACGGCTTCTGGTCGGCCCTGAATATCGCCACCACCCAGCAGCTGCCGCTGCTGTTCTTCATCGAAGACAACGGCTACGGGATATCGGTGCCGGCGCGGCTGCAGACCCCCGGCGGCAACATCGCCGCCAACCTGCGCTCCTTCAGCGGGCTCACGATCCTCGAGGGCGACGGTTGCGATCCGCGCGCGGTCGCCGCGCTGGTGCCGCAGGCGGTCGAGCGCGTGCGTTGCGCGCGCGCGCCGCTGCTGCTGCGGTTGACGGTGCCGCGCCTGTCCGGGCATTCCGGCCAGGACACCCAGGCGTACAAGTCGGCGCAGCTGCTCGGCGAGGAGCGCTCCCGCGACCCGCTGCGGCGGCTGCACGAGCTGCTGGTGCCGGCGGCGATGAGTGAGGCGGAGTGGCTGCAGCTCGCGGGCGATGCGCGCAGTGAGGTCGAGGGCGCGATCGGGCGCGCACTCGCACGAGCCCAGCCTGATCCGACTCACCTGACCGACCACGTGTTCTCGGCGGCCGCCGGGGCCGCTGCCGCGCTGCAGGAGCAGGGCGGGCTCGCGCCGGAAGGCTACCGCCATGCGCGCTCGAGCGCGGTGGCGCGCCCCGAGGGCGCGCGCATCAACATGCTGACCGCGATCAGGCGCACGCTCGATGTGGAGCTCGCGGCCAATCCGCGCATGCTGGTGTTCGGCGAGGACGTGGGACCCAAGGGCGGGGTGCACGGCGCGACGCTCGGGCTGGCAGACAAGTACGGCGCGGCGCGCGTGTTCGACACCAGCCTCTCGGAGGAGGGCATCATCGGCCGCGCAGTCGGCATGGCACTCGCCGGGCTGCTGCCGGTTGCCGAGATTCAGTTCCGCAAGTACGCGGAGCCCGCGGCCGAGCAGCTCAACGACTGCGGCACGCTGCGCTGGCGTACGCACAACCATTTTGCGGCGCCGATCGTGGTACGCATGCCGGGCGGGTTCTTCAAGTGCGGCGATCCCTGGCACAGCCAGACCAACGAGGTCGCCTGGGCGCACGGCGTCGGCTGGCGGGTCGCCGTGCCGTCGAACGCCGAGGACGCGGTCGGCCTGCTGCGCGCGGCGCTGCGCGGCAACGATCCGGTGATCTTCTTCGAGCATCGCGCCATGCTCGACGGCGCCTGGGCGCGCCGTCCCTACCCGGGCGACGAGTTCGTCGTGCCCTTTGGGCAGGCGCGCACTGTGCGCGGCGGCAGCGAGGTCACGGTGGTCACCTGGGGGGCGATGGTCGAGCGCTGCGAGCTGGCCGCCGCCCGCTCACAGATTGACGTCGAGCTGCTCGATCTGCGTACGCTCTCGCCCTGGGACTCACAGGCGGTGCGTACCTCGGTGGAAAAGACCCATCGCTGCCTCATCGTGCACGAGGACAACCGCACGGCCGCCTTCGGCGCGGAGATCGCGGCAATGCTCGCGGAGGACAGCTTCTTCAGCCTGGAGGCACCGCTGGTGCGTCTCGCCATGCCCGATATCCCCAGCCCTCACAGCCCGGTGCTGCTCGAGGCGGCGCTTCCGGACGTCGCGCACATCTGCCAGGCCATTCAGCGCCTGGCGAGCCTGTGAGGCCTGGAATGAGCGCCATGGTCGACATCCTCGCGCCGGCGGAACAGACCGAGGGCACGCGCTCGCAGGTGCTGCGGTGGCTGAAACAGGTCGGCGAGCGCGTGACGCAGGACGAGCCGCTCATCGAGCTCGAGACCGACAAGGTGACCGTGGAGGTCGCATCACCTGCTGCCGGAGTGCTGCGCGAGATCCTGAAGCAGGAGGCCGACGAGATCGCCCCGGGGGAACTGCTCGGGCGGCTGGAATCCGCCGCGGCGTCCGTTGCGGATGCGACCGCGGGAATTGCCGCGACGGGCGGCGCAGCCGGCCGCAGTGCGGAGCCTGCTCCGCCAGCCGCACGGCGTGCGGCCAGCGCGCCACTCACGCCGGGCGCCCCCGCCGCTGCCGGGCGCGGCGCGCCGCTCAGCCCGGCGGTGCGGCGCTTGCTCGCCGAGCATGGCCTCGAGGCGAGCGCCGTTTCCGCAAGTGGCGAAGGCGGGCGCATCACGGTGGAGGACGTGCTGCGCACCGCGGCAGGCGGCGCTGCTGCCGCGAATGCAACCGTCCCTGCCACGGCGGCTGCGCGGCCGGCAGTGGTGACGCCGGCGCCGGTCACGGAGGCCGCCGCCGGCGTGCGGCGCGTGCCGCATAGCGCGGTGCGGCGGCGTATCGCGGAGCACATGACGCACAGCCTGCTGCATACGGCGCCGCACGTGACTACCGTGTTCGAGGCGGACCTGAGCGCGGTGCTGCAGGATCGCGCGCGGCAGCGCGAGGATTTCGCCGGCCGCGGCGTCGCGCTCACGCTGACGGCCTACTTCGTGCACGCCGCGGTGGCCGCCATCCGCGCGGTTCCTGAAGCCAACAGCCGCTGGACCGACAGCGCGCTGGAGGTCTACGAGGCGGTGCACATCGGCATCGCCACCGCGCTTGAGGGCGTCGGCCTGGTCGTGCCGGTGCTGCGCGATGCGCACTTACTCGACCTGTTCGCTAGCGCGCGCGGCATCGAAGACCTGGTGCGGCGGGCGCGTGCCGGTGAGCTGTCGCCGGCAGACGTGCGCGGCGGCACCTTCACCATCTCGAACCACGGCGTGAGCGGCAGCCTGCTGGCGGCACCGATCATCATCAATCAGCCGCAGTCGGCGATTCTCGGCGTCGGCAGACTCGAGAAGCGCGCGGTGGTGGTCGAGGAGGGTGATGAGGAGAAGATCGTGGTGCGACCGCGCTGCTACGTGAGCCTCACGCTCGATCACCGCGTCATGGACGGACATCAGGCGAACCATTTCCTGCAGACCTTCGTGCAGACGCTCGGCGCCTGGCGGGCGTAACTTAGGGACGAGCGTGTCAGGCCAGCGGCGCGACGGCGAGCTCGAGCCCATCGAGCGCGCGAGCGAGGACGAGCTGCGCGCGCTGCAGCTCGCGCGGCTGCAGTGGTCGGTGCATCACGCCTACCAGCACGTCGCCCCGTACCGCGCCAGCTGCGAGCGCGCCGGCGTTCACCCCGCGGATCTCAAGACGCACGCGGATCTGGCGCGCTTCCCGTTTACCGCCAAGGAGGATCTGCGCGCGCACTACCCGTTCGGCATGCTCGCGGTCGCTCGCGAGCAGCTGGCGCGCGTCCACGCCTCGAGCGGCACTACCGGCAGGTCCACGGTGGTCGCTTACACGCGCCGCGACCTGCAGACCTGGGCGGCGCTGGTGGCACGCTCGATCCGCGCCGCCGGTGGCCACCGCGGCGACCTGGTGCACATCGCCTATGGCTACGGGTTGTTCACCGGCGGGCTCGGGGCGCACTACGGGGCGGAGCTGCTCGGCTGCACGGTCGTGCCCATGTCGGGCGGCCAGACGCACAAGCAAGTGCAGCTCATCTGCGACCTCAAGCCCGACCTCATCATGGTCACTCCCTCCTACATGCTGGTGATCGCCGAGGAGTTCCTGCGCCAGGGACTGGACCCGGCGCGCACCTCGCTGCGCGCCGGGATGTTCGGCGCGGAACCGTGGAGCGAGGCATTGCGCGCGGAGATCGAGTCCCGGTGCGCGCTCGCTGCGCTCGACATCTACGGGCTCTCGGAGATCATGGGACCGGGCGTGGCGAGCGAGTGTGTCGAGAGCAAGGACGGCCCGGTGATCTGGGAGGATCATTTCTACCCGGAGATCGTCGACCCGGTGAGCGGCGCGGTGCTGCCCGACGGCACCGCCGGCGAGCTGGTGTTCACCACGCTCACCAAGGAGGCACTGCCGTTGATCCGCTACCGCACGCGCGATCTGAGTGCGCTGCTGCCGCCGACCGCGCGCGCCATGCGCCGCATGGCACGCATCAGCGGCCGCACCGACGACATGCTGATCATCCGCGGCGTCAACGTGTTCCCCAGCCAGTTCGAGGAGCTGCTCGTGCCGATCGCAGCGCTCGCACCTCAATACCAGCTCGAGGTCGGCCGCAGCGGACACCTCGATGAGCTCACCGTGAGCGTCGAGTGCCGGCCGCAGTTCGCCGCTGAGCGCAGCTTGCGCCTGCAGGTGCAGCAGCAGCTCGAGCACAGTATCAAGTCGCTGCTGGGCATCACGTGCGTCGTGCGGGTTTGCGAGCCGGGGGCGATCGAGCGCTCCGCCGGCAAGGCGCGCCGCGTGATCGACCGGCGCTAAGGGCGCGCGCACCGGCCGCGGCAGACCCGTGTGCTACCGGTGGCGCGTCCCCCCGGTCTCGAGCAACGGATGGAGGCAGCGCCTGCGCTGCCGCCTCCAACTGAACGGCACCATACGCCTGCGGCAGAATTTTCGTGTATTTCGGGGGAGGGACTCCTGCCGAGCTGGCAAACCTCGCCGCGGAATTCCTGCGTGGGCGGATCCCGAAGACGTTGGTCGCCCCGCCAGAGGGTGCCATCGCGGCAGCCCGGCCTGCGCATTCACGGCCCAAGCCTGATTCTTCATTTCGGCTTGGGCCGCCGGCGCCCTGGGCACGCGCAACATCAGGACTCTACATCAGTAGGAAGCGGTTGACGTTATCCCGTTGCAGGTCAGAGTGGCCGTATAGGAATTGGCGGGGGAGCCAGGAGTGTACGTGTAACTGCCGTTACCGGTAGTCAGCGGGTCCGTCCCTGGTGTTGTGTTGGAGCTGCCGTTTAACGTGATGCTCACTGACTGCGCCGCGCCAAAGCCGGTGTCAGTCGACGACAATGTGCACGTGGTGTTTACCGGCAAGTTGCTGAAAGTCCAGCTGAGAGTTTCCGGCGCACCGGCTGTCACCCCTGGCGCGCTCAGCGTGAGCTGCCCGGCCGAATATACGGTGTAGGTCTGCGTCACCGGAACAGCAGGCTCCGGGTTATCCGGACAGCTGAGCGTCCAGGTAACGCTCTTAGGCACCGTTGGGAAAAATCCACTCGGGTAGTAGAAACCGTTCGTAACTACGCCAGACACAGGAACGCTTCCGAAAACTCCGCTGTTGTCCGTCAACGAGCAACCTCCGTTCACGGGAACGTTGACGCTCAGATAATCGATGATGTCAGGCCATGGGGGCGGAGACCCCTGCCCGCTGGCATTTTCAAAGATGGTGGCATTACTTTCCGTAAACGGATTCACGACGGTAAAAGGTGCGCTCGCGGACACGACGGCACCGTTGACCGAGCAGTTCAGACTGATCGTGAACGACCCATTCGACGATGGGCTGTCAGTGAGGGCATAAGTCATGGAGTTGTTTGGAGGAGCGTCCAGAGTCAGTGTCGCTGGCACAACCCATGATGGAGAGTCCGGATCGGTCGTCGAAACCATGCATGAGGTAGTCGGCGGCACAAGCGTCGGAACACTGACCGTCCACGTCAAAGTCAGGATGCCAAATGTCCCCCCGATCGGATTTGGCGTAGCCGCGAGCGACAGCGGGGGGCCGAGCGGCGTGCAGGTCGGCACGGCGGTCGTCGGGTTCAAGGCATCGGTCGTAAGCGGCGGATTAGCCGGCGGCGGGAACGCGAATACGTAGACGTCGTAATACAAATGATCGAGTCGCGCCATCAAATCGCCGGACGGGTTTTCATTGTCGGAGGGCGGCGGCCCGGCTAAAAAGTACCCTGGGTTCGAATTAACCGTCGTGTTTATGTATCTCGCGCCAGTCGCCAGTGTGTTGAGGGCACAGTTGTAGTTCTGCTGATTGAGGTAGTTCTCGCTGTTGGTGATGTAGCCCTGAATGGTCGACTGGATAGCGGCGTTGATCTGCGTACTGGGCGGCTGAACTTGCGGCGTGACCATGTTATCGAACGCCTGCTGCAGATTGCTGAATTCGCTATCGATGTAGGGGAGAGTCAGTCCTCCCTGTACGGTGCCCTCGACGAGTATCGAAGGATGGTTGTTATTGCCGCCGGGTGGGGGGTCGCTCGAGCAGTCCACCGTGATGTCGTAGACCACGCTGGCGGCGCCGGGAACTTCTGAAAGTTCGGGGGTCGTTGATTCGGAACCGGGCAGCGGTCCCGCTCCAACAACCGGACCATTGGCGCTTCCGCACGGAGGGTTAGCTCCGAGGACCACGCCGGGGTTGAGGGTAAAAGTGGTCAGGGTGTTGTTGACCGGCGTGGTGTTAGTGATGTTCGAGAACTGGTTGAGTGCTGTCGCCGTGATCTTCTCGACATAAATCCCCGCTCCGGTGGGTCCGGACCCGCCGAACAAATTGGCCGACAGCCAGACGTTGGGAAGGTTATTGCAGAAAAGCCCGAGATTCAGCGGTACATAATTATAAGTTGGGAAACCCTCGACAATCGTGACGCGCGGGTCGGCGCTTATGTTGCAGCTGTCCACCGCGATGGAGTCGTTGGGTGGAAAGTTGGCGGTGCCCGGACCGGTAAATTGCAGCGATAGCTGAGGAAGAATGCTGCACGGCGCACTGATGCACGGGCCCTGACCTTGTTGGCCCACTGACGTCGAGCCGGATTGCGTCACGGCCAGGTCGGTGGGGTTGCTGACTCCTTTGCTCACGCTCGCGAACGGCGAGGTGTTCGACTGCCCCGACGGCGGCGCGGCGAATTCCATGATCCGTCCGGGAAGTTGGGCGACGAACACATACTGGGCGCCCTGGAAGGTGCCGACTTTGACCCTCGTCAGCCCGAGGCCGATATTTATCGCGTACGGCGTGATGAATGCATTCGTGGCCGAGTCGAAATCCAGGATTCTGCCGTCGAATGTCGCGACAAGGAGCGTCATGTCGTGCGTCGTCGGATCCTGGCCGAAGTCCATACCGACCGGGATGGGTGGAATCCTATTGGTTACCTGAGTCAGGAACTGCGCCGGCGTAACGACGTTCGAAGCCGGGCCCTGCTGCGCGGCCTTGGTGCTAAGCACGCTTTGGATCTGCGCCTGTGAATAGCGGATCACCCGCGTGTTGGAGGGATCGGCTACCAGCACGAGCAGATCAAGAGCGTTCCAGTCGGGCGATGCTCCGGTCGCAGCTTTACCGGCCACAGCGACCTCGGTCAGCGCGAGGGTCGAGACCGGCTTGTGAGTCATGGGATCATGGAATGTATTGTCGATCAGGAGCGGTGCGCCATAGGTACCCGTCTTGGTGATCGGCAGGACCCACACACCCGGCTTGTCCCAGGCGCTGCTGGGCGAGATGGCATACACGTTGCCGCTGAGATCCGCCGCGAGGCCGACCGGGTAGGCTGGCCCGGATCCCTTGAATGACCAGGAGAAGATCACGACCGGGTTTTTATACAGCGGTCCCGGAAGGCGCCAGATCTTATGCTGCTCGGCGTCCGCATAGATCATATCGAGGGTGCTGGTTGCTGGGTTGGTGACCCAGGTGAGTGCCGTGTAGAGATTCCGCGGAGTGCCCCCCGTGAGGAGCGGGTCCGTCGCCACGATCGCCGCGCTGTTCGGCATCCCGAGCGGGTTGGGCATCGTAAGCGCATCGAGTGAGGCGTTGGGGAAGGCATTCGTGAATGCCACGGTGAGTTGCTGCTGCGGAAGCCCCTGCGCACCGGCAACGGCACATGTCAGTAATGCGATCGCAACCACGGCGAGTTGCGCCAAGGGCCGACGCGGTGCACCGGACTGCACGGAGTGGGTCAAAGTCGTCATGGATTGGACGTGCATGGCTTCTCCCCTAGTGAGTCACTCTGTGCAGGGATGCCGTCCTGTCACCCTGCTATCTGGACTGCACGCAGGTTCTAGTTACTTATCCATCGACGCTAGCAAGTTATTGTCGCAAGCGCCACCTTTGCAATAGTTACTGTGTTATATCGATACTTGGCTACCTGTCCCTCAGTTACCGAGGGACGCGTGCGCTCGCGGGGCCAGCGAGTGTGGCCATCGCGCCCAGGTGATGTTCTTGCCGGTGCAGCGCGTCTAAATAGTGTTGCGCCAGGCTGCGATAGGCTCCCCCCGCGCCGCTGTTCTTGCTCAGGATCCCGCAGCCGTGCGTAAGCCGCGTCTCCGCTTCCCCATAGCGGCCGAGCCCGGTGAGCGCCGCGCCCTCGATACTCTCAGCGATCGCGGTGCGCCAATGCTCGGCGGACAGCGAGGCGGTAAAGATGCTCCTGGCGTTCTGCGACAGCTCGAGCGCCTCCGGATACTTGCCCTCAGCCACTCTGAGGACCGCGAGCATCATCAGGCTCGAGGCAATCTCGGGCGTCTTGTCGCTGAACAATCGCCGCCGCATCGCCAGTCCTTCCTGCAGATACCGGTCGGCGAGTTCGTAATCGCCGGACATCGTCAGCCCGAAGCCCATTACGTTCAGCACGATGGCAATATCCGGATGATCCGCAGGAAATGCCTTGCGGTAAATCGCCAGCACATGGCGCATGTTCTCGAGCGCCTCATGTGTTTCGCCACGGTCGTACTGCACGCCGGCAAGATTGAATAGCGCTCGCCCGAATTCCGGGTGGCTTTCACCCTGCTGCTCGCGGTGAATCTCCAGTGATTGCCGCAGCAGCGCCTCGGCGCCGGCAAGATCACCCTTGCTCTGCAGCACGAACGCGACGTTCTCGAGCTCGGTTGCGACGTACGGGTGCTTGTCACCGAGCAAGCGCCGGTACATCGCGAGCGATTCGCGATAGAAGCGCTCGGCGTTGTCCAGATCCCCGGCCTGGCTGAGCACGCCCCCCATGTCGTTGAGCACCTCTGCCAGATCGGGATGCGGCTCGCTGCCTCGCAGCTCCCGCTGCACGGCCAGCGCGCGCTCCATCAGCGGGATCGCGGCGTTGGGATCGCCGCCGTGAGTGATGGTCCGGGCGAGATCCTTGAGCGTGCGCGCGACAGCAGGATCCCTCTCGCCATACAGTGCCTGCTGCAGTGTGAGGGCCTGGCGCTGAGACCTCTCGGCCTCCGCATAATGTCCGTCCAGATCGAGCAACGTGCCGAGACCGGCAAGTGAGTTCGCGAGGTCCACCTGGCTTTGGTGGTCATCGGGCCGCGCGGAGGCGATGCGGATCGCCTCGCGGTAGGCTTTCTCACCCGCGCCGAAGTCGGCCTGCAGTGTGAACAGATCACCCTCATGGTTGAGTGATTCGGACAGCTCCAGGGGATCGACGCCCGGCAGGCGGCGTCGAGTCGCCACCGCATGATCGAGCAGCGGCCGCGATTGGGTATACAGGCCGAGACCCGTGTATACGGTGCCGAGCGTATCCATCAGCGTGGCCTGAATAGCCGGCTCCTTGGCAAGCTCCCGCTCGACGCGTGCCGCACCCTTATCGAGCATTTCCCGCGCGGTGACGCTGTTGCCGCGCGCCTCGCTCGGATCCGAGACTTTGAACAGATCAACCAGGAACGTCGTCGTCTGCTTCGCGGTCTCGGCTTCCGCCTCCGCGCGCGCCGTCTGTTTCTGCGCGACGCTACGCTGTACGAGCGCATAGACGGCTAGTGCGCTGGTCAGCACCATGCCGGCAGTGGCCCCGCCGGCGATGATGGCGAGCCGGCGGTTGCGGCGCTGCTGCTCCCGTCTGCGCAGCGCGTCGAAGCCAACCCCGAGGATTCCGGCGATCAGCTTCAGTTTGGCGGCGAAGCGCCCATCCTTGCCCGGCCGGGCATCCGCGGCGATCGGCTCGGTGCGCGAAGCGCCGAGGGTGCCGTCGGCGGCGAGTTGGAACCTGAGCGCCGGCGGGAAGCACTCCTCATCCTCCCGCCCGGGCATGTCGGTGGCGTTCGGCTCGCCCGCGACGATCAGGCAGAAGACCCGATCCTCGCGACCGAGGCGCTTGAACGCCAGGATCTCCTCGTTGACCCACTTCGAGCGCGCGGCGTTCGGCGAACAGATGACGATCTGGCAGGCGGACTCGCGCAGTGCCGTAGTGATGACTTCGCCGAGATCGGTGGCCGAGGCAAGCTCTTCGCGGTCCCGGAACACGGGATTGAGGCGTCGGGGTACTTCGCCGCGGCTGGTCTTTGTCCCGACCAGCTGTTTGGGCGGTCGATAGGATTCGAGCGACTTGTGCAGCCACATCGCCCAGAGCTCGTCGCGATGGCTATAACTGATGAACGCCTTGTAGCGCGACTCGCTCAGAGGCCTCTCCCCGCCAGGGCGGTGCCCAACCGATTGTTGTTCAAATCTCTGCGGGTCGCGGTACCGCCGCACTAACCGCGACCGCAATCCGTCTGCGGCAGGAATTTGAGCCTCTCTCCGGCGCACCTGGTTGTCAAGCAAGGCCGAAATCGCGCCTCAGGACACCATCAAGTGCCATGTCGCGACTCCATATCAGCCGGACACACCCAGTAGCGCTGCGGCTGCTGCGGCCGTAGGGCCTGCCAATAGATGCCGCGTCGCCGCGGCGCAGAGCTCGCTGCCGCTGGGCGCGGAACTCGTGTGCTACCCTTGTGTCCTATCGGCGGCGGCGTGCGGCAGCATGTATACCCAGGCGCTCGACAACGAGGGGAAGCCGGTGCCGGCAGCGGCCGGCGAGGGCGAGGAGCGCGCGGTGCGCTTCCAGGCGCGCATCGATGCGGACGAGAAGATCGAGCCCAAGGACTGGATGCCGGAAGCCTACCGCCAGACACTGATCCGCCAAATCTCGCAGCATGCGCACTCGGAGATCGTCGGCATGCTGCCCGAGGGCAACTGGATCACGCGCGCACCGACACTCAAGCGCAAGGCGGTGCTGATCGCCAAGGTGCAGGACGAAGGCGGCCACGGCATGTACCTGTACAGTGCCGCCGAGACGCTCGGCATCGAGCGCGAGGAGATGTTCCGCCAGCTGTTGTCGGGGGCGGCGAAGTACTCGAGCATCTTCAACTATCCGACGCTCACCTGGGCGGACGTCGGCGCCATCGGCTGGCTGGTGGACGGCGCGGCGATCATGAACCAGATTCCCATCTGCCGCTGCTCCTACGGACCGTATGCGCGCGCCATGGTGCGCATCTGCAAGGAGGAGAGCTTTCACCAGCGGCAGGGCTTCGAGATCATGCTGACGCTGGCACGCGGCAGCCGCGAGCAGCGCGCCATGGCGCAGGACGCGCTCGCTCGCTGGTGGTGGCCCTCGATCATGATGTTCGGACCGAGCGATGCCGACTCGAAGCACACCGCGCAGTCGATGCGCTGGAAGATCAAGCGCTTCAGCAACGACGAGCTGCGGCAGAAGTTCATCGACGTCACCGTGCCGCAGGCGCAGTTCCTCGGCCTGAGCATTCCCGATGCGCAGCTGCGCTGGGACGAGGGCACGCAGCACTACCTCATCGGGCCGATCGACTGGGCCGAGTTTCACGCGGTGCTCAAGGGCCACGGGCCCTGCAACCGCGAGCGCCTGGAGGCGCGCCGCGCGGCTCACGAGGCGGGACTGTGGGTGCGCGAGGCGGCCGCGGCGCACGCGGCGAAGCAGCACGCCCGCACGGCGCAGGTCGCCTGAGCCTTTGGGAACGACATCATGAGCAACGACTGGCCGCTGTTCGAGGTCTTCATCCGCTCGCGCGCCGGGCTCGAGCACAAGCACGTCGGCAGCCTGCACGCGGCCGATGCGCGCATGGCCATCGAGCACGCGCGCGACGTCTACACCCGCCGCCTGGAGGGGGTGAGCATCTGGGTGGTGCGCTCGGCGGATATCGCGGCTTCCGACCCGGGAGAGGCGGAGGCGCTGTTCGAGCCGGCGCGCGACAAGGTGTATCGCCACCCGACCTTCTACGTGATTCCGGAGGAGGTGAAGAACCTGTGAGCGCCGCGCCGCCGCTCGCGGCGGGACCTGCGACGCTGGATGGCGCGCGGCTGCGCTACCTGCTGCGCCTCGGCGACACCTCGCTGGTGCTCGGCCAGCGCCTCGGCGAGTGGATTGGTCACGCGCCGGCACTCGAGGAGGAACTCGCGCTCGCCAATCTCGCCCTCGATCTGGTGGGACAGGCGCGGCTGCTGCTCAGCTACGCGTGCGAGCTCGAGGGTGCCGGGCGCGATGAGGATGCGCTGGCGTTCCTGCGCGATGCGCCGCAATTTTTCAACCTGACACTGGCCGAGCAGCCGAACGGGGATTTCGCCCACACCATCGTGCGCCAGTGGCTGCTGGATAACTGGCAGCTCGAGATCTACCAGGCACTGGCACATTCCACTGACACCCGTCTCGCCGCCATCGCTGCCAAGGCCGTGAAGGAGACGCGCTATCACCACCGCTTCAGCAGCGGCTGGCTGATCCGCCTCGGCGACGGCACGGTGGAGAGCCGCCAGCGCGTGCAGCGCTCGCTCGATGAGCTGTGGGCACTGACGGACGAGCTGTTCACACCCGATGAGGTGGACGAGCGCGCGAGCGCAGCGGGCATCGCCCCGTCACTCACCGAGCTCGAGCCGCGCTGGTCGGCGCGCATCGACCAGGAGCTGCACGCGGGCACGCTGCAGCGCCCGGCGCGACAGCCGTACCCGTGGCACGGCAAGCGCGGCGTGCATAGCGAGCACCTGGGTCACATGCTCGCGGAGATGCAGCACCTGCAGCGCACCTACCCGGGTGTGCGCTGGTGACGGCGGAGCCGCGCGCCATGACCGCTGCCAGCGCCGATCCGGACGATCGTGAGCGGCAGGTCTGGGAGTTGCTCGCGAGCGTGCCCGATCCGGAGATCCCGGTGCTGAGCATCGTCGACTTAGGGATCGTCAGGCACGTACAGCGTGCGGGCGACGGACGCCTGCGCGTCGGCCTGACGCCGACTTATACCGGTTGCCCGGCGACCGAGGTGATCCGCGCCACGGTGCGTGCCGCGCTCGACGAGGCCGGCTTCGCCGATGCGATTCTCGAAGAGGTGCTGTCGCCGCCCTGGACGAGCGACTGGCTGACCCCGGCGGGACGGGAAAAGCTGCGCGCCTTCGGCATCGCCCCGCCCGAGGACGCGGTCGCGAGTCCCGGCCGCCTGCGGCACGCTGCGCCGGTAAGCTGTCCGCGCTGCGGCAGCCGGCACAGCGAGCGGCTCTCCGAATTCGGCTCGACGCCGTGCAAGGCGCACTACCGCTGCGGCGCGTGCGGTGAGCCTTTCGATTACTTCAAGTGCCTGTGAGATGCTGAAGTTCCATTCGCTGCAGGTCGCGCAGGTGACGCCCGACGCCGAGGACGCGGTGTCACTCGCGCTCGAGGTGCCCGCGGCGCTGCGCAGCGAGTACCGCGGCAGTCCCGGGCAGCACGTGGTGGTGCGCGCCACCATCGAGGGCGAGGACACGCGCCGCACCTACTCGCTGGTGAACGTCCCGGGCGAGTGGCCGCTGCGCATCGTGCCGCGGGTGCACGCGCACGGGCGCATGTCGCGCTATCTCGCCGAGCAGCTGTGCGCCGGGGATGCGCTCGAGGTTCTGCCGCCGAACGGCAGCTTCACGCCGCGCTCATCCCCGCAGGGCGCCGGGACCTACGTGGCCTTTGCCGCCGGCTGCGGCATTACCCCGGTGCTGTCGGTCGTCGGCGCGCTGCTGGCCCACGAGGCGACGCGCGTCATCCTCTTCTACGGCAACAGCGGCACGGCGCGCACGATGTGCCTGGAAGAGCTGCTGGGCCTCAAGGACCGCCATCTCGGGCGCCTGGCGCTGCACTTCGTGATGAGCCGCGAGCCGCAGGAAGTCGAGCTGTACAACGGCCGGATCGACGCGGCGCGCGTGCGCCGCTTCGCTGCGACGCTGTTCGAGCCGCGCGCGGTGCGCGAGTACTTCGTGTGCGGCCCGGGCGACATGATCGAGTGCGTGAGCACCACATTGCGTGAGCTGGGCGTGGATGCGGCGCGAGTGCACGCCGAGCATTTCACCGTGGCGGGTGCTGCTAGCGCGGCGCCCGCCGAACCGGCGCCCGTCGGCAGCGGGCAGGCGGCGGTCGCGCCGGCCGCGATCGCAGCGGCGGCGGCGCCACGCGTGACCGATGCCACCGCCGCCGAGGTCACCATCATCATGGACGGCCGGCGGCGCTCCTTTACCATGCGGATGGATGACGAGACCGTGCTCGAGGCGGCGGCGCGCGCCGGTATCGAGCTGCCGTTCTCCTGTCGTGCCGGCGTGTGCTCCACCTGCCGCACCAAGGTGATCCGCGGCGCGGTGCAGATGGCGCAGAACTACGCGCTGGAGGACTGGGAGCTCGAGCAGGGCTACGTGCTGGCCTGCCAGTCGCGCGTCAAGAGTCCTGCGCTCGAGCTCGACTACGACGAGAAGTGAGCGGCGGGAGTCACCGGTGAGCTATCAGACCATTATGTTCGAGGTGAGCGGCGCGGTTGCGCGGCTCACCCTGAATCGCCCCGAGCGGCTCAACAGCTTCAACGCGCAGATGCACGCCGAGGTACGCACGGCGCTCGCCGCGGTGGAGCCTGCCGCGGCGCGCGTGCTGGTGATCACCGGCGCCGGGCGCGGCTTTTGCGCCGGGCAGGACCTCAACGACCGCGCCGTGGCGCCCGGTGCGGCGCCTCCCGACCTGGCCGAGTCGATCGAGCAGCACTACAAGCCGCTGGTGCTCGCACTGCGCGCCCTGCCGCTGCCGGTGATCGCGGCCGTGAACGGCGTCGCGGCCGGCGCGGGCGCCAACATCGCGCTCGCCTGCGACCTGGTGGTGGCGGCGCGCTCGGCGACTTTCGTGCAGGCGTTCGCCAAGCTCGGCCTGGTCCCCGATTCGGGTGGCACCTGGTTCCTGCCGCGCCTGGTCGGCACGGCGCGCGCGCTCGGGCTCGCGCTGCTCGGCGACAAGCTGCCGGCGGAACAGGCGGCCGAGTGGGGGCTGATCTGGCGCTGCGTGGAAGACGGCGAGCTTGCCGCGGTCGTCGCCGCACTGGCGCAGCAGTTTGCGGCCGCACCGACGCGGGGACTGGCGTGCACCAAGCGGGCGATCTACGAGGGGCTGGGTCGCACACTGGCGCAGCAGCTCGACGTGGAGCGTGATTTTCAGGGCGAGCTCGGCCGCAGCGCCGACTACGCGGAAGGGCTGGCCGCGTTCGCCGCGAAGCGCGCGCCGCGCTTCACCGGGAGTTGAGCCATGAACGAGGCGAGCGCTGCGACTGCCGCGGCCCAGCGCCGTGCCGAGCGCGCCGCGGGCGCGCTGTTCGCGCGCGATCGCGCTTCGCAGTCGCTCGGCATGCGCCTCGAGGGGGTGCGGCCGGGCTGGGCGCGGGTCGCCATGCGCGTGCGGCCGGACATGATCAACGGCCACGGTGTGTGTCACGGGGGCATCCTGTTCGCGCTCGGCGACAGCGCGTTCGCCTTCGCCTGCAACTCGCACAACGACGCCACGGTGGCCGCCGCGGCAACAGTCGACTACCTGGCGGTGGCGCGCGAGGGCGATGAGCTGAGCGCCGAGGCGAGCGAGCTATGGCGCACCCGGCGCAACGGCCTGTACGAAGTGGTGATCGCCAACCAGCGCGGCGAGCGCCTGGCGTTGTTTCGCGGCCGGTCCTACCGCATCGACGGACAGGTCGTCGGCGAGGAGTGAGGCATGCAGCTGCAGAGTTTCGTCGGCGGCAGGTGGCAGGCAGGGCTCGACGAGGGCGTGGCGCTGCGCGATGCCACCACCGGCGAGGTCATCGCCCGTGCCGGCGCGGTCGGCCTGGATACACGCGCCATGCTCAGCTATGCGCGCGAGGTGGGCGGCCGCAACCTGCGCCACCTCACGTTCCATGAGCGCGCGGCGCTGCTGAAGGCGCTGGCGCGCTTCCTCACCGAGCACAAGGACGAGTTCTATGCACTCTCCTACGCCACCGGCGCCACCAAGTCCGACGCGTGGATCGACATCGACGGCGGGATCAGCACGCTGTTCGTGTACGCGAGCAAGGGCACGCGCGAGCTGCCCGATGGCACGGTCTATCTGGATGGTGCGGTGGAGGCCCTGTCGAAGGGCGGCAGTTTCGTCGGCCAGCACCTGTGCGTGCCGCTCGAAGGTGCCGCGGTGCACATCAACGCCTTCAATTTTCCCGTGTGGGGCATGCTGGAGAAGCTGGCGCCGGCGCTGCTCGCCGGCGTGCCGGCGGTCGTCAAGCCGGCAACGCAGACCTGCTACCTCACCGAGCGCGTGTTCCGACGGATTGTCGAGGCGGCAATCCTGCCGGCGGGGGCGGTGCAGCTGATCTGCGGCGGCGTGGGCGATCTGTTCGAGCATCTCACCTGCCAGGACGTGGTGTCCTTCACGGGCTCTGCCGCCACCGCGCTCAAGCTGCGCCAGCATCCGATCGTCACCGCCAACTCGGTGCGTTTCACTGCCGAGACCGATTCACTGAATTCCTCGATCCTCGGGCCGGACGCCGCGGCCGGCACGCCGGAGCTGGAGCTGTTCGTGCGCGAGGTGATGCGCGAGATGACCGTCAAGGCAGGGCAGAAGTGCACCGCCATCAGGAAGGCGATCGTGCCGGCGGCGCGCGTCGCGGACGTGCTCGAGGCACTGCGTGCGGCGGCGGCTGAGGTGGTGGTGGGTGATCCGCGCCTGCCGAGCGTGCGCATGGGGCCAGTGGCCTCCCTCGGCCAGCGTCGCGAGGTGCTCGAGCAGCTCGCGCGCCTCACGCGTGAGGCGGAGGTCATCTGTGGCGGGGCCGGGCGGGTGCAGCCCGTAGGCGCGGATGCGGAGCGCGGCGCGTTCGTCGCGCCGACCCTGTTGTACTGCCGCGATGCCGGCAACGCGCGCGCCATTCACTCGGTGGAGGCATTCGGTCCGGTGTGCACGCTGCTCGCCTACGACGGCGTCGAGGAGGCGATTGCGCTCGCGCGCGCGAGCGGCGGCAGTCTCGTCGGCTCGATCTTCAGCGCCGACGATGCGATCGCGGCGCGCCTCGCGCTCGGCCTCGCCCCGTATCACGGGCGCATCGTGGTCGTGAACCGCCACTGCGCCCAGGAGTCCACCGGCCACGGATCCCCGCTGCCGCACCTGGTGCACGGTGGCCCCGGGCGCGCCGGGGGCGGTGAGGAGATGGGCGGTATCCGCGGACTGATGCACTACATGCAGCGCACCGCGCTGCAGGGCACCCCCGATGTCATCACGGCCGCGGGCGCTCGCTGGGTGCGCGGCGCACGCGAGCTCGACCCCGGCACGCACCCCTTCAGGAAACCCTTCGGCGCACTCGCCATCGGCGATACGTTCCACTCGCGCGAGCGCGAGGTTACGGTGGCGGACATCGAGCGGTTCGCGGACGTTTCCGGCGACCGCTTCTACGCGCACATGGACGAGGTGCAGGCCGCGCGCAATCCGCTGTTCGGCGGCCGCGTGGCGCACGGCTACTTTCTGGTGGCGGCGGCGGCCGGCCTGTTCGTCGACCCGCCCTATGGCCCGGTACTCGCCAACTTCGGGATCGACGGCCTGCGCTTCCTCAAGCCCGTCAAGCCCGGCGACCGCATCAGGGTGCGGCTCACCTGTAAGGAGAAATCGCTGCGTGCCGGCGCCGGCTACGGCGAGGTGCGCTGGGATACCGCCATCACCAATCAGCACGGCGAAGCGGTGGCGAACTACGACGTGCTCACCATGGTCAGCGAGCAGGCGCAATCCTGAAGGCGTGCCCGCGCGTCGATACCGCCTTCACCAGCGCCCACACGGCATCGCCGCGACGCAGCTTCAGCGCCTGCCGCGCGCCGGTGGTGATGCGGGCGAGCACCACGGCGCCGCCGACGTCGCAGCGCACCAGCACGGCGCCGCGCTCATCGTCCTCGATCGCAATCACTGTGCCGGCCAGCGCGTTGCGCACCGACAGCCCCTGCACCGGCTGCGTGGCGAGGATCACGTCGCGGGCCAGCAGCTGCAGCCGCACGCGCGCCCCGGGATCGACGCCGCTCAGACTCACCTGCAGCGTCCCGCGGCCCACGGCGAGCTCCGCGCTGCCGAGCGCCGGGTCGAGCCGCGTCACCACTCCCTCGACGACGGCGCCGGCCAGCTCCGTACCGATGATGCTGGTGAGCTCCGGGCGCAGGCTCATCTCGTTCACCGTGCCGTGTGCCGGCACTCGGCCCCCATCGACCAGCACCAGGTGCGTGGCGAGGCGCAGCACCTCCTCGAACTGGTGGCTCACGTACACCATCGGGATCGCCAGCCGATCGCGCAGCGACTCGAGGTAGGGCAGCACCTCCTCGCGGCGCGCGGCGTCGAGCGAGGCGAGCGGCTCATCGAGCAGCAGCAGGCGTGGCTGCGACAGCAGCGCGCGCCCGAGTGACACGCGCTGGCGCTCCCCGCCGGAGAGCTGGCGCGGCCGCCGCCCGAGCAGCGGCGCGAGACCGAGCAGCGCCGTCACCTCCTCGAAGCCGATGGCGGCGGGGCCGAGCGCGCGGCGCGCCCCGTAACGCAGGTTGCCCGCCACGGTCAGGTGCGGGAACAGCCGCGCATCCTGGAACACGTAGCCGATGCGGCGCCGCTCGGGCGGCACGGCGATCCGTGCGCGGGTGTCGGTGAGCAGCACGTCGTCGAGGCGCACCTCGCCGGCGTCGGGCGCCAGCAGCCCCGAGATGATATTGACCAGGGTGGTCTTGCCACTGCCCGAGCGGCCGAACAGTGCCACGACCCCCGGGACCGGAGCGGCAAATTCCGCCTGCAGCGCGAAGCCCGGCCAGCGCTTGCTCACGGAGACGTGCAGGGTGCCCATGGCGGTGAGCGCGCTCAGCGGCCGAGGAAACGCCGTACACGCCGCACCAGCAGCTCCGCGGCGAGCAGTCCGCCGAGGCCGAGCGCGAATGACAGCACCGCGAGCCGCAGCGCCAGTGCGTCCCCGCCCGGGGACTGCATCGCGGTGTAGAGCGCGAGCGGCAGCGTGCGGGTGACGCCGGGAATGTTGGCGCCGAAGGTGATCACCGCACCGAACTCGCCAAGTCCGGCGGCGAAGGCGGTGACCGCCCCGGCGAGGATCCCCGGGAGCATCAGCGGCAGCGTCACCGAGACGAAGCGATCGAGCGCGCGCGCCCCGAGCGTGCGCGCCGCCTCTTCCAGCCCACGGTCGACGATCTCCAGCGACAGGCGGATGGCGCGCACCATGAGCGGAAACGTCATCACCGCGGTGGCGAGCGCGGCTCCGGCGGTGGTAAAGGGCAGCGCGATGCCGAACTCGCGGCGCAGCCAGGCCCCGAGCGGTCCGTGCACGCCAAACAGCAGCAGCAGCGCGTAGCCGACCGCGACCGGCGGCAGCACCAGCGGCAGGTGCACGAACGCATCGAGCAGCATGCGCCCGGGGAAACGGGCACGGGTCAGCAGCCACGCCGCCAGCAGCGCCAGCGGCAGACTGATCGCGACGCTGCGCGCGGCGACCTCGAGGCTCAGACGCAGCGCGTCGAGCTCGGCGGCGCTTACGGATTGGTCCATGGGGGGACGGCAGGCGCTGTTGTTGTTACCGCGCCAACTGTCTCATGGGGGCCTGGCGCCGGCCAGACCTAAGCGGCGCCGCGGAACGCGCGGCCGCGGCGTCGCGCGGCGCAGCTGCGCGCCTGCCTCAGGCGACCAGCGCCGTGCGCAGCTCGATCGGTGAGCGCGGCGGGGGTGCGGGCGCGTGAGCGGCGAGGCCCTTTTGCTCGAGCCACTCGCGGTTGAACAGCCGCGACTGATACCTCGCGCCGCCGTCGCACAGCACGGTGACCACGGTGTGACCGGGGCCGAGCCCGCGGGCCACCTGCACCGCGGCGGCGACGTTGATGCCGGAGGTGCTGCCGAGGAACAGCCCGTCCTCGTACAGCAGCCGGTAGACCCAGTGCACGCTGTCGGCATCCTCGATCAGCACCGCCGCGTCGATCGGCGCACCCGCGAGGTTGGCGGTGACGCGCCCGATGCCGATGCCTTCGGTGATCGAGCCGCTGCCGGTGGCCTTGAGCGTGCCGGTGCGCACCCACGCGTACAGGCTGCTGCCCGGCGGGTCCGCGAGCACGCAGCGCACCGCAGGGCGTCGCGCCTTGAGCGCGCGCGCCACCCCGCCGAACGTACCGCCGGTGCCGGTCGCGGCTACGAACGCATCGATGCGCCCATCGGTCTGAGCCCAGATCTCCGCTCCCGTGGTGCGCTCGTGGATGTCGCGGTTGGCGGTGTTGTCGAACTGGTTGGACCAGATGGCGCCGGGGAGTGCCGCGGCGAGGCGCTGGGCGACTTTCTGGTACTGGTTCGGGTTGCTGTAGGGAACGACCGGGACCTTGTATACCTCGGCGCCGAGCATCTCCAGCAGGCGGTACTTCTCCGGTGACTGGTTGTCCGGCATGACGATCACGCAGCGGTAGCCGCGCGCGTTGCAGACGTGCGCCAGCCCGATGCCGGTGTTGCCGGCGGTGCCCTCGACGACCGTGCCGCCGGGCGGCAGCTCGCCGCGCTCCTCCGCCGCCGCCACCATGGCGCCGGCGGCGCGATCCTTCACCGAGCCGCCCGGGTTCATGAACTCGGCCTTGCCGAGGATCTCGCAGCCGGTCGCGGCGCTCGCTGCCTGCAGGCGCAGCAGCGGCGTGTTGCCGATCGCGCCGACGAAGCCGTTCACCGCGCTCACGCCAGCGCTCCCTGCGCCGCCTCCGGCAGCGCAAGCGCCGCAGCGAGCGTCGCTGCATCGAAGGCGGCGACGGCCCCCGTGACGAGGACCGCCGGCGCGCCGAGCTGCCCCTGCGCGGCGCGTGCGCCGATGTCCGCGAGCGTACCGCGCACGATGCGCTGCTGCGGCAGCGTCGCGTGCGCGATGAGGGCGGCCGGGTGCCCCGGGGCGGCGCCCGCGGAGCGCAGCCGGGCGAGGATGGCGGAAAGTTGCGAGACGGCCATGTAGAACACAACCGTGTGGCGCGGATCGGCGAAGAAGCGCCAATCGTACTCGGCGTGCGCGCCCTGGTGGCCGCTCACGAAGGTCACGCAGTGCGCCAGCCGGCGATGGGTGAGCGGCAGTCCCGCGGCGGCCGCGGCGCCCAGCGCCGCCGTGATGCCCGGCACGATCGTGCAGGGGATGTCGTGCGCGGCCAGCAGCTCGAGCTCCTCGCCGCCGCGCCCGAACACGAACGGGTCACCGCCCTTGAGCCGCGCGACGCGCTTGCCGGCGCGCGCCAGCTGCAGCAGCAGCTGGTTGATCCGCTCCTGCTGGCCACGCTCGCCGGTCTCCTTGCCGACGAAAATGCGCTCGGCGTCGCGCCGCGCGCGCCCCAGCACCGCTTCCCCGACCAGGCGGTCGTAGAGAATCACGTCCGCCTGCTGCAGCAGCTGCAGCGCGCGCAGGGTGAGGAGGTCGGGGTCGCCGGGTCCGGCGCCGATCAGGTAAACCTCGCCCAGCCGCGCGCCGCCGCCGGTGGCCGGCGCGGCCGTGAGCTGCGAGGTCAGCAGCTCCTGTGCGAAGCCGCGGCGCGCTTCAGCCTCGTCGCCGGCGAGCAGGCGGCTCGCAACACTTCCCGAGGCCACCCGCTCCCAGAAAGCGCGACGCGCGGCCGGCGCCAGCGTGCGCTGCACCCAGGGACGCAGCCTTCCCAGGAAGCGGGCGAGGGCGCCGAGGCGCTCCGGCAGCAGCGCCTCGATCTGCGCGCGCACCTGCCGTGCCAGCACCGGCGCCTGCCCGGCGGAGCTCACCGCGACCAGCAGCGGCGCACGGTCGATGATCGCCGGGAAGATGAACGTGGAGCCTTCCGCGTCGTCGACCACGTTTACCGGGATATTGCGCTCGCGGGCGGAGGCTGACACGGCGCGGTTGATGCCCGCATCGGCCGTGGCCGCGACCACCGCGACCGCATCGGCGAGCTGCGCGGCGCAGAACTTAGCGCCGATGTGGCTGATCTCGCCGCGCGCGGCACGCTCGGCCAGTTGCGGATGCAGCTCGGGTGCGATGACCGTCACGCGCGCGGCGGCCTTCAGCAGCCAGCTCACCTTGCGTTGCGCCACCGCGCCGCCGCCGACCACCACCACCGTGCGCCCCTCGAGCCGCAGGAATATCGGCAGATAGTCCATAGCGTGGGCCGCGCGCCTCAGGCGGACAGTGCCGCAGGGACGCCGGCGGGGGGGAAGGTCCTGGGATGCAGACCGCATTCGCGCGACTCCGGTTGTTCCCACCACCAGCGGCCGGAGCGGCGGCTTTCGCCGGGCTGTATGGCCCGCGTGCAGGGGGCGCAGCCGATGCTCGGATACTGGCGGTCGTGCAGCGCATTGTACGGAAGTGCGTGCAGGCGGATGTACTCCCACACCTGCGCCTCGCTCCAGTCGAGCAGCGGGCTCAGCTTGTACACGCCGTGGGCCGCGTCCCATTCCTCCGCCTGCCCGCGCGCGCGGCCGGCAGTCTGCTCGCGCCGCACGCCGGTGACCCACGCCGGGTAGCCGGCGAGCGCACGGCGGAAGGGCTCGAGCTTGCGCACCCGGCAGCACTCCAGTCGTGCGGCGACGCTCGCGTAGAAGCCGTTCACTCCCTGGGCCGCGACCAGCTGCTCGAGGGCCGCGGCATCGGGGTAGACGAGGCGGATGCTGCGCCGATAGCGGCGCTGCAGGCGCTCGAGCAGCTGGTAGGTCTCCTCGTGCAGCCGCCCGGTGTCGATGCTGAACATGTCGATCCGCGGCAGGTGCGAGCAGATGATGTCGGTGAGCACCATGGCTTCGGCGCCCAGGCTGTTGGCGTAGACCAGCCGGCCGTGCCGCTCGATCGCCTCACCGAGGAGGCTGCGCACCGCCGCCGCCTTGCGTTCGATCTCAGGTCCCGCCAGTGCTCCCATGCGGCGACTATAACGACGCCGTCCCGCGCTCCAGAACGAATGATTGCTTCTTAAGCGCTGCGTGGCGGTTATGGCACGGTTACGGGCGGCTCACAGGGCGGTTACGCCTTGAGTTAGTCTTGAGCCATGAAGGTCTTCCGGCCATGAAACTGCACCAGCTGCGTTACCTCGCCGCCGTCGCCCAGAGCGGTCTCAACATCACCGCCGCGGCGCACAAGCTGCACACCTCGCAGCCCGGGGTGAGCAAGCAGATCAAGCTGCTCGAGGACGAGCTCGGCTTCCAGGTGTTCGTGCGCGAGGGGCGGAACCTCACCCGCATCACCCCCGCCGGGCAGCAGGTCATCGAGCGCGCCATGCGGATCCTGCAGGAGGCGCAGAGCATCCGCAGCCTCTCGACGGAGCTGCGCGACGAGGGCAAGGGGAGCCTGTCGATCGGCACGACGCATACCCAGGCGCGCTACGTGCTGCCGGACGTCATCCGCGAGTTCCGCTCCCGCTACCCGCAGGTGCGCCTCAACCTGCACCAGGGCACCTCGGAGCAGATCGCGGAGATGGTGAGCAGCGACCGCATCGACTGCGCCATCGCCACCGGCTCCGAGCACCTGTTCAGCGAGATGACGCTGTTGCCCTGCTACCGCTGGCACCGCACCGTGATCGTTCCTGCGGGCCATCCGCTCGCGGACGAGGCGCGCCTCACCTTGAAGGCGCTGGCGGCCTGGCCGCTCATCACCTACACGTTCAGCTTCACCGGACCCTCTTCGCTGCACCAGGCGTTTGCCAAGGCAGGGCTGACGCCGAACGTGGCGATCACCGCGCGCGATGCGGACGTCATCCAGACCTACGTGCGGCTCGGGCTGGGCGTCGGGATCGTGGCGCACATGGCGATTGACGAGCACGATCCGGGCCTGACCGCTATCGACGCTGCGCACCTGTTCGCCGCGCATACCACCTGGATCGGCTTCCGCCGCGGCACACTGCTGCGCAAGTACATGTACGAATTCGCACAGCTGCTGGCGCCGCACCTGGAGCGGCGCGTGGTGGAGCGCGCGCACCGCGCAGCTTCCGCCGAGCAGGTAGCGGCGCTGTTTGCCGATACGGTGCTGCCGCAGCGCTGAAGAGGCGATTGGCGCGTGCGCAGCGCGCTCGCTCAGCGCACGCCGGGGGCGAAGAAGCGCTGGCGACGGATGGCGACCTGCGGCGCGCCCGGCTGATAGGCGACGTCGTAGCGCGAGAGGGCGGCTAAGGCCGCTTCGCGGTCCTCGCCGGCGGCAAGCTCGAGCGCATCGAAGCCGCAGCGCGCCAGCAGGAATACCTGGTCCTGGCGCACCCCCGCGCCCACCGCACGCAGCTCGCCGGTAAAGCCGAAGCGCTCGCGCAGCAGCCGCCCCTGGCTGTAGCCGCGCCCATCGCCGGGGTTGGGAAACTCCACCGCTACCAGGCTCAGGTGGGGCAGCTCGGGCGCGAGCTCCTCGACGCGGTCGGGCGGAGCGAGCTGCACGCCCAGGCGAGCGGCGCGGTCGCGCCAGCCCTGGCCAGCGGTGCGCCACTGCGCGAAGGGAACGATGAGCGCGGCATCGCCCGGCGCGTCGGCGGGCTCCTCACCCAGGTAGCGCCACTCGTCCGCGACCCACTCACGCCGCCGCAGGATGTGCCGCATAGGCGCGCTCCCTGAAAGGTGCCAGCCCCAGCCGGCGCAGCGTGTCGATGAAGCGCTCCCCATCGAGTCGCGTTGCGCGATAGGTCTCGACGATGCGCTCGATGGTGCCGGCCACTTCAGCCCGCGGCACTGACGGACCGATCACCTCGCCGAGCGCGGTGAAGCCGGTGGCCGAGCCGCCGAGGCTGATCTGGTACCACTCCTCGCCGTGCTTGTCGACGCCGAGCACGCCGATGTGCCCGACGTGGTGGTGCCCGCAGGCATTCATGCAGCCGGACATCTTGATCTCGATCTCGCCGAGGTCGTACAGGTAATCGAGGTCGTCGAAGCGTTGCTGGATATCGCGGGCCACGCTGATGGTCGAGGCGTTGGCGAGCGAGCAGAAGTCGAGCCCCGGGCAGGCGATCATGTCGGTCAGCGTGCCGATGTTGGGCATGGCGAGCTCAAGCTGCGCCAGCTCGCGCCACAGCGTGTACAGCTCGTGCTGCGGCACGTCCGCGAGCAGCAGATTCTGGGTGTGGGTGGTGCGCACCAGGCCGAAGCTGACGCGCTCGGCGAGCGCTGCGACCGCCTCCATCTGCGCGGCGCTCATGTCGCCGGGCACCGCGCCGTGGGCCTTCAGCGACACGAACACCGCGCGGTAGCCGGGAACGCGGTGGGCGCGCGTGTTATAGCGGTACCACGCCTGGAAAGCCGGCTCGCGCCCGGCGGTCACGTCGCTGTCGGGGAGCGTCGCGTACGGCGGTGGCGCGAAGCAGGCGCGCACGCGCGCAATCTCCTCTGGCGGCAGTAGCGCGGCGTGCTCGCGGCCGGCCTGCCACTCGGCCTCCACCTGCTCGCGAAAGCGCTCCGCGCCGAGGCTCTTCACCAGCACCTTGATGCGCGCCTTGTTGAGGTTGTCGCGGCGGCCGTGGCGGTTGTAGACGCGCAGGATCGCTTCGAGATAGGACAGCAGGTGCGGCAGCGGCAGGAACTCGCGGATGCAAGCGCCGATGACCGGCGCACGCCCCAGGCCCCCGCCCACCAGCACGGTGAAGCCGATCTGCCCGTGCGCGTCGCGCTGCAGGTGCAGGCCGATGTCATGCACCTCCGAGGCGGCGCGATCCTCGGGCGAGCCGGTCACGGCGATCTTGAACTTGCGCGGCAGGTAGGTGAACTCGGGGTGCAGCGTCGCCCACTGGCGGATGATCTCGCAGTAGGGGCGCGGATCGTCGACCTCGTCGGGGGCGATGCCGGCCAGGTGGTCGGCGGTGACGTTGCGCACGCAATTGCCGCTGGTCTGCATGGCGTGCATCTGCACGGTCGCGAGCTCGGCAAGGATCTGCGGCACGTCGGCGAGCTGCGGCCAGTTGAGCTGCAGGTTCTGCCGAGTGGTGAAGTGCCCGTAGCCGCGGTCGTAGCGGCGCGCGAGCTCGGCGAGCTTGCGCAGCTGGGTGGAGCTCAGCAGGCCGTAGGGGATCGCGATGCGCAGCATCGGTGCGTGACGCTGGATGTACAGCCCGTTGCGCAGGCGCAGCGGCCGGAACTGCTCCTCCGAGAGCTCGCCGGCGAGGTGACGGCGCGTCTGGTCGCGGAACTCCGCGACCCGCTGATCGACCAGCGCCTGGTCCAGCTCGTCATAGCGGTACATGGTGTCTGCGACTATAGGCCGGCGGGCGCAGGCGCCTGATACCGTGTGGTTTGGTGCACCTCTTTCTGGGGTTATGAGCGTGTGCAACACTAGCGCACGGCGCGAGGAGGCGGACGTGGCAGGACTTTACTTCGAGCAATTCGACGTCGGGCAGCGCTTCGAGCACCTGGTGCGGCGCACCGTCACCGAGACCGACAACCTGCTGTTCAGCGCGCTCACCATGAACCCGGCGGCGATCCACCTCGATGCGGAATACTCCCGCGGAACCGCCTTCGGCCAGCGCCTCGTCAACAGTGTGTTCACGCTCGGGCTGCTGGTCGGGTTGTCGGTGTACGACACCACCTACGGCACCACCGTCGGCAACCTCGGCTGGGAGGAGGTGCGCTTTCCGCGCCCGGTGCTGATCGGCGACACGCTGCGCGCGGCCACCACGGTGCTCTCCAAGCGCGAGAGCCGCTCGCACCCGGAAGGCGGCATCGTGGTGTTCGAGCATCGTGCGTGGAATCAGCGCGACGAGGAGGTGGCTTGCGGCCGCCGCGCGGCGCTGATGCTCAAGCGGCCGGCAGCATGAGCGGCACGCGCGCCGCCGGCGCAACCAACCCGCCAGCCGCGGCGGGCTTCCTGAGCGCGATGCGTTCCTGGCTGTTCGTGCCCGGCGACAGCGACCACAAGCACGAGAGGGCGCTGACGACGGCCGCCGACGCCGTGATCTTCGACCTGGAGGACTCAGTGGCCGCGGCGCGACTGCCGTACGCGCGCGAGCGGGTCGGCCAGCTGCTGCGGGCACGGCCGCGGGTTGCGGGGCCGCAGCTGTGGGTGCGCGTCAACGGCCCGGCGAGCGGGCTGCTGCACGCGGACCTCGCCGAGATCTGCGCCGCCGGTGCGCTGCCCGACGGGGTGGTGGTGCCGAAGGTGTCCGCGGCCGACGAGATCACCGACGTGGCGCAGTACCTCGCGACGCTGGAAACCGGCTTCGGACGCGCCGCCGGCAGCACGCGGCTGCTGGTGATTGCCACCGAGACTGCGGCGGGACTGCTGGCGCTGCCGCACTATCCGGTGCAACTGCGCGGCTCGCCCGAGGCGGCGCGGCTCGCCGGACTTACCTGGGGGGCGGAGGATCTGGGCACCGCCGTCGGCGCGCTCGGCCGCCGCGAGGCGAGCGGCGCGCTGACCTTCACGTTCCAACTCGCGCGCACCAGCTGCCTGCTGGCCGCGGCGGCGCTCGGGGTGCAGGCCATCGACGGCGTGCACAGCGACTTCCGTGATTCCGCCGGGCTGGCGCACGAGCTCGAGAGCGCGCGCCGCGACGGCTTCAGCGGCAAGCTCGCCATTCACCCTGGGCAGATCGCCGCCATCAATGCCGCGTTCACCCCGAGCGAGGCCGAGTGCGAGCAGGCGCGCCGTGTCGTCGCGGCGTTCGCGGCCGCGCCCGGGGCTGGCGTGGTGAGTCTCGACGGACGCATGATTGACCGGCCGCACCTGCTGCAGGCGCAGCGCGTGCTGCAGGCCGCCGGCACGCCGCGAGGAGAGGTATGAAGCTGCGCATCAAGGGTCCGACGCTGCGACTGCGCCTGACACAGGGCGAGATCGGCGCGCTCGCGAGTGAGGGCCTGGTCGAGGAGCGTGTGCCGTTTGCCGCCGGCGCGCAGCTGGTCTACCGGCTGCGGCGCGATCCTGCCGCGCGTGCGATCGAGGCCTCGTACCGCGGCGACGTGCTGGAGGTGCGCGTGCCGGAGGGCGCGGCGCGCGAGTGGTGCGCGACCGACCTGGTGACGCTCACGCACGAGCAGCCGTTGCCCGAAGGGGGACTGCGTATCACGCTGGAGAAGGACTACGCCTGTCTCAGCGCGCGGACCGATGAGGACGAGTCGGACAACTTTCCGCACCCGCAGGCCGGGGCCGACGGGAAGTGTTAGCGACGCCGCCGAGCTAGCGAGCGGGAGACGCCTCGAGCGCCAGCAGGTCTTCCGGCGTGTCGATGTCGACGGCGGCACTCGGCATCGCCACGCGCACCACGCGGTCGGCATTACGCCGCAGCAGGGCACGTGCACCGCTATCGCCGCGCAGCTCCGCGAGCTCGCGGAAGCTGGTGCGCGGAAAGATGGCCGGTGCCCCGCAGTCGCCGGCATAGAGCGCCGCGGCGATGCACAGCGGCTGGCGGCGCCAGGTGCCGACGAGGCGCCTGAGATCATCGGCGGTGACGGCCGCCTGGTCGGCCAGCAACAGCAGCACGCCGCTGCAGCTCGCCGGCAGTCGGGCGACGGCGGCGCGTATCGAGCTGCCGAGCCCCTCGCGCCACTCCTGGTTCACCACCACGGACCCGGGGGAATGCTTCAGCAGCGGCGCGAGCTGCGCCGCGTGCGCCCCGAGCACGACGATCAGGGCGTTGCCGGCGACCTCCGCGGCGCGCGTGATCGCCGTGTGCAGCAGGGGCCGCCCCGCCACCCGCACCAGCTGCTTGGCGGAGCCGAAGCGTGTCGAGGCGCCCGCCGCGAGCACCACGGCGTAAAGCCCCTCGCGGCTCCTGGTGGCAGCTTCCCCGCTCATGCGCGCCCCATCCTATGACACGCCGACGCTGCTCAGCACCGCAGCCGCGTCCGCCTGGTAAAGGAAGGCGTGCACCTCTGCGACGATCGCCAGCGCAATCGCCTCGGGGCTGCGTCCGCCGAGGGGCAGTCCCACCGGCGCGTGCAGGCGAGCTTCCAGGCGCTGCCGATCGGCGCCGAGCTCCGCCAGCAGCCGCTGGCGGCGCGTCGCGGGGCCGAGCAGACCCACGTAGCCGATGGCGCTCCTCGCCAGCGCGCGCAGCCAGGCGAGGTCGGATGGCAGGTGATGGCTCATGACGACGGCTGCACAGTAGCGCTGCGGATCGAGCAGCGCGTGCAGTTCGCCGGCCGGCGCCAGCAGTACCCGCTCGGCGCCCGGGAAGTGCGCGGCCACCGCATAGGCGGGGCGATGGTCTGCCAGCGTGACCTTCCAGCCGAGCCGCGCGGCGAGATCCACCACCGGCGCGGCATCCGGTCCCGCACCGAGCAGCAGGATGCGCGGCGGCAGCGACAGCGGCAGCACGAACAGCCGCCACCCGGGGTGCTCCAGCCAGCGGCATGTGCCGCTCGCGGTGGCCGCTGCCAGCGCCTGCTGCACTGCCGGCGAGCCGAGGGCACGGTCCGACCCTGGCGGCAGGGGCGCGGGCAGGGCAAGGCTGCCGCAGGACGGCACGCCGCCGGACGGCACGCCGCCGGACGATTGTGCCACCACGCCGATCGCGGTCGGCTCATGCGCGGCGAGGGCGGTGGCGAGATGCGTGAGCGGCTGCCAGTCGTTGTCGGGGCCTGCCCGCAACAACAGGATGTGCATGGCGCCCTCGCAGCCGAGTCCCAGGCCCCACAACAGGTCGTCGCTGCCGCGCATGTCGTAGCGCACCTCGCGCGGCTGGCCGCCGCCGATGACACCGCTCGCGTGCTCGCGCAGATCCTCTTCCAGGCAGCCGCCGGCGATCAGCCCCGCGTACTCGCCGTCGGCGGCGATGAGAATGAGCGCACCGGGCTTGCGATAGGTGGAGCCGCTGGTGTGCGTCAGCACGCCGAGCGCGAGTGCGCGCCCGGCGGCGCGCTCGCGCTCGAACAACGGCAGCAGGGGACCGAGCGAAGCTTCCACTGGGAGGTGATTATGCCAGTCATTGCCCGAGCGGATGCCCTCGGACGCGTCCCGCGGCGCACACGCTGTCGTTGCGCGCCCGCTGGCGCGTCAGTAGAGTCGCAGCGCCTTTGACACCTGACAGATCCAGCTCGATGGTCAATCCCGATCCCTGGGTCGTGCACAAATTCGGGGGGTCGAGCGTCGCCGACGCCGACTGCTTCCGCAAGGTCGCGACCATTGTCGAGACGGCTCCGCCGGGACGCCTCGGCGTGGTGCTGTCCGCCAGCCGCGGGGTGACGGATGCGCTGCTGCGCATCGTGGCGCTCGCCGAGCGCAAGGACGAGCGCGTCGCGGAGGAGCTGCAACAGCTGCAGGCGCGGCATGCGGCCATGGCCGCGGAGCTGCTGAGCCCGGCGGCGGCGGAGCGCTACGCGGGCGCCTTCGCCGCCGACATCCGCGACGTCGAGGAGGCGTTGCGCTCGCTGCACCGCCCGCACTCGCTACACCAGCCGCGCGCCTCACCGCGCGGTGTCAGCGACCTGGTCGCCGGTTACGGCGAGGTGTGGTCGACACGGCTGCTGCGCCCGCTGCTCGAGGAGCGCGCGCACCGCGCCGGGCCGGTAGCCTGGCTCGACGCGCGGCGCGTCGTGGTAGTCGAATGGGGACCGCTCGGACCTGCGGTGCAGTGGCCGGAGACGCGCGCCAACATCGCCGCCCAGGTGCCGCCGAACTTCCACGGCACGCTGATCATCACCGGCTTCGTCGCCATCGACCGGCGCGGCGTGCCGACCACGCTCGGGCGCAACGGCAGCGACTTCTCCGCCTCGATCTTCGGCGCGCTGCTCGGAGCGCGGGAGATCGTCATATGGACCGACGTTGACGGCGTGCTGTCCGCCGATCCGCGCCGCGTGCCCGATGCCACGGTGATCGATGCGCTGTCTTATGACGAAGCGGTCGAGCTGGCGTACTTCGGCGCCAAGGTCATACACCCGCAGACCATCGCCCCGGCGGTGGCCGACCGCATCCCGATCTGGATCCGCAACACTTTCGCACCCGCCAAGGTCGGGACGCTGATCTGCGCCCAGCCGACTTCCGCGCTGCCGGTGAAGGGCATCACCAGCATCGAGCGCGTCGCGCTCATCAACCTGGAAGGCACCGGCATGATCGGCGTGCCGGGCACCGCGCACCGGCTGTTCGGTGCGCTGCGCGAGGAGTCGATCTCCGTGATCCTCATCTCCCAGGGCAGCTCCGAGCACTCCATCTGCTGCGCGATCCCGCAGGAGCAGGCCGAGCGCGCCGCCGCGGTGGTGCGCACCGCGTTCGAGCGCGAGCTCGAGGAAGGGCAGATCCAGAGCGTCGACATCGATTCCGACCAGGCGATTCTCGCGGTGGTGGGCGATGGCATGGCCGGCACGCCGGGCATCGCCGCCAAGGTGTTCGCCGCGCTCGGTTTCTCCGGAGTGAATGTACGCGCCATCGCCCAGGGGGCTTCCGAGCGCAACATCTCGGTGGTGGTCGCCGGCGGCAGCGCGGTACGCGCGCTGCGCGCGGTGCACGCCGGGCTGTACCTCTCGCCGCACACCCTGTCGATCGGCGTCATCGGACCGGGCACCGTCGGGCGTGTGCTGCTCGATCAGATCGCCTCCCAGGCCGAGCGCTTGCGCCGCGAGTTCCGCCTCGACCTGCGCGTGCGCGGGGTGATCGGCTCGCAGCGCATGCTGCTCGCGGACGCGGACATCAGCGCGGGCGACTGGCGCGCGCAGTACCAGGCGAGCAGCCGCCCCGCCGACCTGACGCGCTTCGTCGAGCACGTGCGCCTCGATTACCTGCCGCACACCGTCATCGTGGATTGCAGCGCGAGCGCGGCGGTCGCCGCCCACTACGCCGACTGGCTGGCGGCCGGCATTCACGTCATCACGCCCAACAAGAAAGCCAACAGCGGCGAGCTTGCGTATTATCATCGGCTGCAAAGCGCACGCCGCAGCGGCGCCTCGCACTACCTGTACGAAGCGACGGTGGGGGCAGGGCTGCCGGTGGTGCAGACACTGCGCGACCTGTGCCATACCGGGGACGAGGTGACCAGCATCGAGGGGATCTTCTCCGGCACGCTGGCGTATCTGTTCAATGTCTATGACGGCCGGCGCGGCTTTGCGCAGATCGTCGCCGAGGCGCGCCAGCGCGGCTTCACCGAGCCGGATCCGCGCGACGATCTGTCCGGCATGGACGTGGCACGCAAGCTCATCATCCTCGGGCGCGAGATGGGCCTGCCGCTGGAACTGAAGGACGTACAGGTGCAGAGCCTGGTGCCGCCGGAGCTGGCCGGCGATTCGATCGAGGAGTTCATGGCGCGGCTGCCGCATCACGACGCGACCATGGCGGCGCACCTGAGCGCCGCGCAGGCGCGGGGCAAGGTGCTGCGCTACACCGGCAAGCTCACCGCCGGCGGCGTGGCCACCGTCGGGCTGCAGGAGCTCGATGCCCGCCACGCGTTCGCCAACATCGCGCTGACCGACAACGTGGTGCGTTTCGCCACGCGGCGCTACTGCGACAATCCGCTCATCGTGCAGGGACCCGGCGCAGGTCCGGAGGTGACCGCCGGCGGCGTGTTCGCCGATCTGTTGCGCCTCGCGGCGTACCTGGGAGCGCGGCTGTGAGCGCACCGCGCACGCAGGCCATGGCATTTGCGCCCGCCTCGGTGGGCAACGTCGCCATCGGTTTCGACATCCTCGGCTTCGCGGTCGATGCGCTCGGTGACCGGGTGAGCGTGGCGCGCCGCGCGGCGCCGGGCGTGGAGATCGGCGCGGTGCGCGGCATCGCCGGGGAATTGCCGCGCCATGCTGCCGACAATACCGCCGGACGGGCGCTGCTCGCGATGCAGGAGGCGCTGCGCCCAGGTTTCGGCTTCGTGGTGGAGATCGACAAGGGTATTCCGCTCGGCTCGGGCCTCGGCGGCTCGGCGGCTTCCGCGGTGGGGGCGGTAGTGGCCGCCAATGCGCTGCTGCCGAGGCCGTGCGAACGGCTCGAGCTGCTCAAGTTCGCCATGGCCGGGGAGGCGGTGGCGAGCGGCGCGCGGCATGCGGACAATATCGCGCCCGCGCTCTACGGCGGACTGGTGCTGACCGTCGGCATCGACCATCCGCGCGTCAAGCAGATCCCGGTACCGCACGGCATACGCGCGGTGATCGTGCACCCGCACATGTTCCTCGCGACCGCCAGGGCACGTGCGATACTGCGCCTGAGCGTCGACCTGTCGGATTTCGTATGGCAGACGGCGAATCTCGCCGGTTTCATTTCCGGCTGCTACACCAACGATCTCGACATGATCCGTGCCTCGTTCGAGGATGTGGTCATCGAGCCGCAGCGCCAGGCGCTGATTCCGGGCTTCGCGCAGGTGCGGCACGCGGCCATGCAGGCCGGCGCGCTCGGATGCTCGATCTCCGGGGCGGGACCGGCGCTGTTCGCCTGGACGCTCGAGTCGACGGCGGCGACGGTGCTCGCGGCCATGCGGCGTGCGTTTGCGGAGCGCTCGCTCGCGACCGATGCGTGGGTGGTCGAGCTCGCCTCGCCCGGCGCGCGGCTGGTCGCATGAGGGGCCCGTGAGCGAGGAATTTCTCTTCGGCAGCTCGCGCGCGCAGTCAGCGCCACTCCCCTTCAGCGCCGCGGTGCTGCAAGGGTTGGCGCCCGACGGTGGACTGTACGTGCCGCTCGAGTGGCCGCGGCTCACGCCCGCGCAGTTCGCCGGCGCGAGCGAGCTGCCGCAGGTGGCCGAGCGGCTGTTGGCGCCGTTCCTGGCGCAGGACAGGCTCGCGGCGCAGCTGCCGGCCATCGCGCATGAGGCGTTCGATTTTCCCGCACCGCTGGTGGCGCTCGAGCCGGGCGGGCGCGTGGCGGTGCTCGAGCTGTTTCACGGCCCGACGGCCGCCTTCAAGGACTTTGGCGCGCGCTTTCTCGCCGCCTGTCTGGCGCGCCTGCAGCACGGCGCGGCGCGTCCACTCACGATTCTCGTGGCCACATCCGGGGACACCGGCGGCGCGGTCGCCGCCGCCTTCCACGGGCGCCCCGGTATCGAGGTCGCGGTGCTCTTCCCCAAGGGCCTGGTGTCGCCGACGCAGGAGCGCCAGCTCACCTGCTGGGGTGGCAACGTCACCTCGCTGCGCGTGCGCGGTACGTTCGACGACTGCCAGCGCCTGGTCAAGGAAGCGTTTCGCGATGAGCAGCTCGCTGCGGCACGCACGCTGACTTCGGCCAACAGCATCAATCTCGGCCGGCTGCTGCCGCAGAGCGTGTACTACGCCGCCACCAGCCTCGCGGTGTGGCGCGCGCACGGCGAGCGCGCCTCGTTCATCGTGCCGAGCGGCAATCTTGGCAATGCGCTCGCCTGCCTGTGGGCGCGGCAGCTCGGGTTGCCGATCGGCGAGGTGGTGCTGGCACATAACGCCAATCGCGCGGTGCCGGACTACCTCGCGAGCGGGGTCTGGCAGCCGCGGCCGAGCGTGGCGACGCTCGCCTCGGCGATGGACGTCGGCGATCCGAGCAACATGGAGCGGCTGCTGGCGCTGTTCCCGCAGGTCGCGCAGCTGCGCGCCGCGGTGAGCAGCTGCGCGGTGAGCGACGAGCAGATCCGCGCGCGCATCCGCGCGGGTTACCACGATTACGGCCAGACCTGGTGCCCGCACACGGCGACCGCGGCGGAAGCCTACGCGCGCCTCACGCCCGAGCGCCGCCACGCCGGACGCTGGGTGCTGGTGTCGACCGCGCACCCGGCGAAGTTCCGCGAGATCGTCGAGCCGCTCACCGGTAAGCGGGTGGCGGAGCCGCCGAGCCTGGCGCGGCTGCTGGCGCGGCCGCTGCACTGTGTGGATATCGAGGCGACGCTGCCGGCGCTGCGCGCGGCGTTGCCGGGGGAGAGTGCGACGTGACGGAGTTGAGCAAACTTCCACCGATGGCGTGGGTGCTGATCGGCGCTGCCGTGCTGCTTGGGTTCGGGCTGGCACTCGCCTGGCGCTGGTACCGGCATTACCGTGCGCGCCGCGCGCTGCGGGCGGCGGTGACTGCGGGGGCGAGCGAGCACCTGATCGATTCGCTGGTGCCCGACGGCATGGGCGGCAGCTTTCACGTCGACTACCTGCTGCTCACCCTGCGCGGGGTGGTGGTCGTCGACCTGCGCGATGTGCGCGGCAACATCTTCGGCGGCGACCAGATGGCCGAGTGGACGGTGATCGACGGTCCACGCCGCTTCACCTTCACCAACCCGCAGAGCGCCCTGTACGACCGCATCGCGGCGGTCAAGGCGGTGGCGGGCGAGGTCCCGGTCGAGGGACGCATCGTGTTCACGCGCCGCGGCAAGTTCCCCAAGGGTCTGCCGAAATGGACGCTGATGATCGACGCGCTGCGCGCGGAGTTTCCGCAGTCCGACTTCGAGTCTCCGGCCGAGAGCGGTACGCGCTTCCGCGAGGGCTGGCAGCGCCTCAAGGGGGCGGTGAAGCCGAGCTACATGGTCGACATGCGCTAGGCCGCTAGGGTGCGCGCGTGATCGGCGAGCACCAGCGATACGCACGCGGTGAGTTTCTTGGCGTAGCCGATGTGCAGGAACTCGTTCGGGCCGTGCGCGTTGGCGTGCGGTCCGAGCACCCCGGTGATGAAGAACTGCGTGCGCGGAAAGCGCTCGCCCAGCATGCCCATGAAGGGAATCGTGCCGCCGCAACCGATGTGCACGGCCTCGCGCGCATAGATCGCGCGCGAGGCGCGTGCAATCGACTCCTCGAGCCACGGGGCGAACGGCGGTGCATTCCAGCCGCCGGTCGCCGAGTCGGACGCGAACGTCACCTGTGCACCGTACGGCGGCTCGCGCTCGAGCGCCTCGTGCACCGCCTGCGCGGCGCGGGTCGCATCGCAGGTGGGCGGCAGCCGCAGTGACAGCTTCACCGCCAGTTCCGGCAGCAGCACGTTGCCGGCCGAGCCGGTCGGCGGCAGGCCGTCGGCGCCGGTGATCGCGAGCGTCGCGCGCCAGGTGTTGTTGATGATGAGCTCGGTGGGATCGTTGGACAGCGCCTGCACTCCTTCCACCCACGGCAGCCTGCCGACCACCTGCTCGCCCAGCACGCCCGCGGCGGCGGCGGCCTGTGCGCGCCTGTCGCGCGGCAGGCTGACGTGCAGCTCATCGAGCAGCAGATCTCCCGTCACCGGACTTTCGATACGCGCCAGCAGCTGCGCGAGGATGCGAAACGGCGTGGGGGCGATGCCGGTGGCCATCCCTGAGTGCACTCCCTCGGTGAGCACGCGCACCGTGAGCGTGCCGACCAGGTTGCCGCGCAGCGAGGTCGTGCACCACACCTGCTGGTAGTTGCCGCATTCGGCGTCGAGGCACACGACCAGGCCGGGCTCACCGAGCCCGGCGCCGAGCGCCTGCAGATGCGCCGGCAGGTCCTCGCTGCCGCTTTCCTCGCACGCTTCGATCAACACCAGGCAGCGCGGCAGCCTGACTTGCTGCTGCCTGAGAGCGGCGATCGCGGTGAGCGAGCTGAACACCGCATAGCCGTCATCCGCGGCGCCGCGGCCGTAGAGCCTGCCGTCGCGCATCACCGGCTCCCACGGACCGAGCCCCGGCAGCCAGCCGGTGAATTCCGGCTGCTTGTCGAGGTGCCCGTAGAGCAGCACGCTCCCCGGCAACTCGCCGGGCACGTCCACGAGCAACAGCGGCGTGCGCCCGGGGAGGCGCCGCACCTCCACGCGCGCGCCGGGCAGCGGCTGCGCGCGGCACCAGTCGGCCATCAACGCGACTGCCGCCTCCATGTAGCCGTGCTGCTGCCATTCGGGATCGAACGCCGGCGACTTGTTCGGAATGCGCACGTACGCGATGAGGCGCTCGATGATCGATTCGTCCCAGGTCCGGTCGATCGAGGACTGCAGGCGTTGAAGGTCCATACTGTTTTCCTTGGATTCCTAACTAGTTACGTTGATATCCACATGTCAGTTCTCAAACGATCCGGGCCCTTCCGGCAAGGCGAACAGCGTGCGCGCCGCGGCCGTGCTCGCGTGCGCGAGCGTGGCGAGCGGCTCCCCGCGCGCGCGTGCTACCGCGGCGGCGACCTGCGGAAGATACGCCGGTTCATTGCGGCGCGAACGGGGCCGGGGTTGCAGGTTGCGCGGCAACAGGTACGGCCCGTCGGTCTCGAGCAGCAGCCGCCCGGCGGGGACCTGCGGCATCAGCGCCGCCAGGTGAGCGCCGCGGCGCTCGTCGCAGATCCAGCCGGTGATGCCGATCGCCAGTCCCAGGCCGAGATAACACTCGAGCTGCGCTGCATCCCCGGTGAAGCAGTGCGCCACGCCGCGCCACCCGAGCGCATGCTCGCGCAGCATGGCGCTGAAGTCGGCATGCGCGTCGCGCTGGTGCAGGAACACCGGCTTGGCGGCGTGCGCCGCCAGCTCGAGCTGGCGCTGAAAGGCTGCGCGCTGCGCCGGGCGCGGCGAGAGGTCGCGGAAATAATCGAGCCCGCATTCCCCCACCGCGACCACCTCGGGCAGCTGCACGAGCTCGGCGAGCTCGGCAAGGCGCACGCTGTCGAGCTCGGCGGCGTGATGCGGGTGAACTCCGGCGGTGGCGAACAGCCTCCCCGGGTGTTGCCGTGCGAGCGCGATCGCCTGCGCGCTGCTGGCGAGCGTCGCGCCGGTGACCACCATCTGCACCACGCCCGCTTCGCGGGCGCGCGCGAGCACCGCGTCGCGGTCGGCATCGTAGCTGTCGTGCGTCAGGTTGATGCCGATGTCGATGAGGGCCGGGGCGGCGGCCGCCGCGGACGCTGTATTATGGTCTGGCATGCGCGCGGCACATTCTACTGAAGGGCCGGCAGGCGGGTGGGTGGCTGAACTGCGGGTATGGCTGCGTAACGGGCGTGCCGCGCTGGCCGCCGCGGCGCTGCTGGCCGCCGCTGCCCAGACACAGGGCCAGGACACCGCCTGGCGCGATCTGGAGAGCCGCATTCAGTACGGCTACTACACCGAGGACGCGGCGGCGCTGCGCGGCGTCGCTACCACGCTCGGCGACAGCGACGCTCACGACAAGCTGCATGGCTACTACGCGGGGCTGCTCGAGTGGCGGCTGGCGCTGCTCGCCGCGCGGCCGGGGGCGCCGGCGCACGGACCGTCGGCGGCGCAGCTCACGCAACGCTGTGTCAGCGACCTCGACGGCGCGCTGGCGCTCGATGCCGACTTCGCCGACGCACTGGCGCTGCGCTCGGCCTGCCTCGCCACCGCGCTCACCGGCAGCGGCGTGCACGTGCCGTTCGCCGCGTACCGCGCACGCAAGGATCTCGAGCGGGCGCTGCAGCTGGCCGCCACCAACCCGCGCGTGCTGCTGCTCGATGCGCTCACCGATTACGAGCTCGCCGACGCCCGGGACGCCGAGCGCGAGCGGCTGCTGCCGAAGCTGCGGCGCACGGCGGCCGCCTTCGAGGCCGAGCGCCGCGGCCCGGAGCAGTTGCCGGGCTGGGGCGCGGCGGAGGCGTGGTTGCTCCTGGGGCGCGAGCTGCTCGATCACGGCGACCCGCTCGGGGCGCGCGATGCGCTCGAGCGCGCCCTGCTGATCGCGCCGCAGTTGGCTGCGGCGCGGCGCCTGATGGCACAGATCACCGCCGGCTGAGGCAGCGCGCCTCCGCTGGTGTTATCGTTGCGCGCCTTCGAGCCGCAATACCGCTGAAATGTCCCCGGAGAATGACAAGCGCGCACTGTTAGGACAGCTGCGCATCGATCGCAGCGAGCCCGAGCCGGCCGCCGGCGCCGGCCGAAGCCGCTGGCTCCTCGGCGGGGTGGTGGCGCTCGCCGCGGCGCTCGCCGGCGCCGCCTGGCTGCGCCTGTCGCACGCGGGACCCCCCACCGTGCACACCGCGCTCGCGCAGCCGATCGTGGCCGGCGCCGCCGGCGCCTCGGTACTCGATGCGACCGGCTACGTGACCGCGCGGCGCGAAGCCACCGTGTCGGCGCAGATCACCGGTACGCTGACCGCGGTACTGATCGAGGAGGGCGATCACGTGAAGGAAGGCCAGGTGCTCGGGCGGCTGGACGACACCGCGCAGCGAGCGGCGCTCGCGCAGGCCCAGGCGCAGCTGCACTCCGCGCAGGCGGTGCTCGATGAGAACCTCGCGCAGCTCGCGCAGAGCCGACGCGACGTCAAGCGCGACGAGGACCTGGCGGAGCGCAAGCTGGTCTCCGAGCAGGCCGTGGAGCAGGCGCGCACCCAGGTGCAGACGCAGACCGCGGCGCTCGAGGCGCAGCGCCGGCAGATCGAGCTGGCCGCGGCCAACCTGCGCGCCGCGCAGGTGCAGCTGGATTACTGCACGGTGCGCGCTCCCTTCACCGGCGTGGTGATCGCCAAGGCCGCCCAGCTGGGCGAGATCGTCTCGCCGTTCTCCGCCGGCGGGGGCTTTACGCGCACCGGCATCGGCACGCTGGTCGACATGGACTCACTGGAGATCGAGGTCGACGTCAACGAGGCCTACATCAACCGCGTCGAGCCGGGGCAGAAGGTGGAGTCGGTGCTCAATGCCTACCCCGACTGGCGCATTCCCTCGCACGTCATTGCCATCATCCCGACGGCGGACCGTTCCAAGGCCACCGTCAAGGTGCGTATCGGCCTCGACGTCAAGGACGACCGCATCGTTCCGGACATGGGCGTGCGGGTATCCTTTCTCGAGGCGCGGCAGCGCGCCGCGGGGGCCGCGGGGCAGCCGCCCGCGCAAGGCGTGCTGCTGCCGGGCGCGGCACTGCGCAAGGACGGCAATCAGGATGTCGTGTTCGTGTTGCAGGATGGCCGGGCACATCGGCGCGCCGTGCAGCTCGGCGGTGGTGCGGGCGGCGGCGGCGGGCTGCGCCAGGTGCTCGCCGGAGTGCGCCCGGGTGAGGCGGTCATCGTCGATGCGCCGGTGAACCTGAGCGATGGGGCTGCGGTGACCGAGTCGAGAAGCTAAAAACGAGGAGTGCGTGATGGCCGAGTCGATGGTCGAAGTGCGCAACGTCACCAAGGTCTACGAGCGCGGCAAGCAGAAGATCGAGGTGCTGCACGGGCTCACGCTCGCGATCCCCAAGGGCGACTTCGTCGCGCTGATGGGCCCGTCCGGCTCGGGCAAGACCACGCTGCTGAACCTCATCGGCGGCCTCGATCAGCCGACCTCCGGGCAGATCAGCGTCGGCGGCAGCCGGCTCGATCAACTGCGCGCCGGCGAACTGGCGCACTGGCGTGCCCACAACGTCGGTTTCGTGTTCCAGTTCTACAACCTCATGCCGGTGCTCACCGCCGAGGGCAACGTGGAGTTGCCGCTGCTCTTGACGAAACTGACCGCCGCGCAGCGGCGCAAGAACGTCGCCGTGGCGCTGCAGGTCGTCGGCCTGTCCGATCGGGCCAAGCACAAGCCGCGCGAGCTCTCGGGAGGCCAGGAACAGCGGGTCGCGATCGCGCGCGCGCTGGTGTCCGATCCGCAGCTGCTGGTGTGCGACGAGCCGACCGGGGACCTCGACCGCAGCACCGCGGACGAGATCCTCGGGTTGCTGCAGGTGCTCAACCGCGAGCACGGCAAGACGGTTGTCATGGTCACGCACGATCCGAAGGCGGCCGGCTTCGCCAGCCGCACGCTGCACCTCGAGAAGGGGCAGCTGCTCGAGCAGGCCGCCTGAGCGGCCAGCGGGGGACTCATGACGCGCACTGGTCTGGTGATCGCCAACCTGTTCCGCAAGCGTACGCGCACCGTGCTCACGCTGCTGTCGGTGATCATGGCGTTCGTGCTGTTCGGGCTGCTGCAATCGGTGAATTCCATGTTCAACGCGGGCGCGGACTTCGTCGGCGCGACGCGCCTGATGGTGCAGGCGCGCGTGTCCTTTACCCAGCCGCTGCCGATCAGCCTGGTGCCGAAGATCGAAGCCGTCCCCGGGGTCGCGCGGGTCGCCTATTCGATGTGGTTCGGCGGCGTGTGGCAGGAGAACACGCCGCTGTTCGTGTTTGCGATCGATCCGCTGCGTCACCACGACGCCTACCCCGAGTACGTGATGCCGGAGGCGCAGTGGCAGGCGTTTGCCCACACGCGCACCGGCATGATCGTCGGCAAGATGCTGGCCGATCAGTACGGCTGGAAGATCGGGCAGAAGATCCCGATCTCCTCGAACATCTATCCGCAGAAGAACGGCAGCAAGGCCTGGGCGTTCGACGTGGTGGGGATCCTCGACGGCAAGGACGAGGCGTGGCGCAAGCAGACCAACATCGCCTTTATCAATGCCGATTACTTCGACGAAGCCAACCAGTTCGGCATCAAGGGGCGCACCAATTTCTTCATCGTCAAGCTCGCCGACAGCAAGCAGGCGCAGGCCATCAGCAAGACCATCGATGCGATGTTCGAGAACTCCCCCGATGAGACCAAAACGCAGACCGAGAAGGACTTCAACCTCGGCTTCATCAAGCAGATCGGCGACATCGGCCTGATCGTGCACTGGATACTGTTCGCGGTGTTCTTTACGCTGCTGCTGGTGGTCGGCAACACCATGGCGCAGAGCGTGCGCGAGCGCATACCGGAGCTCGCGGTGATGAAGACGCTCGGCTTCTCCGACGGCAGCGTGCTCGGCTTCGTGCTGGCGGAGTCCTTTGCGCTGTGCCTGTTTGGCGGGCTGGTGGGCCTGGTGCTGGCGACCGCGCTCGGCGCGATGGTGGAGAAGGGCACGGGCGGCCAGTTCGTCATCCAGCTGGACGGCGGCGTATGGCTGATCGGCATCACCGCCATCGTGCTGATGAGCGTCGCCGTGGGGCTGCTGCCGGCGCTGCGCGCACGGCGGCTGCGGATCGTCGACGCGCTCGCCGGACGCTGACGCAGCGCTTACCGGCACAGGAGAGCGGCATGTTGTTCAGCCAGACGCGCGCCATTACCGGCCTCAGCATCCGCAGCATCCCCGAGCGCTGGGCCCCGTCGCTGGTCATCGTCATCGGGCTGGCCGGGGTGGTGGGCGTGTTCACGGCGCTGCTGGCGATGGCCGCCGGCTTCGAGAGCACGCTGCGGGCCACCGGCCGCAGCGATGCGGCGATCATCATGCGTGGCGGCTCGGATTCGGAGATCAATTCAGGCCTTAGCCGCGAGCAGACCGACGTCATCGAGCAGCAGCCGGGAATCGCCAGCGGCGCTGACGGCCGCCCGCTCGCTTCCGCCGAGCTCATGGTGATCGCCGAGCTCATCCGCAAGGACGACGTGCGCAACGGCGCCAACATCACGGTGCGCGGGGTCGAGCCCGCGGCCTTCGCGCTGCGGCCGCACCTGCAGATCATCGCCGGACGCACCTTCACCCCGGGGCTGCGCGAGCTGATCGTCGGCAGCGGCGTGCTGCGCCAGTTCCAGGGTGCCGACATCGGCAAGGTGGTGCGCATGCGCGGCTCGGACTGGAAGGTGGTCGGCGAATTCGAATCGGGCGACTCGCACGACAGCGAGCTGTGGACGGACATCAACGTCGCCCGCGCCACCTTCGCCCGCCTGGGATCCAGCTCCGTGCTGGTGGCGCTCGACGGGCCCGGCGGCCTGCAGAAGCTGCAGAGCGCGATCGCGGCGGAACCGCGCCTGACGGTCGACGTGCAGCGCGAGCAGGACTACTTCAGCAGCCAGACCCGGGATTTCCGCCGGCAGATCGGCTTTCTCGCCGGCCTGGTCACGGTCATCATGGCGCTCGGGGCCGTGTTCGCCGCCCTCAACAGCATGTACGCGGCAGTTGCCGCGCGCGGCAAAGAGATCGCCACGCTGCGGGCGATCGGCTTCGGCGGCGCGCCGGTGGTGGTGTCGGTGCTGATCGAGGCGCTGCTGCTGGCGCTCACCGGGGGCGTGCTGGGGGCGCTGCTCGCCTACCTGCTGTTCAACAACCTGTCGGTGGCGACGCTCGGGCAGAACTTCACGCAGGTGGTGTTCAGCTTCAAGGTCACACCGACGCTGGTGCTGCGCGGACTCGTGATCGCGGTGGTGATCGGCATGATCGGCGGACTGCTGCCGGCGCTGCGCGCCGCGCGGCTGCCGGTGACCGTGAGCCTGCGCGAGCAGTGAGCCGGGGCCTTACGCCCGCGGCGCAGCGGCGCAGCACGCTAAGGGCCCTCGAGCCCGCGGCACACCGCCTGAGCGCCTGAGCGCCTGAGCGCCTCAGCGCCTTAGCGCCTCACCGCCACAACGCCGCGCACAGCGCCGCCACGTCCCCTTCCGGCTGGTCCCAGGAGACCACCAGGCGCGCCTCGCCGGCGCTCGGTGCGCCCCAGTCGTAGAACTCGAAGCCCGCCGCGCGCAGCGCCTCGCGCCGCGCCACCCCTAAGCCGAGAAACACCTCGTTCGCCTCGACCGGATGCAGCAGCGCTGCGCCGGCGGCGCGCGCGATGTCCTGCGCCAGGCGATTGGTGCGCGTGGCGTTGCGTTGCCAGACGCCGCTTTCCACGTAGGCGAGCAGCTGCGCGGCGGCGTAACGGGATTTGGACAGCAGGTGTCCGGCGCGCTTGCGCCGCAGCTCGAAATCGCGCACCAGCGCGGCATCGAAGAACACCACCGCCTCGGCGCCGAACGCACCGTTCTTGGTAGCGCCGAAGGACAACACGTCGATGCCCGCTCGCCAGGTGACATCGCCCGGGTGACAGCCGAGGTGGACGAGCGCGTTGGCAAAGCGCGCACCGTCCATATGTACCTTGAGGCCGTGGCCGTGAGCGCACGCGGCGAGCGCGGCGATCTGCTCGGGCCGATAGACGGTGCCGAGCTCGGTCGCCTGGGTGAGCGAGAGGGCCGCCGGCTGCAGCGTGTGCACGTCCACGCGGTGCGCGCCCAGGGCGGCGGCGAGCGTCGCCGCGGCGAGACGGCCGTGCTCGCCGGGCAGGAGCGCGAGCTGTGCCCCGCCGGTGAAGAAGCCCGGGGCACCGCACTCGTCCACGGCGATGTGTGCCTCGGCGTGCGAGTAGATCGCCCCGTACGGCGGACTGAGCGTGGCGAGCGCCAGCGCGTTAGCCGCGGTACCGGTGGTCACGGCAAAGGCGCGTACGCTGGTGCCGAAGAACTCGCCGAGCGCGTGGTCGAGGCGTTGCGTCCACTCGTCGTCGCCGTAGGCGCGTGCCAGCCCGCGGTTGGCGGCGTTGAGCGCCGCGATGAGCTCCGGACAGGCGCTGCTGGTGTTATCGCTGAAGAATCGCAAGGTCTCTCCCGGTCAGTGAGGTCTTAAAGGGTGGAGTCAGTCGATGCGCCAGCGGAACGACCAGGCGCCGAAGGCGAGGAAGGCGAGCGCGGTGGCGGCGAGGAACAGTAGCTGCGGCACGATCTGCGCCAGCCCGGCGCCGTCGAGCATCACCGCGCGCGCCGCGTCGAGCACGTGGGTGAGCGGAAAGATGTGCGCCACCCACTGCACCCAGCGCGGCGAGCCCTCCAGCGAGAACCAGATCCCCGACAGCAGCATCATCGGCCAGGTGACCAGGTTGAGCACGCCGCCGACCAGCTCCTCGCTCGAGAAGCGCGCCGCGACGGTGAGCCCGAGCGCGATCATCGACAGCGCACCGACAATCGCCAGCAGCATCAGCAGCAGCACGTTGCCCATGCTGTGGAAGCGGATGATCGCACCGATGCCCGCGTACAGGATCACGGTGACGAACACGATCAGCGTGAGGCGCGACAGCACCTGCGCGGAGAGAAACTCGAACGCGCTGAGCGGCGTGGCGTGCAGCCGCTTGAGGAAACCGTTCTTGCGGTAGCGCAGTACCACGTAACCGACGCCGAACAGGCAGCTGAACATCATGTTCATGCCGAGAATCCCGGGGAACAGCCAGTCGACGTAGCGTACAGCCGCCCCGGTGACCGGCTGGCGGTGCGCATCGGGGGCGGCCGCCAGCAGCAGCTTCTCGACGATGTAGCCCCGGGGGGAGTCGGTATTAACCCAGTACACGGGCGGTGGACCGATATCGACCAGCAGGTCGATCTGCTGGTGCGTCAGCTTGCGCAGCGCCTGCTCGCGCAGCGGCATGGCGATGAAGTCGACGTAGCGCTCGTGCAGGAAGGGGTGCGCATCGCGGTCGAGGCTGGCGGCGAGCACCCCGACCTTGAACAGCGGCCGCTGCGGGCCGCCGAACACGAAGCTCATGCCGATGACCAGGATCACCGGCAGCAGCAGTGTGAACACCAGCGTGGCGCGGTCGCGCAGGAACTCGAGGTTGCGCGCGTGCAGCACCGCCAGCAGCCGGCGGATGGCACTCACGGGCGCAGCTCCGTGCCGGTGAGCTCGAGGAACAGGTCTTCGAGGTTGGCGGGCCGGATGCGCAGGTCGGTGAGCGGCACCTGCGCGTCGAGCAGCGTGCGCAGCGTCCCCTCCAGGTCATCGGTGGTGATTTCCACGCGGTCGCTGGCGTCTATGATCCGCAGCGGCAGCGCGCGGGCGCGCTCGGGGAACTCATGGCGCGGCAGCTCGAGCAGCACTTCCGCGAAGTGTTCGCGCAACAGCTGGCGTGGCGCTCCCTGCGCCACGATCCGGCCGCGGTCGAGGATGACGATCTCGTCGCACAGCAGCTCCGCCTCCTCCATGTAGTGGGTGGTGAGAATGATGGTCTTGCGCTGCGCCTTGATGGAGCGCACCAGCTCCCAGAAGTTGCGGCGCGCCTGCGGATCAAGACCGGTGGTCGGCTCGTCGAGGAACAGCAGCGCCGGGTCGTTGACGAGCGCGATGGCCAGCAGCAAGCGCTGCTGCTGGCCGCCCGAGAGTTTTCTGGCATCGCGCCCGGCGAGCTTCTCGAGGGCGCACAGGCGTATCACCTCCTCGACGGTGAGGCCGCGCCGGTACAGGCCGCGAAACAGCGCAATGGACTGGCGCACGGTGAGGAAGTCCTGCAGCGCGGTGCGCTGAAAGAGGATGCCGGCTTCCTCGCGAAAGCGCGCACCGAGGGGCTCGCCGCGGTAACGCACCTCGCCGGCGGTCGGCGGCAGGATGCCCTCCATGATCTCGACCGTGGTGGTCTTGCCGGCGCCGTTGGGACCGAGCATGCCGAAGCACACGCCTTCCGGCACGCTGAACGAGACCCCGGCCACGGCGGTGGTGGCCGGGTACTGCTTCACCAGCTCGCGGACTTCGATGATCGGTGTGCTCATAGGGCGCAACGCCCGCGCCGTAACGGTCGAGCCGTGGGTGTTTTTTGCCGTCCGGGATCGGGGCCGGCAGTGTACCATCTCCCCGCATGAGCACCGGGCAGTACGACAAGTCCGAGCGCGTCGAGCTCGCCGACGAGGCGGTGCACTGGGACCTGGGCACCTCGCTCTCCTACGGCGACTACCTGCAGCTCGACAAGCTGCTCGCCGCGCAAAAGCCGCTGTCGTCCGAGCACAACGAGATGCTGTTCGTCATCGTGCACCAGGTGTCGGAGCTGTGGATGCGCCTGATGCTGCATGAGCTCACCGCCGCGCTGGAATGCGTGCGGCGCGACGATCTCGATCCGGCGCTGAAGATGCTGGCGCGCATCTCGCGCACCCAGACGCAGCTGATCTCGGTGTGGGACGTGCTCTCCACGCTGACCCCGCACGAATACTCTGCGTTTCGTAACGCCCTCGGGCGCTCGTCCGGTTTCCAGTCGCTGCAGTACCGCCTGCTGGAGTTCCTGTTCGGCAACAAGAACCCCGAGATGCTGAACGTGCACAAGCGCGATGCGCACGCCCACGAGACGCTGGCGCGCGCACTCGCTGCACCGTCGCTGTACGACGAGGTGCTGCGGCTGCTCAGCCGCCGCGGCTACGGCATACCCGAGGAGTACCTGGCGCGGGACTTCAGCGAACCCTACCGCGCCAGCAAGCAGGTGGCGGGCGCCTGGCTGGGCGTGTACCACAACGCGGACAAAGGCTGGGACCTGTACGAGCTCGCCGAGCGGCTCGTCGACCTCGATCACAACTTCCAGCTATGGCGCTGCCATCACCTGAAGACGGTCGAGCGCATCATCGGCTACAAGCCCGGTACCGGCGGTACCGGGGGAGTCTCCTACCTCGCCAAGGCGCTGGAGCTGAAGTTCTTCCCGGAGCTGTGGCAGATACGCACCGCGATGTGAAGCACGCCGGGCCGAGGTGGCGGGTGCTGGCTAGCGCGCGCCGACCATCACCGGTGAGTCGCGATAATTGTCCGGGAACAATTGCTTGAGATTACGGATCTTGGGCAGATCGTTGATCACGATGTAGGGGTACTGGGGGTTCTTGAGATAGAAGTCCTGATGGTAGGCCTCCGCCGGGTAAAAACCCTTCAGCGCATCGACGTGCGTGACGATCGGCTGGCCGAACACCCTGGCCTGCCCGAGCTGCGCAATGTAGCCCGCGGCGATGCGCTGCTGGGTATCGTCGGCGTAGAAGATCACCGAGCGGTACTGCGTGCCGACGTCCGGACCCTGGCGGTCGAGTTCGGTCGGATCGTGCGCTACCGAGAAGAACACCTGCAGCAGCTCGCCGTAGCTCACCTCGGCGGGGTCGAAGTTCACCTGTACCGACTCGGCGTGACCGGTGTGACCGCCGCCGACGTCGCCGTAATTCGCCGTCCGCGCCGACCCGCCGGAGTAACCGGCGAGCACGCCGCGCACGCCGCGCACGTGCTCGAACACTCCCTGCAGGCCCCAGAAGCAGCCACCGGCGAACACCGCAGTCTGCACGCGGCCGGGCGCTTTCGGGTTGTCGAGCGTGGGCGCGGGCAGCACGACCGGCGGCTCGGCACCCTGTGTGGCGACGATCCAGCCAAAGCCCCCGACCACCGCCAGCGCCGCGAGCGCACTCAACATTCTGTTTGCCGACATCTCTTCCTCCTTACTTCGGCGGCCTGCCTCAAGCGCGTGGCGCAAAGTTCAAGGCCACCGAGTTCATGCAGTAGCGCAGCCCGGTCGGCCGCGGCCCGTCATCGAATACGTGACCCAGGTGCGCGTCACAGCGCTTGCACGATACCGCGGTGCGCTCCATGCCGAGGGTGCGGTCACCGCGCTGGATGACGTTCTGCCTGGAGATCGGCTGCCAGAAGCTCGGCCAGCCGGTGCCGGAATCGAACTTGGTACGCGAGTCGAACAGCGGCGTGCCGCAGCAGATGCAGGCATACAGCCCGTCGGCGTGATTCTTGTCATACGCGCCGCTGAAGGGGGGCTCGGTCCCCTCGTGACGCGTGACCGTATACGCCAGGAGCGACAGCTGCTGGCGCCACTGCGTATCGGTCTTCACCACGCGCGCCGCACTGACGGTGCCCTTGCTCTTGCCATCGGCAGAGAACTCCTCGATGGTGACGGTGTCACTCTGCGCGGGCGACGACAGACCCGCGCGCACGAGCGCCGGACTCGCCGCGAGGGCGCCCCAGGACACAGCACGTGCGAGCAGCGCTCGGCGCGAGAAGCAATTGCGGTTGGAGCTCATGGCCATTCTCCGTCAGCCAAAGGTAAATGAGTACGCCTGCACGCCGGCGTCCAGGAATTCGATCGCGAAGGTGTGCTCGCCCTCGGGGTGAGCCTGGCGGATGAGCTGATAGAGGCGCTGCTCGCTCACCGCACCGCTGCCATCGGCCTGCACGTCCATACCGCGATCCGCTCCCGGGGCGTGCCCGTCGATGCTCACGCGGAAGCGAACCGGCGCACCTCCCGGCGCGCTGCCGAGCACCAGGTGCAAATCGCGCGCGCGGAAGCGGAACACGATGCTGGCGTGCGCGGCGGTTGCCAGTACCTGCTCGCCCTCTACCTGCCACGAGCCGGCCAGCGCCCACTGATTCAACTGCAGCGTGCCCGGCGCCGTGTAGCGGTGCGTGGCATCACGCACCGCACCGCCCGGGGAGACAAAGTTCGCGGCGCGCTGGTAGCCCAGATAGGTTTCCGGGGAATTCACGTCCGCCTCATCGGCCGCCGCTTCAACACCGCCGGCCTGCACCGCGCTGGCCACCGGGGCGAGCTGTGCCGCGCCGGCTTCCATGAGCAGCTGCCGTATGAGCTGCTCGGAACCGGCGTAATCACCCTCACCGAAATGGTGGCCGCGGATACGGCCCTGCGCGTCGATGAAGTAGTGCGCGGGCCAGTATTGATTATTGAAGCCGCTCCAGATGGCGTAGTCGTTGTCGAGCGCCACCGGGTAGGTAATGCCTAAGTCGCGCACCGCACGCTTCACGTTGTCGAGGTTCTTCTCGAAGGCGAACTCCGGCGCATGCACGCCGATCACCACCAGCCCCTGGCTGGAGTAGCGCGCGTACCAGCTCTTCACGTACGGCAGCGCGCGCAGGCAGTTGATACAGGAATAGGTCCAGAAATCGATCAGCACCACCTTGCCGCGCAGCGCCTGCGGTGTGAGCGGAGGGGAATTCAGCCAGGCGACGGCGCCGCTCAAGGGCGGCAGCTCGCCTTCGACGGGCGCAGCGCCCGCGGGCGGTGCGCTCGCGGACATCATGGCGTTGCCGTTCATGGCGCCCGACATGGCGCCGCTCGTAGTGCCGCTCATCGCTCCGGACATCGCCATGGCCCCTCCCGGGGAGTCCCTGGGGCCGATGCGCTCGAGCAGCGCCTGCTCGAAGTGGTTGGTGCTGTTGACCGACAGGCGCGTGAGGATGCCGGTGTCCCAACCCAGGGCGATGGCCGCCACCGCAACGAGTACCGCGACTCCTAAGAACCGGCGCAGCCACTCGCCTGCGGCAAAGGAGCGCTTCATCGCCGCGATCACGCGCGTGCTCGCCGCTGCCGCGACTGCCAGTGAGGTGGCGGCGCCCAGTGCGTAGGCGAGCAGCAGCACGGTCGTGGTGGTACTCGGTCCACGCAGTGCCGCGCCGGTCAGAATCAGGCCGAGGATCGGGCCCGCGCACGGTGCCCACAGGAACCCGGTCGCGACGCCCAGCAGGAGCGAGGAGGCGACGCCGACGCGGCCGGGTTTGCCGGACATCAGGCGCGCGCCAAAGGCCACGAACGGCCGCGTCACCCAGTCGGCGAAGCGCCGCGACAGGAGCGCGAACGCGCTCAGGGCCAGCAGCACCATCGCCAGCACGCGGCCGTAGTCATTGAGATGCACTGCCCACGAGCCACCCACCGCCGCGAGCGTCGAGAGCGCAGCGAAGGTTGCCGCCATGCCGATCAACAACGGCAGCGTGCTGCGCGCGAAGGGTTGTTCGGTGCGCGCCAGCACGAACGGCAGCACCGGCAGGATGCACGGACTCAATATGGTCAGTGCACCGCCGAGAAATGCCAGTACCGCAACGATCATGCAGACTCCGTCATGAGAGGGCTAAGCGGCACGCCGTGCGGTGTGCATACGCTCGACACCGTAATAGACCCGTGCGGCAGCCTGTTTATTGCGCTGCATGACACCGCAGCAGCCCTCAATGCCAGCTGATGCAGGGTACGTTGAGGCGCGCCGCGGCGCGCCGCGCGCACGGCGAGCCATTGACGAGTGCGCGCCGATCGGCGAGCGCCAGGTGCGCAAGATCGCTGCCGGCGTTGCCGTAGGCCATGATCTGAAGCTGCGGATAGCGCGCGCGCAGTGCTTCAAGGCAGCGTACTTTTTCGGCACCGCGGCGGTTCGGCGTCGTCAACGCACCGTTCAAGCGCTCGCCGTCCCACGCTAGCCCGGTACACAAGACCTCGTCGAACCCGAGGGCACGGCCAATGGCCGGGACGTATAGATCGGGGCTGGCGCTCAGGAGAACCAGGGTGTCACCGCTGCGGCGATGCGCTTCGATGGCCGCCACGGCGTCGGCGTGCAGTCCGCGCGCAATCAGCTGCGGCACAAAATGCGTGGTCCAGGCACTCAGTTCCTCGCGCGTACAGCCACCGAGCAACGCGCGGATCCAGATGGATTTGAGCTCACCCCGATCAGCACGCCCCAGCAGATAACGTCCGAGCACCGGCAGCGCGCCGGGCACGCGCCGCAGGCGCGCCGGGTGACGGCGCAGGTAGGCGCCGAGGTAGCGCGTCAGGGTGTCGTGTCGCGTGATGGTGCCGTCAAGGTCGAACAGCGCGAGCACCCGCGAAGCCGTCTCGTACTCGTGCCTTCAGGCCGCGTTGCCGCTGGCGGCCAGCTGGCGCAGCACGTACTGCAGGATGCCGCCGTGACGGTAGTACTCACGCTCCTTCGGCGTGTCGATGCGCAGCCGCGCACTGAAGCGCACCGGTTTGCCGCTCTCGGGCATCGCGCTCACCGTCACTTCGCGGGCATCGCCGCGGTCGAGACCGGTGATGTCGTAGGTCTCGCGGCCGGTGAGACCGAGCGAGGCGGCGTTCTGCCCGGGGAGGAACTGCAGCGGCGCCACGCCCATGCCGATGAGATTGGAGCGATGAATGCGCTCGTAGCTCTCGGCGATCACCGCGCGCACGCCGAGCAGCATCGTGCCCTTGGCCGCCCAGTCGCGCGAGGAGCCGGTGCCGTACTCGCGCCCGGCGAGCACTACCAGCGGAGTGCCCTCCTGCTGGTAGCGCATGGCCGCATCGTAGATGGACGCCTGCACGTTGTCGGGCAGGTGTACGGTCACGCCGCCCTCGACGCCGGGAACGAGCAGGTTGCGCAACCGGATGTTGGCGAACGTGCCGCGCATCATGACTTCGTGGTTGCCGCGCCGTGCACCGTAGGAGTTGAAATCCTTGGGTTCCACCCCCTGCTCGATGAGATAGCGCGCCGCCGGGCTGCTGCGCGCGATGTTGCCGGCCGGGGAGATGTGATCGGTGGTGACCGAATCGCCGAGCAGCGCGAGCACCCGCGCGCCGCGCACGTCGGCGAGCGGCGCCGGCGTCATGGTCATGCCGGCGAAGTAGGGCGGGTGCTTCACGTAGGTTGACTTCGCATCCCAGGCATAGCGCTGCCCGGCGGGCACCTGGATGCTCGCCCAGTGCTCATCGCCCTTGAACACGCTGGCGTAGCTGTCACGGAACATCTGCGAGTTGATCGAGCGCAGCAGCAGCTCCTGCACCTCGGTGTCGCTCGGCCAGATGTCGGCGAGGCGCACCGGCTTGCCGTCCTTGCCGGTGCCCAGCGGCTCGCTGGTCAGATCGATGTCGAGCGTGCCGGCGAGCGCGTACGCCACCACCAGCGGCGGGGAAGCGAGGAAGTTCATGCGGGTCTCCGGATGTACGCGCCCCTCGAAGTTGCGGTTGCCGGAGAGCACTGCGCAGGCCGTCAGGTCGCCCGCCTTGACGGCCGCGGAGATCTCGGGCTTCAACGGACCGCTATTGCCGATACAGTTGTGCACCGCAACATTTCCCGCTACGAACGCGTGGAGATCATCCACCGCGATGTCGAACACTGGATGAGTGCCCGCAGGACGTACAGCGGTGACTTGCAGGCAGAACGTGGGCAGTGTCAAAGCATCCTTGTCGACGCAATAGCGCTTGGCGCCGCCTGCTGCTGCACGAGACTCCAGGCGCGCAAACCACTCGCGGGCACCGATCTGCCTGAAGAGCTCGACCGGGGAGGGGAAGTTGCAGCTGTCGCGATGCAGCGGCTTGAAGCGCTGCGCGGCGGCATCGGGCAGGCGGTCGAAACGGTCGTGACCTTCGAGCAGCGCGTAGTGTGGGAACAGCGCCGTCTCTCGCGTCATCAGCTCGGCGGCTGCGATACGGCGTGTCTGTTGAAAGCTGAAGCTATGATTCTGGTGCAGCGCTTCGATTCGATCGGCCATCCACAAGCGCTGCCGATTGATCGTGTCGATGGTTCGCCAGTACACCGCTGCGGCGCTGGCGCGCAGTGATTTGTCGACGCAATAGCGGAATCCGATGCGTTCCACGAACGAGAGACCTTCGCTCAGGGCGAGGCGGACCTCGAAGCGGGGTGCGCCGTCGAGCGGGGCCGGATAGGTCGATGACGAGCGGCGCGTCGCGTAGGTGTAAACCCGCGCGCCCCGTGCCTTCACCCCGCATCGAACCAACAGCCCGATGATCTGTCGCATGACGTCCCGGAGCTGCTCCACATGTTCGGGCTTGGCGGATTGAGAGTAGGCGGGCGGCTGCACAATCGCACGACGCTCGCTTGCGCCTTGACGCTTCAGGATCGGCGCGTGCCCATCCGCTCCAAAGAGCCCGCCGAGGAACTCGCGAACGACGGCGACGGGACACGCGTCCTCGAGCACGAATGCCGGCAGCGCAGGCGGCTGGTCGATGCGCCGGCCGACACGAACTCCCGGCAGCGCAATCACCAGCCGGGTCAGCTCCTGCGGCAGCACGATCGCCCATTTGCGATCGTCATATCGAGTGCCTGCCGGACGGATGCCGGTCAGCAACTCGATGTCGTCAAGGACCGCTTCCCTGTCGAGTGCCTGGCCGACGTTCATCCGTCCCTGACCCAGAACGCTGATGGAGCGATCGCTGATCAGATGACCGATCAGGCGCGCGAAGGCCAGCGTGCGGGCGCGCTCGTGCTCGTCGGCGAGAGTAAACCTGAGCTCGCCGGCCACGAGCTCGTAACCAGACTCATCAGCGCCCGGCTCATCCAGCGGCGCCTCGAGACCCATCACGACGCGGTCGCGTCCGCTGATCAGTTTCCCGGCCGGCACCCAGCGGCCATCTGCGCACAGGATTTTGTGGTCCGGAGTGCAGACCAGCCGGCGACCATCCTGCAGCACCACGGCCACGCATTCGCGCACGCCCTGCACCATCATCTGGCTTTGCCACGCCATCGCCAGGCGGCCGTCCGCGGTGGGACCGAATAGCTTCGCGCCGCCGGCTGCGGGCATGGTCTCGATGCGCCGGGTGGTGCCGTTTGCCAACAGCACGGGGGTTCCCGTGGCAATACACGTTGTACATCCGTAGCCGACCAGGTCGAAGCCGATAGCCGCAAGGTCTTCCAGCACGCCGGCCTTGGTGAAGTAATCGGTCACCACGCGCGAGCCGGGCGCGAGGCTCGTCTTGACCCAGGGTTTGGAGGTGAGTCCGGCGGCGCGAGCCTTGCGGGCCAGCAGCCCGGCGGCGAGCATCACCGAGGGGTTGGAGGTGTTGGTGCAGCTGGTGATCGCGGCGATGAGCACCGCGCCGTCCTTCAGCTCGACGCTGTGCCCGTTGAGCTTCGCCGCCGCCACGCCCGCGCCGCTGTTGCGCGCGGTGCGCTCGTCGGCGGCCTTGCGCGCATTCGCCTGGTAGACCTGCCGGGCGGATTTCAGCGGCACGCGATCCTGCGGGCGGCGCGGGCCGGCCAGGCTCGGCTCGACGTGCGCCAGATCCAGCTCGAGCTCATCGGTGTAGCGGGCCGCGCTCGCGCCCGGGTTACGCCACATTCCCTGTGCCCTGGCGTAAGCGCTGACCAGCTCCACCCGCTCGCGCGTGCGGCCCGACAGCTCGAGGTAGCGCAGCGTCTCGGAATCGATCGGGAAGATGCCGCAGGTGCTGCCGTACTCGGGCGCCATGTTGGCGATCGTGGCGCGATCGGCGAGCGGCAGGTTGGCCAGGCCATCGCCGAGGAACTCGACGAACTTGTCCACCACGCCCTTCTTGCGCAGCATCTCCGTGACGGTCAGCACCAGGTCGGTCGCGGTAGCGCCGGGCTGCAGGCGTCCCTCGAGCCGAAAGCCGATGACCTGCGGGATCAGCATGGTCACCGGCTGGCCGAGCATGGCCGCCTCGGCCTCGATGCCGCCCACGCCCCAGCCGAGCACTCCCAGCCCGTTGATCATGGTGGTGTGCGAGTCGGTGCCGACGAGCGTGTCCGGGTAGGCGCGCCGCGCACCTTCCGCGCCGGCGTCGAACACCACGCGCGCCAGGTACTCGAGGTTCACCTGGTGCACGATGCCGGTATTGGGCGGCACCACGGCGAAGTTGCGGAATGCGGTCTGGCCCCAGCGCAGGAAGGCGTAGCGCTCGCGGTTGCGGGTGAATTCGATGGTGGTGTTGGCCGCAAGCGCGCGCGCTGAGCCGTACTCATCGACCTGCACCGAATGATCGATCACCAGCTCCGCGGGGTTGAGCGGATTGACGCGCTCGGGGTCGCCGCCGAGCTGCTCGATGGCGTCGCGCATCGCCGCCAGGTCGACCACGCACGGCACGCCGGTGAAATCCTGCAGGATCACCCGCGCAGGCGTGAAGGCGATCTCGTGCGCGGGCACAGCCGCCGGATCCCACTCCAGCAGCGCCTCGATGTCGGCGCGCGTGACGTTCACGTCGTCCTCGCAGCGCAGCAGGTTCTCGAGCAGGATCTTCAGTGAGAAGGGCAGGCGCGCGACCTTGTCGTGCGGCAGCGCCGCGAGGCTCCAGATCTCGTAGGTGCGATCACCGGCCTTGAGAGTCGAGCGCGCCCGGAAGCTGTTGGTCATGCGTGTCTCCGTGTCGGCGCGATTATATCGGTTTGCCGCACGCTGCCGGTGCCACCCTCAGGCGGCGGCGCAGCGCGGCAGCGCGGCGTTCACCGTGTCGATCACCCCGCCGCCGAGACAGCGCTCACCTTCGTAGGCGACCGCGTACTGCCCGGGCGTGACCGCGCGCTGCGGCTGCTCGAATGCCACCTGCATGCCGCCATCGGCGCGCGGCGTGAGGCGTGCCGGCTGATCGGCCTGGCGATAGCGCACCTTGAGGTGCGCCGCAAACGGGGCGTTCCGGGGCGCCGTCAGCCAGTGCCAGCCGGCGGTGACGAGGCCCGCGCCGGCGAGTAGCGGGTGCTCGCCACCCTGCGCCACGGTGAGCGTGTTGCTGGCGGGATCCTTTGCGGCGACGTACCACGGCTGCGCGGGCCGGCCGGCGCGCCCGCCGATGCCGAGCCCGGCGCGCTGGCCGAGGGTGTAGAAGGCCAGCCCCTCGTGGGTGCCGAGCGGCTCGCCCTCGGACGAGTGTATGGGGCCGGGGTTGCGCGGCAGATAGCGGGCGAGGAATTCGCGAAACGGCCGCTCGCCGATAAAGCAGATCCCGGTGCTGTCGGGCTTGTCGAACACCGGCAGCCCGGCGCGGCGCGCCCGCGCGCGCACTTCGCTCTTGTGCAGCCCGCCGAGCGGCAGCAGCGTGCGCGCGAGCTGCGCAGCGCTCAGCGCGTGCAGGAAGTAGCTCTGATCCTTGGCGCCATCGACTCCCTTGCACAGCGCCAGACCATCGGCTGCCGGCAGCAGGCGGGCGTAATGGCCGGTGGCGAAGTGCGTCGCGCCGAGCCGCCGGGCCCATTCGAGCGCCACGCCGAACTTGATCTCGCGGTTGCACAGCACGTCGGGGTTCGGGGTGCGGCCGGCCTCGTGCTCGCGCAGGAAGTGACGGAACACGCGCTCACGGTACTCGGCCGCAAAGCTCGCGCGGTGCAGTACCATGCCGAGCTCGCGCGCCACGACGCGCGCATCCTGGAAGTCGCGGGCGGCGGTGCACCAGGCATCGTCCTCCTCCTCCCAGTTGCTCATGAACAGGCCCTGCACGTCCCAGCCGCTCTCCTTGAGCAGCAGCGCCGCGACGGCAGAGTCGACACCGCCCGACAGGCCGACGATGACGCGCGCGTCGGTGGCAGGTGGCGGGAGGGTAACTTCCGACATGCGCTGATTTTAGCGCACTGCACCGCCGGCCCGGCGCGGGCTTAGCGCGCTTCAGGAGGCGACGGCGGTTACCGCGCTGTTCGGCGGCGGCAGCGTGCCGCGCACGAGCTCAGGGGCACTCTGCAGATCAAGCCCGGCTACCGTCTGCAATGCCTGGCGGCGCCCGGCGAGGTAGTCGCGCACGCAGTGCAGGACGAGCGGACTGCGCAACCGTGCGCGCTGCTGCTCGAGATCCTGCGGGGTGAGCCAATGGGTGCGGATGATGCCGCGGTCGAGCGGTTGCACGGGATCGTGGTTGCTGACCGATCCGGCAAAAGCGAAGCGCAGGATGGCGCGGCCGCTGGCCGGATTGCGCCACAGATACACGCCGACCAGGGCGTGCGGTTCAAAGCACCAGGCGGTCTCTTCGCGCGTCTCGCGCACCACCGCTGCGAGCAGCGTCTCGCCGCGCTCGACGTGCCCGGCCGGCTGATTCAGCAGCACGCGGCGCCTGATGCGCTCCTCCACCACAAGGAAGCGTCCGGCCATCTCGGTGACGGCCGCCACGGTGACCTCAGGCGTGCGGGGCATGGACCGGATTGTAGCCGGCCGCTGGATGACGGTCGGCATCGCGTGGAAGCTTAGCCGCGGCGGGCGGCGCGCAGCCCGTGCTCGGCCGCGCTGGCGTTCCAGACCTGGTCGAACTCCTGCAGATACAGGCGGGCGGCGCTCGGATTGTTGATGTCGGCGACACCGTCCCAGCTGTCCGCGCGCATCCGGTAGACGATCGCGCGGTCGTCGGCGATGAGGTAGGCCGAGGCGCGCTGCGGCGCCTGGGCCGCGATGTAGCGGATATCGATGCAACTCGACAGGCGCCGCCCCATGGCGACGAAGCGGTTGCTGTCGCGCATGACGCGCGTCGGCTCGGCGAGCAGCACGCGCACCTTGGCGAAGCTGCGCGTCAGCACGAAGTGCTTGACGACCTCGAGAAACGCGCTCTGGTCGTACAGGTCGGGCTCGAGGTCGGGAGTGTAGATAGAGATCAGGCGCTGCGCGGTGGCGGCGATCTCGTTGACCGCGGTACGCACCTCGGCGAGCGAGGTGAGCACGGTGAGTGTCTCGGCGCCCTGGCGTGCGGACGTGCCGCTGCCGCCGGGGTTCACCGACTCGGAGGCGTAGCGCGCGTTCGCGAGCTGCGCCAATGCACCGTTACTGTCGAGTTCCCCGCTGATTGCCACGCCCGGCGCCCCGCATAACCTGCACGGGAGGCAGGTTGCAGGCGATCTTAGTGATGGGCGCGGGAATTGCATTGCCAACCCGGTCACGGTTTGGGCGCGCAGCGGGCCGACAGTAAGTCAAAAGCGCGCGCTGGTTCGCACTTTGCGAACCGCAGCGCGCGCGGCCGGTCCCCACGCGGGCGCGCCGGGCGCGTCGCCCTCAGGGGCCGGCGCCGTCGGTGAGCTTGCGCGTGAGCTGCGCCGCCAGGCCGGTGTAATCGGCCGGCCGCAGGCCGCGCAGGCGTGCCTTCTCGGCCGCCGGCAGCGGCAGCTGCTCGATGAAGCCGGCGAGCATCGCAGCGTCGATCGCGCGGCCGTGGCTGAATTCCTTGAGTCTCTCGTAGCCGTCCGGCACACCGGCGGCGCGCAGCGCCGTCTGCAGCGCTTCGCCGAGCACCTCCCATGCGGTATCGAGCTCGGCGCTCATGCGCGCAGGGTCCGCCTCGATCTTGCCGAGGCCGCGGCCGAGCGCGTGCCACGCGATGAGCGTGTGACCGAGCGCCACGCCGCAGTTGCGCAGCACCGTCGAGTCGGTGAGGTCGCGTTGCCAGCGTGACAGCGGCAGCTTGTCGGCGAAGTGGCGCAGCAGCGCGTTGGCAACGCCGCAGTTGCCTTCGGCATTCTCGAAGTCGATCGGGTTCACCTTGTGCGGCATGGTGGACGAGCCGACCTCGCCGGCGACGGGGGCCTGGCGCAGATAACCGAGGGAGATGTAGCCCCACAGGTCGCGGCACAGGTCGATGCACACGACGTTCACCGCCGCGACCGCATCGCAGTACTCGCCGATCCAGTCGTGCGGCTCGATCTGCGTGGTCCAGGGGTTGTATTCCAGTCCCTGCGAGCTGACGAACGCACGCGCCACGGCCGGCCAGTCAACTTCCGGCAGGGCCGCCACGTGGGCATTGAAGTTACCGACCGCGCCGTTCCACTTGCCGAGGATCGCGACGGCGCGCCAGCGGCGCTCGAGGCGCTGCAGGCGCGCGGCGAAATTCGCCAGCTCCTTGCCGAGGGTGGTGGGACTGGCGGTCTGGCCGTGGGTGCGCGCCGGCATGGCAAGCGCCGCGTAACGCCGCGCGAGCGCGCTGAGCTCGCGCACCCGCGAGCCGAGCACCGGCAGCAGCAGCTCGCGCGCCTGCTGCAGCAGCCGCGCATAGCTCAGATTGTTGATGTCCTCGGAAGTGCAGCCGAAGTGCACCAGCTCGAGCGTCGCGGCCGGCGCGCCGGCGGCGGCGAGCTGCTGGCGCACGTAGTATTCGACCGCCTTGACGTCGTGGTTGATGCGCGCCTCGATGCTCTTGACCGCGGCGGCCGCGCTCTGGTCGGGCGCGGCGGCGAGCTGCTGCGCGCGCGCGCGCACCGCGTCGGTGAGTTGCGCTGCGGGCAGCTGCGGGAGCGCCGCCGCGAGCTGCAGCAGCCATAGTGCCTCGACGCGGATGCGCTCGCGCACCAGTGCGGCTTCGGACAGCAGCGCGGCGAGTGGCGCGGTCACGCTGCGGTAGCGACCATCCACCGGTGACAACGCGTCGAGCGCAGAGCTTGCGTCGGTGGGGCTCGCGGGCATGCGTTACCGGACACCTCGAAGTGCTAGGATTTACATCATAACGCAACGGCGAGTCCGGCCGGGCGTGGCGGAGTGCAGGCATGAACTCTTTCCGGGTGGAGCGTGACAGCATGGGCGAGATCAAGGTGCCGGCGGAGGCGCTGTGGGGCGCGCAGACGCAGCGCGCGGTGGAGAACTTCCGCATCAGCGGCCGACCCTTGCCGCGCGCGTTCATCGGCGCGCTGGGCCTGGTGAAGCAGGCGGCGGCCCGTGCCAACCGCGCGCTGGGTCTGCTCGAGGCCCGGCTGGCGCAGGCGGTGGAGGCGGCGGCGGCGGAGGTCGCCGCCGGGCAGCACGATGCACAGTTCCCGCTCGACGTCTTCCAGACCGGCTCGGGCACCAGCAGCAACATGAATGCCAACGAGGTGATCGCGGCGCTCGCCACGCGGCGGCTCGGCAGCACGGTGCATGCCAACGATCACGTCAACATGTGCCAGAGCAGCAACGACGTCATCCCGACGGCGATACACCTGAGCGCGGCGCTCACGGTGCGGCGCGAGCTGATACCGGCGCTCGGACATCTGCGCGTGACGCTCGAGCAGAAGGAGCGCGAGGTGCAGGGTGTGGTCAAGACCGGCCGCACCCACCTGATGGACGCCATGCCGGTAACCCTCGCACAGGAGCTGTCGGGGTGGCGGACGCAGATCGAGAACGGTGTGGCACGTCTGGAGTCGGTCGAACCGCGGCTGCTGGCGCTGGCCCAGGGCGGCACGGCGGTCGGCACCGGCATCAATGCGCATCCGGACTTCGCCCGCCACTTCTGCGCCGAGCTCAGCGGGCTCACCGGGCTGCCCTTCGTGCCGGCACGCAACTACTTCGAAGCGCTCGCGGCGCAGGATACCGCGGTCGAGCTGTCCGGCCAGTTGAAGGTGATCGCGGTGAGCCTGATGAAGATCGCCAACGACCTGCGCTGGATGAACAGCGGCCCGCTGGCGGGGCTGGCCGAGATCGCGCTGCCCGCGCTGCAGCCCGGCAGCAGCATCATGCCGGGCAAGGTCAATCCGGTCATACCCGAGGCCACCACCATGGTCGCCGCGCAGGTGATTGGCAACGATGCCGCCATCACCGTGGCAGGCCAGTCGGGCAACTTCCAGCTCAACGTCATGCTGCCGGTGATCGCCGACAATCTGCTCGAGAGCATCCGGCTGCTGGCCGCGGTTACGCGGGCGCTGGCCGACGACGCGATCACCGGCTTCAAGGTGAACGCGGCGCACATCGCCGCGGCCCTCGATCGCAACCCGATCCTGGTGACCGCGCTCAACCCGGTGATCGGTTACGAAAAGGGCGCTGCCATCGCCAAGCACGCCTACGCGCAGGGGCGGCCGATCCGCGAGGTCGCCGCCGAGATGACCGACCTGCCGCGCGAGCAGCTGGCGAAGCTGCTCGACCCGGCCGAGCTGACCACCGGCGGCATCAAGGGCGGCGGGGGAGGCTGAAGGCGCGGCGGGTGGCGGGGAAGGATGCAAAATCGGGCAACGACAGCCCGCGGGCAGCAGCGCCGGCGGCCCGCGACTGGGCCGCGATCATCCGCGCGCGCCTCGCCGGCACGCAGCCGCACCACGAACCGCAGCAGTGGCTGCTGCCGGTCACCTGGGAGCCCGGCACGCCGCGCCACGACAAGCTGTTCGCCCGCGAGCCGACGCCGGCGGCGGTGCTCATCCCGCTGGTCGAGCGGCGCGAGCTGACGGTGCTGTTCACGCAGCGCGCCACGCAGTTGCGCAATCACGCTGGCCAGATCAGCTTTCCGGGCGGGCGCATCGAGGCGACCGACGACGGCCCGCGGGCCGCGGCGCTGCGCGAGGCGCGCGAGGAGATCGGGCTCGACGAGCGCTTCGTAACGGTGATCGGTTACCTGCCCGACCACCTCGTGGTCACCGGCTTTCGCGTTACGCCGGTGGTGGGTTTCGTGCAGCCGGGGTTCGAGCTGCTGCTGGCGAGCGATGAGGTGGAGGACAGCTTCGAGGTGCCGGTGGACTACCTGTTCGATCCGGCCAACCACGTCCTGCGGCGCCGCCGCTCCGCCGTCACCGGGGAGTTGACCGACTTTCATGACATCCCGTTCGGTGAGCGCAACATCTGGGGGGCGACCGCGGGGATGCTGCTGACGCTGTATCGCCTGTGCAATCCGCCGCCGCCATGAACGAGGCGGAACGCGCACTCACCGCGCTGCTCGCGCTGATGGCCCGGCTGCGCGACCCCGAAAACGGCTGCCCCTGGGACCGCGAGCAGTCCTTCGCCACCATCGCGCCTTACACCATCGAGGAGGCCTACGAGGTGGCCGATGCCGCCGAGCGGGCCGACGCTCCGCACCTGCGCGAGGAGCTCGGTGACCTGCTGTTCCAGGTGGTGTTCCACGCCCGCATGGCCGAGGAGCGCGGCTGGTTCGACTTCGCCGCCGTGGCCAACGGCATCCGCGAGAAGCTGGTGCGGCGTCATCCGCACCTGTTCGCCGGCGCCGCGATCGCGCCCGCGGACCTGGTGCGCGTCTGGGAGCAGCAGAAGGCGCAGGAGCGGGCCGCAGCCGCGGCGCAGGACCCGGCCGCTGCCGCGGTGCTGTCCGGAGTACCGCGGGCGCTGCCGGCGCTCAGCCGCGCAGCCAAACTCGGTCGGCGCGCAGCGCGCGTTGGCTTCGACTGGCCCGAGGCACCCGCGGTGCGCGCCAAGGTGCTCGAGGAGCTGCAGGAGGTGGACGAGGCGCATGGGAGCGGCAACGCCGCGGCGCTCATGGAGGAGATCGGCGACCTGCTGTTCGCCGTGGCCAACTGGAGTCGCCACCTGCACGTGGATCCGGAAGCTGCGCTGCGCGGTGCGAACTCAAAGTTCGAGCGGCGCTTCGCGTGCATGGAGGCTGTTGCCCGCGCCCGCGGACTCGAGCTCGAGAAGCTGTCGGCCCTCGAATGGGACGTGTTATGGCGTGAGGCAAAACTGAACGGCAGCTGAAGAAAGGAGCCCGAACGCAGGCGGTCGCGAGGCAGCGCGCGGATACGTTAGGCTTATCCGCTGCGATGAAACTCACCGGCGCTGTGCTTATCCTGCGATTCATGCTGTGCGGCGGCGGGCTGCTCGCTGCCGGCGCTGTGCTGGCGGCGTCCGCGCACGAGGCGATGACGATGTCCCAGGCGGTGAAAATGGTCGAGCAGCGCTATCACGCGAGCGTGGTGAAAGCCGAGACACAGAAGCAGGGTGAACGTACGGTATACGCACTGCGGCTCTTCAACCGGCCGGCGGGCAAGGTGTGGACCGTGCGCATCGATGCGGCGAGTGGTGCGGTCCTGTAGCGGAAGTGCGGGGAGGCCTATGCGCGTTCTGGTGGTCGAAGACGAGGCGGCGCTGCGCGACACGCTCAAGTCCCGCCTGATCGAAGCCGGGTTCTCGGTGGATGTCGCCTGCGACGGCAACGAGGCGCTGTTCGCCGGACAGGAGTATCCGCTCGACGTCGCCGTGGTCGATCTCGGGCTGCCGGGCCTGCCCGGGCTCGAGGTGATCCGCCGTCTGCGCGCGGCGCGCAAGACCTACCCGATCCTGATACTGACGGCGCGCGACAACTGGCAGGACAAGGTCGAGGGCCTGCAGGCGGGCGCCGACGATTACGTGGCCAAACCCTTTCACTTCGAGGAAGTGCTGGCGCGCCTGCAGGCGCTGCTGCGGCGCGCCGGCGGCTGGGCAACACCCCTGCTGCGTTGCGGCCCGATCGCGCTCGACACGCGCGCGCAGACGATCGCGGTGGACGGCGCGGCGGTGGAGCTCACCACCTTTGAGTACCGCATCCTCGAGCATCTCATGCTGCGCGCCGGGGACGTGATCTCGAAGACCGAGCTCACCGAGCGGCTGTACGACCAGGACTTCGAGCGCGACAGCAACGTCATCGAGGTGCTGGTCGGGCGGCTGCGGCGCAAGCTCGACCCCGAGGACCGCCTGCACCCGATCGAGACGCTGCGCGGGCGCGGCTATCGCTTCGCCCTGCCGCGCGACACCGCCTCCTAGGTCGCACCACAGCGCGCGCCGCATTCCGTGCACTCGCTCAGTCGGCGGCTGCTCATCTCGGTCTCCGTGCCGCTGGCGCTGTTCTTCGGCGTCATGATGCTGGTGCTCGACACCGGCTTTCGCCAGCTGTCCGAGCGCTCGGTGCAGGAAGTGCTCGATTCGGAGATGGTGGCGCTGATCGCGGCCGCCGAGCCGCAGCCGGACGGCGGCTACGCGCCGACGCCGAACGAGCTCGATCCGCGCCTGGCCACGCCGCGCTCGGGTGTGTACGCCGAGATCCGCTCGCAGTTGCACCAGTGGCGCTCGCCCTCCACGGCGGGGCTCGACGCGGACTTCGGCCCGCTGCTGCCGCGCACTGAGCGCACGCTCGACTTCGCCACCTTCGGTCACGAGCGCGTGGCGATCGAGAGCCGCGCCATCCAGTTCGAGGACGATCCCAACGGCACGCGCGGGCTGACGTTCAGCGTGGCGGCCTCGCTGAGCCCGTACGAGGAACAGCTGTGGGACTTCCGGCGGGAGCTGGTCGGCTGGTTCATCGCCCTGATGCTGCTGCTGCTGGTGACGCTCGCGGCGCTGCTGCGCTGGGTGCTCGCGCCGGTGCGGCGCATGGAGCGCGAGATCCACGCGGTCGAGGAGGGGCGCAGCGACACGCTCGGTGCCGGCTACCCGCGCGAGCTGTCGGGCGTGGCATCCAACCTCAATGCGCTGCTGGTCGGGGAGCGCAAACGCGTCACCCGCTACCGCGACACCCTCGGTAACCTGGCGCACAGCCTGAAGACGCCACTCGCGGTGATGCGCTCGAGCCTGCCACCGGCGCAGTCATCCGCGGGCCTGAGCACCGAGATCGATCGCATGAGCGGCATCATCGAGCACCAGTTGAAGCGCGCGGCCGCCTCCGGTGGGGCGCTGCTCGGGCAGGCGCCGGTCGAGGTGGCGCAGGTCGCCGCGGAGCTGCGCGGCACGCTGCTGCGGGTCCACGCCGGCAAAGACCTGTCGATCGAGCTCGGCATCGCCGCGAATGCCCAGTTCATCGGCGACCGCAGCGATCTCACCGAACTGCTGGGGAATCTGCTCGACAACGCCTGCAAGTGGTGCCGCAGTCGCGTGCTGCTGCGGGCCGCCGCCGACGACAACGCCGGCCCGCGCGAGCGGCTGCAGATTGTGGTGGAAGACGACGGTCCGGGTATCTCGGCGGAGGATCGGGCACGGGTGCTCGAACGCGGCGTGCGCGCCGACGAGACCGTGCCGGGTCATGGTCTCGGGCTCGCCATGGTGCGCGACACGGTCGACATGTACGGCGGACGCCTGACGATCGACACCTCGGCGCTGGGCGGCGCGCGCCTCACCCTGAAGCTGCCCGGCAGATAGCGCTTCCGTCAGGGCGAACCTTACTGCGAGACCTTGAACTCGATGCCCTGCGCCAGCGGCAGCTCGCGGCTCCAGTTGACGGTGGTGGTCTGGCGGCGCATGTACGCCTTCCAGGCGTCCGAGCCCGATTCGCGCCCACCGCCGGTATCCTTCTCGCCGCCGAACGCACCGCCGATCTCGGCGCCCGAGGTACCGAGGTTGATGTTGGCAATGCCGCAATCGCTGCCGGCCGCCGACAGGAAGGCTTCGGCGTTCTGCAGCCGGTCGGTGAACAGCGCCGATGACAGGCCGTGGGCGGCCGCATTCTGTTCCGCGATGGCCTCGTCGAGCGAATCGACCGGGATCACGTACAGGATCGGGGCGAAGGTCTCGCGCTGCACGATCGGCCATTCGTTGCGCGCGCGGATGATGGTCGGCTCGACGAAATTGCCGGGTCGCTGCAGCGTGTGCCCGCCGTAGAGGACTTCGCCGCCGCCGCTCTGTGCCTCGCTCACCGCGGCCTGGTAGCGCTCGACGGCCGCGCCGTCGATCAGCGGGCCCATGAGCGTGGCGCTGTCGAGCGGGTCGCCGATGCGCACCTGGCCGTAGGCGTGCACCAGGCGCCGCTCGAGCTCCGAGGCGATCGCGCGATGCGCGAACACGCGGCGCGTGCTGGTGCAGCGCTGGCCAGCCGTGCCGACCGCGCCGAACACGATCGCGGGCACCGCCAGGTCGAGGTTGGCGCTCTCATCGACGATCACCGCGTTGTTGCCACCGAGCTCGAGCAGGCTCTTGCCGAGGCGTGCCGCCACGCGTTCTCCCACCTTGCGCCCGACCTCGGTGGAGCCGGTGAAGGAGACGAGCGCGACGCGGCGGTCCTCGACGAAGCGCGTCGCGAGAGCGGTACCCGCATCGATGAACAGCTGGAAGACCGTCGGCAGCTCGTGCTCCTGCATGACGCGATTGCACAGGTGCTGCACGGCGAGCGCGGTCAGCGGCGTCTTCGGCGAGGGCTTCCAGATACAGGCGTTGCCGCAGATCGCGCCGAGGAAGGCGTTCCACGACCATACCGCGACGGGGAAGTTGAAGGCGGTGATGACGCCGACGACTCCGAGGGGGTGCCACTGCTCGGCCATGCGGTGCTGCGGGCGCTCGGAATGCATGGTGAGCCCGTAGAGCATGCGCGACTGGCCGACCGCGAAGTCGGCGATGTCGATCATCTCCTGCACCTCGCCCAGGCCCTCGGCGAGGATCTTGCCGTTCTCGAGCGAGACCAGCTTGCCGAGATCGTCCTTGTGGCGGCGCAGCTCCTCGCCCAGCAGGCGTACGACCTCGCCGCGCTTGGGCGCCGGCACCGCGCGCCAGGCCGCCGCCGCTGCGACTGCGGAGGTGACGACGCGCTCGTAGTCGTGCTCGGTCGCCGGGCGCACCTGTGCGAGCAACGTGCCGTCGGCCGGATTGCGCACGTTGAGGAGCGCACCGTTGCTGGCGGTCGACCAGCCGCGCAGGCCCGACCAGGCGCCCGCATTGACCGCCGCAAGCCCCAATCGCTTCAATACCGCATCGGTGTCCACGTGCTCACCCGTTCGCCGCTTTCTGCCGCCGCTGATGCCCGGTCTTGCCGGCCACCACCACTTCGCCCGAGACGTGCTTGGTGCCTCCGGGAGCGTAGTAGCGCCCGAAGCGGTTGGCGAGGATGTCGGTCAGGCGGAACTGCTCCTGCGCCACGAAGCCGGTGTAGCTGCCCTTGTGCTCGAGCACCAGGTCCACCACGGCGGTGATGCCCGCGGCGGTGGTCACCTGGATGGCGGACCACAGGCGGCCGGCGATCATCTGCGGGTAGATCTTGTTGACGTAGTTCTCCTCGCGCAGCTCCCCGTCCTGCGTGCCGGTGACCGCGGCATAGACGATCACGACGTCCTGCAGTGTCTGCGGCACCGCGTTCTCCAGGATGCGCTTGAGGGTCACGCGGTCGTGACTCAATTTCAGGTCGTTCATCAGCAGGCGCATCTGCTCGCAGTGACCCGGATAGCGGATGGTCTTGTAGTTCATCGACTCGCTGCGCGCCCCGTGTGTCTCGGCGAGCGAGCCGAGTCCGCCGGAAGTGTTGAAGGCCTCGTAGAGCGTGCCGTCGATCTCGATCTCCTCGAGCCCTTCGAGCGGCGCCACCTCGACGAGGCGCCCGTCGCTGACGGCCTGGCAGGGGTTGGCGTACTCGTTGATGAGTCCTTCGGTCGACCAGGTGAGGGAGTACTTCAGCACGTTGTTCGGGTGCTGCGGCAGCGCGCCGACGCGCATCTTCACCGCGCGCAGCTGATCGAAGTGGGTGATGAGCTCGGCGGCGGCGATGCTGATGAAGCCGGGCGCCAGCCCGCACTGGGGGACGAAGGCCTGGGCGGCGCCGGCGGCGATGGCGCGCACCGCGCGCGTCACCTCGACGTCCTCGGTCAGGTCGAAGTAGTGCGTGCGGGCGCGGCGCGCCGCCTCGGCCACCCCGACGTTGCAGTAATAAGGAAGGCTCGAGATCACCGCGTCCACCGGCTGCTCGGCGAGATGCCTGGCGAGGGCTGCAGGGTCGGTGGCATCGAGGGCGAAGGAGGCGAGGTGGGCCGCACCGTGGGCGCGCACCACCCCCTCGGCGGCCGCCCCATCGAGATCGCCGAGATGGACCCTGTAACTGCCGGATTCGGCTAACAATCCGGAGACCAGTGCGCCGATCTTGCCGGCACCGAGGATGAGTACGCGGTGCATATGCCTCCTGTGAAAAGTGGCGCATTCTGCCTTCCAAGCGCGGGGAACGCCACCACCCGCGCCGCAGGTCCGGCGGCGCCTCAGGCCCGCGCACATCGCATGCTAGGATCAATGACATGCGAGCACCCGAAACGACCTCCTGGCACAGTGCCAGCTGGCAGGCGAAGCCTGTGCAGCAGCAGCCGGTCTACGACGACCCGAAGGCACTCGAGCGCATCGTGGCGCAGATCTCGCGCCTGCCGCCGATCGTGGTGTCCTGGGAGATCGAGGCGCTGCGCTCGCGCCTGGCGGCCGCGCAGCGCGGCGAGGCGTTCCTGCTGCAGGGGGGCGACTGCGCCGAGGCGTTTGCTGATTGCGAATCGGACACCATCGCCAAGAAGCTGAAGATCCTGCTGCAGATGAGCCTGGTGCTGCTGCACGGGCTGAAGAAGCCGATCATTCGCGTCGGACGCATGGCCGGCCAGTACGCCAAGCCGCGCTCGACCGATACCGAGACGCGCGGCGGCGTCACGTTGCCGAGCTACCGCGGCGACCTGGTGAACCGCCCGGAATTCACCGCCGAGGCGCGTGCCGCCGACCCGGAACTGCTGCTGCGCGGTTACGAGCGCGCGGCGCTCACGCTCAACTTCGTGCGCGCACTCGTCGAGGGCGGCTTCGCCGACCTGCACCATCCGGAGTATTGGGACCTCGGCTTCGTCCACCACGCGCCGCTCAAGGACGCGTACGAGCGCATCGTGCGCGCGATCGGCGATGCGCTCGATTTCTTCGAGGGCATCAGCGGGAATGCAGTCCACGAAGCCACCCTGGTGGACTTCTACGCGAGCCACGAGGGCTTGCACCTGCTTTACGAGCAGGCGCAGACGCGCTTCATCCCACGCCAGAACCGCTGGTACAACCTGTCGACCCACATGCCGTGGATCGGCATGCGCACCGCGGCGCTCGACGGCGCGCACGTCGAGTACTTCCGCGGCATCTCCAACCCGATCGGCGTGAAAGTCGGCTCGGCGGTGGATGCCGCGTGGCTGCAGGGGCTGGTGACGACGCTCAATCCGCAGAGCCAGCCGGGACGGCTGACGCTGATCCACCGCTTCGGCGCCAAGGAGGTCGCTGCGGCGCTGCCCAAGGCCATCGATGCAGTGCGCCAGACGGGCCAGACCGTGCTGTGGGTGTGCGACCCGATGCATGGCAACACCGAGACCACCACCGGCGGCATCAAGACGCGGCGGTTCGAGAACATCCTCAAGGAGCTCGAGCTGGCCTTCCGCATCCACGCGGAGATGGGCTCGCACCTCGGCGGGGTGCACATCGAGCTGACCGGCGAGGACGTCACGGAATGCACTGGCGGGGCGCGCGGGCTCACCGACCAGGACCTGCAGCGCGCCTACCGCTCGAGCGTCGATCCGCGGCTGAACCACGAGCAGGCCCTGGAGCTGGCGATGCTGATCGCCGAGCACAGCCACGGCCGGCGCCCCGACCGGCGCGCCGCGACGTCGGCAACCTGAGGGTAAGCGGCGGGCCGCATGCACGCAGCCGGGCTGCGGACGTGCCGCGCCGATCGGGAGCGCGGGCGCGCATGAGCGCGACGTACGATGAAGCCTGCCGGCGCTGCCCGCGGCTGGCGCAGTTTCTGGCGCGCACCCGCGAGCGCCATCCCGACTACTGGGCCCGTCCGGTACCGTCCTTCGGTGCGGCACGGCCGCGCATCCTCATCGTAGGCCTCGCACCCGGCATGCACGGGGCGAACCGCACCGGCCGGCCGTTCACCGGTGATCACGCCGGCATCCTGTTGTACCAGACGCTGCACGCCGCTGGCCTGGCGACGGCGCCGGTGTCGAAGAGCGCGGCAGACCGCCTGCGCCTCGTGAACGCGCGCATCACCAATGCCGTCAAGTGCGTACCGCCCGGCAACAAACCGCTGCCGGAGGAGATGCGCCGCTGCAACCCCTACCTGGCCGCGGAAGTCGAGCGCCTGCCGCAGGTGCGCGTGTACCTGGCGCTCGGCCGCGTGGCGCACGATGCGCTGCTGCTGGCGCTCGGGCGTACGCGCGCACGCTATCCTTTTGCGCACGGGGCCGAGCACGCGCTCGATGCGGCACGCTGGCTGATCGATTCGTATCATTGCAGCCGTTACAACACCGCCACGCGGCGGCTCACCACGGCGATGTTCAAAGCGGTGGTGGCACGCGCCTGCGAGCGCGCCGGGCTGCCCGCGGGCGGCAAGATCATCGAGGCCACGGTTTGAGCGTGTTCGATCCGAAGGAATACATCGCCGCGCTGCCGCGGCGCCCCGGCGTGTACCGCATGTTCGGTGCGGGGCAGGAGCTGCTGTACGTCGGCAAGGCGCGCAGTCTCAGGGACCGGGTCGGCAGCTACTTCGCCGCCAGCAACGTCGACCCAAAGGTGCAGGCGCTGGTGTCACAGATCAGCGCCATCGAGGTCACCGTCACCAGCTCCGAAACCGAGGCGCTGCTGCTCGAGTACAACCTCATCAAGGCTCACAAGCCGCGCTTCAACATCGTGCTGCGCGACGACAAGAGCTTCCCCTACATCCACCTTTACGTGGAGCACGAGTTCGCGCGGCTGGAGTTCTACCGCGGCTCGCGCAGCGCACCGGGACGCTATTTCGGGCCGTTTCCGAACGCCGGCGCGGTGCGCGAGACGCTCAACCAGCTGCAGAAGCTGTTTCGCATCCGTAACTGTGCAGACAGCTTCTTCGCCAACCGCAGCCGGCCGTGCCTGCAGCACCAGATCGGGCGCTGCTCGGCGCCGTGCGTCGGACTGATCAGCCGCGCGGCGTATGCGCAGGACATGGCGGCGGCGGTCAAGGTGCTCGAGGGCCGCAATGACGAGGTGCAGGCGGAGCTGCAGCAACGCATGGAGGAGGCGGGCGACCGCCTGGAATTCGAGCGCGCCGCGCAGCTGCGCGACCAGCTCGCGGCGCTGCAGCGCGTCCAGGCACAGCAGGCCGTGACTGCCGGCGAGGAGCGCGATGCGGACGTGTTCGTCATCGTGGGGGAGGCGGGCGAATACGCCGTCGCCGTCATGCTGGTGCGCGGCGGCCGCAACCTCGGCACCACCTGTCATTTTCCGCGCGCACTGCTCGCCGAGCCGCACGAAGCGCTCGCCTCGTTCGTGATGCAGTACTACGCCACCGCGGCCGCGCCCGCCGAGGTGCTGCTCGGCAGCCCTCTCGAGGACGCCGCGGCGCTCGCCGAGGCGCTCGGCAGCCGTTTCGGCTGCGCCGTGGAGGTGCGCCATCCGCAGCGCGGGATCGGTGTGCGCTGGGTGGAGATGGCGCGCGAGAACGCGCTGCAGGCGCTGCGCATGCGCTTTGCGCAGCGCTTGGGGCTAGGGGAGATGCTGCAGGACCTGGCCGACGAGCTCGACCTGCCGCAGCCGCCGCAGCGCCTGGAGTGCTTCGACATCAGTCACACCGGCGGGGAGGGGACGGTCGCCGCGTGCGTGGTGTTCGGACCGGAGGGGCCGCTGAAGAAGGAGTACCGCCGCTTCAATATCCGCGGCGTGACGCCCGGCGATGACTACGCGGCGCTGCGCCAGGCGCTCGAGCGGCGCTACCGCCACGTGCGCGATCGCGAGGTGCCCGCACCCGACGTGCTGCTGATCGACGGCGGCATCGGCCAGATCAGTGAGGTGCACGAGGCGCTCAGCGAGCTCGGCTTCGGCGAGCTGGCGCTGGTAGGAGTGGCGAAGGGTCCCGACCGCAAGCCCGGGCAGGAGCGGTTGTTCGTCTACGGCGCGAGCGCACCGGTGACGCCCGCCGCGCACGGCCCCGCGTCGCGTCTCATCCAGCGCATCCGCGACGAGGCGCATCGCTTCGCGATCACCGGGCACCGCCGCAAGCGCGCGCGGCGCTACAACGAGTCGGTGCTCGAGGTCGTGCCCGGGCTCGGGCCGGCCAAGCGCCGCGCGCTGCTGAGGCATTTCGGCGGGCTGCAGGGAGTGATGCGCGCCGGGATCACGGACCTCACGCAGGTGTCAGGAATCGGCACGGCGCTCGCGCGAACTCTTTATGATCACCTGCACCCGGGCTCGTAGGCGCCGCCGATGCACTGGAACCTGCCCAACACGCTCACCTGGACCCGCATCGCGGCCATCCCGCTGATCGTGCTGCTGTTCTACATGCCCTATCCCTGGGCAGACCCGGCGGCGGGGCTGCTGTTCGCAGCGGCCGGTGTCACCGACTCGCTCGACGGCTATTTCGCGCGCCGACTCGGACAGATCTCGCGGCTCGGCGCATTCCTCGACCCGGTCGCCGACAAGCTGATCGTCGCGGTCGCGCTGGTGCTGCTGGTGAGCAAAGACCCGCGGGCGCTGATCGTGCTCACCGCCGCGGTGATCATCGGCCGCGAGATCACCATCTCGGCGCTGCGCGAGTGGATGGCCGAGATCGGGGCGCGGCGCAAGGTCGCGGTCTCGCAGCTCGGTAAGTACAAGACCATCCTGCAGATCGTGGGGCTCTCGATGATGCTCTACCGCGTGCCGCTGCTCGGCCTTGCGACATATCGTTGCGGGGTGGTGCTCACCGAGATCGCCGCCGCCGCGACGCTGGTGTCGATGGGGGCTTACTTGCGCGCGGCGTGGCCGGAGCTAAAGCGATAGGAATATCGTGCAAGCCACTGTATTATCAGTTGGTCTGGTATCCCCTCTGGTCGCCGAGCCGGGTGAGTGCCGGTTACTGCGGCTCGCCTTGACTTCGCGAGGGGTGTACATAGAATCTCGCGCTCTCTCCGCAAGCGGGCTTAGCTCAGTTGGTAGAGCGGTACCTTGCCAAGGTACAGGTCGACGGTTCGAACCCGTTAGCCCGCTCCAATCTCTCCAGCGTTGTCCAACGAACGCCGGTGGATGACGCACTCAGCTGGGACGGCAATTGGGCGTGGGCGCTGCCGCTCATCGTGCTGACCCTCATCGTGCACGTCGTGGGTCTGGGGGTCATCAACACGCAGCTGCTGCGCACCACCGGCCGCATCAGGGCCGCGCGCAACTTCTTCCTCATCTACGTCGTGGTCATGGCTTTCGCTGCGCTGCTCGTGGCGGTGCTGCACGCCTTCGAGGCGACGCTGTGGGCGGCGGCGTATCGCAGTCTCGGAGCTCTGCCGGACGGCCGCACCGCGCTGCTGTACTCACTGAGCGCGATCACCACCTACGGGCACACCGACCTGTATCTCGCACCGCACTGGCGTCTCATGGGTGCGTTCGAAGCCCTGAACGGGGTGCTGCTGTTCGGGCTCACCACCGCCTTCCTCTACGGGCACCTGCAGCGCGTGCTGCCGCTCGAGCGGCACGTGTGCCCGCCGCTGCATTCGGCCGACGCGGTGGATCCGCGCCTCTAGCCTATAGACCGAACAGCGTCGCAGCCTTCTGCACCGTCATCCAGATGCCCCAGGCGATGGGGATGCCCACCGCGAGCCAGGCCGCGCCGATCAGCCATCCCGGAGAAGGGGCGACGCTGCCGCCAGCCGTAAGCGGCGGTGCGGCGGCGGCGTGCGTGGCCGCGTCGAGCTCGGCAATCTGCGCCGGCGTCATGTAATTCTTCTCGCTGACCGGCCGGATGAGGAGATTGCAGATGAAGCCTACCGCCAGCAATCCCGCCAGCACGTACATGGTTGTGCTGTAGACCTGCGCCTTCGGAATACCGTGTGCCAGCTGGTATTCGCGGAAGGAGCCGATCAGCCACGGACCGAGTACCCCGGCCGCCGACCACGCCGTCAGCAGGCGTCCATGAATTGCCCCGACCATCTTGGTGCCGAACAGATCGGAGAGATAGGCCGGAACGGTGGCGAAGCCACCGCCGTACATCGAGAGAATGACGCCGAAGAACAGCACGAAGAGCGCCAGACTTCCGCTCGCGGCCGTCCAGGGGATCGAACAATAGAGCACCATCCCCAGGACGAAGAACACCATGTAGGTCGCCTTGCGTCCGATCCCATCTGACAGCGAAGCCCAGAAAATCCGGCCGGCAATGTTGAACAGCGACAGCAAACCGGTAAAGCCCGCGGCGATCGCCGCGATAGTCGCGAGCTGTGCGGGCGAGAGCTGGTCGTAGGTTGCCGTCACCCCGATCAACCGCCCGGCAAAGACCTCCTGCAGCAGCGGTGAGGCCATGCTGAGGATGCCGATGCCGGCGGAGACGTTCAGCATCAGCACACCCCAGACGAGCCAGAATTGCGGCGTGCGCCAGGCGACGTTGAGGTGAACCTCGCGGTGCGTAACCAGAGGTTTCGTCACCGCGTCCGGATTCCAGCCGGCGGGGCGCCAGGTTGCCGGCGGCAGCCGATAACTGAGCGCGCCGCCCATCATAAAGACGAAGTAAATCAGCGCCAGCACAATCAACGTCTCCCACACGCCCACCGAGCTCGGTGTGGCGAAGTGCTTCATGAGTTTGTCGGCCAGCGGTGCGCCGATCATGGCCCCGCCGCCGAAGCCCATGATCGCGAAGCCCGTGGCCATCCCTCGCCGGTCCGGAAACCATTTGATGAGTGTTGAAACGGGCGAGATGTATCCGAGTCCCAACCCCACGCCGCCGACGGCAGCACCCAGCCAGATGATCCACAGCTGGTGCTGGAACACACCGAGAGCCATTACGAGGATGCCGCCGCTCCAGCAGACGGCGGCGACCACGCCCGCGCGGCGCGGACCGACGCGCTCGAGCCATCCGCCCCACAACGCTGCGGACGAGCCGAGGAAGACAAAGAACAGTCCGTAGATCCAGGTCTGCAGCTGGGCGACTTTCCAGTCGCAGCTGGTGGTCGTCAGATAGAAGAAGAACAGGCTGGCGTCCTTGGGGCAGGCCACGGCCTTCGTGATGCCGATGGCTTTCGACAACGGCAGCCAGAACACCGAGAAGCCGTACGCCATGCCGATGCACAAGTGGATCGCCAGCGCGGCGGGCGGCACCAGCCAGCGGTTAAAGCCAGGCCGCGCGACAATCCGTTCCCTGTCCAGAAATCCCGGGCCCGTCATCACGTTCGCTGCGCTCATGCATCGTTCCTCT
>DATHQM010000108.1:0-15972 GCA_035482695.1 Steroidobacteraceae bacterium | reverse complement strand
CGCCGATCAGTCCCAGGGACTGGAAGAAGTGGTAGCGCACGGCCGTCTCCCATACCTGCAGCCGCTCGGGCGGGAGCTGGCCTTTCAGGGCGTGCGCTCCGAAGGCGCCGCAGGCCGTGGCGAGCGCGAGTAGCGCACCCGCCATGACGAGCGTGCCGCGGCTATTCACCGTGTGGGCCGAAAAACGGCTTGATCAGGTCGAGCGGCAGCGGAAAGACGATGAGCTGTGTGCGCTCGTGGGCGATGTCAGCGAGGGTCTGCAGATAGCGCAGCTGCAGGGCGCTCGGCTGGAGCGCGAGCGCCCGCGCCGCCTCGACCAGCTGCTGGGCCGCCTGGGCCTCGCCTTCGGCGTGAATGATCTTGGCGCGCCGGGTGCGCTCGGCTTCCGCCTGCTTGGCCATGGCACGGATCATGCTCTCGTCGAGATCGACGTCCTTGATCTCGACCGTCGAGACCTTGATGCCCCAGTTCTCGGTGCTCTGATCGAGGATGCGTTGCAGGTCGACGTTGAGCTTGTCGCGCTGCGCGAGCAGGTCGTCCATCTCGTGCTGGCCGACCACCGAGCGCAGCGTGGTCTGCGCGACCTGGCTGGTGGCGTCGAAGGCGTTCGCCACCTGGATGATGGCCTTGCCGGGGTCGACGATGCGGAAGTAGACCACCGCGTTCACCTTCACCGAGACGTTGTCGCGGGTGATGACGTCCTGCTTCGGCACGTTGAGCACGATGACGCGCAGGTCCACGCGGCGCATTTTCTGCACGATCGGAAAGATCAGCACCAGGCCCGGGCCCTTGATGCCCTTGAAGCGTCCGACGGTGAATACCACCGCACGCTCATACTCATTCAGCACGTTGAGTGCGCTGAAGATCAGTATGGCGAAGAGAATGACGATGGCAACGATGAACATCATGCAGGTCTCCGGGGTACGTACGTCAGGTCACTGCGGCTCGACCCACAATGTTAGACCTTCCACCTTGACGATGCGCGCCACATCGCCGGCGTGCAGCGGCGCGTTGCTGCGGGCGTTCCACAGCTCCCCGCCGTAGCGCACCCGGCCCCTGCCGGTGAAGTCCGCAACCACTTCAGCGCCGGCGCCGAGCATGCCCTCGGTCCCGGTGGCCACCGGCCGACGCATGTCGCGCGTGGCGAGGTACACGATGCCGCCGATCATCAGGGCCCCGACGGTGGCGAAGGCGGCGATCAGCGGCCGGCCGACGTTCAGGCCCGGTACGTCGGTGTCGAAGAGAATGAGCGAGCCGACGACGAAGGCGATCAGCCCGCCGACGCCGAGCGAGCCGTAGGTCGGAAAGAAGAACTCCGCGACGATCATGGCCGTGCCCACCACCACCAGCGCAAGTCCGGCATAGTTCACCGACAGAATCTGGAACGCGAACAGCGCCACCAGCAGGCAGATCGAGCCGACGACGCCGGGCAGCACCGCGCCTGGATTGTACCCCTCCAGCAGCAGACCCCAGATGCCGATCACCATCAGGCCGTAGGCGACGGTAGGATTGGTGATCACCGCCAGCAGCTGCGTGCGCCAGTCCGGCTTCAGGTGAGTGAGCGTCAGATCGCGCGTCGCAAGCTGCACGCTGCGATCACCGAGGTGCACCTCGCGGCCGTCGATGCGCGCGAGCAGGTCGGGGATGTCGGCGGCGATGACATCGATCACCTTCTGCTGCAGCGCTGCCGTCGCCGACAGGCTCGCCGCCCCGCGCACCGCCTGCTCGGCCCAGTCGGCGTTGCGCCCGCGCAGCTCCGCCAGTCCGCGGATGTAGGCGACTGCGTCGTTGACCACCTTGCGCTCCATGGCGCTGCCCGGCACGGGCGGCGCGCCGACCGCGGGCGCGCCGCCGCCCGGCGTGCTCCTGGCGGAACCGCTGCCGGCCGAGCCGTCCTTGTCGGGTGTCGCGCCGGGCATCGGCAGCGGCGCGGGCTCAGGCTGCGGTTCTCCGCCGATGGAGACCGGAGTGGCCGCCCCGAGGTTGGTCGCCGGCGCCATGGCCGCGATGTGACTCGCGTAGAGGATATAGGTCCCGGCGCTCGCCGCGCGCGCTCCCGGCGGACCGACGTAGCTCACCACCGGCACCGGGGAGGCGAGGATCGCGCGGATGATGTCGCGCATCGCGCTGTCGAGCCCACCCGGAGTGTCGAGCTGCAGCACCACCACGCGGCTGCCGGCTTGCTGGGCTGCCTCTAGCCCGCGTACCACGTAGCGCGAGGTCGCCGGTCCGATCGCGCCATCGATCTCCAGAACCGTGGCGGTGCCGGGCGGCTCGGCCGAGGCGGCGCGGCCCGGCGTCTGCGCGGCAGCGTGTGCGGCCGACGCCGCCAGCGCCAGAGCGAGCGCGAGAAACGTACCAGACGACACGCCGCGGCAAATCCCTCTCATGACAGCCACCCTACTCTCGCGCCGCCCGCATCCGCAATCGCGCAGCCGCGAGCCCTCCGGTTCCCCGCTAGGCCAGGGCACGCAGCCCCAGGAAACCCACGTACAGCCCCACGAGGAGTATCAGCATCCCCGAGACGTACGGCGCCTTGTGCGCCAGCTCGCCGAAGCCGCTGAAGTGACGTGCCGCATGGCGCACACCGAGCGCCGCAACCGCCCCCGAGGCCACCATGGTCATCGCGAGTCCGATGCTGAAGCACAGCACCAGCGCGGCGCCGAGCGCCACCCTTTTCAACTGCAGGCACAGCAGCAGCACGGTGATCGAGGCCGGGCAGGGAATCAGCCCTCCGGTCAGCCCGAAGACGACGATCTGCAGCGTGGTGACCTGGCGATGCGCGAAGCGGCGGCGGATGTCGTTGGCGTGCGCGAGTTCGTGCGGATCCTGGTAGCCCGGTGCGCTCAGGTCGAGCGACGCGTAGGCCGCGATCGCGTGCCGGTGCGGCGCCTCGACGAACTCCACGTCGTAGTCGTGGCTGTGCCGCCCCTCCCCCAGGCGCAGGCGCGCGACGAACTCGTGCGGCTCGGCAATCTCCTCCACCGACTCCAGGTAGCCGCCGTGGCGGCGGAACGTGAAGCTCTGGCGGCGGCCGTCGGCGCGCTCGGTCTCGAGGTGCACCTCGTCCGTCGGCCAGCTGATGCCGCTCGCGGAATGGACGCGAAATCGCGGCGGCACCCCGTCCTCGAAGATCTGCAGCCGCACCACGCCGTGTCCGGTGTCGATGCGGTGCACCTCGTCGTGAGCGTGCCCCGGTTCGTGTGCCGGCCGGGGTCCGTGCGGGCCGCCGTGGCCATGTCCGTGCTCGTGGCCGTGCGCGTGGCCGTGCGTGTGATCGGGCGCGTGACCGTGACCATGGACATGATCGTGCGGGTGCAGGTGAGCGTGCCCCTCGGGGAGCACGAAGGCGCGGTGGCGCCAGGTGCGCCACAGCATCCACACCGCCACCGCGATGATCATCGCGGCCGAGACGACCTGGAAATACGGCTCGGTGGTCTCGGTGTTCCAGCGCCTGCCGAAGTACAGTCCGCCGAGCGCGATCGCCCAGACGATCGCGGTGTGCGAGGCGGTCGCCGACAGGCCGAGCAGCACCGCCTGGGTCAGCGTGCCGCGGATGGCCACGATGAACGCGGCCATCATGGTCTTGGAGTGCCCCGGCTCGAGCCCGTGCAGTGCGCCCAGCAGCACTGCGCTCGGCACGAACAGCCAGGAATTGCCCTGTTGCAGCAATGTGACAAAACCGGTCATGCGCGCAGAGCCCGCGGGGCAAATACCCCAGGGGGTATAGTACAAGGGATTTCGGCCGCGGTGATTGTCAGGAAGGCGGCGCCCGGCCGCGGCGCGCGCTGCGCCCGGCCTGCGGCGCACGCGGAGTGCGCGGCAGGCCGGTGTGCTGGGTGCGGAACGGCGCTGCCGCCGTGCGCCCTCGCTCGGGCTGGCCGCCGGTGCCGGCGGGCTGGTATGCCGGCACCAGCTGCCGGCGACCGCTGCCGATCAGATCCGCGCGGCCCATGCGTCGCAGCGCCTCGCGCAGCAACGGCCAGTTGTTGGGATCGTGGTAGCGCAGCAGGGCCTTGTGCAGCCGGCGCACCTTCAGGCCCTTTGGGATCAGCACCTCCTCGCTGCTGCGGGTGATGCGCTTCAGCGGATTCCTGCCCGAGTGATACATGGCGGTCGCGGTCGCCATCGGTCCGGGCAGGAAGGCCTGCACCTGGTCGGCACGCAGCCTCTGGCGCTTCAGCCACAGCGCCAGCTCCAGCATGTCCTGGTCGGAGGTTCCCGGGTGCGCCGCGATGAAGTAGGGAATGAGGTACTGCTCCTTGCCCGCCTCCTTCGAGTAGCGCTCGAAGAGCTGCTTGAAGCGGTCGTAGGCCGCCACCCCGGGCTTCATCATCTTCGACAGCGGGCCCACGGCCAGCGCCTCGGGCGCGACCTTGAGATAGCCGCCGGTGTGGTGCTGCGCGAGCTCCTTGACGTACTCGGGCGACTCGATAGCGAGGTCGTAGCGCACGCCGGAGGCGATCAGCACCTTGCGGATGCCCGGCAGCGCCCGCGCCCGGCGGTAGAGGCGGATGAGCGGCGCATGGTCGGTGTCGAGGTTGGGACAGATACCGGGATAGACGCACGAGGGGCGGCGGCAGGCGCTCTCGATCTCGCGGCTCTTGCAGGCGAGGCGGTACATGTTGGCCGTGGGGCCGCCGAGATCGGAGATGACGCCGGTGAATCCCGGCACCTCATCGCGCACCTGGCCGATCTCGCGCAGCACTGATTCCTCCGAGCGGCTCTGGATGATGCGGCCCTCGTGCTCGGTGATGGAGCAGAAGGTGCAGCCGCCGAAGCAGCCGCGCTGGATCGATACCGAGAAGCGGATCATCTTGTAGGCGGGGATCACGGCTGCGCCGTAGTACGGGTGCGGAGCGCGGCGGTAAGCGCGCTCGTACACCCAGTCCATCTCCGCGGTGGTGAGCGGGATGGGGGGCGGATTGAGCCATACGTCGGTGTCGCCGTGGCGCTGCACCAGCGCGCGCGCGTTGCCGGGGTTCGACTCCAGGTGCAGGATGCGCGAGGCGTGCGCATACAACACCGGGTCCGCCGTCACCGCCTCGCAGGAGGGCATGCGGATCACGCTGCGCTCGCGGTCGGCGTTCTTCACGCGGCGCACGAAGCGCACCACGGTCTCGGCGGGCGCGGGCCGCGCAGCGGTGCCGGCCGCGCTCGAGCAGGGCGCCGGCACGGCTGACGGGCCGGTCGGCGGCGCAGCACCCGGCGATGCGCTCGCATCGGCAACCGCCGCTGCGGCCGGCGCAGCGAACGCGTACGGATCGACCGGCGCATTCAGCGGTCCGGGAGCGTCCAGATGCGTGGAATCGATCTCGATCCATCCCGAGGGCACGCCCCGGCGCGCGAACGCCGTGCCGCGCAGGTCGGTGATATCGCCGACCGCTTCGCCGGCCGCCAGGCGGTGTGCCAGCTCGCAGATCTGCCGCTCGCCGTTGCCGTAGACGAGCAGGTCGGCCTTCGCATCGAGCAGCACCGAGCGGCGCACCTTCTCCGACCAGTAATCGAAGTGCGCGATGCGCCGCAGCGAGGCCTCGATGCCGCCGATCACGATCGGCACGTCGCGAAACGCCTCGCGCGCGCGCTGCGCGTAGACGATCACCGAGCGGTCGGGTCGCTGCCCGCCGGCGCCGCCCGGCGTGTACGCATCGTCGCTGCGGATGCGGCGCTCCGCGGTGTAGCGGTTGACCATCGAATCCATGTTGCCGGCGGTGATGCCGAAGAACAGGTTGGGGCGGCCGAGCACGGTGAAGGCTGCCGCGCTGTGCCAGTCGGGTTGCGCGATGATGCCGACCCTGAAGCCCTGCGCCTCGAGCACGCGGCCGATGATCGCCATGCCGAAGCTCGGATGATCGACGTAGGCGTCGCCCGTCACGACGATGACGTCGCAGCTGTCCCAGCCGAGCGCGTCCATTTCCGCGCGCGACATGGGCAGGAACGGGGCCGTGCCAAAGCGCACGGCCCAGTGCCTGCGGTAGCCGGTGATGTCGGGCGCGCTCTGCATGGGGCGCAGATTAGAACAGAAGGCGCACGGTGCGGTCACGGCCGCGAGCGCCAGGCGCGCGCAATGCCCGTTTACGAAGCCTTAAAGGGCCCGCGTGGCCGAGCGCGACGTCGCACCAGGCGAGACGCGATGCCGCTGGTGCCACTGCGGGTTGATGTTACCATGGTACCAATGTACCATGATGCTCATGAGAGACATCACGCGAACGCAGACCGGTGTGCGCCTGGAGAGCCGGCTGCTGAAGGTGCTGAAGGCGCTGGCGACCGAGCTCGATCTGTCCCTCGGCGAGCTGCTCGAGGGCATCGTGCTGCACGCCTTCGAGGACAAGACCCCGTTCTCGGCCACCACGCTGAAGAAGATCCGGGCGCTGAAGGCGGTGTACGGGCTCGACCTGACGGCACGCGATGCGCATCGGCTGCGCGAGGCCGGCGGCGATGTTGCCTGACTGCCCTGAGCTTGCCGCGTTTGCGCGCGGCGAGCTGGATGCCGCCAGCTTCCCGCACCGCGAGCACGTGCGCATGGCGTTCGAGATGCTGCGCCGCCATGACTTCGTGACGACGGCGCAGCGCTATTCGCAGGCGTTGCGGGTCATGAGCTCGCGCGCCGGCCGGCCGCAGGCGTTCAACCAGACGCTGACCATCGCCTTCCTGTCGCTGATCGCCGAGCGCCTGGAAGGCGCCGCCGGCTGCGCCGACTTTGCCGCGTTCCTGGCCGCCCAGCCGCAGCTGCTCGACAAGGGCGCGCTGCTACGCTGGTATTCTCCCGAGCGCCTGGCGAGCGATCCGGCGCGGCGCACGTTTCTGCTGCCGGAGCCCGCGCGGTGAGCGCGGCGCAGCTGAAACGCATCGTGCAGAGCAGCTGCAAGCCGTTGGAGCATGTATAACGCGTGCACGAGGAGACCAGCGATGCGTATCAGTTCCGCTCAACTCGTCATGTTGGCTCTTGCTGGCGTCACGCTGGCGGGGGCGGTGCCTGCCGCAAGCGAGCCGCACATCAGCTCCATCAGCCCGGTGTTTCACCAGCTGGTGGGGTTCTCGCTGCCGCCGGAGTTCAAGTCCGTCACCGCGGCCTACGAGAAGTCCAGCGGCTTTTTCTACATCCGCGAGCACGTGCCGCAGGGCGAGAGCGTGGATCACTGGACGGAGATGATCACGCTGACAGGTACCAAGGACCTGGCATCGAACGCAAATGCCACCCCGCGCGGCTTTGTCACGACCCTGGCCGGCGGCTTCAGGCGCCATTGCCCGGACACCTACGCCACCGTCGAGCTCGGTCCCGAGACGGTCGACTCCTTCGAGGGGTTCGCAGTCATCGCCAGCTGCGGCCACGTGCAGAGCGGTGCGGAAGCCTACAGCGAGACCGCGATCATCCTGGCGGTGAAGGGAACAGCCGATTACTACACGCTGCAGTGGGCGCGGCACGGGCCAGACTCGCCCAAACCGTTGACGCTGGACGTCGCCTACTGGAAGGGGCAGTTCGAGCGGCTGCGGCCGATCAGGCTGTGTGCGATCGTTCCCGGCGAGGCGCCGCCTTACCCGAGCTGTGTCGGCAAAGGTACTCCATGAGGACAGCCTGCCGAGGGTGCTACCGCACCCCGCCGGCACGAAGATTGATGTTGTATTCGAGGAAGGCCTTGAGACAGCACAGCATGTGCATCCAGCCGCCCGCATTCCCGTAGGAGCGTTCGGTGCTCGCGTCGTCGGTTCGCCAACCCGACTCGCGTATCAGCACCATCGTGCTCATGGCATCGAGCGGCTTGAATTCCATCTCGACGCGCGTGTTGTAGCTGTGACCGCCCGCCCATTCAAAGACGATCGCCTCGTTCTTGGCGATCTTGCGCACCACCACGTCGAAGGGTTCAGGCGCTTCGGCGAACTTCCACTTCACTGTCGCGCCTTCGGTCAACGGGCCACTTGAGGTCTGAATGAAATAACCCGTCAACTTGTTCGGCGCGACGACTGCGTCAAAGACTTCGGCCACCGGTTTGCGGATCTTCAACTGCACCTGGAATTTCGCTTCCATTTCACTGTCCTTTCGCTTGCCGCTGCTGCCATTATGTTATAATAATATAACATGTCAAGCGACGCAGATGATCTGGTCTTCAGGGCTCTGGCGGATTGGCGGCGGCGGCGAATTCTGGACCTTCTGAAGAAGGCCCCGCGTACCACCGGCGAGCTCTGCGAGCGTTTCAAAGATGCGCTTGATCGCTGCACCGTGATGCAGCACATCGGCGTGTTGGAACGCGCTGGCCTCGTCATTGTCCGTCGCAGCGGGCGCCAGCGGTGGAATTATCTGAATGTAGCGCCGTTCAAGGACATCTATGACCGCTGGATCTCGGGTTACGCTGCCGAGGCGATCACGTTGCTGACCCGGCTCAAGCGGGAGCTGGAGGACGCTTGAACGCTCAGCTTCGGGCTAGTACAGCAGCGTCCCCTGCCGCTCCCCCTGCCAGTCAGCCTCGTCAGCAGCCGCGAGGCGCTCGAGGTCCGCAGGCATGCCGTGCGGGTCGTCGACCCAGCGGCGCAGCACCTCGCCGCCGCTGATGACGTCGATCGCCAGCCGCCCCTGCTCGTACTCGTAGGGGAAATCGCGCCACAGCGGGTAGTCCGGGCGCAGCCGCCGCAGCGCCTTGAACGCGAGTGCCACCAGCCGCCACGGACGAAACGCCTCGTGATCGTAGTAGCCGCCTTGCGCGACATGGATCTGCACACCGGCGCACAGGCGGCCGACGTGCTTGTGGAAGGTCGGCTCGAACCAGCACGGCCGCAGGCGGCAGCCGCGTAGCCACGCCGGCGCGAGCGCCTGCATCTCGTTCAGCAGCGCCGCAATGTCCAGGTCTGGCGCACCGAGCACCTCGAGCGGCCGCGTCGTGCCGCGCCCTTCCGAGAGCGTCGTGCCCTCGAGCATCACCGTGCCGGCGTAGCAGCGCGCCATCCACAGGCTCGGCGCATTGGGACTCGGGTTCACCCAGGTACGCTCATCCAGCGGCCAGCCGTACCCCGGTGCGGCCTGCGGCTGCCAACCTTGCATCGGCACCACCTGGCAATCCACGTCGAGCTTTAGCGTCGCGACGAACCAGTGCGCCAGTTCGCCCATGGTGAGGCCGTAGCGCATCGGCAGCGACCCCGCCCCGACGAAGCTCTCCCAGCCGGGCTCGAGCGTCAGTCCCTCCACCGGTCGGCCGACGGGGTTCGGCCGATCGAGCACCCACACCGCCTTGCGATGCTTGGCCGCCTCCTCGAGTACGTAACGCAGCGTGGTGATGAAGGTGTAGATGCGGCAGCCAAGGTCCTGCAGGTCCACCAGCAGCACATCGAACGCATCCATCATGGCGGCGGACGGGCGGCGCAGTGGGCCGTAGAGACTGAACACCGGAATGCCGTGCAGCGGGTCGACGTAGTCGGGCGACTCGACCATGTTGTCCTGCTTGTCGCCGCGCAGGCCGTGCTGCGGTCCGAACGCTGCCGTCAGCCGCAGCCCCGGCAGCGTCGCCAGCGCGTCGAGCGAGTGCGTGAGATCACGCGTGACGGAGGCCGGGTGCGCGAGCAGCGCCACGCGTCGCCCGGCGAGTGCCTTGCGCAGCGCCGGCTCTTCCAGCAGGCACTCGATGCCGAGCTTCATGCAGCGCGCAGCTCGAGGGTAAAGCCCTCCGGATGATGGAAGTCCGGGTTGCCGGGCGCGTGCTGCAACGCCCAGTAGGAGAGCCGGCCATCGTCCTCCTCGACCACCGCGGCGAGCGCCAGGCGCAGCACGCGCGCCTGCGCGAGCGACGCCGCTCCCGCCAGGTGCACGGTGGCCGTGAGGTCGAGCTGCCCGCCGCTGCGGCGCACCTGCAGTCCCGGTGCGCGCGCGAGCACCGCCGCGGTCATGCCGGCGCGGTAGTACTCGAAGTGATAGGCCGCCCAGTCGAGCGCCGGCGAGAAGTTGAACTCGAAGTAACCCGACGCGCCGTCCACCGCGACGAAGGCCTCGAAGCAGGTATGTTTCCACAGCCCGTCGACGCGGTGCCCGGCACCGGCACCGGTCAGGCGCACGCGCGACATGTCGGCGTGCAGCGTGTAGTGGCAGCCGAGCGTGGCGCCAGCGGTGAGCTGCACCTGCGCGCTGATGCTCCACACCGATTCGCCGGCGGCGTCCGGGTGGGCGTAGAGCAGCGCGCGCTGCGTCACCGGCTCCACGGCCGGCGCTTTCAGGTCTGCAGCCATGCGATGAGGGCCTGCGTCACTTCATCGGGCCGCTCGAGCGTCGACAGGTGTCCGCAGCGCGGCACGGTGACCAGCCGCGCCCCGGCAATGGTGTGCGCCATCTCGGCGGCTCGCTCGGGCGGGGTGACCTCGTCGCTGTCGCCGACCAGCACCAGCGTCGGGCAGCGGATGCCGGCGAGCAGCGGGCGTGAATCGGGGCGGCCGATGTTGGCGCTCTGCTGGCGCAGGTACGCCTCGGTGCCCACCTCCTGCACCATGAGATCCAACACGGCGCGCAGCGCGGCGTCTTCGCGGCGCTCGCGATGCACCAGGCGCGCAAACAGCGCGTCACGAACCTCGGCAACACGCCCCTGCGAAACCAGCGCCATCTGCGCGCGACGCGCCGCGCTCTGCTCGGGGCTGTCGGGGGCGGCGCTGGTGTCGAGCAGCGCCAGCCGCGCGACGCGCGCCGGTGCCTGGCGCAGGATCTCGAAACAGATGTAGCCGCCCATTGACAACCCGGCGAGCGCGAACACGCGCGGCGCGTCCGCGAGAATGCGCCGCGCGATCGCGGCCATGCTGTCATCGCGGGTGTGATCGGCGATCGTCACGGGACCGAAGCACCACAGCTGCGGCAGCTGCGGCGCGTACAGCCGCGCCGAGGCGAACAGGCCCGGGATCAGCACCAGGGGAAGCGGCTCGGTCACGCCTGTGAGCGTAACATGCGCCCATGAGACATCGCATCGCGGCCGCCGGCACCATGCTGGTAAGCCTTGCGGCGGCTGTCATCGCCGCGCCGGCGGCGACGCCGCAGCCCGCCGCCGCCACCACCGCTGCGAGCCCGCTCGATGCGGCGGCCGCCGCGCGCTTCGCCGCGCTCGCCCTGAAATGCCTGCACCAGGAGTATCCCAATCACATCAGCCACACGCTGAACAGCGCCGCCGACGTGCGTGCGCCGCACGAGCTCACGCCCGCTTTCTACGGCTGCCTCGACTGGCATTCGGACGTGCACGGCCACTGGCTGCTGGTGCGGCTGCTGCGGTTGTACCCGGATGCGCCGTTCGCGCAGCCAGCGCGTGCCGCCATCGCGCGCTCGCTCACGCGCGACAACATCGCCGGCGAGACTGCCTACCTGCACGCCGCCGGCCGCGCCTCGTTCGAGCGTCCCTACGGACTGGCGTGGCTGTTGCAGCTGGCGGCGGAGCTGCGGCGCTGGGACGATGCGGACGCGCGGCGCTGGTCCGCGACGCTCGTCCCGCTCGAAACCGAGGCGGTCGCACGCCTCGAGAGCTGGCTGCCGAAGCTGCACTATCCGATCCGCATCGGCGAGCACGACCAGACCGCCTTCTCCTTCGGCCTCATCTGGGACTGGACCCTAGTCACGGGCAACACGCAGCTGCGCACGCTGCTTAGCGATGCGGCGCAGCGCTTCTACCGGGCCGATCGCGCCTGCCCGCTCCCCTACGAGCCCTCGGGCGAGGACTTCCTCTCGCCATGCCTGGCGGAGGCGGATTTCATGCGGCGCGTGCTGCCGCCGGCGGAGTTCGCGCGCTGGCTGTCCGGCTTCCTGCCGCAGATTCCGCACACCGTGAAGGCTGTGAAGGCCGCCGCGGCGCCGTGGCTGTCACCCGGGGTTGTGACCGACCGCGCGGACCCGAAGCTTGCGCACATCGACGGACTGAACCTGAGCCGCGCGTGGATGCTCGCCGGCATCGCGCACGGCCTGCCGCCGCACGATCAGCGCATACCCGCACTGCTCGCCGCGGCCCGGGCTCATGCCGACGCAGCGCTGCCTGCGGTCACCGGCGAGCATTACGAGGGCGGCCACTGGCTCGGTACCTACGCGGTATATCTCACCAGCCAGGCGGGCATCAGTCCCTGATGCGGATGGCTGGACGTGCGCGCTGATCCTATTCCGGCACGTCAAAGGCCGCGGGCGGCAGGTCCTTCGCCCAGCGTTCCATCATCTGCTCATAGGCCGCCTCGATCCGACGGGTGGTGCGCGCGGTGTCGAACAAGGCAAGCCGCGCGGGGTCGCGAGTGAGACGATCGCGATAGGACTGCAGCAGCGCACGGTCGTTCGCCAGCCTGAGCGCCAGCGACTCATACTCCTCCAGACTGGCCGTGATCAGCTCGGCAAGGCCTGCGGCGCACAACAGGCTGGCCGCGACGCGTCCCGCGAAGGCCTGACCCCGGCAGGTGATGAGCGGCAGCCCTGCCCACAGCGCGTCGCTGGCCGTGGTATGGGCGTTGTAAGGCAGCGAATCCAGGAGCAGATCGCCCAGCGCCAGGCGCGAGACATGCGCCGCATTCTCCATCAGCGGAGCGAACACCAGCCGGGCGGGATCGACGCCGGCCTGCGCGCTTGCCGCGCGCAGGTTGGCAGCGCACAGCGCGTTGCTCTCGAGGAGCCAGAGCACGCTCGCGGGCACGCTCTTCAGCAGCCTCAGCCACAGCGCGAACATCTCGGGCGTGATCTTGTAGGAAGCGTTGAAATGGCAGAAGACGAAATCCGTCTCGGGAAGACCATGCGCCGCCCGGGCACCATGCGCCGCCCGGGCAGCGGGCGCGGGCCGCGCCCGCGTGTTGTCATTGATCTGATAACAGCCCGCAAGCCGCACCACTTTCTCGCGATAGAACTGCTCCGCGCCCGCCGGGATCACCTCGGCATCGGCCAGGATGTAGTCGATGTAGTCCGCCCCCAGGCTTCCGGGAAAACCCAGATAATTGACCTGCAGCAGCGCAGGCCGATGAGCGAACACGCCCATGCGCAGAGCCCCGAAATAGCCGTTGAGATTGACCAGTATGTCGATCTCTTCGCGGGCGACCAGGCGCGCGGCCTCGCGGTCCGAAAGCATCTGTACGGGCAGGAATCTGTCGAAGGCTGCCATCACTCGCCGGCGCATCGCACTGCCGTCGTCGCGACTATTGTCGAAGCCGGCCACGGCGAAGCGGCTGCGGTCGTGATGCTCGAACAGGCCGGCCGCCAGATACATGGTGGCCTGGGCGCGGAACTCGCCGCACAGATAGCCGAGGCGGATTTTCCCCTCCCGGCGGTGGCGCCGGAGCGGCACGGGCAGCGGCGGATACTTGTCCAGCGCGTAGATTCTGGCCGCGGCCAGCAGATCAGCGGGCGAGGAGCACAGCCCCTGATAGACGTAGGGTTCGACCACGCGCCGGCCCGCGCGCACGCCCTCGTCCAACGCGGCGCGCTCGCGCGCCAGATCGCGCCAATCGCCGGCGTGCATCTTAAGATGCAACAGAGCGCCACGCGCATAAGGATAGTCGGGCCTGATCGCCACCAGCCGTTCCAGGTCGGCGATCGCGCCCGCCACGTCGCTCTTGCGCGTCCACAGGCAACTGGCGCGGCTGGCCAGCGCTTCCGGCATATCAGGCTGGATCGTCAGCGCGCGGTCATAGCTCTGCAGCGCCTTGTCCACCTCACCCATCGCCCGCAGCACGCTGGCGCGGTTGACCAGCGCCCCGGCGTGGTCGGGCTTCGCCCGCAGCACCCGCTCGAATTCGCTCAGTGCATCGTCCGCCATGCCCAGTGCCTTCAGCGCCAGTCCGCGATCGTTGCGCGCCTCCACATTAGCGGGCTGAAGCTCAAGCACCCGATCATGGCTGGCCAGCGCTTCCTCCGGCCGGCCCAGCGCCACCAGCACCAGGCCGCGATTGTTCCAGGCCTCCGCATTGTCGGGATCGAGCGCGACGGCGCGATCGAGATCGACGAGCGCTTCCTCGTTGCGATGAACCTTGCTGAGCAGCGCGCCGCGGTCGCTCCAGGCGCGGCTGTCGTTGGGACTCAGCTTCACCACACCTGCGAGCGCCTCGAGCGCTTCCCGGTATCGGCCCACACCCTGCAGTGCGATGCCGTAGTTGGCGAGCAATTCCGGCGTGACGGGTTGCAGCGCGAGCGCGCGCTCGATGTAGGGCAGCGCCTCGGCGGCGCGACCCTGATGGAGTCGCAGCAGGCCCATCAGTTGCAGGGCGGGGTAGCAGTCCCTGTCCGCCGCGAGCGACTTCAGATAAAGCGGCTCGGCCTCGGCAAGCCGCCCTGCCCGATGCAGCGCCAGCGCCTCCTGGAGCCATCGTTGCAGCATCGGCGCAGGTGTCAGAGCGTGCCGAGCGCCTGGCGCAGGTCCGCGATCAGGTCCTCGACGTCCTCGACGCCGACCGAAATACGTATCAGCCCGTCGCTGATGCCGAGCGACTCGCGCATCGCGGCCGGGAGCGAAGCGTGCGTCATGAGCGCCGGATGCTCGATGAGGCTCTCGACGCCGCCGAGGCTCTCGGCGAGCGCGAACAGCCGGCAGCGCTCGAGCGCGCGGCGCGCGGGTTCGAGCCCGCCACGCAGCACCGCGGTGACGATGCCGCCGTAGCCGCGCTGCATCTGGCGCCGCGCGAGCTGATGCTGCGGGTGGCTGGCAAGTCCCGGATAGAACACGCGCTCCACCTGCGGATGCTTCTCGAGGAACTGCGCGACCGCGAGCGCGTTGGTGCAGTGGCGCTCCATGCGCAGCGCGAGTGTCTTGATGCCGCGCAGCGTGAGGAACGCATCGAACGGGCCCGGCACGCCACCCACGGCGTTCTGCAGGTACGCGAGGCGCGCGGCGACATCGGAGCCCGCGCGCACGATGGCCGCACCGCCCAGGGCGTCCGAGTGCCCGTTCAGGTACTTGGTGGTGGAATGCACCACCACGTCGAAGCCGTGCTCGAGCGGCCGCTGGATGAAGGGCGTGGCGAAGGTGTTGTCGCAGCAGGCGAGCAGGCCGTGCTCGTGCGCCACGCGTGCCACCGCCTCCAGGTCCACCAGCTTCAGCAGCGGGTTGGTCGGGGTCTCCACCCACAGCAGGCGCGTGTCCGGGCGGATCGCCGCCGCGAGCGCTGCGCTCTTCGACAGGTCGACGAACGACACGCTGTGTCCGGCGGAGCGTTTGCGCACGTTCTCGAGCAGCCGGTAGCTGCCACCGTAGAGGTCGTGCATGGCGACGATGTGCGAGCCGGCATCGAGCAGCTCGAGCAGCGTCGCGGTTGCGGCCATGCCCGAGGCGAAAGCGAACGCCGCCGCACCGCCCTCGAGGTCGGCGAGCGCCGCCTGCAGCGCGTCGCGCGTCGGATTGCGCGTGCGCGAGTAGTCGTAGCCCTGGTGCACGCCGGGACTCGACTGCACGTAGGTGGTGGTGGCGTAGATCGGCGGCATCACCGCACCGGTGAGCGGGTCGGGATGCTGCCCGCCGTGGATCACACGCGTAGCAAAGCGCTGTGCGGATTCTTCTTTACTCATGGGGAGAACTTTCGCCGCAGGGGTAAGCGATTACAACCGCCGCCTGAGCCAGTTGAGCAGATCGATACGCGTAATGAGTCCCTGGAACTCGCTGCCGTGCATGACGATCGCCACCATGCCGCGCTTGAAGATCTCCATCAGCTGCGCGACTGGCGCGTCGACCGGCACGGTCACCAGATGGCTCGCCATGGCGCGCGTCACCGGCTCGTTGAAGTGCGCGGGGTTACCGACCACCTCGAGCAGGATGTCCTCCTCGTCGACGATGCCGATGATGCGCCCGTCCTGCATCACCGGCAGCTGCGAGACATCGTAGAGCTTCATGCGCCGGTAGGCGGCCATCACGGTCTCGGTGGAATTCACCGTCACGGCCGCGTGCTCGGCGTGCGGCCGGGCGATGAGATCGCGCAGGTCGCCGCGGTGCTCGCGCTCGAGGAATCCCTGGTCGAGCATCCAGTAGTCGTTGTAGACCTTGGAGAGGTACTTGTTGCCGCTGTCAC
>DATHQM010000107.1:0-11550 GCA_035482695.1 Steroidobacteraceae bacterium | reverse complement strand
ATTCCGCCCGAGCTCGAATCGCTCAGCGCGCGCCTGGTGCTGGCGCTGCCCGATCACGGCGAACGGCGCGCCCTGGTCGAGGAGGTGGCGCGCGAATGGATGCGCGCCAATCCACGCCAGCCGGTCAGGATCGATGCGCATGCCCTCGAGCTGCTGGTTGAGAACATGAGCGGACTGTCCGCGGCCGACACCCAGCGCCTGGCGCGCAGCGCGATCGCCGAGCACGGCGCGATCCAGGCGTCCGACGTGCCCAAGGTGATGCGCGCCAAGTACGAGCTGCTCAACCACGGCGGCGTGCTGCGCTACGAGCACGACACGGCGCAATTCAGCGACGTCGGCGGCCTCGGCAACTTCAAGGCGTGGCTGCAGAAGCGTTGCGCCGCCTTCGACGGCTCGGCGCCCGGGCTCGATCCGCCGCGCGGCGTGCTGCTGCTCGGCGTGCAGGGCTGCGGCAAGAGCCTGGCCGCGCGCGCCAGCGCCGGCATTCTCAACATACCGCTGCTGCGGCTCGATTGCGCGGCGCTGTTCGATAAGTACGTCGGCGAGTCCGAGCGCAACCTGCGCGAGTCGCTCGCCTCGGCCGACGTGCTGGCGCCGTGTGTGCTGTGGATCGACGAGATCGAGAAGGGCTTCGCGGCCGGGGACTCGGACGGCGGCGCCACCCGGCGCGTGCTGGGCGCGTTCCTCACCTGGCTGGCGGAGAAGAGCAGCCGTGTGTTCGTCGTCGCCACCGCCAACGACATCAGCGCGCTGCCGCCCGAGCTGATCCGCAAGGGCCGCTTCGACGAGATCTTCTTCGTCGATCTGCCGGGAGCCGCCACGCGCGCCGAGATCCTGCGCATCCACGCCGCCAAGCGCGGCATCAGCCTCGATGCGGCGGCGCTGCCGGGGCTCGCCGCCGCCTGCGACGGCTTCTCCGGCGCGGAGATCGAGCAGGCGATCGTGGCGGCGCTGTATTCGGCGCACGCGCGCCACACCCCGGTGGATGCGCCGCTGCTCGCTGCGGAGATCGCAGCGACCCGGCCGCTGGCGGTGGTGATGGCGGAGAGCGTGGCGCAGCTGCGCGCCTGGGCGAAGGATCGCACCGTGCCGGCGGATTGAGGGGCACCATGTTTGAGCTGCAAGGCCACCGCGGCGCCCGCGGCCTGTGGCCGGAGAACACCCTCAGCGGATTCGCACACGCGCTGGAGCTCGGTGTCAGCGGCGTGGAGCTCGATTGCGCGGTCACGCGCGATGGGGTGGTGGTCGTGACGCACGACCCCGAGCTCAATCCGGACTGCACGCGAGATGCACACGGGCACTTTCTCCCGCACACCGGGCCGCCGGTCGTCACCCTCAGCTACGCCGAGCTGCACCGCTACGACGTGGGGAGGCTGCGGCCCGGAAGTGCGTATGCGGCGCGCTTTCCGCGGCAGCAGCCCGTCGACGGCGAGCGCATCCCGCGGCTCACCGACGTGCTCGAGCTGGTGCGCACGCGCGGCGGCGGGCGGGTGCGGGTCGCCATCGAGATCAAGACCTTCCCCGAGCAGCCAGCGCTCACCCCTGCTGCGGACGAGTTCGTGCAGTCGGTGGGGCGCGACCTGCAGCATACCGGCACGGCAGCGCGGGTATCGGTAATGGCGTTCGACTGGCGGGTGCTCGCGGCGGCGCGGCGCTACCTGCCGCAGGTGGCGACGGTGGCGCTCACCGAGCAACAGCCCGGCGAGGACACCGTGCGCCTCGGCTCGCCGCAACCCTCGCCGTGGCTCGGCGGAGTCGACCCTGCACTGTTCGGCAATTCGGTGGAGCGGCTGGTGCAGGCTACCGGCGCCGGCACCTGGGGGCCGGACTACCTCGATCTGGATGCCGAACGGGTGCAGCGCGCGCATGCGCTCGGCCTGCGCGTGGTGCCCTGGACGGTCAACGAGCCCGCAGACATCGAGCGGCTGCTCGGGTTTAATGTCGACGGCATGGCTACCGATCGCCCGGACGTGCTGCGCGCACTGCTCGCAGAGCGCGGCCTGGAGCTTCCCGCGCCGGCGGGAGCGCCGCCGGCATGAGCGCCGCCGGCATGAGCGCGATGCGCATCCTGGTAATCGATGGCAACCGGGCGGCGACCCGCGCGCAGCAGGTCGCCGCCGGCGGCCGCCCTTCCGGGGAAGGCTACGTGCAGGTCCTGCTGGGCCTCGGCGCGGTGAGCTGCGACATCGTGCGTCCGGCCGACGGCGAGGTGCACTTTGCCACCGGCAGCGGGCTTGCCAGCTACGACGGCGTGGCGATCACCGGCTCGGCGCTCAACGTCTACGACGGCGGCGCGCACATCGAGCGGCAGGTCGAGCTGGCGCGCGCAGTGCTGGCGCACGGGCTGCCGCTGTTCGGCAGCTGCTGGGGCATGCAGGTGGCGGTGTGTGCCGCGGGCGGTCGCGTACGCCGCAACCCGCTGGGACGGGAATTCGGCTTCGCGCGGCGCATCGAGCTCAGCGACGCCGGGCGGCGCCACCCGATGTTCAGCGGCAAGCCCACGGTCTTCGAAGCGATCACGGTGCACCGCGACGACATCGAGCAGCTGCCCGAGGGTGCCGTGGTGCTGGCGAGCAACGACATGGGTCTGCAGGCGCTCGAGCTCAGGCACGCCCGCGGCACCTGCTGGGGCGTGCAGTACCATCCGGAATACACCTTCGCGGAGATTGCGGCGACGGCGCTGCGCTACGGCGCGACGCTGCTCGCCGAGCAGCTGTTTGCCAGCCAGGCGGAGCTTGAGGGCTTCGTCGCCGAGCTGCGCGCGCTCATGCACGATCCGCACGATCGCCGTCTGACCTGGAAGCACGGGCTCGGCCCGGCACTGCAGCAGGAGTCCGTGCGGCTCGCCGAGCTCAGCAACTGGCTCGAGCTGCAGGTGCGGCCGTACGCGCAGCGCCGCCACTGACGGACCCAAGGACGCGATGAGCTTCAGTGAACACCCGGATCGTCCCGCAGCGCTCACCCTCGCCGCGCAGCTCGCCGACGTCGCGCGCGTCATCGCCATGAAGAATTTCCGCACGCCGCTCGCCATCGAGCGCAAGGGCGACGGCAGCCCGGTGACGCTCGCCGACCGCGGCATCGAGATGGAGATGCGCCGCATGATCCGCGCGGCCTTTCCCGGGCATGCGATCCGCGGCGAGGAGTTCGCCGCCGAGGGCAGCGGGGAATTCACCTGGGTGCTCGATCCGATCGACGGCACCAAGAGCTTCATCACCGGCTACCCGCTGTTCGGGTCGCTGATCGCGCTGCTGCAGCATGGGCGCCCGGTGATCGGGGTGATCGAGGCGCCGGCGCTCGCCGAGCGCTGGGTGGGCTGCGAGGGGTGCGCGACGCTCTTCAACGGCGCCGCGGTCAGGACCAGCCCCTGCCGCGCCATCGCCGAGGCCGTGGTGTACACCACCACCGCGGAGACCTTCGATACCGCCGAGCGGCGGCGCTTCGAGACGCTGAGCGCGCGCGCGGCGCTGCGCCGCTTCGGCGGCGACTGCTATCTGTACGGCATGCTGGCCGGAGGCTACTGCGACCTGGTCGTCGAAGTGCAGTTGAAGCCGCACGATTTCATGGCCGCGGTTCCGGTGGTGCAGGGGGCCGGCGGCCGCATCAGTGACTGGCGCGGTGCGCCGCTCAGCGTCGCATCCGACGGCCGCATGGTGGCGGCGGCCACCGAGGAGCTGTGGCGCGAGGCACTCGCGGAGCTCGCCGGCGACTGAAGGCCTCAGGCGCTCAAGGTGAGGTCGCCCCTGACGGCCGCGCGGAAGATGCGCGCGTAGGCCACCGCGTCGGTCGGCAGCGGGTTGCCCGCAGCGGAGGGGTCGAGCTCGGCCTCGCGCCCGATGAGCGCGGCGTCGGTGGGCGGCACGCCGATCGCGGCGAGTGAGTGCGGGATCCTGAGCCGCTGGCGAAAGCCCAGCACCCACTCGAACAGCGCCGCATAGGGCTCGCCGGGCAGGTTCAGCACACGGGCGATGATCGCGAGGCGCGCTTCGATCGCCGCGCGGTTGTGCACCATGACGTACGGCAGCAGCACCGCGTTGGTCAGCCCGTGGTGGGTGTTGTAATGCGCGCCGACCGGATGCGCGATGGCGTGCACGCCGCCCAGGCCCTTCTGAAATGCGGTGGCGCCCATGCTGGCCGCGGCCAGCATGCGCGAGCGTGCCTCGATATCGGCGCCGTTCTCGCAGGCGCGCGGCAGATAGGTCTGGATGAGCCGCATGCCCTCGAGCGCGATGCCGTCGGCGAGCGGATGGAAGCCCGGCGCGCAGTAGGCTTCGAAGCAGTGCACGAAGGCGTCCATGCCGGTGGCCGCGGTGATCGCCGGCGGCAGTCCGACCGTGAGCTCCGGGTCGCTGATGACCACGCCCGGCATCATCTGCGGATGGAAGATGATCTTTTTCTGCTGCGTCGCCTCGTTGACGACCACGCCGGCACGGCCCACCTCGGAGCCGGTGCCCGCGGTCGTCGGCACCGCCACCACCGGCGCAATGCCGCGCGGATCGGCACGCGTCCACCAGTCACCCACATCCTCGAAATCCCACAGCGGCCGCGTCTGTCCCGACATGAACGCGATCACCTTGCCGGCATCGAGCGCCGAGCCGCCGCCGAAGGCAATCACCCCGTCGTGACGGCCCGCGCGGTAGGCCGCGAGGCCCGCCTCGATGTTGGCGGCCACCGGGTTGCCGCGTACGCCCGCGAACAGAGCGGCGGCGGGCACCAGCTCGCGCGCGCGCCGCACGATCGGCGCATCGCGCAGGCCCTCGTCGCTGACCAGCAGCGGGCGCTGCACTTGCAGCCGCGCGCAGGCTGCAGCGAGCTCGGCGATGCGGCCCGGTCCCGCCCATATCGTGGTGGGGTAGTTCCAGTTGGCCTTGAGTACTGCGCTCACGTCGTTACCCGCAGGTGGAATGATTTTGGCCGCGTCAGGTGCTCGTAGCCGACGACCGACAGCGTACAGCCACGCCCGGAATCCTTGACACCCACCCAGGCAAGCGCCGGGTCCAGGTAGTCGCAGCGGTTCATGAACCAGGTGCCGGTCTGCACCTGTGCGCCGAGCGCGAGCGCCGCGCTCGCATCGCGCGTCCACACCGCCGCGGTGAGACCGAACGCGCTGTCGTTCATGTGCGCGACGGCTTGCGCGTCCGTGGCGACCTGCATGATGCCCGCCACCGGGCCGAAGATCTCCTCGCGCATCACCGCGCAGTCCGGCGGCGCATCGAGCAGCAACTGCGGCGCGAGGTACGGTGTACCGGACCGGCTGCGCGGGAACGCGCGCTCATCGATCGCCGGCCGGGCGCCGGCCGCGACCGCCGCGCGCAGCTGCGCGCGCACCGTGTCCGCGGCGGCGGTGCGCACCAGCGGTCCGAGCGTCGTGTCGGGGTCGAGCGGATCACCGAGCCGGTACTGGCCGAGCAACTCGATGCAGCCGCGCGTGAAGGGCTGGTACACGCTGGCGTGCACGTAGATGCGCTGCAGTCCGCAGCAGGACTGGCCGGAATTGAAGTACGCACCGTCGACGATGTTCTCGATGGCATGCGCGAGGTCGGCGTCGTGGCGCACGTACACCGGATCGCAGCCCCCGAGCTCGAGCCCGACGCCGATGAAGCGCTCGGCGGCGGCGCGCTGCACCGCCCGGCCGCCGGCGACCGAGCCGGTGAAGGCGACGAAGTCGACGCGCGGGTCGCGAATCACCCGCTCGGTATCCGCGTGCGTGAGGTGCAGCACCTGGAAGAGGCCCGCGGGCAGGCCGGCGGCGGCGAGGCACTCGGCGAAGCGCTCGCCGCACAGCGGTGTCTGCGCGGAGTGCTTGAGCAGCACCGCGTTGCCGGCCAGCAGCGCCGGGACCACGCTGTTGACGGCGATCAGGTACGGGTAGTTCCAGGCGGCCACCGCGAACACCACCCCGAGCGGCTCGCGGCGGATGAAGCGGCGGAAGCCGGCCTTGGGAGCGGTGTCGACGTCGGCGAGCGCCGCGGCGGCGATGCCGCTCATGTGGCGGGCGCGCTCGAGCGTGCCGCGCACCTCGCTCGGGGCGAAGCGGATCGGCCGGCCCATCTGCCAGGGCAGCTCCGCGGCGATCTCAGCGCCGCGCCGCTCAAATTCGCCGGCGAAGCGCTGCATGATCGCGACGCGCGCGCCGACCGGAACTTCGCGCCAGGCGCGCTGCGCGGTGCGCGCGCGCTCGAGCGCCGCATCGATCTGCGCCTCTGTGGCTGCGGTGCGCTGTGCGTAGAGGCTGCCGTCGATCGGGGTGATGCAGCTCAGGCTCATCAGATGATCTCGAAGTATCGCGCCAGCTCCCAGTCGGTGACCACGCGGCGGAACTCGCGCTCCTCCCACTCGCGGCTGGCGGCGAAATGCGCGACGAACGCCGCGCCGAACAACTGCTGCGCGGGCCGGGAGTGCGCCAGGCGCGCGGCGGCCTCGCTGAGTGTACGCGGCAGCTGGCGCTTCGCCGGGAGCTTGCGGTCGTAGGCGTTGCCCGTGATCGGCTCATCCGGCTCGATGTGATGCTCGATGCCCCACAGGCCCGAGCCGATCGCCGCCGCGAGCGCCAGGTACGGGTTGATGTCCGCCGCGGCGATGCGGTACTCGACGCGCTGTCCTTTGGCGCCGCCCTGGATGACGCGCAACGCACAGGTGCGGTTCTCCACGCCCCAGGTGGCGGCGGTCGGCGCCCAGTAGCCGGGCACCAGGCGCGTGTAGCTGTTGACGGTGGCGGCGACCATGGCGAGCAGCTCGGGCATGAGCGCCTGCTGCCCGCCGACGAACCAGCGCATCTCCTGCGACATGGTGTGCGCGGCGGCCGGGTCGTAGAAAGCGGACGCGCCGTCGGCACGGGCGAGCGACACGTGCAGGTGACCGCTCTGACCGGGAAGCGTTTCCGACCACTTGGCCATGAAGGTCGCCATGAGACCGCGCCGCTGGGCGAGCACCTTGACGAAGGTCTTGAAGAGCGCGGCGCGGTCGGCGGCCTCGAGCGCTTCGGTGTAGCGCAGCGCCGCCTCGAGCACACCGGGGCCGGTCTCGGCGTGCAGCCCCTCGATCGGCATGCGCATGTCGGTCGCGAGCTGCAGCAGCGCCTGGTAAAGCTCGGCGTGCACCGAGCTGCGCAGCAGCGAGTAGCCGAAATACCCGGGGGTCAGGTTGGTCAGCCCGCGGTAGCGCTTCTCGCGCACGCTCGCCGGGGTCTCGCTGAAGAGGAAGAACTCGTACTCGGCCGCGGCCGCGGCCGCATAGCCCATGGCGGCGGCGCGCTGCAGTACGCGGCGCAGCGTGGCGCGCGGGCAGACCTCCTCGGCGCGCCCGGCGAACTCCCCGAGGAACAGCAGCATGTTGCCCTCGAGCGGCAAGGCGCGGCAGGTTTCGGGCAACAGCCGCACCGCGGCGTCGGGGAAGGCGGTGTGCCAGCCGGTGAAGGTGATGTTGTCGTACTGCTGATCGCTCGAGTCCCAGCCGAGCACGACGTCGCAGAAGCCCATGCCCTTCTCGAGCGCGGTAAAGAACTTGTCGCGCTCGAGGTACTTGCCGCGCAGGATGCCGTCGTTGTCGAACACGCCGATCTTGACGTGCTGCAGGCCGCGCTCCTCGACAATGGCCCGGGCCTGTGCGCTGGTGCGCACCTCTTCTGGCTGCATGCAGCGAACTCCTATAGGCGGCTGACGCGATGCTCCGCCGCGTCGAGCCAGCCGGGATTGATCTCGACGCCCCAGCCCGGAGCTGCCGGAATGGTCACGTGACCGTCGCGTACCTGGTACGGGTCTTCGCGGAACAGGCCCTGCTGCCACGGATAGTAGTCCGCGCCTTCTATCGAGAGCTCCAGGTACTTGCCGGCGTTGGCGATCGCGCCGAGCAGGTGCATCGTGCACACGGTCACCAGCGACAGGTTGGCGCTGTGGGGCGTGCACGGCAGACCGGCGGCGGCGGCGCGCTGCACGACCGCGAGCGTGCGCGACAGCCCACCCATGTACATGATGTCCGGCTGCACGATGTCGACCGCGCGCATCTCGATCATGCGCTCCCAGGTCGCCAGATCCCAGTCCTGCTCCCCGCCGGTCACGTCGAGAGCGAGCGCGTCGGTGACCTCTTTGGTCTCGGCCAGCTTCCAGTAGGGACAGGGTTCCTCGAAATGGCTGATGCCTTCCGTCTCGAGGAGCCTGCCGACCTCGATCGCCTGGCGCGGCGAGTAGCCGCTGTTGGCATCGACGAGCTTCGCCACGCCGTCGCCGAGTGCGCGCGCAACCTGCGGCACGATCGCCTCGGTGCGCCCCGGCCACTCATCGATGTCATGGCCGCACTCGGCGGCAACGCGCCACTTGAAGGCGTCGAAGCCGAGCTCGTCGCGCAGCTGCACCAGCCGGCGCGCTTCGTCGGCCGGGGAGATGTCGCGGCGCATGGAGGACGCATAGGCGCGCAGGCGCCGCGGCTTGCCGCCGAGCAGCTCGACCACCGGCTTGCCTGCGAGCTTGCCGCGCAGATCCCAAAGCGCGGTGTCGAGCCCGGCGAGCGCGCGGCAGCGGTAGCTGCCGGGAAACTTGTGCTCGCGCTCCTCGACGCGGGTGATGAGCGCCTCGATGTCGAGGGCGTCGGCGCCGAGGGTCCAGGGAGCGACCTGGCGGTGGAACACCGCCGCGGTGATGTCGGCGTTGTAGGTCGAGGTCTGGCCCCAGCCGACCGCACCGCTATCGGTGGTGAGCCGCACGAAGCATACGAACTGGCTGGCGAAGGTCTCGAGGCTCGCGATTTTCATGGCGTGGAGCGCGCCGGCAGCCGGTAGAGGTAGCCGGCGCCGAGGGCCGCGACGGCACTCACTACGGCGAGCGTGACGAACACGCCTCCCCAGCCGAACGCCACCGCGAGGCGCGCCATCGCATAGCCGGCGAGCACGCCGCCCAGATAGCCGGTGCCGTCGACGAGGCCCGAAGCCGCCGCGCCGGCCTCGCGGCCACCGAAGTCGAGCGCGAACGCGCCGGGGAGAAACGCATAAGGTCCGAGCAGGCAGAACGCGACCACGCCGGTCATGACGACCGGCAGCACCGTGCCGCCAGTACCCGGCCGCAGCCCGGTGAGCACCAGCAGCGCCACCGCCGTCGCGCTGAGACCGAAGCACAGCAGCAGCGCGCGGCACTGGCTGCCGAGCCGGTCGCTCAGCCAGCCGGCGAGCAGCACCGAGACGGCGCCGACGCCCGGGAAGATCGCCGACAGCGCCGCGGCCTGACTGACGCCGTAGCCCGCGAAGTCGCGCAGGTACACCGGCGTCCAGGTGTTGAAGGTCTCGCGCACCATGGTGCTGGCGAAGCCCAGCAGGCACACGATGAGGAACGCGCGGCTGGCGAGCAGCGGGCGCACCAGCTGCAGGAAATTGCGCGGGCGCTGCTGCGCCCCGCAGAAGAGGTTCGCAGGATTCGGCTCGGCGTCCGGGTAGCCCTCGCCGCTGCGCGATTCGCGCAGGAAAAAGAGGTTGGCGACAAACATGCAGCCGGCGACGCCGGCGCCGAACACGAACAGCCCGCGCCAGGGGACACCGTGATCGAGCAGCGCACCCATGCTCTGCCGTGCGGCGGCATCGCCGATCAGGTAGCTGCAGGTGAGGATCGCCGCCACCGTGCCGTAGCGCGAATAGTGGAACCACCGCGAGGAGACCTTGATGAGTGCCGACCAGCCGATTGACTGGGTCAGGCGGTTGCCGGTCCAGGCGAGTGTGAACATCGGCAGCGAGGAGCTCGAGGCGAACAGCAGCGTGAAGGCGGTGGCGCCGCCGGTCGCGATCAGCAGGTTGCGCTTGCCGCCCCAGTAGTCCCCGAGGCTGGTGAGGAACCACTTGCCCATCGCGTAGGCGAACACCCCGAAGGAGGCCATCGAGCCGATGCTGACGATCGCCGTCGCGTGACTGATGCCGCGGCGCCCGAGCTCATCGACGATGAGCGGCGTCGCCACTGACAGATTGCTGCGGCAGAAGTAGCAGGAGGCGTAGCCGAGGAACAGCAGCAGCAGGGTGCGCGCTTGCGCCACGCGCAGCGCGCGCACCCGCCGCGCGGCCACTGCCGGCGCGATCGCCGGCGCCGCCGCGCTCACCCCGTCCACGGCAGCGAATAGGTCTTCAGGTTGGTGAAGCTCTTCATCGCTTCCTGGACGCCTTCCTTGTAGCCAAGGCCGGAGTCCTTGATGCCGCCGAACGGGGTGAGCTCCAGGCGGTAGCCCGGGACCTCGCGCACGTTGACGCTGCCGACGTTGAGCTCCGACACCAAACGCGTGATGTAGTCGAGACGGTTGGTGCACACCGCCGAGGACAGGCCGTAGGCGGTGGAGTTGGCGATGCGGATGGCATCGTCGAGGCTCGAGAAGGTGATTACCGGGGAAACCGGGCCGAAGGTCTCCTCCCTTACGAGGCTCATCTGCGGCTGCACGCGATCGAGCACCGTCGGGGAGTAGAGCGCCCCGGAGCGCACGTTGCCGTACAGCAGCCGCGCGCCCTGTGCGACCGCCTCATTGACGCGCTCCTCGATGCTGCGCGCCGCCGCCGCGTCGATCACGGTGCCCATGTCGGTCTCGGGGTCCAGCGGGTCGCCGTAGCGGATGGCGCGCGACCTCTCCAGCAGCAGCTCGGTGAAGCGCGCGGCGACCGACTCGTGCACCAGCATGCGCTTGACGGCCGTGCAGCGCTGACCGGAGTTCTTGTAGGAGCCGGCTGCGGCGAGCGCCGCCGCCTCCTCGAGGTCGGCGTCCTCCATGACGATGAGCGGGTCGTTGCCACCGAGCTCGAGCACCTGGCGCTTGTAGACGGCCTTGGCGGCGATGTACTTGCCGACCGGCACGCCGCCGGTGAAGGTGATCAGGTCGACATCCGCGTGCGTCAACAGCTCATCCGCGATCTCGCCCGGCTCACCGGTCAGCACGCTGAACATCTGCGGTGGCAGTCCCGCCTCGTAGAGGATGTCCGCCAGGCGCAGCGCCGACAGCGGGGTCTTCTCCGAGGGCTTGAGGACCATGCGATTGTTAGTGGCGATGCTGGGGGCGACCTTGTGCGCGACCTGGTTGAGCGGGTGATTGAAGGGCGTGATCGCCACGATCACCCCGAGCAGCGGCTCGCGCAGCGTATAGACCTTGCGCCGCTTGCCGTGCGCGGTGAGGTCGCAGGAGAACACCTGGCCATCGTCCTGCAGTGCGGCGTTGCCGGCGAACACGAACACGTCGCAGGCGCGACCCACCTCGTAGAGGGAGTCCTTCTTGCACAGGCCGCTTTCGGCGGTGATGAGGTCGGCGAGCTCCTCGGTGCGCGAGCGCAGCGCCGCCGCCGTCTGGTAGCAGATGCGATAGCGCTCATAGCGCGTCAGCGGTGAGCGAAAGGCACGCGCGACGCCGATCGCGCGGCGCACGTCATCGACCGATGCCTGGGCGACCGAGGCGATGACCGCGCCGGTGTAGGGATTGACCACCTCGCGGTGGCGCGCGGTGTCGACGCGCGCGCCGCCGATGCGCAGCCCCTCCTGCAGCACGGGCGGGCGACGCGCCGCCCCACCGGCGGTGCCGGGCGCGCTAGCCGGCATGGTTCAGCAC
>DATHQM010000106.1:0-20475 GCA_035482695.1 Steroidobacteraceae bacterium | reverse complement strand
CCGCGCCCGTTCCAGCGCTCCGCGGCGAGCTGCGCCACCACCTGGTAGAGCTTGCGGCCGTCGACCATCAGGTCCTGCACCTCGCCGGCGCCGGGATTGGAGGTGCGGCAGAGGATCACCACGCCCTTGTCGGCGTGGCGCAGGAACGGCTCGAGCGCATCACCGCCGAGATAGGGATTCACCGTCACCGCATCCGCCGCGTAGCGCTCGAAGGCCTCGATGGCGTAGCGCTCGGCGGTGTTGCCGACGTCGCCGCGCTTGGCATCGAGGATCACCGCCACGTCCGGGCGGGTGCGGTGGATGTAATCGATGGTGCGCTCGAGCTGGTCCTCCGCCTCGTAGGCGGCGTAGTGCGCGAACTGCGGCTTGTACGCGCACACCAGGTCGCCCGTGGCGTCGATGATGGCGCGGTTGAACTGGAAGATCGGCGAGGCCTCGGCGGCGATCTGGCGCGGAAAGCGCTCGATCTCCGGGTCCAGCCCGATGCACAGCAGCGAGTCGTTCTTTTCCCAGGCGTTGCCGAGCCTGGCGATGAAGCCGCTCATGCGACCTTGGGCGCGCTCGCCGTGCGCTTCTTCAGGTGCACCAGCAGGATCGACACCGCCGCCGGCGTCACTCCGGGGATGCGCGCCGCCTGCCCGAGGGTGGCCGGGCGCACGGCCGTGAGCTTCTGGCGCACCTCGTGCGAGAGACCATGAATCAGCGCGTAGTCGAGCGCCTGCGGGAGCGCGGTCTCCTCGTTGCGCCGCGCCCGCTCGATCTCCTCCTGCTGCCGCTCGATGTAGCCGGCGTAGCGGGCGTGCGCCTCGATCTGCGTGCGCACCTGCGCAGCAATTCGCTCGTCCGCAAGGTCCGCCCGCTCGAGCCAGGCGGGGGGACCGGCGATCTCGATGAGCGCCTCGTAGCTGACTTCCGGCCGGCGCAGCAGCTCCAACGCCGTCACGTCACGGGCGAGCGGGGCGTGCAGCACGCGCTGCGCCCAGGCGGCGGGCACCGCGCAAGCCTTCAGGCGCAGTTGCATCAGGCGCGTGAGCTCCAGTGCCGCCGCCGCCTGCTTGGCCTCGAAGAGCGCCCAGCGCTCCTCGTCCACCAGCCCGAGCTGCCGGCCGGTAGGCGTGAGGCGCAGGTCGGCGTTGTCCTCGCGCAGGAGCAGCCGATGCTCGGCGCGGCTGGTGAACATGCGATACGGCTCGCGCGTGCCGCGCGTGACCAGGTCATCGATCAGCACTCCGAGGTAGGCCTCGCTGCGCTTGGGCGTCCAGGGAGGAACGCCCCGCACGCGCCGCGCCGCATTGATGCCGGCGATGAGTCCCTGCGCGGCGGCCTCCTCGTAGCCGGTCGTGCCGTTGATCTGGCCGGCGAAGTACAGGCCCTCGAGGCAGCGCGTCTCGAGGGAGGGCGAAAGATCGCGCGGATCGAAGAAGTCGTACTCGATGGCATAGCCCGGGCGCGTCAGGTGCGCGCGCTCGAAGCCCGTGATCGAGTGCACCAGCTCGCACTGCACATCGTAGGGGAGGCTGGTGGAGATGCCGTTCGGGTAGACCTCATGGGTGTTGAGCCCCTCGGGCTCGACGAACACCTGGTGCGAGGTCTTGTCGGCGAAGCGCACCACCTTGTCCTCGACCGAGGGGCAGTAGCGCGGGCCGACGCCTTCGATCGCGCCGGTGAACATCGGCGAGCGATCGATGGCCGCGCGGATGATGTCGTGGGTACGCTCGTTTGTACTGGTTATGAAACAATTTATCTGCCTGGGATGTTCACTGATTCTTCCGAGGAACGAAAACACGGGACTTGGCTCATCACCCGGCTGGACGGCCATGACGGACCAGTCGAGCGTGCGGCCATCGAGCCGCGGTGGCGTTCCGGTCTTGAGCCGCGCCACGGTGAGGGGCAGCTCGCGCAGGCGCGCCGCGAGGCGGTTGGAAGGCGCATCCCCTGCGCGACCGCCCGCGTAGTTGTCGAGGCCGACGTGGATGCGCCCGCCGAGGAAGGTGCCCACCGTGAGCACCACCGCCGGCGCCTCGAAGCGGATGCCCGTCACCGTCACGACGCCCTGGACGCGGCCGCCGCTCACGATGAGGTCGGCGGCCTCCTGCTGGAAGAGGGCGAGGTTCGGCGCGTTCTCCAGCCGGCGGCGGATGGCCTGCCGGTACAGCACCCGGTCCGCCTGCGCGCGGGTCGCGCGCACCGCCGGACCCTTGCTGGCGTTCAGCGTGCGGAACTGGATGCCGGCCTCGTCCGTGGCGCGCGCCATCGCGCCCCCGAGCGCATCGATCTCGCGCACCAGGTGCCCCTTGCCGATGCCGCCGATCGCGGGATTGCAGCTCATCGCCCCCAGCGTTTCGAGGCTCTGCGTGAGCAGCAGTGTGTGCGCACCGCTGCGCGCGCTGGCGAGCGCCGCTTCGGTGCCGGCATGTCCGCCGCCGACGACGATGACGTCGTAGGCGTTCGCGGAGCGCTCGGGGTCGTTCACGGCCATGGCGAAGGAAGGGTAGCGCGCGGGACGCGTATTGTAGGGTGTCGCGGCACACGAACAAGGCGCGGTTTGCCTTATGCTCCGCGGCCAATGCCTGCCGCAGTGAAGAAGCCGCGCGTGCCACGGGGAGTCGCTGCGTGCGCTTCGCGCCTGCTCGCCCTCGTGGCGCTCGGCGCGCCCGCGGCACACGCCGCAGCGCCCGGCCCGACCCCCGCCGCTGGCGCACCGGTCGCCGCTGGCGCATCTGTCGCCGCGGGCGCACCTGTCGCGCCACTGCGCTTTCACGCCTGCGAGCTCGAGCACCCGCTGCGCCTGACGCTGCTCGCGGCCGAGTGCGCGCTGCTGTCGGTGCCGGAGAATCCGCACGCGCCGGGCGGGCGGCGCATCGACCTGTCGGTGGTGCGCGTGCCGGCGATCAGCCGCCGCAAGGCGCCGGACCCGCTGTTCGTGCTCGCCGGCGGTCCCGGGCAGGCGGCGGGCAGCTTCTACGCCGCCACCGCCGGCGCCTTCGGTCGCATCCTGCGCGAGCGCGACATCGTGCTCGTCGACCAGCGCGGCACGGGCAGGTCCAACCCGCTCGATTGCCCCGCCGAGGTGCAGGACCCGCAGGAGTCGGCCTCGCCGCAAGTGATCGCCGCCAGCACCCGCGCCTGCCTCGCAAGCCTCGCCGGTGGCGCGGATGTCGCCTGGTACACCACGAGCGTCGCCGTTGCGGACCTGGAGAGCGTGCGCGCCGCGCTCGGCGCCCCGCGCATCGATCTGTACGGTGCCTCCTACGGGACGCGCGTCGCGCAGCAGTACCTGCGCCGTTATCCGCAGCACACCCGCGCGCTGATCCTCGACGGGGTCGTGCCGGTCGGCCGCGCCGTCGGCGCCGACACCGCGCTCGTGGCGGAAGCGGCGCTGCTCGATATCCTCGCGCGCTGCGCGAAGGATGCGCCGTGCCGCGCCGCGTTCGGTGACCCTGCGCAGGACTACCGCACCGTGCGTGCCGCGGTGAGCGGCCGCGCGCTGCCGGTGAAGCTGGCCGATCCGGCGAGCGGCGTCGCCACGCAGCGCGAATTCGGCGCGGAGGCGCTCGCGAGCGTGCTGCGCCTTTCCACCTATGCGAGCGAATACGCCGCGCTCCTGCCGCTCATGCTGCACGCCGCCGCGGCGCGCGCCGACTACGCGCCACTCGCCGCGCAGCAGCTGCTGTTCGAGCGTGCCTACGCGGGCGAGCTCGCCACCGGCATGCACAACAGCGTGGTGTGCGCCGAGGACGTGCCGTTCTTCGACGAGCAGAGCCTCGACACCGCGCAGCTCGCGGCGACCTACCTCGGCACGCTGCAGCTTCAGGGCCTTGAGAGCGTGTGCCGCATCTGGCCGCACGGACCGGTCGATGCGGATCTGCACGCCCCGCTCACAAGTCAGGTGCCGGCGCTGCTGCTGTCCGGGAGCGACGACCCGGTGACCCCGCCCGCCTGGGGGGCGCAAGCGCTGCGCTCCTTTCCGGCCGGCGTCGGCGTCGTTCTCGAAGGCTTCGGTCACGGGCAGCTCACCGCTCCGTGCGTCGATCGGCTGATGGCGCAGTTCCTGCAGCGCGCGTCTGTGCAGGGCCTCGACGTCGGCTGCACGCGGCTTGCCCGCCCGATGCCCTTCTTCACCTCGCTCAACGGGCCGCCGCCGTGATCGAGGCGCTCAGGCTGAGCAAGCGCTTCGGCGCCGTCGCCGCGGTGCGCGAGGTGAGCCTCGCCGCCGCCGACGGCCGCATCACCGGGCTGTTAGGGCCGAACGGCGCCGGCAAGTCCACCACGCTGCGCATGCTCTACACCGTCTTGAGGCCCGACGCCGGGGACGCGCTCGTCGACGGCTGCAGCGTGGTGCGCGAGCCGCTCGCCGCCGCCGCGCGGCTCGGCGTGCTGCCGCATGGCGCCGGCATCTACCCGAACCTCACCGCGCGCGAGAACGTGCTGTACTTCGCCGCGCTCCACGGGCTGCCTCGCGCCAGCGCCCGCGCGCGCACCGCCGAGCTCATGCGGCTGCTCGAGATGGAGGAGTTCGCCGACCGCCGTGCGCGCGGCTTCTCGCAGGGGCAGCGCGTCAAGACCGCGCTGGCGCGTGCGCTGGTCCACCGGCCGCGCAATCTGGTGCTGGACGAACCCACCAACGGGCTCGACGTGATGGCAGTGCGCACCCTGCGCGCGCTGCTGCGTCAGCTGCGCGACGCGGGGCACTGCGTGCTGCTCTCGAGCCACGTGATGCAGGAGGTGAGTGCGCTGTGCGATGAGGTGGTGGTGATCGCCGCCGGCGCGGTGCGCGCCAGCGGCACCCCGGAAGTGATCCGTGCCCGCACCGGCACGGCGAGCCTCGAGGAGGCCTTCGTGCGCCTCATCGGCGAGGCTGAAAGTTAGTCCATGCGCGCCATCCTCGTAGTCTTCGTCAAGGAGTTTCGCGAGAACCTGCGCGAGCGGCGCACGCTGTTCACTGCGCTGCTGCTCGGGCCCTTGCTCGGGCCGCTGCTGTTCGCCGGCGGGCTGTCGCTGCAGCTCGAGCGCGGCGCGGAGGAGGGCGAGCGGCCGCTCACGCTCGCGGTGGCGCACGGTGAGCGAGCCCCGAACCTGCTCGCGTTCCTGCGCCAGTACGGCGTCGCGGTGCGGCCGGTCGACTACGACACAACGCAGGCGCGCGCGGCCGTGCAGGCGCGGATTCAGGCGCGGGTGCTGCTGGTGAGAGCGGACTTCGCCACGCGGCTCGCCGCGGGCGAGCCGGCGCCGCTCGAGCTGTACGCCGACGCTTCGGACATCACCGCGGCGGGCGAGGGGGCGCGGCTGCGCGGACTGCTCGCGCAGTACGCGGGGCTCGTGGCGCGGCTGCGCATCGCCGCGCGCGGCATCGATCCGCTCACCCTCTCGCCGCTCGCGCTGCAGGAGATCGACGTCTCGACGCCGGCGACGCGCTCGGTGCTCGTGCTCGGCACGCTCAGTTACCTGGTGCTGCTCACCATGCTGATGGGCGGCATGTACCTGGCGATCGACACCACGGCGGGCGAGCGCGAGCGCGGCTCGCTCGAGCCGCTGCTCACCGTGCCGGTGCGCCGCGAGCAGCTCATCTACGGCAAGATCCTCGCCACCTGCGCCTACATGGCGCTCTCGCTCACCCTCACCGTGAGCGCCTTCGCCGTCATGCTGCGCTTCGCCGGGCTGGAGCGCTTTGGCATGAGCGTGAACTTCGGCCCGAGGGTCGCGCTCGCCGTGATCCTGTGCTGCCTGCCGCTGGTGCCGCTCGGCGCCGCGCTCATGACCATCGTCGCCGCCTACACCCGCAGCTACCGCGAGGCGCAGACCTGGCTGGGACTGGTGCTGCTGGTGCCGACGCTGCCGCTCGCCTTCGCCGGACTTCTGGGCCTCAAGGCTCACCTCGCGCTGATGGCGGTGCCGTCCCTCAGCCAGCACTTCCTCATCACGAGCCTGCTGCGCGCCGAGCCGCTGCCGGCGGCGTTCGTCGCCATGTCGGTCGGGGGCACGCTCGTGCTCGGCGCGCTGCTGATCGCGGCGGCCGGGCGACTCTACCGGCGCGAGGCGCTGCTCGGCTGAAGCAGCGCGCGCAGCCGCGCGAGGTTCGCGTCCGCGAACTGCCGCGCCTCGACCTCGAAACGGTTGTCCCAGTAGCCGCGCCGCAGGCACTCGGCGAGGTAGCGCGGCACGGTGAGCGAGCCTGTCTGCCACTGGTGGATGACGTGGCAGTACTCGTGCAGCATCAGCCAGGGGTCGGCGAAGAACTCCGCGGCGCTGCCGCGCAGGTAGATGCGCCGCCGCCGCGTGGTGGCCACCGCGCGCCCGTGCAGCCGGGTGAACCAGGAGTGCTCGATGATCCTGACGTGGGCGACGGGCGCCTCGAACAGCTGCTCGAGCGCCTGCCTGAGGGCTGCGGGCAGCGCGGCTTGCCGGCCCGTCACGGCGCGCGGCTCGTCAGCCGGGGGTGTGTGTGTGCACCCAGCCCATGCTCGGACGGAAGCGCAGCGTGCGCGTCGGCCCGCTGGCGACGTCCTCGGGCAGCAGCGCGACCCCGGCATCCTGCAGGTAGTGCTTCACCAGCGTCACCACCGTCTCGCAGGCCGGGCCGGCGTGCGGCTCGTGCGCCAGGTGCACCACGATGCGAGCCTGCAGGTGGCGCGCGGCGGGCGCCGACGCCCGCAGCGACTCGAGGCAGCGGTCGAGCAGCAGCAGCTCGGTGGCGAGCGTGGTGTCGGTGACGTCCACGGGGCGCGAGCTGCGCACGATGCAGCGCAGGTGCAGCAGCGCGCCGGCTTCCTCGCTGGCGTCGTAGATGCACACCGCGATCGCCGAGTGCAGCTGCGTCACCAGCAGCGCTTCGCCCGAGCTGACCTCGAAGCGATCGGGCGCCACGTGAATTTCCCGGCCGTCCATCCATGTTGTATACCCGGCGCTGCGCGCACTGGCGCGCTCTGTCTGGCCAAACTATGAACTGACGCACGCGGCGCGCGTAGAATATGCGAATGCGTTCCGCGGCGTCGCCAGCGTGAAACAGCTTTGCGCGTTCCTCGCCTGCGCGGCACTCGGCACGGCCTTCGCGCAGCAGCCGCCGCTGTCGTCGATCCGCGTCACCGGCGATGCGCAGGTCAGCGCCCGGCCCGATCGCGTGCAGGTCGAGATCGGCGTCAGCACGCGCGCCGCCACCTCGCAGGAAGCGGCGGCGCAGAACGCCCGCCAGGTGGACGCGGTGCTCGACGCGGTGCGCAAGGCGACCCCGGCGGCGGCATTGAAGACCATCAGTTACTCGCTCAATCCCAATTACGACTACCACGTGAGCGGCGGCGAGCCGACCATCAACGGCTACAGTGCCGCGAACGTCGTGCAGGTGACGCTCGATGACCTGGACAGGATCGGCAGCGTGATCGACGCCGCCGCGCGCGCCGGCGCCAACCACGTGCAGGGCATCCGCTTCACGCTGCGGGACCAGGACGCAGTGCGCGCTCAGGCGCTGCGCGAGGCGGCGACCCGGGCGCGCGCGCAGGCGGAGGTGCTGGCGGGGGCCCTCGGGCTCAAGGTGGTGCGGGTGCTCGCCGTCGAGGAGAACAGCCCGCGCCTCACGCCGCTCTACAGCCACCCGGTGGCGCGTGCGGCCGGCCTGTCGGCGAGTGCTGTACCGACCCCGGTGGAGGCGGGCGCCCTCGAGGTGACTGCCGACGTCACGCTTACCGTGGAAGTCAGCCCCGCCGCGCGCTAGCCTTAGGGACAGCGGGAGGGATGAGCCATGACCATCGTGCGCCAGCTGCTCGATCGCAAGGGCCGGGCGATCTTTAGCGTCGCTCCCGGGGCGGCCGTGCTCGAGGCGATCCGCGCCATGGCCGAGCACCAGGTCGGCGCGCTGCTCGTCATGGAGGATGAGACGCTCGCCGGCATCGTCTCGGAGCGCGATTACGCCCGCAAGGTCATTCTGCTCGGACGCTCCTCGGCCGACACGCCGGTGCGCGACATCATGACGAGCGCGGTGATCACGGTGCAGCCCGACACCACGGTCGACAAGTGCATGCAGCTCATGACCGACCGGCACGTGCGCCACCTGCCGGTCGTCGACGGCGGCCGCGTGGTCGGCATGGTGTCGATCGGCGACCTGGTCAAGGCGGTGATCGCCGAGCAGCGCCAGCAGATCGAGCAGCTCGAGAGCTACATCCACAGCTAAAAGCGCCACCCCATCGACGCTCTGCGCGCAACACGGCTGCTGCGACGGGTCCCTGCGGGTTGCGCGATCCTGCTCGCCGCCTGCAGCTCGCTCCCCGGGCGCGACTATCCGCGCAGCCCCTCGCCGCCCGTCACCCAGCCGCCCAACCCGGCGCTGCTGCAGCCTTTCGCGGCGCAGGCCGGCAGCCACCCGGCGCAGTCGGGCTTTCGTCTCTTCCCGGTGGGTGTCGACGGGCTGCTGCTGCGCCTCGAGCTGATCGCGCAGGCGCGCGCCTCAATCGACCTGCAGTACTACATCTTCCATGGCGATGAATCGGGCCGCCTGATCACCGAGGCGCTGAGCAAGGCGGCCGCGCGCGGCGTGCGCGTGCGCATCCTGGTCGATGACGCCGAGAGTGTCGCCGGCGATGAGCAGCTGTTCGCGCTCGCCGCGCAGCCGAATGTCGCCATCCGCGTTTTCAATCCGTTTCGCTATCGCGGACACAACCTGTTGCTGCGCGTGCTCGAGTTCGCCTTCAGCCACGGCCGGCTCGACTACCGCATGCACAACAAGCTGTTCGTCGCCGACGGGGCGATCGCGCTCGTCGGCGGACGCAACATCGGCGACCAGTATTTCCAGGTGGACTCGCAGTCGCAGTTCGCCGACGAGGACGTCTTCGCCAGCGGGCCGGTGGTGGCGGCGCTCGCGGCGACGTTCGAGCAGTACTGGGACAGCCGCCTGGCGATCCCGGCGCAGGCGCTGCTCACCACCCGCCGCGCGGCGGCGGCCGAGCTCGCCCGGCGCAGGACGCTGCCGCAGAAGGCCGCCAGCGCCGGCTTCAACTACCAGGAGCGGCTCGCCGCGGGCGAGCCGCTGGCGGGGGTGCTCGCCGGCAGCGCGGCGCTTTCCTGGGCGGCCAGCGAGGTGGCCTGCGACCCTCCCGACAAGGGCGCGAAGATCGCCGCGGGCGAGCGTGTCGGCGGCCTGCTGTTTGCGCCGCTGGAGCGCGAGATCGTTGCGACCCGCACCGAGCTCGCCATGGTGACGCCCTACCTGGTGCCGACGGCCGGGGAGCTGAAGCTCCTCGAGGATCGCCGTGCGCAGCAGCGCCGCGTGCGCATACTCACCACCTCGCTCGAGGCCAACACCGATGCGCTGGCGCAGGCGGGCTACATGCACTACCGCGTGGCGCTGCTTGAGTCCGGGGTGGAGCTGTTCGAGCTGCGCGCCCTTCCGGAAAGCCGGCGCGGCAGCGGCGAGTCCCGCCGGCTGACCCGCAGCGGCAACTACAGCCTGCACGCGAAGCTCATGGTGTTCGATCGCAGCGGCGTGTTCATCGGCTCGATGAACTACGACCAGCGCTCGCGTCGGCTCAACACCGAGGTCGGCGTGATCATCCACAGCGCCGAGCTCGCCGCCGAGACCGCGCGGCGCTTCGACGCCATGACGCAGCCGCAGAGCGCCTACGCCGTGACGCTCGAGGCCGGCGGCAGCGGCGCGCGGCCGCGGCTCACCTGGACGACGCAGGCGGACGGCCGGCCAGTCAGCACCCACCGCGAGCCGGCGCGCAGCCCGTGGCAGCGCCTGGAGGTGCAGCTGCTGTCGCTGCTGCACGTCGACCGGGAGTTGTGAGCGCGCGCCTCAAGCGCGCTACTTGCGCCAGTACGCCGGCCGGAACAGCACCAGCACGCTGAAGATCTCGAGTCTGCCGAGCAGCATCGCCGCGGTGCAGATCCAGGTCTGCATCGGGGTGAGCGCATGCAGGTTGTGCACCCCGCCCGGCGGCCCGAAGCCGTGCGCGGTGTTGTTGATGGACGCCACCACCGCGCCGAAGGCGGCGTCGAAGTCCATGCCGGTGAGCAGCAGCGCGAAGGTGAGCAGCGCCCCCGTCATGAAGTACAGGAAGATGAACGCCAGCACCGCGCGCCCCACGCTGTCGGCGATCGGCCGCCCGCCGATGCGCAGCGGCGCGATCGCCGCCGGGTGGATCAGCAGCTGCATCTCGCGGCCCGCCTGGCGCGCGAGCAGCAGCGTGCGGAACATCTTGATGCCGCCGCCGGTCGAGCCGGTGCTGCAGAGGATGCACGACAGGAACAGCATCCAGTAGGGCGCGAACACCGGCCAGCGCTGGTAGTCCTGGGTGGTGAGCCCGCTGGTGGTTGCCTGCGAGATGACGTTGAAGGCGGAATGCCGCAGCGCCAGCGCGAAGCGCGGGTAGACGCCGTGCGCATTGAGCAGCAGCGCGATCCCCGCCACCGACAGCACCAGCACCACGAAGATCGCGCGCGCCTCCGGGTCCTGGCGGTAGCTGGCGAGCGACAGCCGCCGCAGCGCGCTGAAATGGCGCGCGAAGTTGAGCGCGGCGATCACCATCAGCACCATCAGCACCGCCTCGATCGCCGCCGAGTTGAACCAGGCGATGCTCGCGTCGTGGGTGGAGAAGCCGCCGAGCCCGACCGCCGAGAACGCGTGGCACACCGCGTCGAACCACGACATGCCCGCTACCCGCAGCGCCACGATGCCCGCGGCGGTCAGCAGCGCATACACCAGCCACAGCTGTTTCGCGGTCTCGGTGATGCGCGGCGCGAGGCGCTCCTCCTTGACGGTGCCGGGCGCGTGGCCCTTGTAGAGCTGCATGCCGCCCACGCCGAGCAGCGGCAGCACCGCGAGCGCCATGACGATGATGGAGAGGCCCCCGAACCACTCGAGCGCGTGCCGCCACAGGTTCACCGAGGGCGGCAGGGCGTCGAGGCCCACGAGCACCGTCGAGCCGGTGGTGGTGAGGCCCGACATGGCCTCGAAGTACGCCGCCGTAAAGCTCAAGTGGGGCAGCGCGAGCAGTAGCGGTAATGCTGCGGCCGCCGACAGCAGCAGCCAGCCGAGCGTCACCAGCAGGAAGCCGTCGCGCGGCTTCAACTCGCGGCGAAAGCGCCAGGTCGCCGCGGCGAGGATGAGGCCGACCGCGCCGGTGATCGCGGCTGCGGCGAGGAACTGCGCGAGCAGACCGTCGCCGTAGAACAGCGAGCACCCCAGCGGCAGCAGGTAGGCGAGCGCGAAGGTCGCGAGCAGCAGCCCCAGTACGTGCGCGACAGCGAGCACGCGGTAAGCCCTAGCGCGCTACCCGCACGAACAGCCGCTCGACCGCCTCGAGGTGGCGCCGGTCGGCCAGGAACAGGATGACGTGATCGTCGCCGAGGATGCGCGTGTCGTGGTGCGCCATGATCACCTCATCGCCGCGCACCACCGCGCCGATGGAGGCGCCCTCGGGCAGCGCGATCTCTGCCACGGTGCGGCCGACGATGCGCGAGCTGCGCTCGTCGCCGTGCACCACCGCCTCGAGCGCCTCGGCGGCGCCGCGCCGCAGCGCGTGCACGCGCACCACGTCGCCGCGGCGCACGTGGGCGAGCAGCGAGCCGATGGTGATGGTCTGCGGCGAGATGGCGACGTCGATGCTGCCCGACTCCACCAGCTCGGTGTACGCGGGGCGGTTGATGAGCGCCATCACCTTGCGGGCGCCGAGGCGCTTGGCGAGCATCGCCGCCAGGATGTTGGTTTCCTCCGAGTTGCTGAGCGCGGCGAACACGTCGGTGCTGTCGATGTTCTCCTCGATGAGCAGCTGCTCGTCGGCCGCGTCGCCGTGCAGCACGATGGCCTTCTCCAGCAGCTCCGACACCGCGCGTGCGCGGCGCGCGTCGCGCTCGATCACCTTCACCTGGTTGTGCAGCTCGAGCTTCTTCGCCAGGCGGAAGCCGATGTTGCCGCCGCCGGCGATCACGATGCGCCGTGCTTCGCTCTCGCCGTGGCGCAGCTCCGCCATGACGCGGCGGATGTCGTCGCGCGCGGCGAGGAAGAACACCTCGTCACCTTCCGCGATCAGCGTGTCGCCCTCAGGCGCGACGCAGCGGCCATCGCGGAAGATCGCCACCACGCGCACCTCGACCTTCGGCAGGTGGCGCGCGAGCTCGCGCAGGCTCTGGCCCACCAGCAGGCCGCCGCGCTGGGCGCGTACGCCCACCAGCCGCACGCGGCCGTCGGCGAAGTCGAGCACCTGCAGCGTGCCGGGATGGTGGATGAGGCGCTCGACGTACTCGGTTACCAGCTGCTCCGGGCTGATGAACACGTCGACCGACAGGCCGTCGCTGCCGAACAGCTCCGCGCGGCTGGTGTACTCGGCGGCGCGGATGCGGGCGATCTTGGTCGGAGTGCGGAACAGCGTGAACGCCACCTCGCAGGCCATCATGTTGACTTCGTCGCTGGAGGTGAGCGCGACCAGCACTTCCGCTTCGGCAGCGCCGGCGGCCTCGAGCACGCTCGGGTGGGCGGCGTTGCCGGCGACGGTGCGCACGTCGAGCCGGTCCTGCAGCTCGCGCAGCACCTCCTCGTTCACGTCCACCACCGTGACCTCGTTGGCTTCCTCGCGCGACAGGTGCTGCGCGGCGGTGCGGCCGACCTGGCCGGCGCCGAGGATCAGGATCTTCACGGCTGGGCACCGCGCAGGCGGCAAAAGCCACGCCTTTTGCCGCCGGCAACGCAGGCACGGTCCGAAAAACGGCCGCAGGCCAGTTTTTCCAATGAACTACAGCGGCTCGAGGTTCGCATACTGCACCATCAGCCACTTGGTACCCTGGCGCTCGAAGCTCACCTGTACGCGCGCGTGCGCGCCCGAGCCCTCGACGTTGAGCACCACGCCGTCGCCGAACTTGCCGTGGCGCACGCGCGCGCCGAGGCGCACGCCGCCCACCGCCGGCTCCTCGGGCCGGAAGCGCCCCACCGCCAGCGGGCGCGACACCTGCACCTTCGGGCGCACCTCCTCGATGAGCTCTTCCGGGATCTCGCGCACGAAGCGCGACACCTGCCCGTAGCTGTCCACCCCGTGCAGCCGCCGCTGCTCGGCGTAGCTCAGGTACAGGCGGCGCATGGCGCGCGTCATGCCGACGTAGCACAGCCGCCGCTCCTCCTCGAGACCGTCGAGGTCGGCGAGCGAGCGCTGGTGCGGAAACAGTCCCTCCTCCATGCCGGCGAGGAACACCACCGGGAACTCGAGCCCCTTGGCGCTGTGCAGCGTCATCATCTGCACGCAGTCCTCCCAGGCGGCCGCCTGGCCTTCGCCGGATTCGAGCGCGGCGTGTGCCAGGAATGCTTCCAGCGGCGCGAGCTCCGATCCTTCCGGCGTGAAGCCGCGCGCCGCGCTCACGAGCTCATCGAGGTTCTCGACGCGCGCTTCGCCGCGGTCGGCCTTCTCGCGGCGGTAGTGCTCGACCAGCCCGCTCGCCTTGAGCACCTGGTCGACCTGCTCGTGCAGCGCGAGCGCCGCCGTCGCGGCGGCGAGCCGCTCGATGAGCGCCAGGAAACCCGCGAGCGCCGCCCCGGCGCGCGCGCCGAGCGTGCCGGCGGGGAGCGCCGCAGCGGCTGCCTGCCACAGCGAGCCGCCGCCGGCGCGCGCCTGCTCGCGCAGCAGCTCCAGGCTCTTCGCACCGATTCCGCGCGCCGGCAGGTTGACCACGCGCTCGAAGGAGGCATCGTCCTGGCGGTTGGCGATCAGACGCAGGTAGGCGAGCGCGTCCTTGATTTCCGCGCGCTCGAAGAAGCGCAGTCCGCCGTACACGCGGTAGGGGACGCGCGCTGACAGGAACGCTTCCTCGAAAACGCGCGACTGCGCGTTCGAGCGATACAGGATCGCGACCTCGCGCCGCAGTCCGCCCTGGGCCACGTGCTCGCGGATGCGGTGCGTCACGAACTCCGCCTCGTCGCGCTCGTTGTAGGCGTCGTACAGGCGGATCGGCTCACCGCGCGCCCCGGCGGTCCACAGCTTCTTGCCCAGGCGCCCGGCGTTGTGGCCGATGAGCCCGTTGGCCGCCTCGAGAATGGTGGCGGTGGAGCGGTAGTTCTGCTCGAGGCGAAACAGCGCGCCGCGCGGGTAATCGCGGCGGAACTGCTGCAGGGTCTCGGCGCGCGCGCCCCTGAAGCGAAAAATCGATTGATCGTCGTCTCCCACCACAAACGGGTGCGCCACGGTGCGCGCGGCACCGTTCGTGGCCGTCTCGGCCGGCTGCGGCGGGGCGAGCAGCCGCATCCACGCGTACTGGATGGCGTTGGTGTCCTGGAACTCGTCCACCAGCACGTGCTGGAAGCGCCGCTGGTAGTGCGCCAGCAGCGAGCCGTTGTCGCGCCACAATTCGTAGGCGCGCAGCAGCAGCTCGGCGAAATCCACCACCCCGGAGCGCGCGCACGCCTGCTCGTACGCCGCGTACAGCCGGATGAGCTGACTGCGGGTCGGGTCGCCGTCCTTGAGGTGCGCCGGCCGCCGGCCCTCGTCCTTGTTGGAGTTGATGAACCACTGCACCTCGCGCGGCACCCAGCGCGCCTCGTCGAGCTCGGCCGCCTTGATGACTTTCCTGATGAGGCGCTGCTGGTCCTCGGAGTCGAGGATCTGGAAGCCCTGCGCGAGCTGCGCCTCGCGCCAGTGCAGCCGCAGCAGGCGGTGCGCGATGCCGTGGAAGGTGCCGATCCACAGCGCGCCGGGCGGCACGCCGAGCAGCTGCTCGACGCGCGCGCGCATCTCGCCGGCCGCCTTGTTGGTGAAGGTCACGGCGAGTATGCCGTGCGGGGAGGCGCCGAGCGCCTCGATCACCCAGGCGATGCGGTGCGTCAGCACGCGCGTCTTGCCACTGCCGGCGCCGGCGAGCACCAGCACCGGACCGAGCGGCGCGGTGACCGCGGCGCGCTGCGCGTCGTTCAGCGGGTCGAGGACGGGCGACAGATCCATGGGGGGCGCATTCTACGGGAAACGCACCCGGTTTCAGGCGCCGGCGGCGGTGTTCTCCTGCGAGAAGCGCACCAGCGCCACCACGAAGCTCAGCAGCACTGGCCCCAGCACCAGTCCGAGGATACCGAACGCCGCGACACCGCCGATGGCGCCGACGAAAATCGCGAGCGTCGACACCTGCGCATGGTGCGCCGTCAGCAGCGGCCGCAGGACGTTCTCCAGGATCCACATGCCCGCGGTCCAGCAGGCGAGGAAGATGGCCGCACCCCAGCGCCCGATGGAGGCGAGATAGATCACCGCCGGGATCAGCACCAAGGCGGCCCCGGCCGGCAGGAACGCGGCGATGATGGCGAGCACGCCGAACACCACCGGCGAGGGCAGCGACACCAGCGCGAAACCGATGCCGACGATGACGCCCTGGACCAGCGCGGTCACCGTCGAGCCGAACACCACCGCGCGCGTCACGTCGCCGAGATAGCGCAGCAGCTGCGCGCGGCGCTGCGGCTCCACCGGGATCAGGCGCGTCGCGCCCTCGATCATCGCGCGCCCGTCCTGCAGGAAGAAGAACAGCATGAACAGCATCATGAAGAAGCCGACCACCGTGCCGAACAGGCCGAGCGCCACGTTGCCGCCGGTGGTGGCGGCGCTCTTGAGCAGCGATTGCGCGCTCTCGGTCATCCAGCCCTCCACCTGCGCGACCGTCACCACCGTGTTGTCGCGCACCCAGGCCACCACGCCGCTGATGTAGTGGTATTGCGCCAGGCGGTTCAGCAGATCCTCGTAGGAGAGGAAGGAGGCGCCGCGCAGGTAGGCGATGAGTCGCCCCACCTGTCCGGCGAACGCCACGCCGACGATCGACAGCGGCGCGAGCACCACGAACGGTGTGAGCGCGGTAAGGATGCCGGCCGACCAGCCGCTGCGGCCCTTCAGGCGCCGCGCGAGCCGCTCGTGCAGCGGATAGAGAATGAAGGCGAGCACCGCGGCCCAGCCGATGACACTGCGCAGCGGCATGAGCAGCGCGTACAGCCCGTAGGCGAGGATCGCGCTGAGCGTGATCAGGAAGCAGCGGCGGTAGAAGGTGGAGTGCATGGGGCGGCAAGCGTAGCCGGAAGCGCCCGGGGACGCGAACCGGCGCACGCCGCAAGCTTGCCGCGCGCTCACCCGCGGGCCCGTCCGCTGGCCTTTAGCTTCTGGGCGTGTCCGCGAAGCGCGCGATGAACGACGGGTCCGTCAGGCTGTTGAGAAAGGCGATCAGCGCCGCCTGCTCGGCAGCGCTCAACGGCGCGTGCGGCAGGCGCGGGTCGCGCGTCGGGCCGGCTGCGGCGGCGGTGCGCGCCGCGAGCTGCGCGTAGTGGCCGAGCACCTCGGCGAGCGTCGCGAAGCGCCCGTCGTGCATGTAGGGGGCGCTGAGCGCGACGTTGCGCAGCGTCGGCACGCGCACCGGCTGCTCGCTCGTGCCGTTGCTCGCGAAGCTCGCCTTGCCGGTGGCGCCGTGCGCATCGCGCCAGTTGCCCGCGAAGTTGAACCCGGAGTGGCACGAAGCGCAGCCGACGCGCGCCGAGAAGAACAGCGCCATGCCGTGCTTGGCTTCTGCCGACAGCGCCGTGTGCTCGCCGCCGAACACGTAGCGATCGAAGGGCGAGCCGCCCGAGATCAGCGTGCGCTCGAAGGCGGCGATCGCCCTGACGAGGTGATCGACAGTCACGGCGCCGTCGCCGGCGGTGCCTGCCTCGCCGGGAAAAGCGGCCGAGAACGCCGCGGCATACTCGTGATCCGCCGCCAGCTGTGCGCACAGTGCGCGCTCACGGCCCAGTACTCCGAGCTCGACCGGGTGCGTGTTGAAGAGCGGCACGCGCATCTGCGCTTCCAGCGAGCGCAGATGCGGGGTCGTCCAGCCGAAGCTCACGTTATAGGCGACGTTCACCAGCGCCATGGCGTTATGCGTGAGCTTTGCGCCGGTGGCGCCGACCGCCAGCGGGCGGCCGTCGGAGAAGGCGCGCGCCGGATCGTGGCAGCTGGCGCAGCTGTAGCGGCCGGTCACCGCCAGGCGCGGCTCGAAGAACAGGCGCCGCCCGAGGGCGACCTTGGCCGCCGACATGGGATTGTCGCGAGGAACCGAAGGTGTCGGGAAGCCGCGCGGCAGCTGCCAGCTCCAGCCGGGCGCATCCGCGGCGGGTGCAGCGGGCGCGGCGGATGCGCCGCAGGGGCAACCCGCCAGTGCCCCCGCCAGCAGCGCGGCGTGCCGCCGCGCGATCACGGCTAGCGCCAGGCGGCTGCGGTACCCGCGCGCGTCAGCGCCGCGGTCTGCCCGGCGATCTGCGCGCGCTCCTGGATCCACTTGTCGAAGTCATCGAGGCTGGCGCCGCTGCCTGCCGTGCTCGCCCCCGCCGAGCCAGCCTCCGCCGTGCTCGCCCCCGCCGTGCCGGCGCCGACACCGCCGGTGCGCTGTGCCGCGACCCAGCTCCTCATGGCCGTGAGGAGCTTGGCGGCGAGCGCGCGGTTGCCCGCATACAGGTCGAGATAGGCCTGCTGGGCGTCGGGAATGCGGCTAAGACCCAAGTACGCCTCACCGCGATACTCGAGCGCATCCGCATAGCCGGGTTTGAGTTCGAGCGCCTTCGCGTAGGCGGCGAGCGCCTCGTCGTAGTTGCCGAGCTTGCGGTTGGTGTAGCCGAGGTAGTTCCAGGCCTCGGGCAGCGTCGGATCGAGCCTGACGGCCTCGCGGAACTTCGCGTTGGCGGAGGCGTATTCCTCGTGCGCCTCGCGTACGGCCTTGTCCTTGCGGCCGGCGTCGGTGGCAGCGTCCGCGGCCGCCTGTGCCTTGTCGGCCTTCTTCGCATCGTGCACGCCGTCGTTGTACGCCGCCTGCGCCTTCTGCTGCGGCGTGTCGACGCGCGGCATGCTGGGCATGGGTCGGCTCATGCTGCCGTTCGCCCACGCCACGGGCGCAAGTCCGACCAGCAGGCAGCCGCAGAGCATTGGCAGGGTGCGCATAAGGAGCTCCTCTTTAACCGCTATGCTGCAACGGCGCCGCGCCGGACGGCAACCGCGCGGGCCGGCAGGGGCAGTGCCGCGGCGTTCCCGCAGGTCATTCCTGCGCCTGCGGCACGGCCGAGGACCAGTGGACGTCGCGGAAGGTCCACTCGCCCCCGTGGCGCTCGGCGACGGCGGTGAAGTAGCCGCGATCGGTGTGCGCCTGCCCCTGCGGATTCACCTGCACTTCGCTGTAGGAGCTCGCCACCACCGCGTAGTGCGCGGTCAGGGGGTCGATGCGCAGATCCTCCCCCCAGGTGAGCTCGATCCGCCGGATCATCGCGGGAAGCGCCGCAATGGCGCGGCTGGCCGCGGCGCTGTCGGCAAACTGCAGCTGCCCGTTGACCGCCATGAAGAACGACGGTGTGTCGGAGAAGTACCGCCGCCAGGCGGTCGGGCCGTGGGCGGTGACGTCCTGCGCCACCGCGCGCGCGAACCGGCGCACGCTGGCCGTGACCGCGGCGCGCGTCCTGGGCGTCAGCGCCTGCCCCTCGTCGGCGCTCTGCCCGCCCCAGCTGAGGGAGGAGAACGCGCTGAGCGCAGCGAGTGCGGCCAGCGGCACGATCAGCGTACCTCGTCCCATGATCACCACCGGTTGCGCAGCTCGCGCAGCTTGACGAACACCGTTTCCGGGTCGGGCCGCTCGTCGAGCTCGGGGAACACCGCGCGCAGTCGCGCCAGCACCTCCGGGTTCTGCAGCCGGAAGAAGCTGTTGATCTTCTTCTCCTGCGCGAGCGTCGTGACCAGCGCTTCTGCCGGCTCATGGCGGCGCGCCGCCTCGAGCAGCGCCGGCGCGTCGGGGTTGCCCGGCTCGCGGTCGAGGGTGAACTCGAGGTTGCGTGCCAGGTATTCGTGGCCCGGGTAGACGCGCGTGGCGTCGGGGAGCCGTGCGAGCTGCGCGGCGAAGGTGCGGTAGAGCGCGTGCGGCTCGCCGCCGTTGTAGCAGTTGCCCGCGCCCGCATTGAAGAGCGTGTCGCCGCAGAACAGCGCCGGCTGTTCGGTATGCGACAGCAGGCACACGTGCGTCATCGTATGGCCGGGCGTGTCGAGGCACTCGAGCTCGACGCTGCGGCCGACGCGGACCAGGTCGCCGGCGGTGAGTCCCACGTCCACCCCGCCGATGCGCGTGGCCGCCCCGGCGTGCGCCAGCACGCGCGCCTGCGTGGCGGCTTTCAGCCCGGCGTTGCCGCCGGTGTGGTCGTGGTGCTCGTGGGTGTTGAGTATCTGCGTGATCTGCCAGCCGCGGCGGCGCGCGGCGTCGAGGCACAGCCGCCACTCGAGCGGATCGACGGCGAGCGCCTCGCCGCTCTGCGGGCAGGCGAGAAGATAGTGGAAATTGCGCAGCGAATTTCCCGACCAGATGCGCTCGATCAACATAACGACGCGGCCCGCCTGGGATTTTCCCGCAACGTACCCCTAAACGGCGGCACGCGCCATAATGACTCCATGAGTCATACGTTTCTGTTTCAGCCCGCGGTGTGGACGGCGGCGGGAACGTTCTGGCGCGCCGACGGCGAGGCGCTCGAGGCGGTGGGACGCACCGAGATTGCGCATCGCCCCGAGTGCTGGCTGCTGTCCGGCACGCTCAAGGTGCTCGGGGCGCCGCCGGCGGAGTTCAAGCATGCCTACTGGATCGAGCCGCCGGCGCCGGGCGGCGGCAGCCTGAAGTGGACGTTCGAGAACGAGATGTTCGGCAAGCTCGAGGGACGCTTTGCCGTCATCGGCCCTTCCATCCTGTCGGTTTACGGCTGCGAGACTTCCGGCTACCACGGCGCGGAGCACTTAGGTCAGCTGGACGACGACACCTACCGCTCGACCGGCATGCTGCTGCTGAAGGACCGGATCGCCTATTCCTGGCAGATGCTGCTGAAGCGCGCCGCGGCCGGCATGGCGTGACTCAACCGGCGGCGCGGCGTTACGCGCCGCCGCGCGCTTCCTGCAACACCCAGCCGTTGCCGTCCGGATCGCTGAAGGTCACGTAGCGGCCCCAGGGTGCGCTCTGGATCGCCGATGCCGACGACAAGCCGCGCTGCTGCAGCTGCTCGCAGGTGGCCTCGAGGTCGTCAGCCAGGAGCACGAGCCCGCGCAGGCAACCCGGCGGCAGCGACGGAAACCAGGTCACCAGGGTGAGCGTCACGGCGCTGTCCGCGGTGGGCCGCACTTCGATCCAGCGCGCATTGTCGCGAAAGGCACTGTCGCGTCCGGCGACGAAGCCGAGCACCTCGGTGTAGAACCGCTTGGCGCGCTCCTGATCGGAGACCGGTACGGAAACAATTGCCAGTCGTTGAATGGCCATGCTTGAAGCTCCTCACGGCGAACCGCTCATGGGGCCGTGGCGCGCAGCCCCGGCAGGTAATGATCCACGAGCAATGCCGCGAACAACCACATGAGATAGGTCACCGAGAAGCGGAACACGCGCATCGGCAGCTCCTCGCGCGTGCTGATCTTGAGCGCGAGCGCGTAGTAGAGGAAGCCGGCGTTCAGAACCAGCGCGGCGGCGAGATACACGAGCCCGCTCATGCGCGTCAGATACGGC
>DATHQM010000105.1:0-91602 GCA_035482695.1 Steroidobacteraceae bacterium | reverse complement strand
TGAGCGAGCGCTCGGCGTGCGCATCCGCCCCCACCGCCCCGGAGAGGTTTTTCGTCTCGAGCGGCTTTAAGTCCATGACGTCGCGCAGGTCCGCCAGCTCGTCCTTCACTTGGTTCAGCTGCTTCTGCGCCTTCTCGTGCGCCTTCTGGTGCTGATCGACCGGCGGCGGCGTCACCATCGCGAGCTTCGGCTCGATCTTCGGTTTTTCCTCCGGCTTGGGAGGCGGAGGCGGCGGTGGCGGCGGCTTGGGCGTGTTCTCGATCACGTGCACCAGCCGCTCCGGCACGTCCTCGAAGGTCGCGTGCTTTGGCGTCGGCAGCAGCGGGAACAGGATGCCCAGCAACACGAAGATGATGAGCAGCACGCGCAGGATGCGGCGAAAGCGCGCCGCCGACTCCGGATCGCCCTCCCACGGCAGCTCATATTCACGGTAATACGGGGCGAGCAGCATCGTGTTGCCTTAGGCCGGCTTGAACTGGCCGGGCGCCACCGGCTTCTCCTTCTGGATGACAGCGAGCGAGATGCGCCCGTAGTCGGCGTCAGTACAGGTCGCCATCACGCGCTTGAGCACGTCGTACGGCAGCGCCTTGTCCGCCATGATCGTGATCTCGCGCTGCGCCAGGTCGCGCTCGGTCATTTCCCGGCCCACCAGCAGGGGCCGCTTGAGCGCGGCGCGCAGCGGCTCCACCAGCGGCCCCTGGGCCGCACGGATGTCGGCCACGGAGGTGATGTACTCCCCCTGCACGAACAGGTCGGTCCTGGTGATCATCACCACCACCGACTGCTTCGGCGCGGTCTGCGCGATCGACTGTGGGATCTCGATGCCCTTGGCGTTCTGAATCACCTCGACTTCGGTCGAGTACACCAAGAGGAACGCCACCATCACCGACAGGATGTCGATCAGCGGAATGAGGTTGAGCTGCGCGTCTGCGCGGTTGCGCAGATGGTGCTGCGCCATGCGCAGCGCGCGGCTGGACATGCTCATGGATGCACCCCGCTGGGAGCCGCCGCGGCGGCAGATGCCCCCGCCACCGGGGCCGCGCCTGCCGGCGCGCCCGTCCCGGCCGCGGGAGTCGCGTTGGGCGCGGCCGCGTCGGCCGCCGGTGCATCGCCGATGGAAATGTCCGGGAACAGCTCGGCCTGCGCGGTGTTCGCGCCCTCCCCGGTCTCGAACACCCGTACGCGGTCCATGACCTGCACCAGCGTGTCATAGGCGGTGTCCGGCTCGAGCAGGATGCTGGCGTCGGTCTTGTCCGGGAAGCGCGTCTTCACGAACTTCAGGTACTGCGTGAGGCCGTCGTAGTCATAGCCCTGGGCGGTGTTGGGTACGGCGTGCAGCGGACCGGTGTTGCGGTCGGCCACCATCAGTTGGTCCTTGCGCACCATCACCTCCAGTTGCAGCCCGGGCGGCGGCTCCTTGAACTCGGTCTGCGCCGCCGGCAGGTTCAGCTGCAGGATCACGGTGCGCGAGAACACGGCGGTCATGAGGAGGAAGGTCACCAGCACCGTGAAAATGTCGATCATCGGCACGAGCAGCAGCTCGGCCGGCTTGCGCGCGTGGCGCTCCATCTTGCGATATTGATACGAACGGCGCATGCGCCTTCAGCCCTTCCGCGGCACGATCGCGATCGGTGGCCTTGACAGTTCAGGCCGCGGCCGGCGCCGCGGCCTGGCGCTCGGTGATCGCGTTCAGGAACTTGACGGACGCCATCTCCAGGCTGTCGATCAGCTCGGTCGTCTTGGTCTGCAGGAACGCGTGGATGAACAACAGCGGCACCGCGGTCATCAGGCCGAAGGCGGTGCAGTTCATCGCCACCGAGATGCTGGCCGACAGCAGGTTGGCCTTCTCCGCCGGGTTGACCGTCGCGACCGCGGCGAAGGCGCGGATCAGGCCCATGACGGTGCCGAGCAGCCCGAGCAGCGTCGCGAGGTTCGCGAACGTCGCCAGGTAGTGCGTGCGTTTCTCCAGCCGCGGCACCACCTCCATCAGGCTCTCTTCCATCGCCTTCTCGATGTCGTCGCGGCGGCGTGCCGACTGAATGCGCGCCAGCCCGTAGTTGAGAATGTGGCCGATGGCCGAGTCCGACTTCGAGGTCGCCTGCGCGACCTGGCGGAAGTTGCCCTGCGACAGCAGCGGCACGATCTCGTTCCACAGGCCGCGGTTACGCACCGCGGTGTGGGTGAGATAGATATAACGCTCGATGGCGATCGCCAGACCCACCACGAACACGATGGCGATCGGGTACATGAAGTCCCCGCCGCCCTGGAAGAAACGCACGATCAGGTTCCACAGGCCCATCTGACACTCCTGCGCAAAAAGACCATAAAACAAGCACCGAGACTAACTAAAACTGAATGACATAAACCCAAAAAGCTGCGACCTGGCTCTCATCTGCGATCATGCGGCCGCCATATGTCAGGGCTTAGCACCCGAACCCTGCGGCGCGTCCGTCTTTGACGCAGCCTGACCGGGTTTCAGGGCCTCGTAATAGCGGTTTTCCCGCTGAAATACATCCCGGTCGAGCGGCTGCAGCACCTCGTCCAGCAGGCTGTTCGGCGGCCTGCCAGCCAGGTCGCCGAGGTCTGCGTGTTTCCACGGGACGATATACAGCACCTTGGGCAGCTCGCGGTTGCCGGTGATGTCCGTCGTGTCGAGCTCGAGCCGGTCCGGGCCCTTACGGCCGGCGGCCGCAGGCTTCGCAGCCCCGCTGGCCGATTTTCCGGCACCACCGGCGACGGTGGCGGCGCCTGGCTGCCCCGCCCCTGCAGGAGCCGCGGCGGGCGTGGGCGCCGTCGTCGGCGTCGTGACCACGCCCGGCTCGAGCTGATCCGGACGCGGAATGTCCTGCGCCGCTGCTGCCGGCCGCGCGGCCGGTGCCGGCGACGCGGGGCTGTCCTGCGCAGCGCTGCGGGCCGCGGGCAGCGTGCACGACAGCAGGGCGCAAAGGCAAGCGAGGTACATCGTTCTCATGCGTAGCTCTCCTTCAGGTCGCGCTGGCCGGAGCCGGACTCGCCGATGGCGCCGGCGAAGGTTGCGCCGGCGCTGCTGCGGGCGCGCTCGCCGGGGCATCCGGCTGCGCTTCCGTCGGTGGCTTCACCGGCGGAAGCCTGAGCCGCTGGCGCAACTCCGCAATCCAGCCATTGACGGGTTTTTCCTCGCCCGTGAGCTGCTTGTACTGCTCGAAGGCCTTGAGCGCACGCTGCGGGTCATCGAGATAGAGATCGCAGACCACGCCGAGGTTCCGCCACGCGGGTGCGTAATGCTCATCGGCACCGATCGCCTGCTCGTAGGAAGCGGCTGCCTCCTTGAACTCCCCGCGCAAGCGCTGCGTGACGCCGAGCTCGCTCCAGGCGACGGCGCTGCCACTCTCGCGCTCGGTTGCGCTCTTGAGAGTCTTCTCCGCCGCCTCGAGCTGCCCGGCCTTGCGTTGCAGGAGCGCGAGGTTGACCAGCGGCGCGGCGAACTGCGGGTACTGCAAGGACACCTGTTTGAATCCGAGCTCCGCCTCAGCGAGGTTGCCGGAACGCATGTAGTTCACCGCGCGCTGGAAATCCGCGCGCGCCGCGGGGGGAACCTCCGGACGCGGGGCTGGCGTCGCTGCCCCTGCGGCTCCCGTCGCTGCACCCGGGGCCGCCGCGGTGGCCGCGGCGGCGCTGGCCGGCGCTCCCGCCACAGCACCCGCGGCAGTGCCGGCCGGTGCGCCGGGAGCCGGCGCATTGCGCGCGGCAGCCGCGCCGGGGCCGGAGAGCGGCTGTGCCGCCGGCTCGGTGAGCGGCGGGGTGCGGCAGCCGGCCGCGTGCACCAGCGCCAGCACCGCGAGCAGCCGCCAGGGGTGCCCGCGGCGCGCTTGCCGGCACGGCTCATTCGAGGCTCGCGACAACATCCTGCGTCAGCTCCGTCTTGCCGTAGCGTGCGGGCTTGAGCTCCGCGAGCGCCTGGAAGCTCTTGCGCACCCACTCGTCATACACCCCGTCGCGGGCGCGAACCGTGTTCAGCTCGTACGCCTTGATGGCCTGCTCCTCGAAGGGAAACACCTGCTCCTCCAGCAGCGAGTTGTACTCGGCGAGCGCGTCGCCCTTGAGGTTCTTCGGCCGTTCCGACGCCAGCAGATCCTGGGCGAGCGTGCGGTACAGGCCGGCCATCTCGTAGGTCGCGGCGGTCGTCACTTCGGCCACCTGGTAATCCGCGGCGCGCTTGTAGCCGTCCATCGCCGTCTCGAGCGCATTGCGCTTCACGATCAGGCTCTTCTTCAGCGGCGCGCTGAGCCGCACCGCGCGGAACGCATCGCGCGCCGGCTGCGCGAGAGTCAGCTGCGCCTTCGCGGCGAGGTAGTGGGTGCGCTCGGTGCGCGCCGCGCCGGCCTGCGCATCGGCGTGCACGATCTCCTGGTACCAATGGTCGCGCCGCGCGACGTCACCGCTCTGCTGGGCGTAGTCGGCCAGGCGCTGCCGCGCTTCCTCGGCATCGGCCAGCGGCTCGGGATTCGCGGCGACGAACTTCTCGAGCATGCCGGTCGCCTTGGCCGTGTTGCCGGCTTTGGCATACAGGTCCGCCGACTGCAGCAGCGCCTCGCGCTGCACCGCGCGCTCCTCGCCGGGGCGCGCGGCGATGCGCTCGAACTCCGCCGCCGCCTCGGCAGGACGATCGGCGGCCGCATAGGCCACGGCGAGCTTGCGCGTCACCTCCGGCTGCAGCGGGCTTTGCGGGAACTGGCGGCGGAAATCCTCGAGCACGCCGATGGCGCGCGGCCATTGCTTGAGACCGATCAGCTGCGTGGCGGCATCGTACTGCGCATTGGCGCGGATCTTCGATTCGGGAGCCACCTGCGCGACCCGCAGGTAATCCTCCACCGCAGCGGCGGCATCGCCGGCCTGCTGGTGAGCCTCGCCCTGCTTGTAGACGCTCGCGGCGAGGCGCTCGGTAAGATCAGTGCGCAGCTTGTCGTCGCCGCCGGTCAGCTGACGCGCCTGCACGAATGCGGGCTCCGCCTGGGCGTACTCGCCCTGGTCGAAGTGCGACTGCGCGATGATGGTCCAGGCGATGCGCTGCTTGGCGGTGTCGACCGGCGGCTGGCGCGCGAGTATCGACTGCGCGACGCTGATGGCGCGCGCCCGATCGCCCTGCGCGAAGATTTCCTCGGCGGCGCGCGTGAGCACACCGGCACTGTCGGGATGCTCGGGGAAGCTCTGGGCGAACTTGACCCCGGCGTCGGTGGCGCGCTTGTGCCAGGCATCCTTGTCCGCACCGCTCAAGGCGTCCTCCCCCTTCTGATAGGACACCAGGCCGGCGTAGGCTGCCGCCGCCGACTTGTCGTTCTTCGGGTAACCGTAGGCGGTGTGCTCGTATTCGGCGGCCGCCTCTCCGTACTGGTGGCTCTCGAACAGCGCCTCGGCCAGCAGGTAGTTGGTCTGTGCCGAGTCCGCATCGTCGGGGAAGGATTTCAGGTAAGCGCGATACCAGCGCGCCGCTTCCTGGTAGTCGGTGATGCTCTTGGTCTTCTGCGCGTTGGCATGGAAATAGGTGGCAACGTCCTTGAGGTTGATCTTCAGCTCCTGCACGACGCGCGCGTTGTCGGCGCGGCTGCGGGTCTTCCAGTAGGGCGAGTCGAAGTTGTAGTGCTCGACGAACTCGTGCTTGCCGTCGAACACCAGCTGGCTGAAGCCGCCCTTGCCGTAGGCCTCGATCGCCGCCATGTCCAGGTCCGGCGCGTGATCGCTGTACGGGTCGCGCGCCACGAAAGCGCGGTACACGGTGGCAGCGTCCTGGAAGCGCTGCTTGTCGACGTACAGGTCGCCGAGCCGCGAGTACAGCAGCCAGGTGTACGGCCGCTCGCCCTGCTGGCGCGTGTACTGCTCGAGGGAGGCCGCGCCCTCGTTGTAGGAGAAGGCGATGCTCATGACGCGCAGCGTGTCCTCGACCAGCTCGCGATCGGCGCGTTTGAGGCTCTCGAGGCGCACCGCGTGCGCGGGGGTCGCGCCGAGCTCGCGGTCGAGCACACCGCCGAAGGACGGCAGGCTCTCGAGCGTGAGCGACTGCTTGAACAGCGACCAGCCGTGCTTGTAGAGGCTTTGCGGGTAGAAGCTGGAAGCGGCGCCGCGCCCGATCACCGCCGCGTAGGCATGCTCGGCTTCCGGGTAGCGCTTGGCGGAAAACAGCAGCTCGCCGCGGCGGAACTGCACCTCATCGAGCTGCGGGCTCTGCGGGTAGCGCTGCACGATGCGATCGAGCGTCACGAGCGCGGCATCCGGCTGCCCGGTGGTCTCGTAGGCACGCGCCAGCTGGTAGAGCACCTGGTCATTGCGGGCGTAGTCGGGGTAGGCCTTGAGCAGCGTGCTGTAGAGGCGGATGGCTTCCCCGCCCTGCAGGTCCACCGCGGTGACTTCCTGCTCGAGCCGCTGCATCTCGCCGGCGTCGAGGTTCAGGTCGCCCAGCCGGCGCATCGCTTCGGCGCGCAGCTTGGGATCGGTGTTCTGCATCTCGAGGAAGTGCTTGTAGTTCTCCATGGCGCGCGCGCTGCTCGCGCTCGCCGGCGTGTCCGGGTGCACATCGACGCGGTGCGTGGCGAGATCGCCGATGGTGCGCGGCGGATTGGCAGCGCTCTGTGCCGCCGCGCGCAGCGGCAGCAGCGCGTCCGTCAGCAGCCCGGCCACGCCGGCCGCAAGCAGCGCCGCGCGCACCCGGGTCATCGCGGCGGCTCCGGCGCCGTCGGCGGCGGCTCCGGCGCCGGGGGCGGCGTCGCGCCGGGGGCGGCGGCCGGGCCATTCTGCGGCGCCGGCGCCTTGCTGTGGGCGGCCTCCGCGCTCGCCGCACGATCGTACATGGTGGCGAGCGCGAAGCGTGCCTGCACCTGGTAGGCGGCGAGCCGGTCCTTCTGCTGCTCGAGCTCGTGGACCGCGAGCTGCGCGAGATAGGCATTCTGCCGCCCCTCGGCGGCGGCGAGCCGCGTCTGCAATGCCGCGATCCGCTCGCGCAGCGCGCTCACCCGGTCGGCGAACTCGCCGGTATTTACCGGCATGTTGCGCCGGGCGCGCTCGACGCGGATCCAGCGGCTGTGCGCCTCGTTCAGCGCCAGGCCCAGGTCGCGCAGGCTGCGCTGCGCCTGCCACGAGCGCGCGCCGAAGGCTTCGTCCAGGCGGTAGTAGAGCACGCCCTTCACCAGCGCCAGCCGCGTGCGCGCTTGCGCACCCTCGGCGGTCGCGGGGGCCACGGCGAGCGCCGCCTCGACGCGCTGCACGCGCGCCCACTGCGCGCGCTCGGTGTCGGTGCCGAGCGCGGCGACGTCGTGCTGCGACACGATGGCGCGCAGCCCGTTCTCGAGTGCGACGTCGCGCTGCTGCAGGGTGTCCACGGCGCGCGAGGCGAGCAGCGCGTCGGCGCGCGGCAGCTGCTCGGCGTAGGCGCTGCGGCGCGTCTCGATCATGTCCTCGAACGCCGCCATGCTGTCGCCCCAGCCCTCGAGCGTGCCGCTCATGTACACCAGGTCGCGGTAGTTCTTGACGCCCTCCTGGAAGTCGTGGCCGGCGAGCATCGCGTAGAGATACGCCGACTCCGGCGTTGCCGGCAGCTGCTTCAGGTCACGGAACCAACCGTGCGGTGCGAGCGCATTCGCAGCTCCCGCCGGTTGCTGGCTGAGCACCCGCCGCAGCAGATCACCCTGCTCGATGCCGGTGATCGCCGCATCCAGGCGGCCGTTCTCGGCGTCGAAGGACACCACGGCGCCCTCGTAGTACTCGGCTGACTGCGCGTTGGCGTTGAGCTTGGCGAAGGCGTACGGCACCGCCAGGTAGGACTCCTGCACGGCGGCATCGAGCACGTCGCGGCCGCGCAGCTCCAGCCACGGCGTCAGCGCTCCGCGGTAGTCCCCGAGCGCCACGTCCGCCCAGCCAATTCCGAGCAGCGCCTTGTTCGAGTAAGGGCCGTTGAGGCGCACGCGCGCGAGCGGCGCACGTGCGCGGTCGGGCTGGTCCGCCTGCAGGTAGGCGAATCCGAGCGCCAGATTGGCGCGATCCCGCAACGCCAGCAGCTCCCGGGTATCGGCGATCATCGTGCCGACGCCGGTGAGAAACGGCGCAGCATCGGCGAGACGGTTGTTGCGCACCAGCGCCACGCCGAGATTGAAGCGCGCGTACGCCGACCACACCGGCCCCCCGCGCCAGCCCGAGAGCAGGTGGATCGCTTCGTCGTAGCGCCCCTGGTGCATCAGCACGTTGGCGAGCAGCAGCTCCTTCTGCGCCTCGAAGTCCGGCGACATGCGCCCGTTCACCCGGCGCAGCGCCCCTTCGGCCTTGTCGAGGTAGCCGCGGGCGTACCAGATCTGCCCGAGATACAGCCAGGCGCGGTTGCGCACGCCGGTCGGCACGTCGTTGGTGAGCAGCCGCACGAAACGCTCACCGGCCTCGTTGTGCATGCCGAGCTGCAGGTACAGGCCCGCGGCGAGCAACTGCGCATCTTCCTCGTGATGCGGCATGCGCCCCCAGTGCTCGTAGGCGAGCAGCCGCGTGAGCGCCTCGAAATCATGGGGGTCGTCGTTCTGCAGGTACAGGAACAGCACATCGCCGAAATGCAGGTCGCGGATGCGCGTCTCGGGCAGCTTCTCCGGGTCGTGGCGGCGCGCGTTGGCGCTGCCGGCGGTGAGCAGCGCCGCCACGGCGACGATGAGCAGCGCGCGCATGGACGGCTTGCGCCTCAAGGCTATTCCCAGTCCTTGATCTCGAACTCCGGCTGCAGCTTGCGCTGCCGGTCGTCGATCTTGAGCTCGAGGTACTTCGCGCCCACGCCCTTCTCGAAGCGCAGCGACGCACCGCGCTGATAGGGACGATCGTTGGGCCCCTTGCCGTTGAAGAACGCCACCAGCTCGTGCGGGCCGACCTTCAGATTGCCGACGTACAGGCGCTGCACGCCGCCCTTGAGCAGCGCGTCGACCTCGCGCGGGGTATAGAGATAGTTGATCACTTCCTTCTGATCGATCTTGAGCTGCACCGAATCGAGCGCGAAGAAATCGCCGACGTCCACGGACAGGAACACCGCCACCTGCGTATTGGCCGGAAACAGCAGCTCCTCCTCGAGGATGAACAGGTCCTTGTTGAGGTCCACCACGTCCTTCTTAAGGCCCTGGATGTCCTGGTCGAGGCTGCGCGTATCCGCGGGCGCCTCGGCAGCGGCGGGCGCGGCAGCCGGCGCGGCGGCGGCCGGAGCGGGGGCGGCGGTCGGGGCGGCGGGTGCCGGCGAGGTCGGGGGCGGCGTGGCCGCCGGGGCCGTTGCGGCCGGCGCAGCTGCGGGCGGCGCGGCGAGCGCGGGCGCGAGCGCCCACAGCGCGGCGAGCAGGCTCACGGCGACGGCGGCGCGCGGCGCGCGGGCGGTACGGCCGGGCGGAGCAGGGTGAAGAGCCGTCGATTGCAGCATGTTCGTTCCGATCATTCGTTCAGCAGAGCACGCAGCTGCTGCAGGTACAGCGCTGCGCTTGCGGCACTGTAGTCGCGCAGCGCGTAGCGCACGGTCCCGTTGCGGTCGATCAGCACCGTCATCGGCAGGTTGTCGACCTGGTAACCGCGGCTCACCGCCTTGCTCGGGTCGAGCAGCAGCGCGAAATCCACGGCCACCGAGTGCGCGAATTCCAGCGACTGCGCCGCGTCGTCATCCACACCGACGCCGTACACCGCCAGTCCCGCCGAGCGGTAGGTCGCGAAGCTCTTGCCCAGCGCGGCGAGCTGCGCGCGGCAGGGGTAGCAGCGGCTGCTCCAGAAGCTCAGCACCACCACTTCGCCGCGGTGTTCCGAGAGGCGCACGTTGGCGCCGCTTGCCGCACGCAGTGCAAAATCCGGCGCCGCCTGCCCGAGCAGCACGTAGGGCTGCTGCGCCGACGATGCCGCGCCGCTAGCGAGCGTCAGTGCCAGCAGGCACAGCCGCAGCACCACACCTGCGCGCGCGCAGCCGCCACGCGATGCCGGGCCGTCGGGCCGTTGCCAGCTCAATAAAGATCCTTCGCCCTGGTGAGGCGCAAGCGCACCGCCCCCAGCGCGCAAAATTGCATAGCGCACTTAACACTGTCAACGAACTGACGGGGGAAATGAGGCGTACGGCCGTACCTTCGTCACGGCCCGCCGGCGTCGTCTGCCGGCGACATGGGCGCCACCGGGCACACCGCGGCGGCGCGCGGCAGGCCCGCGGCGCGGATCGTTACACGATGGGCTGAAAGACGGTCAGGGCGTCCAGCTGGCTCGCGGACCCCAGCGGCAGCATCGGGAACAATGCACTGTACTGTGCGCTGGTGCCAAGCAAGCCCATATAGTTGAGTATCACGGCCCCCACCAGCGTGGTCACGGCGTTACCGACCGGGCTCGAGCTGCTCACCACGTTGCCGGCGGCGCTGAAGTAGCCGATCTGCTGGCCGGCGGCGCCGTTGAGCAGCTTCGGACGTCCGCTCGGGCTGTACACCAGGAAGAACGTCGACGCGACGCTCGAATTGTCGCCCTGCCAACCGAGTTTGCCGCGCCCCGCGGCGCTGCTGTCGACCATCATGTTGGAGTTGAGCGAGCCGTCGCTGATCACATAGATCATCACCGGCTTGCCTTTGCGCTGCGCGTACTCGAGCACCGCGCCGATCATCTGCCCGGCCTGGAAGTTGCGCGTCTCGCCGGTCGCGCGCGTGCCGTCGTGATAGTCGAAGCCGCCCATGGTGATGGTGCCCGCGCCCGCGAAGCCGTCGATCACCAGCTTCATGACCGTCGCGGTAGCCGCGGCGTCCGAGTTGCTGTTCATCTCGGCGGCGGTGAAGATCGGCGTCGCGCCACCGATGATGAGCGGATCCTGGGTGGGATCGAGCGCCGACGGGTTGCCGAACAGGTCGGCCGTGTTGGCCGCCTTGACGTAGGCACAGCGCACCTGATTCTTGAGGGTGGTATCGGCCACCGGGTCGGCGTAGAGCTGTACTCCGGGTGTGGCGTTCGGCGCGCTCAGCGCCCCGCCGATGGTGGCCTCGTTGCCGGAGGCGAAAAGAGCACTGCCGCCGCTGATGCGCGTCTGCGACTCGATCACGGCCACCGACAGCGGATCCTGCACGCCGCCCGGAGGAATCGGCACCAGTGCCGTCGCGTCCGAGGGCTGGCTGATGGTCGTCGGCTGCAGCGCCGGATTGATCAGCATCATCGGCGCCTCGGAGTTGCCGCCCGACACCGACGACTGAGTGCCGATGAGCGTCAGCAGCTGTCCCTGAGCGCCTGCCATGGCAATCCCGTACATCGGGTTGTGGGGATTGGCCTGGGTGTCGTTCTGGGACTCGGCACAGAACACCCCGCCGCTGGTACCGGCCGCGGTCGCCGGCGTGGTGGCCACACTCAGAATGCCGCGCTTGATAGCGCCGTCGGCGTGCCACAGCAGCCCGAGCGACGGGTCGATGTTGGCGCTCGAGCTCGGCACCATGTTGCCGGGAACGCCCAGCAGCTCGTAGCCGGCGGTCGACAGGAAGGCCGTCTGGCCGCCCTGCTGGCCGACGAGCACCTCCGATCCCACCAGGTTCGCCCCACCGGCGAGGTCGAAACAGATGAACGGAATTCCGGCGCCGCTGCTCGGCACGCTGCACTGCCCGCTGGCGAGCAGCGCATTGATGTCCGGATCCAGTGCGGCATTGGCGCGGTTGGTACGCAGCAGCGCGCCGAGCCAGGCGGGTGCGAGCACCACGCCGGTCGTCGACAGCATGCCCGCGGCCAGGAAGTCGCGGCGCGTCACCGGTCGCTTGTGATTCTCGTGCAGCAGCGGTTCGCCCTTGGCGTGCGGGCGGGGAGGCTTCTTGTAGATGAACATCGGGTTGCTCTCCAGATCCTTACCGTTACTGCAGCATCACCGCGGCGCTGCCGAGCACCGCCGTGCACGCTGCGGTGGTCGCCTGCGACACGGTGGCGGCGCCGTTAATCACCGGGATGCGCGTCAGCAGCGCTTCGACCTCGTTTTGTACCGCGGTGGCAGCCTGCGGGGTCACGTTGTTGCCCACGCCCTTCGCAACCAACGCGTTGATCACTATCTGCCGCTGCGGGCTGCCGCTGGCACCGAAGAACGAGGCGGAGGTGTTATTGAGGCTCGCGTCCAGGCCGTTGCTGCTGAAGAACGCATCGCGCAGCGACTGGCTGGCCATCATCTCGCTGCAGTACGCGTGGGCCAGCTGCGAGATCGCGGTCTGCTGCGCGGACGCGAATGCTGCGATCAGCGGACCGGCCGGCATCGACTGCTCCGAGGCGTTGTAGAGCGACGACACCACCGGGTCGGTGATCGCCACCCCGGTCACGTTCGACAGCGTATGGCTGACGCGCTCGAAGGTGGCGATGCCGAGGTCCGGCTGTGGCGCCGTGGGCAGCGCCGGCGGCGTCGCGCTGACGGGCGGATCGACGTACGCGTGCACGTGCGAGCCGAGCTGATCGAACGACAGGAAGAACAGGTCCTGCCCCGGGCCGAGCGTCACCGGGATCACCGTGCCGAGGTTGGACAGCAGCTGACCGTTCGCGGCGCTGTAGTTCGAGCCGCCGACCGTGGCGGCGACCGTGGTGTACGCCTGCCCCGCAGGCGCCAGCGCACCGTTCACCCCGAGGCGGATGCCGCTGATCTGCAGGTTGGGCGGCATGGTCGCCGTCCGGTCGAGGCTGATGAACTTCGGCTGGTAGAACAGGTAGCTGTAGTTGTCGTACTGGCTCGCCTGGAAGAGGATGTAGGACTGCGGCACGCCCGAGAGCGCGCTGACGCCGAACAGCAGGTAGTATTTCTGGCCGACGCCGGCGGCGAAGTTCTGCTGGATCTGCGCGGCGGTGAGGGCGCGGTTGTGGATGGCGACGAACTTGATGACGCCCTGAAACTGCCGCTGCCCGGTGACCTCGTTGCCGAGCGCCAGCGCAAACGTGCTGTCCCAATTGGCGAGCGAGCCGCCCTTGGCAGGATCGACATCGCCGGTGTACACGCCGTTCACGTAGATCTTCTGGCCGTTCACCGGGTCGTAGGTCAGCACGACGTGCTGCAGCGCCGCCTGCGCCGCGCCGCCGGTGGTGGTGGTGGTGAGCGGCGGGTTGCCGTTGGTGTCGGTGGCGCTGCTGCGCGTCATACCCTGGTACTGCATGGCGTCCTGGGCGAGCGTCGCGTTGCGCGTGGTATTGCTGCCCGAATAGCTGACGATGTACGCGCCCGCCTGCGTGACGTTGGCCGGCGCCACCCACGCTTCGAAGGTGTACTCGCCCGTGCCCTGGATCATGCTGGTGAACTTGGCGCTCGCGCTGGTGGAAGCCTGCGCCTTGCCGCCCTGGTTGATCTGGATGCCCCAGCCGCCGACCCAGCTGACGTTACCCGACAGCTGCAGGTCCGCCTCGGGGGTCACGCCGCTCGTGTCGTAAGCGGTGCTGCCCTGGCCGGTCTCGAACATGTAGATCGCGATGGCGTTGGCGTCGTAACGGCTGCCGCCAGCGGCGATCGTGCCCTGCGTGAGCGACAGGGCGTTCGAGACCACCAGTGACGGATCGATCGGGGTCACCGGGATGCCGTTGGCGAACGCGGTGAGCTGCGCGAGCATCGCCGCGGCGCTGCCCGGGCAGTCGGGCGCACCGCCCGAGCTCGGCGTCGGCCAGCAGTGATGCAGGTCATCGGCGAGGCGCTGGTAGAAACGCGACAGGTTGGGTGTCGCCAGATTGATCTTGGGCTGCGCGGCGACGTAGGCGGCCTGCAGATCCGCGGGATTCGGATCGGCGAAGTACGGCTGCTGCGGCGTGAGCGAGCTCGGGTTGTGGCAGCCCGAGCAGAACCGCGTCAGCAGCGGGTCGATCGAGTTCGCAAAGCTCGGATTGCCGGATGTGGCAGTGGCCGGGAACTGCTTGCCGCCGCCAGCCGCCTGCACCGGCGGGGCGACCAGCTGGATGCTGCTGGTCGAGGAGGAGCCCGAGCCGATCCAGTTCTGGATCCACACCAGCATGGTGGCCGCGCACGCGGACGGGTCCGCGACCCAGCAGTTGTGCCCGCCGCCGACCCTCACCACCAGCGTGGACAGCGACGGGTTGGTGAGGTTCACCAGCGGCAGCGCCGCCTGGTAGGCGAGGTTCACGTCGTCCGAGCGCGCGAACATCGGCGATTGGCCGCCCTGGTGGTGGCAGCCACCGCAGCGATCCGTGGGGATGATGTTCTGCCACAGGTTGATCTGGAACGCGAGGACGTCCGCGTTCTGCGCCGGAGGTCCGGTGTAGGTGTCGACCGTGGCGCTGCCGGTCGGCTGATTCACCGTGACGCCCGGTCCACCGCCGCCGCTGCAGGCGGCCAGCACGGCGAGCAGCGCCACTGCGGCGAGCCGTCGCAGCGTGCGCGCCGCGCGCACGGCGCGCAGCGCCCGCAGGTCGAAGTTGGCAACAGGGTCAGCGTTCATGTGCGGCGCTCCCTCACTGGCCCGGGCAGGCGGCAGCGGACTGCTGGAACACCTGCTTGAGCTTGTAACCGCCCGACTGGAAGCTCGCGGTGAGCGCCGTGACCGTCGCCTGGTCGGCGGCGGTTGGTGCGCGGAAGCACACCGCGGTGAACACCTTGGTCACCTGGCACTGTGCAAACGCCGCGGCCGACTCGAGCTCCTGTCCGAGCGACTTGGCGCCGCTGCCGCTGCCGGGCAGCGCGGGGCTCCAGCCGAGGGATGCGTTGATGCCGCCGCGCCAGCGGTTCGACCAGCTGTCGTCGGGCGTCACGAAGCCAAAGGGAAAGTTGTCCGAGTTGATCAGGTACTTCGGCTGCACCTGTCCGGGTGTGTACTGCATGGTGCCGGTGTTCATGACGCCCGGGCCGACGGTGCCGCTGAAGTTGTAGTAGGCGAACGCCTGCGCCATCGGATCCATTGCGCTGTGGCAGCCGACGCAGGTGTTCAGGTACACGCGGCTGTCCCCGCCCGGGGAGCGCGCCACGTCCTGGCGGACGCGATCGGTGGGCCTGGTGGTGTCCTCGAGCGTCGGCATGTCGTTGCAGAAGTGATTGATCATCGTGAAGCGGAACATCGCGCGGTTGGTGCCGTTGATGAAGAACGCGGCTTCCGCGGCGTAGGTGGTGAGCAGTCCGGCGGTCGCGCCGGTCGGCGTGCCGTAGGTCGCCGACTGCGAGGTCTGCTTGAGCGCCGAGCTCAGATCCACCCCGTTGGCCTCGGCCGTGGCGTAGTGAGCGTTGCTCGCGTTGGAGGGGGCCGGCAGGCCCGGGGCGTTCACCGTATAGAGAATGTCGGCCGACAGCGCCGTATTGAAGGCCACGTCGTCGCGCACCATGCCGATGACCGTGGCGGCGTAGTCGTTGAGGGGCGCGAACACCGACTGGTCACGGTTGGTCCAGGGGATCACCCAGTTCTTCAGCGTCACGTCGTAGAAGGTCGGCGCCTGCGTGGCGATGGCGGCGGCGGCGAGCAGCCCGGCGCTGCCCGGCGCAAGCCCGGCGGCACCTGCTGTGCAGGTGCCGCCGCAGATCGCCTGCGTCATGCTCGCCAGCACCGCAGGTGTCGGCGGCACGCCGGCAATGCGCTCGTAGATGCGCTTCGCCTGCTCGTTGGGGCCGGCGTGCGCGGGCAGCGACAACAGCAACGATGCAACGCTGAGCGCGATCCGCCCTATGCGCTGCGCGCCGACCTGTGCCGTGTTGGTTCTAACATTCATGGCGCTCGTCAACTCCCAAAATGCCCGATGCGCGACCGGACTATACGGTCCGTGTGCCGCGCCCCGAATGTCTCAACCGCCGGACGTCGCCAGTCGCAGACAATCTGTATGGTTCGTGTGCGCCAGCGCCCCATGCGCGGCAAACTGCGAGTCCGGTCACGGCGTGCCCGGGGGCGAACGTCTACCTAGTAGCCGGGATCGACCCGCGGCGGTGCGGTGCTATGAGAACCATGCGCGGCGGCGCGGCGGAGTGATGGAATCGGCGGTCTCACGATAAGTCACTATCAGGCTCATGAATTACGTTACATTCACGCGGCGCGGGCATCCGCGCGCTTCGGTGGAGAGCATGCGAGAGCGCGGCGAACATGGGGCGACGCGCCGCGCGTGCGGTGCCGGGTCGCCGCTGCGCGCCGCCCTGGGCGCGCTGGCGGCGGCAGCGCTGGCCGCCTGCAACGGCGGCGGCAGCGTCAACATCGCCAATAGCCAGACCTCCGACCCGGCCACCGTCGATTACCCGATCTTCTATGTGAAGCACACGGTGCCGACCACGACGGCCGGCACGCTGGCGCAGGACGACCTGCGCATCATGCAGGAGGTCAACCCGTCGGCGGATCTGTACATGCGTGCCGCCGCCTCGCCGAGCGCGGCGGAAACCAACATCACGGCGCGCGTCACCGCCGGCGCGAGCTGGGACGTCAAGGACGTCGACACCTCCGCCGACGGCACCCTGGTGATCTTCGCCATGCGCGGCCCGCTCGCCAAGAACCAGCAGGCGAAGGACCCGCCCTCGTGGCGCATCTGGCAGTACACGATCGCCAGCAACACGCTGGCGCCGGTGATCAATCCGGCCGACGACCCGGATCCGCCGACGGTCGATGACGTCTCACCGCACTACCTGCCGGACGGGCGCATCGTGTTCTCGACCACGCGGCAGGACCAGTCGCAGGGCGTGCTGCTCAACCAGGGCGATCCGCAGTTCTCGGCGCAGGATGAGGACCGCACCGAGCCGGGCTTCGTGCTCGAGGTCATGAACCCCGACGGCACCGGCATCCACCAGATCACCTTCAACCAGAGCCACGATCGCGACGCCACGGTGCTGGCGAACGGCCGTGTGCTGTGGTCACGCTGGGACAACATGCCGGCGGTGGGCCGCAACCAGATGTCGCTGTACTCGTCCAACCCGGACGGCACGGATATGGAGCTGTACTACGGCGTCAACAGCCACAACACCGGCACCAACGCCAGCGTGATTGAGTTCGTGCATCCGCACCAGATGCAGGATGGCCGCATCCTCGCGCTGGCGCGCCAGTTCACCGACGTCGACGACGGCGGCAACCTGGTGATCATCGACGGCACGCGCTACGTGGAGAACACCCAGTCTCTGCTCGCCTACCCCGGGCTCTCCGGCCCTGCCCAGGTGCCCGCCACCCCCGACAACGTGGTGACGCTGCCCGGCCCCTCGCCCGGCGGCCGCTTCATGTCGGCCGTGCCGCTGCAGGACGGCACCAACCGCATCCTGGTGAGCTGGGGTCAGTGCCGCCTGCTCGACACCACGACGACCCCGCCGACCATCGTGGCGTGCGCGGGCGCCGCGCTCGCCGCTCCCAAGCCGCAGGTGGCGCTGCCGCTGTACAGCGTGTGGATGTTCGATCCCAGTCAGAACACCATGCTGCCCATCATGTCGCCGGTCGAGGGCGTGATGATTACCGACGTCGCCGTGGCGCAGCCGCGGACGCTGCCGAACATCATTCCCGACCAGGTCGCCGGGGTGACGCTCAATCAGAACTGGGTCAACGCCGGCGTCGGCGTCATAGATATAAGGAGCGTGTACGACTTCGACGGCGTCGACAAGGCGGTGCCGGACATTGCCACCCTCGCCAATCCGGCGCTCACCCCGGCGAGCGCGCGACCGGCGCGCTTCGTGCGCCTGGAGAAGGCGGTCGCGATCCCCCCGCAGACGCTGGTGAAGCTGTCGGACGCGGCCTTCGGTGCCAGCAACTACATGATCGAGATCCTCGGCTATGCGCCGATCGAGCCCGACGGCTCGGTGCGCATCCAGGTGCCCGCGCAGGTCGCGTTCCGCATGAGCGTGCTCGATGCCGCTGCACGGCGCATCACGCCGGTGCAGGGCGTGTGGCTGCAGGTGCAGCCGGGCGAGGTGGTGTCCTGCAACGGCTGCCACCTGCCGCAGGCCGGCGCGCAGCAGCCGCTGTCACACGGGCGCAGCGGGCTGTTCGCCTCCGCCTGGGCGGGTGCGAGCGCGGCCGGCGTGCCCTTCCCGAACACCATCACCACGCCGATCACCCGCAGTGGCACAACTCTCATGCCGTTGATCCCGACCGCCGCCGGGCAGACCATGGCGCAGGCACGCATGGCGGAGAGCTGCGCCAACGACAACCCGCCGTGCGCGCAGATGGTGCCGGGTGTCAACGTGATCTACACCGACGTGTGGACCAACCCGGCGGACGCCACGCCGAATCCGTCGATCTTCTACCGCTACGACGACTCGACCCAGTTCCACACGCCCTTCCCGACCACCGCGCTGTGCATCACCTCGTGGTCCTCGAACTGCCGCATCGAGATCAATTACCCCGAGCACATCCAGCCGCTGTGGGACCTGGCGCGGCCGAATCCTGCGGTGGCCGGCGTCAATAACACCTGCACCCAGGGCGGCTGCCACAACCCGCTGAACGCGGCGGGCGCCGCGCAGACCCCGGCGGGCAATCTCGATCTCACCAGCAGCGCCTCGAACAACGTGCCGCAGGAGCTCACCTCGTACCAGCAGCTGCTGTTCCCCCACAACACAGTTATCATGACGGCGACCGGACCGATGCCCGGCCCGTCGGTCGGTCCGTACCTGGATGCGGGCAACGCGAACGGCGGCCTGTCGGCAGCCTTCCTGGGACGCTTTGCTATCGGTTCCGGGAGCACGCATACGGGCTACATGACGCCGGCGGAGCTTCGGCTGTTGTCCGAATGGCTGGATATTGGCGCGCAGTACTTCAACAACCCATGGGATCCTGCGGTACCCGTCAATTGAGCAAAGGACGGACTTGACGCGCGCGCGCCAGTGGGCGCTCGCGGGCGTGGTGTTGCTGGCGGCGCTGCTCACTCCCGCCACGGGCAGTGCGCGTGAATACCTGCAGCTGTTCGTGACGCAGCCGTACCTCGAGCTGCACACCGGTCCGGGGCGCGGCTACCCGGTATTTCACGTCGTGCCGCGCGCGGACAGCGTCGACGTGCTGTTCCGGCGCACCGACTGGTTCAAGGTGCGCACCGAGCACGGCGTGGAGGGCTGGGCGAGCCAGGCGGACATGCAGAAGACCGTGCTCGCCGACGGCACGCCGTTTCACTTCGACGTCGGCGATCGCGCCGGCTTCACCTCGCATCGCTACGAGATGGGCATTTTCGCCGGTGCCTACGGCGGCGCCTCGCTGGTGTCCGGCTATGCATCGTTCTCCTTCAACCCGCAGCTGGCGCTCGAGGGGGCGGTCGGGGAGTTCCTCGGCCGCTACTCCAACGGCTACACCGGCGACATCGGCCTGACGCACGTAATCGCGCCCGAGTCGCGCTGGTCGCCGTTTCTCATGCTCGGCCTGGGCGAGGTGTACACCGAGCCCAAGGCCACCCTGGTGCAGGCGACCAATCGGAGCGAGCCGACGGCCTACGTGGGCGGCGGTGTACGCTACTACTTCACACGGCGCTTCTTCCTGCGCGCCGAGTTCAAGGCCCACTGGGTGTTAACCAAGCGCAACGAGAACGAGGAAGCTGACGAATGGAAAGCGGGATTCGCGTTCTTCTTCTGACGGCCGCAGTCGCGCTGCTCGCGGCGCTCAGCGGCTGCGCCTCGGTGCGCCACTGGTTCCACCGCGCGCCGCCGTCGTCGGCCTCCAGCGACACCTCGCAGGACCAGGCGCCGCCGCGCGTGGTGGAGCCGGAGGTGACACGGCGCAAGATCACGGTGCCGAGAATCCGCAGCCGCAATTTCGAGCTGGGCGCGGACTACGGAGTGCTGTCCATCGAGGATTTCGGCGCGCACCCCACCTACGGCCTCACCGCCGCCTACCACGTCACCGAGGACTTCTTCTTCCAGGCGGAGCTGGGCCGCACCCGCGCCGGGCAGACCAGCTTCGAGCAGCTGAGCAACGTGCAGCTGCTTACCGAGTCTGAGAGGCGCTTCACGTACTACGATCTCTCGCTGGGCTACAACTTCCTGCCGGGCGAGGCCTTCATCGGTCGGGGCGTCGCCATGACGAGCGCTTTTTATCTCCTCGGCGGCATCGGCGGCACCGATTTCGCCGGGGACACGAAGTTCACGGTGAACTTTGGCGCCGGCTACCGCGTGGTGCCGGCCGACTGGCTGGCGCTGCACGTGACGGTGCAGGACCACGTGTTCCAGTCGAGCATACTGGGCACCACCAAGCTCACCAACAACCTCGAGGCGCGCATCGGTACGACCGTCTTCTTCTAGAGGAACACCCATGAGGAACCCGTTCGCAGCCGCCCTCGCCGCCCTGGCCCTCGCCCTGCCGGCGCTGGCGGATCCGTCCGGCCCCGCGCCGCCGTTCACCCTCGCCGCCAAGGGCGGCGCGGACGTGAGCCTGTCGCAGTTCAAGGGTCAGGTGGTGATGCTCAATTTCTGGGCGAGCTGGTGTGGACCCTGCCGCCAGGAGATGCCGTTGCTGGAAAGCATTTACAAAAAGTACAACAAGCTCGGGTTCACCATGATCGGCGTGAACGTCGAGCCGGACTCCAACGCGGCCGACCAATGGCTGAAGGAGACGCCGGTGAGCTTCCCGATCCTCTACGACCGCGACAGCAAAGTGAGTAAGCTATACGACGTGGAGGGCATGCCGAGCACCGTGATCATCGACCGCAGCGGCAAGCTGCGCAAGCTGCACCGCGGTTACAAGCCGGGCGATGAGAACGAGTACCTGGACAGCATCCGTGCCCTGATCCGCGAGTGAGCGCTTATCCCCCAATCGTTCGACTGACGCGGGCCCTGGGCGGGGCGCTCATCCTCGCCGCGCTCGCCGCCTGTGCGGCGCCGACTCCGTGGGTCAAGCCGTACGAGCGCGAGCATCTGGCCGATCCCATCATGTCCTTCAACCGCAATCCGGTCTCCAGCACCTACCTCGAGCACGTGCTCGAGACGCGCGAAGGCGCGCACGGCGCCACCGGCGCGGTCGGCGGCGGCTGCGGATGCAATTGAGCGGCGCGGAGCGGGCCGTGCCCGCGGACGGCGGCCGCGTCCTCAGTCCCTTCACGCGCACACTGCTGGCGCTGGCGGTGATCACCGTGCCGGCGCTCGGCGGCGTGCTGCCCGAGGACCGCTTCGACTACCTGTGGCACTACTACAATGGCGGCGACATCACCGTGCAGGGCCCCGAAGTGCTGGTGCGCAAGAAGGTCGGCGACAACCTGTCACTCAGCGCGGGCTACTACGAGGACATGATCTCGAGCGCCTCGATCGACGTGAAACTGTCGGCCAGTCCCTACCACGAGACGCGCAAGCAGGAAAACGGCGGCTTCGACTACCTGCACGGCAAGACCACCTACAGCGCCGGCTACATCCACAGCCGCGAGCCGGACTACATCGCCGATACCACCTACTACTCGGTGAGCCAGGACATGTTCGGCGACCTGACGACGCTCACGCTCGGCTACCGCCGCGGCTGGGACCAGATCTTCCGCGACATCAAGGACCCCGACGGGGTCATCGTCAACGATCCCACGTTCCACCAGCGCGCCGATCACCGCGGCTACTCGCTCTCGCTCAGCCAGATCCTCACGCGCAACTCCATCCTCAACTTCAACTACGAGCTGCTTACCGACCAGGGCTATCTCGCCAACCCCTACCGCGAGATCCGCTATCTCAACCCGACGAGCTCGCTGGGGTTTACGCTCGCTCCCCAGGTCTACCCGAACACGCGCACCAGCAACGCCGCCTCGCTGCAGTGGAAGTACTATTTGCCGTGGCGCGCCTCGCTCACCGCGTCGTACCGCTTCTTCCGCGACACCTGGGGCATCGTCGCCAACACCACCGAGCTCGACTACACCTGGCCGGTGTGGCGGCACTGGACCTTCGACGGCAGCCTGCGCTACTACGAGCAGACGCACGCCAGCTTCTACAGCGACCTGTTCCCGCGCCCCGACTACCAGAACTTCATGGCGCGTGACCGCGAGCTCGCCGCCTTCCACAGCTACACCGTAGGCGCCGGCGCCTCCTATCTGTTCCAGATGCCGGGGATACCCTGGCTGAGCAAGAACACCATCAACGTACGCGCTGATCACCTGCTGATCGACTACAGCGACTTCCGCGACGCGCTGCTCGCCGCCGAGTACGGCGCGGGCAGGGAGCCGCTCTACAAGCTCAACGCGAACATCTTCCAGGTATTCGTTTCCATCTGGTACTAGCGCGCGCGAAGCGCGCCCGCGCGTGCACTGCGCAAAGCGGAGCGCCCGGCGTGCGGGTGAGTTAAGCTGCGCGCACCGGCCGTGCCGGCGGGTACTGTCGGCTGACGGCGACAGTCCAGCAACCTTCGGGGGAACTGATAACCATGCGCATCCACACTTCTGTCCTGCTGCTGGCCGGCATCGCGCTCGCCGGCGCGGCGAGCGCCGTGCACGCCCAGGCCCGCGAAGAGGGACGCCTGCTGGTCGCGGGCCAGGTGCTCGATGAGCTGCGCGCCGGACGCGACGAGGTGATTCCGGACCGGCTGCTCGAGCGCGCCTACGGCATCGCCGTGATCCCCGATCTGACCAAGGTGGCGTTCTTCGCCGGCGGACGGCGCGGTCACGGCGTGCTGGTGGTGCGCGACCGCGAGGGCCGCTTCAGCAGCCCGGTGTTCGTCACCATGACCGGCGGCAGCTTCGGCTGGCAGTGGGGCGTGCAATCGGCCGACATCGTGCTGGTCTTCACCACGCCGAAGGGCGTGGAGGGCATCAGCGGCGGCAAGGTGACGCTCGGTGCCGACGCCTCGGTGGCCGCAGGTCCCGTCGGGCGGCAGGCTTCGGCGGCCACCGACCCCACCTTCAAGGCGGAAGTTTATTCCTACTCGCGCAGCCGCGGGGTATTCGCGGGGCTGGCGCTCGACGGCACCGTGATCAGCATCGACGATGACGCGGATGCGGCCTTCTACAGGAAGCCGATCGCCGCCAGCGACATCCTCGCGGGCAGCGTCCGCAGCGACGACGACGCGGCCCGCCGCTTCATGACGGCGGTGGCCTCGAGCACCGGCATGCAGCGCTCGGCGTCCGCGGCGGGCAGCGCGCCAGCGGCGCCCGCTCCGGCAGGTGCGCCGGCGCCGGCGGCTCCGGCTCCCACCGCACAGTCGTTCCCGCTCTCCGATCCGAAGCCGGGCAGCGAGCCGAAATAGGCGCTTGCCTCGCTAGGGGCCCGCGGAGGGTGCGGGCACGGCAGGATCGCCGGCGCTGGCGGGCAGCACTGCCAGCTTGCGCCGCAACTCCCGCGCCAGCAGCGCGAGGCTGGTGAGTGCCTGCAGCGCCACCGTCGCCACCGACAGGTACCACACCTCCGTCAGCGTGAAGTGCGGGCGCTGCGACAGCCACAGCGCCGGCAGCACGAAGGTCAGCAGCCGCGAACCCGAGCTCAAAAGCGACGGCCAGGTGTTGCCGAGCGCCTGGAACATTCCCGAGCAGGTGAAGATGAGCCCGGTCGCCACGAAGTTCCAGGAGATGATGCGCAGGTACGGACCACCGACCGCCACGACGTCCGGCGCGCGCGTGAACGGGTAGATGAACCATTCCGCACGCCACTGGCACACCAGCGTGATGAGCAGCATCAGCACCGAGCTCACCACCGCGGCGGTGCGAAACGTCTCGCGCACGCGCGCGTACTGACGGGCGCCAAAGTTCTGCCCCGCCACCGGGGCCACGGCGAACGCCACCGCCATTACCGGCAGGAACAGCGCCTGCATCATCCGCCCGCCGATGCCGAACCCGGCCTGGGCCGCCGGACCGAACGGACGGATCACCCAGTAAACCACCCCGAGGATCACGCCCAGCATCAGGAACTCGCCGCCGGCCGGCAGCCCGATATTGAGAATGCGCCCGATGAGCCGCCAGTCCGGCGCCCACAGTTTGGGCGCCAGCGCCACGTAGTGCTCGAGGCGGATGAAGTACAGCCATAGCAGCAGCACGCCGAAGGCGATGGCGATACTGCTCGCCAGTCCCGCCCCTGCGGTGCCGAAGGCGTGGTGCGTACCCCATCCGCTGATCAACACCGGCGCGAGCAGGATGTTCAGGATGACGGTCAGCATCTGCACCACCATCGTGGGTTTCACGATGCCCGTGCCGCGCAGCGCCGAGCCCATCGCCACCAGAGCGAACTGCAGCGCGAGCCCCGGCGTGTAACACAGGAGGTAGGCGGTGCCGGCCGCGACCGCTGCGGGGTCCGCCGCCAGGGCGCGCGCATAGGCACCGCTCGCCAGCAGACCCGCTGCCAGTGTCAGCACCACGCACAGTCCCGACAGCAGCACCGACTGGTTGAAGACGCGATTGGCTGCCGCCTGGTCCTTGCGTCCCACCGCGTGCGACACCAGCGCAACCGTGCCGACGCCGAGCATCTGCGTCAGCGCCACGATGACGAAGCCCGCGGTGGCCGCGCTACTCACCCCGGCGATCGCCGCGTCGCCGATGGGCGCCACGAAATAAAGATCGACCAGCAGGTAGAGCGTCTGGAACAGCATGCCGATGGCGATCGGCACGGCCGTCGCCACCAGCTGCGCGCCGATCGGTCCCTGCGTCAGATCCTTCATACGTTGAAGCGCTCCTTCACGCCCGAGCCTTGCGCCACCTGCGCCAATCGCGCTCGAGCTCCTGCGCCATGCGCGCCGCGGCCTTCACCAGCCAGCCGCTGCGGCGCGCCTCGAGATCGGCAAGGATACGCTGCCGCTGCTGCGGCGTGGCGAGGTGCATGTTGGCCGTTTCCCAACCCATCATCCACAGCAGGCGGCTCTCGTCGTGGTTGCGGGGCAGGGTGGCCAGCTCGATACGGCTGCAGTCGGGCGCGAGGCGCCGCAGCAGCCAGATCCCATGCACGTGCAGGAACGGATCGGGCACCCGCACCGCGCGGCGGATCAGCTCCAGGTAGCGCGGGCTGCGCAGCCGCGCCGCGCTTGCCCACAGCCAGGCGGACGGCGCGAGCGGCTTGGCTTCCCGGGCGATCATGGCGCCGTGCCAGCGACCGAGCGCCACCAGGCGCCGCCTGCCGAGGCTGCCGAGGCCCGCCTGGCGCTGCACGATGCGTACCTCGCTCACGTGCGGCGGCAACGCCGCCGCCAGCAGCCGGCGCGCGACGCGACCGACAGCCGCCGGCGCAGAGCGCAGCGCGCGCATGCGCTCCCAGTACGGCCGCTGGTCCTTCAAGCGCACGATCGCAAGGTCGCGCAGCCAGCGATAGCGCTCGGCCAGCACCACCGCCCCGCCGCCCTTGCGCAGCCCTTCCGCGTAGCCCTCGAGCAGCGACTTGCAGGCGCGCCGCGCCGACAGCGTGAGGCGTGACTCCTCGATCGCCAGCAGCGCGCTGGTGCCGACCCGCACCAGGTCCTGCGTGTAGGGCAGGGTCACCACTTCGTCGAAATCGTTGACACCCCAGATCAACCGCCCTTCTGCGTCGCGCCAGGTGCCGAAGTTCTCCACGTGCAGATCGCCGACCGCGAGCACCGCGGGGGCGGCGGCAACCTCACTGCAGGCTTGCGGCCATTGCTGCGCCCAGCGGTAGAACGTGGCGCGCAGGAACGAGAACGGATCTGCGGCCATCAGGCGGTGCTTCAGCTCCAGATCCGCCGGCCGCAGCGGCACGCAGCGGGCGAGCCAGCGCTCGTAACTGCGGGTCGACGCGACGATGTCCATCAATCGCAACCTAATCCGGTGCCAATGCCCGCCGCATCGGCACCGGGACTCGCCTTCAGAAGCGCTGCGAGAAATTGAGAGCGATGGTCCGCGGCTGCGATGGTGCGATGTAGACCTGGTTGTCCACCTGCGGATTGGTCTCGGTAAAGCGCGAGATCTGCGCCCGCTTGTCGGTCACATTGATGAGGAAAAGCTGGATGCTCGTCTTGCCGTTGTCAAGGCCGGCCGACAGATCGAGCAGCCCGTAGGCCGGCATATTTCCGATAACCAGGCTACTGGGCACGATCAGGTTCGGCGACGTCTGCGTCTGGTAGACGAAGGCGGCCTGCCCGAACGGCGAGAAGTCGTCGATCGGGCTGAAGGTGTAGCGCGCTACGATGTTGCCCTTGAACTTCGGCACCACCGGCAGGTTGGTGCCCGTCGGCGCCTGCGGGCCGATCCACATGTACTCGCCTCCCGGCTGCTTGACGGCCCCGGGGAAGTCGAAAGCGTAATACGTCTGCAGCGTCGGGCAGTTGGTCACGCCAATCTGGCCGCAGTAATTCTGCGTGAGGTACGGATTGAGGAAAGTGAAGTTGGTGCTCAACATCATGTGGTCGGTCGCCGCCCACTGCAGCTCGTTCTCGAGTCCCTTGATCGTGGCATTGCCGCCGTTGGCGATGGCGGTGATGCTCGGGGGCACGAGGAACGAGAACTGGAAGTTGTCCCAGTCCTCCCAGAACAGTGCCCCGTTCCACCGCAGGCGATGATCGAACCATGTCGTCTTCCAGCCGATTTCGTAGTTCTTCAGGTAGTCGGGCGCGTAGGTCTGGTTGTTCACTCCACCCACGCGGTTCACGCCACCGGGGCGGAAGCCCTTCGAATAGGTGGCGTAAATCAGCGCGTCCTTTGTCGGCTTATAGGTCAGCGTGGCCTTCGGAACGCTGCCCGAGTCGCTGACCTCGGTGTCGAGGTTGGTGCAGGGCGCGTACTTAGTCAACGGCGGAAGAGGCGGAGGGCCGCCGGGGGCGCCACAAGTATTGCCGAAGTAATTCGTGGAAAACCCGAAGAAGCCCTCCAGCGAGTTGTCGTAGTGGTAGTAGCGGTACCCGCCGGTGAGCGTCCATTGCGGGCTGATGTCCCAGTCCGCCTGGACGAAGGCCGCCCTGTCCCGGTCGACGCGCTGCTCATCGGTGAGCCAGATCGTGTTGCCGAAGTTAGGCTGCGAAAAGTAATCGGCGAATCCGCAGCAATTGGGGCTCGCGCCGCCGCCGTTCCCGCCATAGATACTGACCGGGTTGTAGCCCGGCATGGTGTAGTTCTGCCAGATGTTGTGCAGCTGGCGGTCGATGAAGAGGCCGAACGTCGCTTTCACCGGCTGATTGGCCGGCGTGCTGACGCGGAACTCGTCGCTCCACTTCTCGAAGTAGCCACCGCCGATCACGTACTCCTGCGGCATGACGGGATTTACGCCGGAGCACAGGGTGGGGGGGTTGGGCTGTCCCTTTCCAGGGTTGCCAATCCAGCACGACCCTGAGCCGTAGACCCGGTCGTAGAACTCCGAGTAGTCGCTGTATTCAGCGACGGTGTGCGAGTTGCGCTTGAAGTAGCCGCCGGCATTCACGATGTCCCAGCCGCTGTACTTCCCTTCCACCGTCAGGCTGGTCAGGTACCAGGAGTCGCGGGTGCTCTCGGGGCCGAAGTGCGCCAGCTCGAGGTCGCCAACTGTCGGGTCATAGCCGAAAAAACCCCTGGTGGTCAGGTCCTGAGCCATGATGCCCGGCGTCACCGTCCAGTTGTCGCTGACGTCCAGCTTGAGCGAGCCACGGCCGCCGCGGTAAATGGCGGTGTTGTAGTCGCTCGACGCCCACGGAGCGTTAGTGATCGAGCCCGCGCCAATGGTCGTGGGTGTCGGGCAGGGTGCGACCGTGCCCAGGCCGGTGCCCAGGTGCCAGCTGCCGCTCGGCTGACCTGCCCACGTCGGGAAGGTGCGCACGCCGTTGACGATGCAACCGCCGGCGTCGGTGCCCTGGACATTGCTGATGTATCCGGGATCCTGCTCGATCCAGCCCACCAGGCGTATCGCTGCCCAGGACGCGAGCGGGATGTTGACGAAGCCCTGGAGCTCGTAGCCCTTGCCGTGGTCCAGGATGTCGGTGCCAGTCGCGTCGTAACCGGCCGAGAACTTCGATGCGTCGGGCTTGTTGGTGATGAGGCGGATGGTGCCGGACTCCGAGCTCGCGCCGAATAGCGTCCCTTGGGGTCCTTCCAGCACCTCGATGCGCTGCATGTCGTAGAGGTGCATGTCGACGGTGCCGTCGATGGTCGTCACCGGGATCTCATCGAGATAGGTGCCGACGGTCGGCTCCGAGCCTGAGTGATTGCCGTCGCCGCCGCTGACCACGCCGCGGATGAAGGTGTGCGAGCTCCCGGGCTCGGCGTTGCCACCCTCGCTCGAGCCCACGGAGCGCTGATAGGACACGCTTGGGGCATATTTCACGTAATCGTCAAGGTTGACGATGTTGAGCTGCTGGAGCATCTGGCTGTCCATCACCTGGACGCTGATCGGTACGGTCTGCAGGTTCTCGGTGCGCTTCTCGGACGTCACGATGACTTCCTGCAGACCCCCCGATTCGGCGGGGGTGCCTGCTGGCGCGTCGGCATGGGCTACCGGCACGGCGGCTAGTAGCGTGGCCGCAACAGCAACGCCGCTGCGCAGAGCGAAACGACACCCGAGCGCGTTTTCACGCGCTAATTTCCTACGCCGACTACGTGTCATCGCTTGAGCCCCGTTTCGTAATTGGTTGTGGTAATCACGCAGCTGCCCGTGCTCCGCAAGCCTACGCGAAGCAGATCGATTTACAAGATGGCGGACCGCTCAGGGCGCGGGCGGCGGCTGCGGGTAGGCGCCGAGAACGGGACCGAGGGCGGACTTGAGCGGCTCGAGCCACGGCTCGTAATGTCGCCAGTGGTCAAGTGCATCGCGGAAGATGGGTTGACGGACCTGCTCGGAGCTCGCGGTGCGCACGGCGCGCTCGTTCTCGTAGAAGCGCAGGCACCCCGCGTCGAAGGGCAGTCCGCAGTACTCGAGCAGGCGGCGCACCTCGGCTTCCGTGTCCGCGATCATCGACTCGTAGAACACCCGGTGTACGCGGCCCGGCAGCACCGCATCGAAGTGCGCCATGAGCGCGACGTAGTCGCGGTAGTAGCGTCCGAGGTCCTCGAGGTCATAGGTGAAGCTCTGGCCGCGCGCAAAGTGCTGCTTGAAGCACGAGAAGCAGCATCCGAGCGGATGGCGCCGGGCGTCGATGACGCGGGCGTTGGGCAGGATCAGTTGAATCAGTCCGACATAGAGACAGTTGTTCGGCATCTTGTCGATGAAGAAGGGCGCGGAGCTGCGGCGCAGAATCCGCGTGCGTGCCAGGTAGCGCTCGCCGAGTTCGTGCAGCTGCGCCGGCGTCAGCGCTGCCAGCGCCGCAAAAAAGCCGCCGCCCGGGTCGGACTCGTTCCGCGCGGCGAGGTCGCGCGCGATCATGGGTATGTCCGGCAGCTCCATGGTTCCCTCGACCAGCGGGTGGCTCGCGAGGATCTGCTCGATGAGGGTCGAGCCCGCGCGCGGCAGGCCGAGGATCATGATCGGGTCGGGTGCCGCGACGCCGGCGCCGGCGCGCGCGGCGAAGAACTCTGCGGTGAAGAGCTCTTGCGAGCGGCGCACGAAGCGCGAGTTGTCCTCCGCGCTGTAAGGGTGCCACTGGCGGCGCAGGGCGTTGCCGCGCGCGTAGTGGGCGAAGGATTCCTCCCAGGAGGCGGCATCCTCGAGCGCCTTGGCGAGCGCAAACTCGAAGTGCAGGCGATCCTCGTCGGCCAGATCATCGCGCGCCAGTGCCTCGCGCAGCGCGCTCATGTCCTCGTCCGTGAAGCGGAAGGTCTTGAGGTTGGCGAGGCTCCACCACGCCTCGCCGAGGGTCGGCTCCATCGCGATCGCGCGCCGATACGCTGCAATGCTGTCGACCGACCGGCCGGTCGTCTTCAGTGAGTGGCCGTAGCTCATCCACACCTTGGGCTGCTGCGGAAACTCGCGCAGCGCTGCTTCGTAGATACGGATGGAACCGAGGTAGTCGCCGAGATTCGCCAGTACCGCGGCGTGCAGGTTGCGATAGCCGGGATTGCGCGGCTCCTTCGCGAGCAGACGCTCCACGTGCGGCAGTGCCTGATCCGCCTTGCCCTGACGGTTGAGCACCAGTGCATAGTTGTGCCGGGCGGCATCGAAGCTCGGCGCGAGCTCGAGGCAGCGCGCGAGCAGCTGCTCGGCTTCCGGATGGCGGCGCATACGTCCCACGACCTCCGCCAGCATGCGCAGCGCCGCCACGTCGGTCGGGTGTCCATTGAGATGCATGCGCAGGCGCTCTTCTGCGCGCGGCAGGTCGTTCCTCACCAGCGCCGCGGCCGCATCCATCAGACGCGGGTCCTTGTTGGCGGTCTCGAGGAAGCGCGCCCGGGCCTGATCGGCGCCGCTCGCATCACCCTGGGCATCCAACTGGTCGGCGAGCAGCCGCCACCCGTCGGGCGAATCAGGCTTGAGCAGCAGTGCGCGGCGCAGCGCCGGGACGGCCTCCGCCGCACGGCCCGCCTCACCGAGTGCCGCTCCGAGCTCGAGGTGCACCGCGGCCGCGCGCGGCTGCTCGCGGGCGAGCGGCTCGAGGACTGCGAGCGCCGCCTGGGTCTGACCGGTGATGCGGTGCGCGGCGCCGAGGATCAACCGTGCGAGCGGGTGCGCCGGTGCCACCTTGAGGATCTCACCCGCCTGCTGCGCAGCCAGGCGCGCGTCGCGTTCCAGCAGTCGGCGCGCGTGTGCGAGCGCCACCTCGAGGGTTCCGACCGGCTCCGCAGCGTCGCTCAATATCTCCCGCCTTCGCCCGTTATCCGCAGGACGCAACCTCGAGTAAACGGCCCGGCCGCCCAGGACCGCACAGATCGTATTGCAAGTTCAGCTCCTTAGGGTAGGCGCCGCGGGCGGGCATGCGGCGCCGAACCCCCAGTAAGAGAGATGGGTTTTCGGGGCAGATTCCGGCACATTCGTGCCCTGCGCCGCCCTCCTGCGGCGCGTGGCGCTGCGGAGAAGTGACGCGTTGAACGAATCTGCCCCCGCCCTCCCCCGGGTTGGCGCCGCCGGCGGCACCGCGATCGGCATCCTCGCCGCCATCAGCTTCTGCCACCTGCTGAACGACATGATGCAGTCGCTGCTGCCGGCGCTGTATCCGATGCTCAAGGGCTCCTATCGGCTGTCGTTCGGGCAGATCGGCCTGCTGACGTTCACCTTTCAGATCACCGCCTCGCTGCTGCAGCCGCTGATCGGCGCCTTCGCCGACAAGACGCCGCGGCCTTACTCGCTGGCGGCCGGGATGGGTTTCACGCTCGCCGGGCTGGTGCTGCTCGGCTTCGCCGACAGCTACGCACTGCTGCTGTGCGCCGCGGCGCTCATCGGCACCGGCTCCTCGGTGTTCCACCCGGAGTCCTCGCGCGTGGCGCGCATGGCCTCGGGCGGCCGGCACGGGCTGGCGCAATCGGTGTTCCAGGTCGGGGGCAACCTCGGCTCAGCCGCGGGACCCTTGCTCGCGGCGTTCATCGTGCTGCCGCACGGCCAGTCGAGCGTCGCCTGGTTCTCGGTCGTCGCGCTGTTCGCCATGCTGGTGCTGGTGAATGTCGGGCACTGGTACAAGTCCCACGGCATCCCGCGCCTGGCGCGCGCCACCGGCGCCCCCCGCCCGGCGCCGCCGGGTCACGTGGCGCGCGGCATCAGCGTGCTGCTCGCGCTGGTGTTCTCCAAGTACTTCTACCTGGCGAGCATCACCAGCTACTACACCTTCTATCTCATCGACCAGTTTCACGTCTCGGTGCGCAGCTCGCAGCTGCACCTGTTTCTGTTTCTCGCCTCCGCCGCCGTCGGCGGCATGCTCGGCGGTCCGCTCGGCGACCGGCTCGGCAGCAAGTACATCATCTGGGTGTCGATCCTCGGTGTGCTGCCCTTCACGCTGCTGCTGCCGTACGCGAATCTGTTCTGGACCAGCGTGCTCACCATCCCCATCGGCCTGATCATCGCCTCGGCCTTCCCCGCCATCGTGGTGTACGCGCAGGACCTGCTGCCGGGCCGTACCGGCATGGTGGCGGGACTGTTCTTCGGCTTCGCCTTCGGCATGGGCAGCGTCGGGGCCGCGGTGCTCGGCAGGCTCGCCGACCACGTCGGCATCGCCTTCGTCTACCAGATCTGCGCATTCCTGCCGCTCATCGGGCTGCTGGCGGGCTTCCTGCCCGACGTCCACAAGTATCGTCCACAGCACGCGCGTTGATATCCTTCAGCCCCTATGGCCTCCCCCGCAGGCAAGCGACGCCGCACGGCCGCAGCCGACACGCCGCCGGCGTCACGACAGCTCGCGCGCCCGGTATTCGCGCAGCCTGAGCCGACGCCCGATCCCACGCTGTTTCGCGTCCGGCACGCTTCCGACGCGCCCGCCTACCGCCGCATCGACGAGTTAAACCGTGAGCACCGTATCGCACCGCTGCCCTTCCCGGCGCCGCGCGGCCTGCCCGAGCCGCGCCTGACACTCAGCGAGGTCCTGGGCGGCGATGCGCGCCGAACCACCGCGATCAGCGCCGGCGGACAGCTGGTGTTTCACGCCACCGGTGACTGCGGCAGCACGCGCGGACCGGCCACCCAGAACCAGGTGGCCGACAAGATGGTGGGGGACTTCACCGAGAGCGCGGCGCGCGAGATGCCGCAGTTCGCGCTGCTGCTCGGGGACATCGTCTACAGCTTCGACGAGGCGCAGTACTTCTACGACCAGTTCTACGAGCCCTACCGCAACTATCCCGCTCCGATCCTGGCGGTCGCCGGCAATCACGACGGCATGGTGTCGCCGCTGGCGCACGCCGCGAGCCTCGCCGCGTTCCTGCGCAACTTCTGCGCGAGCACCTTCGAGGTCACGCCGGAAGCCGGCGGGCTGTCGCGCACCGCGCAGATCCAGCCGGGCGTGTTCTTCACGCTCGAGGCGCCGTTCGTGCGCATCATCACGCTCTACAGCAATACCCTCGAGGATCCCGGGGTGATCGCCAACGCCACCATCGGCTCCTCGCAGCTTGCGTTTCTGCGCGCCGCGCTCACCCGCGTGCGCAGCGAGGGCTACGTCGGCGCCCTGCTGTTCGCGCATCACCATCCGCCCTACTCGGCCGGCGGCACGCACGGCTGGAGCGTGGATATGCAGGCGCAGATCGATGCCGTCTGCACGAGCGTCGGTGTGTGGCCGCACGCGGTGCTCGCGGGACACGTGCACAACTACCAGCGTTTCACCCGTACGCGACCCGGCGGCGAGCAGATCCCCTACGTGGTGTGCGGCAACGGCGGCCACAACCTCGTGTCGCTCACCAGGGCCGGGGCGCCGCCGCTGCGTACCCCGCAGATTCTGCAAAGCGCCGGCCCGGGCGCCGATCAGATCGTGCTGGAGAACTACGACTGCCTCAACTACGGCTACCTGCGCGTCCTGGTGACGTCCACGCAGCTGCGCATCGAGTACCACCCGGCCGCCGACGGTGCCGGCGCCAAGACCCCCGACGACGCGGTAACCGTCGACCTCGGCACACGCCGGCTGGTGCAGTTCACGGCACGCGATCACGGCTGGCCGCGCGCGGCACGCGCGGTGCGCACCGCGGCCGGGCAGCGCCCGCGCCGCACGCCTCGCAAGGCGCGCCGATGAGGATCCTGCAGCGCACGCTGCTCGACGAGCTGGCCGCGAAAGCGGCACTAAGTCCGCGCGCCCGTGCCCATTCCAACATCCATGACGCCCCCAGCGACCTCGTGCAGCGCTTCGTGGTAGTCGCGCTGGGCGATTCCTATTTCCGGCCGCACCGCCACGCCGGCAGGTCGGAGCTCGCCACGGTGCTGCGCGGCCGGTTCGACGTGCTCACTTTCGATGAGCGCGGCCGCGTACAGGCACGCTACGCGGTCGGCGATGGCACCGGCAGCATCGCCTACGAGACACCGCGGGGTACCTGGCACACGCTGGTGCCCGATGCCGCGGCCGGCGGCGCCTTCCTCGAGATCAAGGAAGGCCCTTACGATCCGGCGACGGCCACGGAGTTCGCCGCCTGGGCGCCGGAGGAAGGCGCCACCGGCGTCCGCCAGTTCCTCGAGTGGTTGCGCGCCGCACAGCCGGGCGACCTGCCGTCGGATGCGCTCTGTCAGGGGGCGACGAGCTCCCCGAGATACCGCCCGAGCTGATCGCCGCCCACGAGCGAGTCGACGTAGCCGAAGGTGCCGGCGTCGCTCACTTCGCGTGCCACCGCGAGCACGGCGGTCATGGCCGCGCGGTACAGCGAGGTCGACAGGCTGATGCGCTTCACTCCGGCAGCGGCAAGATCGGCGATGGCAAAGGACTTGCCGCGCATGCCGATCATGAAATTCACCGGCTTGCCGACGGCGCTGCACACGGCGCGCACCGCCGCCAGGTCCGGCAACCCCGGGGCGAACAGCACGTCGGCGCCGGCGCGCTCGAATGCCTGCAGCCGGCGTATGGTGTCGTCGAGATCCGCCCGGCCGTGCAGGAAGTTCTCCGCGCGCGCGGTGAGCGTGAAGCTAAACGGCAGGCGCCGCGCCGCCGCCACGGCGGCCGCGACGCGCTCCACCGCCTGACCCATTTCATAGATCGGTCTGTCGGGGTCCGTGCTCGCATCCTCGATCGATCCTCCGACCACTCCCGTCGCAGCGGCGAGACTGATGGTCTCCGCCACCGCCGCCGGCGAATCACCGAAGCCGTTCTCGAGATCCGCCGCCACCGGACAGGGACTGAGTGAGGCGATGAGGCGCCCATGCCCGAGCGCCTGCTCGCGCGTGATCTGGCCGTCGAGCCGGCCGAGCGTGGCAGCGCAAGCCGAGCTCGAGGTGGCGAGCGCCTTGAAGCCGAGGGCGCTCATGATGGCCGCCGAGCCGCCGTCCCACACGTTGGGAATGACGAAGGGAGCCGGCGCCTCATGCAACGCCCGAAACCGTGCCCCGAGCTCTTTCAGGTCCGCCATGCGAAGTCTCCTGCGCGCGCAGCGCCGCTCGTTTATTTCACCGCCATCTCGACTTTGATCTTGTCGCCGCCTTGCGCCTGCTGCGGCGCGTTGACGATGAACAGCCGCGCCGCCTCGAGCTGGCCGTCCGCCAGCAGCGCATCCTGGATCGCCTGCGCGCGCTGCTTGCCCAGGGCCTGCAGGTCCGCGTCGGAAACCTTCAGGTGGTCGATGAGCGCAGCATTGAGCGCGGCGATGGCGGCGTCGTACGGCGGAGTCTCCTTGCGCGTGCTCTGCTCGACGCCCACCGCCGCGGGCGGCAGCGGCGTGTCCTTGCCCAGATCGGCGTGGAACTGCTCCACCAGGAGCCTGAAGTGCTTCTCAGGCTCGGCGAGCGCCACCTCGGCGGCCGTATCCGGATGCTTGCGGCCCTCGCGGCTCTCGAGTGCGCGTGCGGCGAGCTCCCCCTTGAGGCGCGCTGCGGCGAGCTGCGGGCCGTCGAGGGTGCCGGAGAACACGATCGGCACGTCGAGCTTGAGCTGCGGCCGTTCCTTGAGCGCCTTGGTCAGTGCCGCGAGCTGCTCGCGCGCGGGCGGATCGAGCGCCGCGCTTCCCGGTGCGAATTCCACCACGTTCATGTGCTCGCCGCCGCCGAACAGGTGCCCGAGCAGCGCAAAGGGTGCGGTCGCGGCCTTGACGATCAGGTTGACGAAGATCTTCCAGATGATCGGACCGATGCGGAATTTCGGATCGTCGAGCGAGCCGTTCATCGGCAATGCGAGGTCGATGACGCCGTTGCGGTCCTTGAGCAGCGCCACCGCGAGCTTCAGCGGCAGATGCGCCGCGCCGGGGGTGTCAACGCGGTCACCGAGCTCGAGCTGGTCGACCACGAAGTGCTGTTGGGCGTCGAGCTGCCTGTGGTTGATCTTGTAGGTGACTTCCACCGACAACTTGCCCTTGTTGATCAGGTAGCCGGCGAAGTAGCCGGAGTAGGGATTCACGATCGTGAGGTCGAGATCCTTGAAGGCCATGGTCACGTCGGTGTAGAGCGCGGCGGACAGCAGGTTGACGCTGCCGCCGATATGCACCGGCGAGTAGCGCTCCACCTTGCCGTTGAGGTCGATCTGCGCACGCGAGGCTGGATCTGACGACAGCCCGGTCACCGTGCCGCTGAGCGTCTGGATGCCGACCGCGAAGCTCGGCTTGATCCACAGGTCCGCGTAGTTCGCGGAAGCATTGACGAAGCGCACCACGCCGATTGACATGGGGAAGGGTGTGAGCGGTTTGGCGGACGCGGCCGTACCGCGCTCAGCGGGGCGCTTCGCGCCGCGGCGCCCTGCCGGCTGCCTGGTCGCCGGCGTCGCCTCCGGCATCGCGGCGGGCTTTGCGGCCGGCGTTGCCGCTGCCGCGGGCTGGTCCGCGGCAGCGGAAGCCTGCGCGGCGGCTCCGGCGCTCCCGGGTGCGCCGCGCGCGGCTGACGGCGGCGTCAGTATCTCGGTGACGTTCAGGGTGCGATCGGGCGCAACGATCATGCGCACGTAGGGCTCGACCGCGGTGATGCTGCCGATGCGCAGGCTTGCCGGACTGCTGGCGTAACGGATGTCCGCGACGCGCAGCGCACGCCACTTGATGAAATCCTGCTTCAGCGCGTTGTCGACGGTGCGCAGGTCGCTGACGTCGGCGTTGCCCTTCACCGCCAGCGCGCCGTCGGCGTGGCGCTCGATATCCAGCTTCGCGCCGAGCGCCCCTTGCAGCAAGGTCATCGCGGTGTACTGCGTCAGGTACGGCTGCAGCATGCTCAGGCCGAGGCCTGCCGCCTCGACGTGAGCATCGACCGCGGTGGATTTCACGCCGAGCCGCGCCCGCGCGCTGATCCTGCCCACGCGGTTGACGGCGCTGTCGAGCGTGATCTCCAGCGTGCAGTCCGGGGCGGTGGTGAATCCACCGACGTGCAAGTCGAGCGGATCGAGCAGCAAGGCCGCGGCAGGTCGCACCTGCCGGTCTTCGGCGGAGACCTTGAGCCGCTGCACCGCAATGTCCGGCACGGACACGGTCCAGGCCGCCGCAGCGGCGTGGTTCGCCGGGGTCGCAGCGGCACTCGCAGCGGCGGGCGCAGCAGCGGCGCCGGCCGCAGGGGCGCCGGCCGCAGGGGCGCCGGCCGCAGCGGGGGGCGACAGCAGGTCGAGCAGGTTCACTCGCCCGTCCTCGCCGCGCCACGCGCTGACGTCCCCGTCCACGAGCCGTACCTTCGCGACATTCACGGCACGCCTGGCCAGATCGATCCGTGCGTCATCGACCTCGATGCTCCCCGACACATAGTTCTGCGTCACTCCCTTCGGCCGCACGGCGAGGCCGGTCACCCGGGTGGTGTGCACATTCAGTCCGAGACCGAGCGGCCCCGCGCCGCTCGTCAGGTCGTAATCCCCGCGCATGCCGATGACGCCGGAAGCGATCTCGAACGGCAGACTGGCACGCAGGTAGTTCCACAGGGTGCGCGCCTTGAGATCGGCGATCTCGAACTCGCCGTGCGAGGCAAGCGGCGCAAGGTGCACCGTTCCGCTCCAGATCAGCCGCTCGCCTTCGGGCGAGGCGGCATTGAGCGTGTAGGCGTTACCGGTAGCGGCGGTGGTGGCGGTGCTGAAATCGCGCAGCTCGAACGCGATAGGCGTGAACTCGGCATGAAAGGGCGTCGGCCGGGTGCGATCCTCGAACGTGGCGTTGCCGGAGATCAGCGCGAAGCGCGCGATGTAGAGCCGCAGCGGCGCGGACTTCGCCTGCGGCGCCTGCGGCGGCGGCGCAAAGCCTTTGCCGAGGTCGGCAAGATTCAGCTCGCCCCCCGGGCGCAACAGCGCCCTCACATAGGGCTGCTCGAGGATGATCTCGCGGAAGCTCGGCGCGAACCGCCAGAGCGTGGCCAGCTGCAGCTGCACGTGCAGGCGAGCGAACGCCAGCAGCGTCTCGCCGTCGGCATCGGGCAGCGCGAGCTGCCGTACGTCGAGTGTCAGCGTGAAGGGGTTGAAGCGGATGTCGCCGATCGCGAGCGTACGACCGTAGTGCGTGCGCACGAAGTCCTGTGCGCCGCGCCGTGCAAAGTACGGCAGCGCCAGGAACCCCACGGCCGCGTAGGCGCCGGTGAGCACCGCGACGATGGCGAGCCCGATGAGATATCGGCGATACCGGCGCACGGACCGCGCTCCCGTTCTGCTTCGCGGCTATCGTAGTGCATCGGGGGTACAGCCACCACGCGCGGCGCGAGCGTCAGCGGTGCGCAGCCTTCTCGCCGAGAGCGGCCGTCGGCACCGGCTCGATCAGGCTCGCATCGTTCGGCAGCCGCGGATTATTGACACGGCGGCTCACCTGCCAGGCCTCCATGAGCTCCTCCGGGTAGGGCTCGAGCAGCGTGCGCGCCTGCTGCGGCGTGCCGTCCAGCCAGGTGCCATGATCATTCTCATGGAGGATCGCGGGCATGCGCTGCTTGCCGTTGTGCACCTGCGCGAGCAGCGGATTGGCCGGCACCGTGATGAGCGTGCACGAGAACAGGTACGAGCCGTCCGTGCGCCGCGAGCGCTCCCACAGCGCCGCGACGCCGAACACTTCCCGCGTGCGCAGCCGCACGAAGAACGGGTCGCGCGAGCCGTCCGCATTGACGTGCGGCTCGTAGAATCCGCCCATCACCATGATGCCGCGCTGCCCGCGCTGCCAGGGATCGCGGTAGCTCGGCGCGCTGTCGATGCGCTCCATGGTGGCGTTGATGGTCGAGGCCTTCAGCGGCACGCCGTGCGCCCACCATGGAATCAGGCCCCAGCGCATCTGCACCGCCTCGCGCTCGCCCTCCAGAGGTACCACGAGGGGAACCTGCTCCGTCGGCAGCACGCGGTAGCTGACGGGGTATTCCCAGCGGCCGCGGCGGATGCCCATGGCGCGCTCGGCCTTGGCTGCCTGCGCCAGGATGTACTTGCCGCACATGCTTTAGCCTGCGAACAGTATGCACGGCACTTTAGCACTGTGTGGACGGCGACGAAGCGTACCGCCCACACTTTCACCGTGCTGCCCTGGAGCTCGATCGAACGGCTGCGCGATCATTTCGGCGACTACGTGATCGTGGTCACCTGCCGCGGCTGCCAGCACACGCGCGAGATAACACCGGCATTCCTGGCGCGGCATTGCCGCGACGGCTGGGACGAGCCGCTGGCGCGCATCATCGCGCGTTTCAGGTGCCGTTGCGGCAGCAAGTCGGTCGACGTGAGGATCGGCTTCAACAGGAAGCCGCGCGGCTGGGTGAAGAATCCCTCGTGAAAGCGATGCGCGGCGCGCCCTGCCGCGGCTATCGTGTTACATCCGCCCGCTGCGGAGGCGGCCGCGGGCGCGTGGCGCCGACCGGCGCGTCCGGGCCCCAGAAGTCGCGCTGGATGATGCCGTAGAGCGCCTGCGTCAGACGGTCCGCCTCAAAGGGCGATACGTGCGACCACTCCGGCAGGGTGTAGCCCTGTAATTCAGGGTAATCCTGAAAATGAATCCCAGGTGTACCGCTCGCGGCGAGCAGCGCATCCCAGGTGCGCGCGCGTGGGAAAGTCCTTTCCTCGAACTCCAGGAACGGCCCCGAGCTGGGCAAGCGCACGAAAAGCACCTTGACACCGCGTGCGCGCAACTTCGCGACGGCCCTTGCAGTGCGATCGATCTGCTCATTTGCGATCCGTTGTACCTCGGTGGGCGAGGGATCCTGCGGCGATGGCGTCAAGAGATCCACCACCCAGGCACGCCGCACGATGGCGCGGTACTCCGGGTCGGTTGCCACCTTTGCCCACACATGAGCATTTCGATCAGCCTCGATCTCGGAGATCTTGCGCACCGGCAACAGCGCCGGCAGTCCCGGGCGCTTCGGCCACGGCTGGCGCTCGAGCACCGTCTGCAAGGCAAAGTCGGGGTCGTCGAACGCGAGGTATGGCTCGATCCACTGCATCGACAACCACTGCCCGATACGTTGCGAGGGCGACTCCTTACGGAGGTAACGCAGCACCCCAGCCCGACGCTTGAATGCAGCGAAGAACTGTTGGGGAGCGATTCCGATCACCAGGCGCCCGGTAAAGTGCGCATCCTGCGCCAGGTCCTCGACCATGGCAGTGGGACCAGTGCCTTCGAGAGACAACTGGATCGGGCGGCGGCCATCCAGACGTTCCCAGACCGGCAACTGCATGTCATAAAGCAGGCGCGACGAGCCCAGCAGCACCGTCGCGTCGCCCTCGCCAGCATCGATGCGCCGCCGTTGCATCGCCCACAGGCCGTCGCTGTTGGCGATGCTTGGCCTCACACCGTAGTTGCGCCAGTACGCTTCCCAGCCGGCAACAAGCAGCGCGAGCAGCACCACTGTCCCGAGCAGTATCCTGCCCCACGGCTGCTCCGGCACCGGGCGCACAGGCACGGGCTGCGCGATTCCCGGCCGGTCGGCCGCGGTCTGGCGCGCGTAGCGGTCGTGATCGCCAGGGGACTGTGCCGAGTTCCTGCGCATGTCCCGGTCGGGGGGAAGCGTCACGGTTGACTCAGGACTGCTCAAGCGATCACCGAAACTCCTGATTACCCGGAGCCGTGCTCCGCGGCGACCGCGGTTGCCGCGGCGGAGCTACCCCAGAAGTCGCGTGCAATCAAACGGTACAGCGCCGCGGTAAAGCGCTCGGCTTCCGCGCGCGTCATGTGCGACCACTCGGGCAGGTAGTAGCCCTGCAATTGCGGATAGTCCTCGAAGTGAATCCCCGGCGCTGCGGTGGCCGCAAGCAGCGCGTCCCAGGTTCGCGCGCGCGGGAAGTCGCGATTCTCGAAGGCGAGATATTCGCCGCTGCTCGGCATGCGCACGAACAGCACCTTCACTCCACGGGCGCGCAGCTTTGCGACCGCGCTGGCCATGCGCTCGATCTGCTCCTTCTCGGTCTTGCGGGCTTCCTCCGGCGGCGGGTCATCGTCGGAGGGCTGGAAGTCCTGTCGCCAGATGCTGCGTGCCATCTCCCGGTAACCCGCATCGGTCTCGACTTTGCTCCACAGGTGTGTGTTCCGGTCGGGCCCGTACTCAGCGAGCTTGCGCACGTTCATGAACCACACTTTCCCCGGGCGCTCCGGCCAGGGCTGCCGGGCCAGCACGGTCTGCAAGGCGAAGTCACCGTCATCGAACGCAAAATACGGCTCGATGAGATACATCGAGAGCCACTGCCCGATGCGTTGCGAGGGTGATTCCTTGCGGGCGTAGCGTACCGCGCCAGCGTGATACTCATAGCCGGAAAAGAACAGATCGGGCTCCACCGCGATGAGCAGACGACCAGTGAACCTCGGGTCATCGGCGAGATCCTCCACCGCCTTGAGCGGCGAGGTGCCCTCGAAAGACAGCTGGATCGGACGGCGGCCGTCGAGACGCTCCCACACAGGCAGCTGCAGGTCGAAATACATCCGCGACGCGCCGATCAGCACCGTGGCGTCTCCCTCCCCTGCATCGATGCGCCGCCGCTGAATCGCCCACAGGCCGAAGGTGTTGCTGATGCTTGGTTTCACGCCGTAGTCGCGCCAGTACCACTCCCAGCCCCCCACCAGCAGCACCAGCACCACCACGACGCCGAGCAGGATCCTGGCCCAGGGCTGCCGCGGTACCGGCCGTACCGGCACCGGTTGCGCAACGCCCGGGCGGTCCGCTGCCGTCTGGCGTGCATAGCGATCGTGAGGCTGCCCCTCATCCGTGGCCGCCCGCGGCGCGTCGCCGCCCGGCACGGCTGGCAGGGCGATCTCAGAACTGGAAATAGATGAAGGCACTTCCAGTCCCCTGGCAGATGATGATCGCGAACGCCATCAGCGCCCATACCGCGCACACCGCGGCCGCTGGCGCGCGCGCCACCACGGACTCGAGCGTGCGCGCGCGCATCAGCCAGTGCGTCAGTACGAGAGCGCCGACGATCGCCGCCACCGACAGCAGGCTGAACGTGGCGAGGATGGGCCGCGCACCGGGGTTCTGCCCGGCCATGCCGCGCAACACGATCCACGCCTTGCTGAAGGTCTTGGCGCGGAAGAACACCCAGGTGACGTTCACCAGGGTGTAAGTGAGCAGGCCGAGCAGCACGAAGACCAGCGGACTCGGTCGGTAGTTGGAGAAGCGCGCGCGCAGCACGCGCTCGACCGCAAGGTACAGGCCGTGCAACCCACCCCAGGCGACGAAGGTCCAGTTCGCGCCGTGCCACAAGCCGCCGAGCAACATCGTGCCCATCAGCGCGATGTAGGTGCGGCGCGCGCCGTGACGGTTGCCGCCGAGCGGGATGTAGAGGTAGTCGCGCAACCACGACGACAGGGTGATGTGCCAGCGCCGCCAGAAATCTGAGAAACCGACCGCGGCATACGGAAAGCGGAAGTTGTCCGGCATGGCGAAGCCGAGACACAGCGCCGCGCCGATGGCGGTGGTCGAGTAGCCGGCAAAATCGCAGAAGATCTGCCCGCTGAAGGCGAGCGTCGCGGCCCAGGCATCGAGCGCGCCCGGGACCTTGTCGCTGTCGTAGACGCGCTCCGCGACCCTCGACAGAAAGCTGTCGGCCAGCACGATCTTGTTGAACAGGCCGAGCGTCATGAGCGCCAGGCCGAAGCGCAATTGTTCCCCGGTGGCGCGCCGCGGCTGCGCGAACTGCGGCACGAGCTCGGTCGGTCGCATGATGGGACCCGCAACCAGATGCGGGAAAAACGTCACGAACAGTGCGTAATCGAGCAGGTTCTGCGCCGGCGCGGCGCGACGCAGGTACACGTCGAGCGTGTACGACATGGTGGCGAAGGTATAGAAGGAAATGCCCACCGGCAGGACGATGTCGTAGTGCGCCGGGTGGTAGGCGATGCCGAGCGCCCCCATCAGGGCGGTGAAGTTATCGAGCAGGAACTGGCCGTACTTGAAGTAGCCCAGCATGCCGAGGTTGGCGATGACCGACAGCAACATCCAGGCGTGCCGCGCACTCTGGCGGCGTGCCTTGACGAGGCCCTGCGCGGCGTACCAGTCGACCACCGTCGACACCCACAGCAGGATGACGAACGGCGGATTCCACGCCGCGTAGAACAAGTAGCTCGCGATCAGCAGGTTGATCTTTTTCGTGGTCCACGGCAGCGGTAGCGAGTGCAGGCCGAGCACGCACGCAAAGAACACGATGAACGTGAGTGAGTTGAAGACCAAAACTGCCCACACCGCCCCGCGTGATCGCGGCTAAGGCGGATTCCCCCCTGCGCCTGTCAGGCGCTTATGGCGCGCATAATGAATGCAGTATGCGCGCCGGGCAATAGCCGGCGGAGCCGGTCAGCCGTCGGCCGGCGGTGTCGCGCCCGCTTGCATGGCGGCCTCAGCACGGCGGCGCATCTCCTCCGGCGCGACGTCCTCGACATGCGTTGCTACGGTCCACAGGTGGCCGAACGGATCTTCGAGCGTACCCGAGCGATCGCCGTAGAACTGGTTCATCACCGGGCGCTGCGAGCGCGCACCGGTTTTCAGCGCCCGCTCGAATACCGTGTCGACATCCGCCAGGTACAGCAGAATGCTGACGCTCGAGCCGCCGAGCGAGCGCGGACTGCGATAACCCATCGACGGATGCTCGTCCGCGAGCATGATCACCGAGTCGCCGATCCGCAGCTCCGCATGCCCCACCCTGCCCTGCGGGTCGGCCATGCGCAGCATCTCGGTGGCGCCGAACGCGCGCTTGTAGAAATCGATCGCCTCCGCCGCCCCCTTGACGATGAGATAGGGCGTCACGCTGCGATACCCTTCCGGAATTGGACTTGTAGTCATGGCCGGCTCCTTTGCCCACGGCACGGGCGCAAGGCAGCTTACTCCCGCGCTTCGCGCCGATACCAGATCCAGTAAATCCCGCACAGCGCGCCCAGGAACGGCAGCCCGAACACGAGGGTCATGCGGAAGGCGTCCGTGAACGCGGTGGTCGCGAGCACCGCGACCATGAGCGCTGCACCAAGCAGCGTCGTCGCCGGAAAGCCGCGCAGCCGAAAGCGCAGCGGTGGCGCCCCGGCGCGGGCGCGCGCCCGGCGAAAGCGATAGTGGGTCGCGAAGATCATCAGCCAGGTGAACATCGTGCCGAAGGAGGAGATCGCCACCATGAGGATGAAGGCGGATTTCGGCGCCGCGACGCTCAGCGCGGTGGCAACGGCGATCCCGATGCTCGACAGCAGCAGTGCCTGCACCGGCACCCCGCGGCGGTTGAGCACGCCGAAGCGCTGCGGCGCATAGCCGGCCCGCGACAGGCTGAACATCATGCGCGTGCCGATGTACAGCTGGCTGTTCATGGCCGACAGTGCCGCCACCAGGATCACGACGTTGAAGATCGCGGCCGCGCCGGGCACGTGCAGCGCGCGCATGACCTTGACGAACGGACTTTCCTCGATCCCCGCCAGTGGCCAGGGCACGATCGCCAGCACCAGCGCCAGCGTCAGCAGGTAGAAAAGAATGAGCCTGATCAGCGTCGCGCGAAACGCCCGCGTCACGGCGACCTCCGGGTGCGCGGCTTCGCCGGCCGCCACCGCGATCATCTCGATGCTGAAATAGCTGAAGAGCGCCACGATCACCGCCACCCAGGCGCCCCACAGGCCGCGCGGCAGGAAGCCGCCGTGGTCGAGGTAGTTGTGAAAGCCGGCGCTCGGCGCCGCCGCCGCCCCGGGCAGGCTGGCCGGTGCGTGCCAGACGATATACCCCGCCAGCACGATGAACAGCACGATGGCCGTGACCTTGACGGCTGCGAACCAGTACTCGATGGCACCGAACACATTCACGCTGCGGGCGTTGGCGAGCATCAGCAGCGCCGAGAATGCCACGATCCACGGCCAGCCCGGGTAGGCGGGAAACCAGAAGCGCATGTAGAGCGCGATCGCGGTGACCTCGGTGCCGATCGCCAGCACGTTGGCCGTCCAGTAGGCGTAACGCACCAGGAAGCCCGCCAGCGGGCCGATGTAATACTCGGCGTACGCACCGAACGAGCCTGAGGTCGGGTGAGTCACCGTCATCTCGGCGAGGCATCCCATGAGCAGCAGCGCGATAAGCGCCCCCATGAGATAGCTCAGCAGCACCGCGGGGCCCGCGAGACTGATCGCGAAGCCGCTGCCGAGAAACAACCCGGTGCCGATCGCGCCGCCGATGGCGATCATGCTCATGCGGCGCGCACTCAGGGTGTGCTGCAGGCCGCGCTCGCGCTCGATGATGGTGTCGAAGCTCTCGCCGCGCGCGCTCATCGACTAGGGCGCCGCCGCCGCAGCCGGCGCAGCAGCGGCGAGCAGCACGACACCAAGACCCGTAACGCGGCCGGCAGTCCAACACGGCATGGCCCCATTCTCGCCCAACTGCGCCCGTGTTAGGCTTGTATTTCAGCCGTCGGGGGAGGCGCTGTGCCTGGCATTCTGCGAGAACTGACTGGCGCGCAACTGAAGGCCTTCGTGGCCTCGCTCCTCGGCTGGTCGCTCGATGCCTTCGATTTCTTCATCTTCGTCTTCTGCCTGAAGGCGATCAGCAGCGAGTTCCATACCGACGTCAAGTCGGTGGCCGAGGGCATCTTTCTCACGCTCGCGTTCCGTCCGCTCGGCGCGCTGTTTTTCGGCTGGCTCGCGGAGAAGTACGGCCGCCGTCCGATCCTGATGCTTAACGTCGTCAGCTATGCTGCAGCGCAGCTGGCTACCGCCTTCGCTCCCAACCTGGCGACGCTGCTCGTGCTGCGCGCGGTGTTCGGCTTCGCCATGGGCGGTGAGTGGGGAGTTGGCGCGGCGCTGGCGCTCGAGACCCTGCCGGCCAAGGGACGCGGTTTCTTCTCCGGCCTGCTGCAGGAAGGCTATGTCATCGGTTACCTGCTGGCGTCGCTCGTCTTCGCCTATGTCTTCGTGCACGTGGGCTGGCGCGGCATGTTCATTATCGGCGCGAGCCCGGCGCTGCTGGTGCTGTACATCCGCTATGGCGTCGCGGAATCCCCGGCATGGCTGGCGGGCGCGGCCACGCAGCGCGCTTCGGCGGCAGCGGTGTGGCGTGCGGCCAAGACTCACCTGCCGACGCTTTTGTACCTGGTGCTGCTCATGGCCTGCTTCAACGCCTTCTCGCACGGCTCGCAGGACCTGTATCCCACATTCCTGCAGAGCCAGCATCACCTGTCCCCCGAGACCACCGGCAAGATCGCCATCGTCATGAACCTCGGAGCGCTGGCCGGCGGGATCTTCTTCGGCACCCTGTCGGAGCGCCTGGGCCGCCGGCGTGCCATCGTGCTGGCGGCATTGCTGGCGCTGCCCATGATCCCGCTGTGGGCCTATGCACAGACCGTCGTGCTGCTGGCGCTCGGCGGCTTTCTTATGCAGTTCATGGTGCAGGGGGCCTGGGGGATCGTGCCGGCGCATCTGAACGAGCTGTCGCCTCCCTCGGTGCGCGCGATCCTGCCGGGCTTCGCCTATCAGCTCGGTAACCTCGCGGCGTCGCGCATGTCACCCTTCCAGGCCGGCATCGCCGAGGCGCACGGCGGCGACTACGCCTACATCCTCTCGTGGACGATGGCGGTGGTCGCGGTCGCGCTCATCGTGGTCACGTCGCTCGGCCGCGAGGCGCGGGCGGTGGAACTGCGCGTCGCGACTTCGCCGGGTTAGTTCCGCTCCAGCCACCGCGCCACCATCCTGGCCAATGCTGGCCCCGTCAGCATCACGAGAATGAACCGCGCCGTTTGCATTGCCATGACGAACGGCAGATCCACCTGCGAAGCGGCGGCAATGATCGCCACCGAATCGGCGCCGCCAGGACTGGTGGCGAGGTAGGCGGTGAGCGGGTCGATACCCACCGTGACGTGCAGCAGCCATGCCAGACCGCCGCACAGCGCGATGAGAATGAGGATGGCGGCGGTGACCTTCGGCAGGGCGCGCGCGGCATAGCGCACGATCTCGCGCGTGAATCGCAGTCCGATGGACCAGCCGATGACGGCGTAGCAGCCGGCCATCAGCCACGGCGGCAGCGTGATGGTGAGGAGGTCGGTGCAGGAGAGCGCTATCCCGAGGATGAGCGGAATGAGCAGCGGGCCGGCGGGGATCCTGGACCTGGCGCCCGCGATGGCGCCGAAGACCGCCAGGGCGATCGTGGCCCACAATGGGCCGGCGGCCACAGTGGGAAACCAGTTCACGGCAGGCCTGACGACGCCACCGTGCGCGACCCACAGCCGCGCGACAATCGAGGCTACCAGTGCCACCAGCATCACGCGCAGGAACTGCATGAAGGCCACCAGCCGCGGGTCGGCGCGGAAGCCTTCGGACATCAGCACCATCACGGTCGCGGCGCCCGGTGCGGAGCCCCACACCGCGGTAGTCCCTGGCAGGACTTTCCAGCGCGCCAGCAGGGCACCGAGTGATGTGCTGATGACCAGCACCGAGCAAACACCGGCAAGAAACAGCGGCCACTGCCGGATCATGGTCACCAGAATGGCGGGGCCGATACTGCGCGCCACCAGACAGCCGATCAGGCCCTGCGCCAGGACGTAGGGCCAGCGCGGCACCGCCAGCTTGCCGTCGAGCGCCGCGACCAGGATCGCGGCGCCCATCGCGCCGAGCAGCAGGGCTGCGGGCAGGCGGATCAACTCGAGCGGGATGGTGAAGGCGAGCGACGCTGCCAGCAGCACCGCCCACCGCAACGCGATCGGCGCCGCGCGCAAGCTCAGGGCAGTTCGCTCCGCGGGTCGATCCATGATCCTCGGCGCGTCGATGCCTCAGGCCGGCAGGACCAGCTGCGCCGGGGCGCGGCGGCGCGAGGCCCGTCCGAATGTGTAGTAGAGCGCGCCCGGCACCAGCAGACCCACCAGCCACGAGACGTCGACACCGCCGAGCGGCGCCACCAGCGGCCCGGTGTAGAACGAGGTCGAGAGGAACGGAATCTGCACCACAATGCCGATCAGGTAGATGGTGATGCCGGTGGCATTCCACCGGCCGTAGCGGCCGTCGGGGTCGGACAGCGCCGGCACGTCGTAGCGCGAGCGGGTGAAACAATAGTAGTCGATCAGATTGATCGCGCTCCACGGCGTGAACACGGCGAGCAGGCACAGGATGAAGGCCTCGAACTCCTTCAGGAAGGAATGACGGCCGGTGAGCGCGAGCAGTACCGAGACACCGATCATCGCCAGCACGTAGCAGAAGCGGTGCCACAACGAGATGCGCAGGCCGCGTCGGAAGCCGCTCACGATCGTTGCCATCGACATGAAGCTGCCGTAGGCATTCAGCGATGTCACCGTGACTTTGCCGAAAACGATGCTGAAGTACAGCAGGCTCGCGGCCACGCCGCTGGCGCCGAGACCCACGATATAGGCGACCTCGTGGTGCTCGAACTGCTTACCGGCCAGGGCCGCGGCCAGAACCCCGAAGGTCATCGCGATCTGCGAACCGATGACCGATCCGAGTCCCACGGCAGCAAACACCCGTGGCGCCGAGGTGTGGCGCGGCAGGTAGCGGGAATAGTCGGCCACATACGGGCCGAAGGCGATCTGCCAGGACGCCGACAGCGACATCGCCAGTAGAAACTTGCTCAGCGAGAAATGCCGCTCGGCCAGCAGGCTCGAGACGTCGTGACCCGCAAACAACCGGTAAAACATATAAGAGAATGCGGCAACGCCGACGACGCTCGACACCCGCCCGACCAGGTGGATGAAGCGATAGCCAAACAGCGTCACGACCACGATGCAGGCGCTGAACAGCACGATGGCGACGCCATCATCGACACCGAGCAGCTGACCGAGCGCCTGACCGGCCAATACGCAACCGCTGGCGGAAAAGCCGATGTACATCAGGCACACCGCCACCATCGGGATGATCGCACCGTAGACGCCGAACTGGACGCGGCAGGAGATCATCTGCGGCAAGCCGAGCTGCGGGCCCTGCGCCGCGTGCAGCGCCATGACCGCACCGCCGATCAGCTGACCTGCGAGCAGGCCGAGCAGCGACCAGTACACGTCACCGCCAAACACCACGGCGAGCGCCCCGGTCACGATCGCCGTGATCTGCAGATTTGCCGCCAGCCACAAGCTGAATTGACTCGCGAGCCCGCCATGGCGCTCGTCATCGGGCACATAGTCGATCGACCGGATTTCGATCGCGGCCGGACCCGACCCGTGGTGGTTGGAAGGCTGCATCGTGTGTAAGCGCTCGCGGGGATCGCCGCGCCGGCAGTGTAGGCGAGCTCGCCTGAGCGTTGCCACAGGGGCCGCCAGCAAGGTTGCGAAGTGGCCACGGGTGATGGCGCAGATGGCCGCCACGAGCCACGCTGTAGCGACGTCCGCGGCGGTAATATGCTCTTCCTAAGAGAAGACCACGCCGGCCGAGCGGCGACCACGCGTCTGCCGTTTTTTCTTGCGGGGAAGCATCCATGTCAAGGTCCTCACCTGCAGCCGCCCGGGTCGCATGTGGTTTCGTGGCTGCCGGGCTGTGCCTGGCGGTCAGCCAGGCAAGTGCCCGTGAGATGAACCTGCGCGTGTTTCAGATCAACGATCATCTCACCAGTTTCTACGACGGCCGGCCCGCGCAGGAACCACGTCCGCCGGGCACCCACAATTGGGCGGACTACGGCGCCTTGGATGTCGGCGTTTCAACCTATGTGATTCGCAGCGGCGATCAGGCACTGGTCTACGACACATTCCCGACCGTCGCAGAAGCAAAATGGGTGAGGGATTATCTCGCCAGGGCCGGCGTCAGGCACTTCATCCTCGTCAACAGTCATTGGCATCTCGATCATGTCGGTGGCAACGCCGCCTACGCCGATGTCGACCGGATAGCGACCGACAGGACCATCCGCTTGCTCGAGGACAAGAGAGCCGCGATCGAAGCCGGCACCGAGTGGGGACCGCCGGCGATCAATCCGCTGACCGTGCCCAATATCGGCATCTCCGCCGCCACCAATCTGTACATCGGGAACATAAGGGTCGAGTTGCGACCGGTGAACGTCCATTCCGAGGACGGCCTGGTCATCTATCTGCCGCAGGAGCGCATTCTGCTCGCGGGCGATACGCTCGAGGATACCGTGACGTTCATCGCCGAGCCGGAGCACGTCGTGGCGCATTACCGGAATTTGCAGCAGTTTCGGCAGTGGAACGTCGAGCGGATCTTCCCCAACCACGGCAACCCGGAGGTCATCGCGCATGGCGGTTACCCAACGACGTTGATCGATGCGACGTCAGACTATCTGCGCAAGGTCATCCTGCGCTCGCACGACGCGGACTACCTCGACGGAACGCTCGAGGAGTACGTCGCGGATTCGGTCAGGAAAGGCTGGGTGTCCATCTGGTGGGCCTACCACGAGCCTCACCAGGTCAATCTCAAGAGAGTGTCAGCAGCACTGCGAGACCAGCCCCTGCCGGAACTGCCGCCGATGCCGCGGAATTGAACGGCACCCCGCAGCCCCCGATCCGGCAATAACTGCCCGGATTCGGCAGCCGTTGATGTCGATCCACCGCGGGCGTCATACAGCTGCAACCGCGCGCCCCTAACCTCCCGGTTCCCCAAGCTTTAACAAGGGAGCCACTTATGCGCGTTTTCCCTACCACTGCGACACTCGCCGCGGGCCTGGCACTCGGCGCAAGCGCGCTTGCCGTGACGGCGCAGGCAGAGCCCGGTCTGAATCGTGAAGGGATTCAGCACGTGCTCCTGATCAGCATCGACGGCATGCACTCGGTCGATTTCATCAACTGCGCGCACGGGGTCGCGTCCGTCAACAACGGCGCATCCTACTGCCCGCACCTCGCGGAGCTGCGCGAGCACGGCGTCGATTATCTCGACTCCAACACCTCGCGCCCGTCGGATTCCTTCCCCGGCCTCATGTCCATCGTGAGCGGCGGCCTGCCGCGCTCGCTCGGCGTGTACTACGACGTGGCCTATGACCGCTCGCTGGCGCCGCCCGCGGCGACCACCGGCAACGGCCTTTTGGCCGGCAACTGCACCCCGGGCCAGTTCCTCGGCACGACGACCGAGTACGAGGAAGGCATAGACATCAATCAGGGGCTGGTGAACGGCGGCGCCCCGGGCGCCGGCCTGACGGACGGCACGGCCGCCTCCATCGATCCACAGAGGCTGGTGCGCGATCCGGCGCACGGCTGCGCGCCGGTGTATCCGTGGAACTTCGTGCGCCTCAACACGATCTTCAGCGTGATCCATCAGGCGGGCGGCTATGCTGCCTGGTCGGACAAGCATCCGGCCTACTCCGCGGTGTCGGGCCCGCAGAGCGGCTCGCCGGTGAACCTGCCGCACAACCTCGATGACTTCTACGCCCCGGAGATCAACTCCAACGTAGTGGGACTGCCCGGGGTCGCGACGCCGACCGGCGTGCGCTGCGACCAGGTGCAGGATCCGAACGCCGACCTCACGGCCTGGACCAACTCGTTCATCAACATCCAGTGCTATGACCAGCTGAAGGTCAACGGCATCCTGAACCAGATCGATGGCTGGAAGCACAACCGCTCGGCGCGCGCGCCGGTGCCGAGCATCTTCGGCATGAACTTCCAGGCGGTAAGCGTCGGACAGAAGCTCATCGAGCCCGCCGTGGGCGTGGGTGGCTACAGCGACGCCAGCGGTACTCCGAACCTGGCGCTGGTGAATGAGATCCAGTACGTCGACGCCACGATCGGCCAGTTCGTCGAAGAGCTGCACAAACATGGCCTGCGCGACTCGACGCTGATCGTCATCACCGCCAAGCACGGCCAGAGCCCAATCGACACCAAGCGCTATGTCGGAATCACGTCCGCGGGCCCGGTAACCACCGCACCCTCGCAGATCGTCGACAGCTGCCTGCCGGACTCAGAGTCCAACGCCGGCAATCAGATCGGTCCGACCGAGGATGATGTGTCGCTCCTGTGGCTGCGCTCGACCTGCGATGCGGCCACGGAGGCTGCGCTGATCGAATCGAGCTCGCCGACCAGCAACAACGTGGCGGGCGTCGGGCAGATCTTCTACGGCCCGGCCATCACCCAGCTGTTCAACCCGCCCGGCCTGCCGCCCAGGGACGATCCGCGCACGCCGGACATCGTCGTCACCTCCAACGTCGGGGTGACCTACTCCGGCAGCACCGCCAAGCACGCCGAGCACGGCGGCTTCGCGCACGATGACACCAACGTGATGCTGCTCGTCTCGCACCCCTCGCTCGAGCGCCGCACGGTTACCGTGCCGGTAGCCACCGCGCAGGTGGCCCCGACCATCCTGAAAGCACTGGGCCTCTCGCCGGCGAGCCTCCGCGGTGTGCAGATCGAGGGCACCGCCGCGCTGCCCGGCACTCCGTGGAGCGAGTAAGCCCTGCGCGAGTGCTTTGAGAAAGGGGCGGCGTCCCGCAAGGGACGCCGCCTTTTCTTGCTGCACCCGGCAGGCGCATCAAAGAATAAAGAAAGCCCGGGAGTCAATAACTCTTGCAGGTCGAGGGCGAGCGCGCGTCCCGGAGCCGGCTCTTACGCCTGCTCACCCGCCTTAACTTCCGCGGAATTGAAGGCGACCCCGCACCCGCCGATCCCGCAGTAACCCTGCGGATTTTTCGCCAGGTACTGCTGGTGATAGTCCTCGGCGTAGAAGAACTGCGGCGCGTCGCGGATCTCGGTGGTGATGGCGCCGTAGCCGGCCGCCGTGAGGCGCGCCTGGTAGGCGCGCCTGGAGGCTTCCGCGGCCTCGCGCTGCGCGCGGTCGGTAACGTAGATGGCCGAGCGGTACTGTGTGCCGACGTCGTTCCCCTGGCGCATGCCCTGCGTGGGATCGTGCGATTCCCAGAACGTCTTCAGCAGCTCGTCATAGCTGGTCTTCGCCGGGTCGTAGATGACACGCACGACTTCCGTATGACCGGTCTCGCCGGTGCAGACCTCTTCGTACGTCGGATTGGGCGTGAAGCCGCCGGCGTAGCCGACGGCGGTCGAGTACACCCCGGGCAGCTCCCAGAACAGCCGCTCCGCTCCCCAGAAGCATCCGAGGCCGAACACCGCCTCGCGCATCCCGGCGGGGAACGGCGGCACGATGCGCCGTCCGTTGACGAAGTGCGTCTCGGGAACCTGCAGCGGCGCGCTGCGTCCGGGCAGTGCGTTGTCCGCGGTCGGCATCGTCGATTTCTTGCGAAACAGCGCCATGGCTGCGAGCCTCCTCGACTTTCGCGGATGGACAGTGTGGGGATGATCGCCATGCGACTCAAGAGCGCCCGCTTGCCGCACCGGCGGATGGCGCCGTAAGCTGCTGTTCCTCATGGGCATCAGTCAACCGCAGAACCTGCGTACCCCGCCGATCGAGCGGCTGCGCCCCTACGGCGTACGCGTGAGCCTTCCGGGCGGCGATCCGTTTCGCAAGCTCTTGGGTCCGGAGTGGCAGCGCCTGCACTGGTATTCCACGCCCGCCGAGCGTGACGCCGCGATGACCGAGATGAGCCGGCGGCATGAGTACTCGCGCGGCGGCGACAAGCCGGCGCTGGTGTTCCAGAAGATCGAGAAGCTGGCCGAGAGCCGCGGGCTGTAGCGCGCCGTCGCCGCGTGGCGCGCACGGCAATGCGCGCTGCTTCCCGCAGTGCCGTGAACGGAGACGATCATGACCGAAACCGCCAAGTACCCCTATGTCACCCATCTCGACGTCAAGTTCGCACCCCTGAGCGTCGTCGACGTGCCGGCACTCGTCGCCCGCTGCAACGATCGCTGGTACAACCAGACGCTGTGCAGGGTGAACGACTCGGTTGTCCGCCTCGGCGTGCTGCAGGGCGAGTACCACTGGCACAAGCACGACCGGGACGATGAGTTCTTCTTCGTGCTCGAAGGGCGCTTCATCATCGACCTCGAAGACCGCTCGATCGAGCTCGGCCCGCAGGAAGGGTTCGTCGTTCCGCGCGGCCTTCGCCACCGCACGCGCGCGCCGGAGCGCGTCGTCGTGCTGATGGTCGAGACGGCCGCGGTCGTGCCGACCGGGGACCCCTGACAGCCACGACCGCGGGGTCGCTAGAAGGTGCGCCCGAGGAACAGGTAGAACGCCTGGTGGCCGTGGTCGTCGAAGCCGGTGGCGACGTAGAGCGGGCCGAGAAACGTGTCGAGGCCGAGGAACACGCTGGCATCCTTCTGCGTGTTGCCGAAGCTCGCCGCGCTGCGCGTCTGCCACACGTTGCCGACCTCGAGTGACATGCCGATGTAGGTGGGCACGTCGAAATAACCCGGGCCGCCGCGGCCGATCTGCCGGTAGTAAAGCGCACGCGCGATGCCGAAATCGGGTCCGAGCAGCGAATAGGCCCGCAGTCCCGAGAGATTGAGGAAGCCCCCAAGGGGAAACTGCAGGTTGAGGTCGGTGATGTGCGACTCGAGCGTGGTGCCGCCGGAGGCGGAGAACGACAGCGTGTCGCGCCCGAAAGAGTAGGCGCCGAGATAGCTGACCGTCACCTGGTCGGCGTTCTGTCCCACCCCGCTCGCGTTGCGGTCGGAGTTCCACTGCAGGGTCGCCTGCTGACCGTTGTGCGGAAAGTTCAGGTCGTCGAGGCGATCGTAAGTGAAACGCACGAAATACTCGCGGAACTTGAACGGGGTGAAGCTCTGCTCCGGCAGGTTCGGGTCCGAGGCGTCACCGACCTCGAGCACGTAGTGGCCCTGCTCGCTCAACACGCCGGTGCGAATCTCCCCCCAGTTGCCGAACTGGCGTCCGAAATCGAGGCCGTAGTCGAAGGTGTGCACGCGATACTCCGCCTCGAGGCTCTGTCCCTGCAGCCAGTACAGGTCGCGCGCCTCGTCGGCGAGGTGCGGCATGATGAACCAGCCGGAGAACTGCGCCAGCGGCAGGAACAGCTCGGTCGACACCAGCGAGGTGGTGCCGACCTCGAAGTCGGTCACCCATTCACCGGCGTTGCGCGTGATGCCGGACATCACGAAGCGCATGGCGGCGTCGTAGGTGGCGTTGCCCTGGAAATCATCCTGCAGGCTCAGGCCGAAGCGCAGGTAATTCGTGCCCTGGGAATTGGGGCGGGCGTCGAGCGCCAGGCCGTAGCGCCCGGGATCGCCGATCACGTGGTAGTCGAGCGTGTCGAGGCCGCCGCGTCCGTAGAGTGCCGTCACGCGCTGCGCCACGACATCCGGGTCCAGCGGCTTGCCGAGCAGGTCGCTGAACAGGCTGGCGGTCGCGGGACCGTAGCTCTCCGACCCGGGTGCGACCCGCACGAAGTCGATCCGCGGCGGCGGCTGGCGTGCCGCTTCGCGTCGCGCCAGGTAGCCCTGCATGTCGCGCTCGCTGACGGCGAGCGCGGCGAGCTGCGCGCTGCGGGCGCGCGCCCCGCTCTCGCCAACGCCGATCACCTTCGCCACGCCGCCGAAATCGAACGACGAGGTGCCGCCGAGCGGCGGCTCGATCAGGATGTCGCGGGGCGTGAGGGTGGCGAGCTGCGCCGCGGCGTTCTGGCGGATGAGTATCGCCAGCATCTGGTTGGAGATCGCCGGTGCGCTGTTGAGCTGCTGGCGCGGCTGCAGCGGGAAGCCCACGTCCACCACGATCACCACATCGACGCCCATCGCCCGCGCGATGTCCACCGGCACGTCGTCGGCGATGCCGCCGTCGACCAGCAAGCGCCCGTCACGCTCGACGGGGGCGAACACGCCTGGAGCAGACAGGCTGGCGCGCATCGCCGTCGTCAGGTCCCCGGAGCCCATGACCACGCTGGTGCCGGTCTCCAGGTCGGTGGCAACCGCACGAAAGGCCGTCGGCAGGTCGTCGAAGTTGCTGATGCGCGCCACCGGCAGCGTCAGGCTGCGCAGCGTCTGCATCAGCCGCTGTCCCTGGATCAGCCCGCGGGGCAGGATGATGCCCCCGCTGCGCACGCCGAGCGGAAAATTCACCAGGAAGTTCTGCTCCTCCTCCTTGCGGCGCAGCGTCAGGTCCTCGCGCGGCGGCCGGTCGCGGAACGCGTCCTGCCAGTTGATGGAGGTCATGATCTTCTCGATGTCGCGCGCCGACAGGCCGCTGGCATACAGTCCGCCGACCACCGCGCCCATGCTGGTGCCGGCGATGGCGTCCACCGGCACGCGCATCTGCTCGAGCACCTTGAGCACGCCGATGTGCGCCGCGCCGCGCGCGCCGCCGCCCGAGAGCACCAGCCCGACGCGCGGTCGATGTGCTGGCGCCGCTGGCGCCTCGGGCGGAGCCGCTTGCTGCGCGCTGCTGATGCCGGGGGCCGCGAGCCACTGAGCTGCGAGGAGAAGACTCAGCACCCCGACGCGGGGTGTGACCGCCCATGTTGAACTCACGGCTGCGAAGAATACCAGCATGCGCCCGCAGGTGCGCTCGTTGGCGCGCTCAGGACTCGCGCAGCGCTGTGCGCCATCCGTGATAATGCGCGCATGATGCCTCGCCCACCTGGCGGCGCAACCGCCGCCTGCAGCCGCGCGTGCCTGCGGCGCGTGCTGCTCGCACTTGCGTGTTGCCTGGCGGCCGCCACCGTGTACGCCCAGGCGCCCGCGGCGAGTGACTGGGCCTTCTACGGCGGCGACGCCTTCGGCCAGCGCTTCTCGCACCTGGAGCAGATCAACCGCAGCAACGTCGCGCGGCTGGCGCCGGCCTGGACCTACCGCACCGGCGAGCTGGGCGCGGGGCTGGCGCGCGCCGGTAAGCTCACCTTCGAGGCGACGCCGGTGCTCGCCTTTGGCCTCTTGTACCTCGAGACGGCGACCAACGTGGTGATCGCGCTCGATCCGCAGTCGGGCCTCGAGCGCTGGCGCTTCGATCCGCACATCGAGCGCACTGGCCGCTACGTGCAAGTCGCCGCGCGCGGCGTGAGCGTGTGGCAGGGCGGCGCCGGCAGCGCCCCCGGGCCGTGTGCGCGGCGCGTGTTCACCGGTACGCTCGATGCGCGGCTGCTGGCGCTCGACGCGGACACCGGCCGGCCGTGCGCCGACTTCGGCAGCGGCGGCCAGGTCGACCTGACCCGCGGCATCCGCGTCCGCGACGCCGGCGCTTATCTGCTCACCTCGCCCCCGGCGGTGTACCGCAACGTGATCGTCGTGGGCTCAGCCATCGGCGACAACCGCGCCGCGGACGTCGAACGCGGCGTCATTCGCGCCTTCGATGCCCTAAGCGGTGCGCAGCTGTGGGCCTTCGACCCGCTGCCGGACTCCCCCACCCATCCGGCTGCCGGCGAATGGGATCTCGCCCAGGCAGCCGGCACCGGCGCGGGCAATGCCTGGGGGGTGATGTCGGTTGACGCGGAGCACGGACTGGTATTGATTCCGACCGGCTCGGCCAGCCCCGATTTCTATGGCGGCCAGCGCTTAGGTGCCGATCGCTTCGCCGACTCGCTGCTCGCGCTCGAGGCGGCGAGCGGCCGCCTGATGTGGCATCAGCAGCTCGTGCATCACGACCTGTGGGACTTCGATCTCGCGGCGCAGCCGGTGCTCGGCGACTTCGCGGTGCGCGGCGTGCCGGTACCGGCCGTCATCCAGGCGACCAAGACCGGCATGGTGTATGTCTTCGAGCGCACGCACGGGCGGCCGCTCGTGCCGATCACCGAGACCGGCGTGCCGGCGAGCCACGTGCCCGGCGAGCACGCCTGGCCGACACAGCCCTTCCCGGCGCTGCCGCCGCTGACGCCGCAGCGCGCGGTGCAGGCCGGCGACGCCTGGGGGCTGACGTTCTGGGACCGGGGCAAGTGCCGCGAGCTGATCGCCGCGCTGCGCAACGAGGGGATCTTCACCCCACCCGACACGCGTGGCACGCTGCTGCTGCCCGGCTATCTCGGCGGGGTGAACTGGGGCGGAATTGCCTTCGATGAGGACCGCGGACGGGTGATCGCCGCGGTCAACCTGCTGCCGATGCGCGTCACGCTGCTGCCGCGCGCGGACTTCGAGCGCGAGGCGCGCTCGGGGAGCTACCCGTACGCTGAATTCGGCCGCCAGGCCGGCACGCCCTACGGAATGCGCCGCGAGCCGCTGCTGTCGCCGTGGGGCCTGCCCTGCACCGCACCGCCGTGGGGTACGCTGGTGAGCCTCGATCTGCAGCGCGGCCGCATCGTCTGGCAGGTGCCGCTCGGCTCCGCGCAGGGCCTGATGCCGTGGTTCGTGCCGTCGCGGGACTTCGGCCTGCCCAACATGGGGGGGCCGATCGCCACCGCCGGGGGACTGGTGTTCATCGGTGCCGCCATGGACAGTTACCTGCGTGCGTTCGACGCCGACACCGGTCGCGAGCTGTGGAAGTACCGCCTGCCGGCCGGGGGCCAGGCGACGCCCATGACTTACCGTGCCGGGCCGGACCAGCGTCAATACCTCGTCATCAGCGCGGGCGGCCACGGACCGCTCGGCACACCACGCGGCGACTACCTGATGGCGTTCGCGCTGCCGACGCGTCCGCAGAGCACCAAGCGAGACTAAGTAATGTTGCTGCTGATCGTACCGATCATCATCCAGGTGCTGCTGATCATTCACGTCATCCGCACCGGACGGAACCAGCTGTGGATCTGGGTGCTGCTGTTCCTGCCGCTGGCGGGCGGCATTGCCTACCTGGCCGTGGAGATCGCGCCGCAGCTGTTCCGCAGCCGCGCGGCGCAGCGCACCGCGCGCGGCCTGAAGAAGGCCATGGATCCGACCGCCGACCTGCGCCGCTACGAGAGCGAGGCGCGCGTCGGCGGCAACGTCGCCAGCCGCCAGCGCTATGCCGAGGAGCTGCTGCGCCACGGACGCCACGACGAGGCGATCGCGCAGTACCGCGGGGCGCTCAGCGGTCTCTACGAGCACGACCCGAACCTGATGCTCGGCCTCGCACAGGCGCAATTCGGCAAGGGCGACGCGCACGACGCGCGCGTGACGCTCGACGAGCTCATCCGGCTGAACCCGGACTTCCGCTCGCCGGCGGGCCACCTGTTGTATGCCCGTGCGCTCGCTGCGGAGGGCGACGTGCACAAGGCACTGGAGGAGTACCGCGTGCTGGCACCGTCGTATCCGGGCGCCGAAGCACAGGTCCGCTATGCGCAGCTGCTGCACGAGCAGGGGCAAACGGCCGAAGCGCAGCGCATCGCACGCGAGCTGCTCGAGCAGGCGCGCATCGCGCCCGGGCACTATCGCCGCGCGCAGCGCCCCTGGCTCGAGGCGGCGCAACGCCTGCTGTAGCGGGCACGGGCCGCAGGCCGCGCGGCGAGCCCAGCGAGCGCGAGCAACATCCAGGGATCCAGTCCACCGCCACCGCCACCACCGCCGCCACCGCCACCGCCACCACTGCCACTGCTGGTAGTACTGGCGGGGGCGCTGACCTCGTAGGCCACCGCAGCCAGGCAGGCGTTGTCGCCGGCGGCGGCCGGCGCAGACGTGGTGGCGCTGCTCGCGGCGAGCGTGAGCGGCGCGCTGTCGGTGCGGCCCTGGTTATCGGTCACGGTAAGCAGCAGCGAGTAGCTGGCGGGCGGCGCGGGCGCCACGATGCTGGCATGGGCGCTGTTGGCGTTGCTGATCTGCGGCGGCTGCGTGGCCGGCTGCACCACCGTCCACTGGTAGCTGACGATGGTGGCGTTGCACGCCGCAGCGCTGCCGCTGGCATCGAGCGACACGGTGCTGCCCGGGCCGAAAGTCGCCGGCACTGTGAGCGCCGCAATGGGCCGCAGCGCCTCAAGCACTGCGCCGTTGGCGTTCGCCATGCCCGCTCCGCAGGTGTTGGCTGTGCAATTGCATTCACCGGTCTGCAGATCGTCAGGTCCGGTGGGCACGTGGCAGTTCGGCACGGTCGGGTTGCTCGACACCGGGAACGGCTGGGTGCCGGCCTGCAGACGGCCGATGAGCTGCGACGGGGTGAGGTTGCCGTTCACCGCCAGCATCAACCCGGCGATCCCGGACACCAGCGGCGCGGAGAAGCTGGTGCCCACGTTGTAGTTGTACTCGTCGGTGTAAGTGTTGGTGGCCGGGACCGTGGTGCCGCTGTTAGTCGTGGTCTCGATGGAGAACAGGCACGGCGCGCCGGCTGCGGCGTTGACGCAGTTTCCCGCCGGTGCGGCCAGTGCAATCTCCGGACCCAGGCTGCTGTAGCCGACCTTGGTGCCCACCTGACGCACGCCGACGACGCCCACCGCACCGATGCAGTTGGCCGGGGCATCCACCGGTCCGCCTTCGTTGCCCGCAGAGACCACGATGAGCACGCCCTGGGCGAGGAGCTCGTCCACCATCTGCTGGTAGCTCGCCGGACACGGGCCGGTCGCGCCGAGACTCATGTTGATGATCCGCGCCGGGTAGGGGTTGTCCGGCACGCCCGTGACCTGGTCCCCGGCGGCCCACGCCATGCCGGCGATGATGTCGGAATCGTAGCCGCCGCACTTGCCGAGCACGCGCACCGGCTCGATCCACCCCTCCCAGGTGGTGCCGGCAATACCGGCATCATTGTTGGTGATGGCGCCGAGAATCCCGGAGACGCGCGTGCCGTGCCAGCTGCTGTTGGCGATCTGGCAGCCGGTGAACTGCGCAGTCTTCAGATCGCTCGCGGAGATCCAGTCGCCGGGGTCGGAGGCGTCCGGCCCGCGGCCGTAGCCGTTATTGGCCATCGCCACATTGGCAATCAGGTTGTAACCGGGCAGCAGCCGGTTGGCCTGTGCGTTGCGCAGATCCGGATGATCGAAGCGCACGCCGGTATCCAGGTCGGCGATGACGAGCCCGGGGCTGCCGGTGGTCACGTTCCAGGCGCTCACCGCGTCGATCGCCGCGGGCTGCGCACTCTGCAGGACCCACTGCTGGTCGAACAGCGTGTCGTCGGGCAGCGCGAGCGGGTAGCGGTGCTCGTTGAGCTCGGCGTACTCCACTTGCGGGTCGGCGCGCAGCAGTGCCAGCGCCTGTTGCGGCGCGGCGCCAGCCGCGTCCCGCAGGCGCAGCAGGTGGATGCCGGAAAAGATATGCCGCACCTGCGTGACGTCGAGGTCGTGACGGGCGGCAAGCGCGCCGATGCGCCCGGGGGCGGGCTCGTCACCGCTGCTGCCGGGGATCGCGCGCAGCTTCACCAGGAAGCCGTCGCTGGCCGGCGGCGGCGCAGCGGCCGCGGCATCCGCCGGGCGCGCCGCAGCTGCGGCGCACGCGAGCGCAACCAGGAACACCGCGACCAGGGACGGCCTGCGCCGGCACCGCAACTGCATGGGCGCGGACGATACCGAAGCGCGGCCCGGGACGCGAAGCCTTAGCTTGCAGAGGGTGACCGGGTTCGCGTTCCGGCCGGGATCTGCTGGGTGATGCAATGGATGTTGCCGCCGCCGAGCAGCACCTCGCGGGCTGCGACGCCTGCCACCTGGCGGCCGGGAAACAGCTGCCGCAGGCGCCGCGCCGCGAGGCGGTCGGTGCGCGCATCGAGCAGCGGCATGATGATGCCGCCGTTGGCGATGTAGAAGTTCACGTAACTCGCAGCCAGTCGCTCGCCCGCCCGGCGCGGCCGCGTGCCCTCGCGCGGCACGATGCCGGCGGCTTCGCGCCGCCGCAGTGTCAGCGGCCCCGGCATGGGCAGCCGCGTAACCTGCAACCTCCTGCCGCGCGCATCGCGCGCATCGTGCAGGCGCTGCCAGGCATCGCGCGACACCGCGTACTGCGGATCGCGCCGCCGCTCGGTCCAGGTGAGGCATACCTCGCCCGGGCGCACGAAGCACGCGAGATTGTCGACATGGCCGCTGGTCTCGTCGTCGACCACCCCGTGTCCGAGCCAGATGACGCGGCTGACGCCGAGGTACGCGCGCAACCACCCCTCCACCGCGGCGCGGTCGCTGCCCGGATTGCGATTGGGGTTGAGGAGGCACTGCTCGGTCACCAGCGCCGTGCCCTGCCCGTCGACGTGGATGGCGCCACCTTCGTTGACGAACGGCGCGCGGTAGCGCTGCAGATCCTCCACCTCGAGTACCTTGGCGGCCACCAGCTCGTCCTGGTCCCAGGGGAAGTACAGTCCGCCGTCGAGGCCGCCCCAGGCGTTGAAGCGCCAGTCGACGCCGCGCACGCGCCCGCGTGCGTTCACCACGCAGGTCGGCCCGACATCGCGCATCCAGCAGTCGTCGTGCGCCATCTCCACCACGCGCACGCCTTGCGGCAGCAGCGCCCGCGCGGTGGCGTAGTGCGCGGTGGAAGCGCCCACGATCACCGGCTCGAAGCGCGCGATCGCGGCAGCGACCTGCGCAAAGGCGAGCTGCGCCGGGCGCGCGCCGTCACGCCAGTTGTCGGGGCGCTCCGGCCAGAGCATCCAGCAGCGCCGGTGCGGCTCGAACTCGGCCGGCATGCGGAAGCCGTCCGCCGCCGGCGTACTCGCCAGCGTGCGGCTCATCGGCGCAGGCGACTGTGGCGAAAGCCGTAGAAGGCGTAGATCGACATGCCGAGCGCCGTCCAGTACACCAGGCGCATCCAGGTGGCCTCCGACAGAAAGTAGGTCATGCCGAGGCACACCACCGTCCCGAGCACGCAGGTAACGGGCGCCCATGGCACCCGGAACGGGCGGTACTCGTCGGGGCGCGTGTAGCGCAGCACCAGCACGCCCGCGCACACCACCGCAAAGGCCAGCAGGATGCCCATGGAAATCAGATCGGCCAGCAGGTCGAGCGGGAACACCGCGGCGATCGCGGCCGCGAACACGCCGGTGATGACCGTCGACACGTGCGGCGTCTTGAAGCGTGGATGGCAGCGGCTCATGAACTTCGGCAGCAGGCCGTCGTCGGCCATCGACAGGAGGATGCGCGGCTGGCCGAGGAGCGAGGTGAGAATCACCGAGGTCATCCCGGCGATGACGCCCACCTTGACGAACCAGGAGAGCCAGGCGAGCTGCGGATGAGCATCCAACGCCACCGCCACCGGCGCATCGGAGTCGAGCTTGTGGAAGGGCACCATGCCGGTCAGCACGCTCGCCATGGCGACGTACAGCACCGCGGAAATCACCAGAGCGCCAATGATCCCCAGCGGCAGATCGCGCTGCGGGTTACGCGCCTCGAGCGCGGTGGTCGAGGCGGTGTCGAAGCCGACATAGGAGAAGAAGATGATGGCCGCGCCCTGCATCACGCCGGTAAAGCCGAATTGACCGCGGATGCCGGTGTTGGGCGGCACATACGGGTGCCAGTTCGACGGGTCGATGTACTTGAGGCCCGCAACCACGATGATCACGATGATGCCGACCTTGACGGTCACCATGAAGGTGTTGGCGCCGGCGGAGCCGCGCATGCCGACGTACAGCAGCACCGTCATGGCGGCGATGATCAGCACCGCCGGCACGTTGATGAACGCACCGGTGCGGATGATGTGGTCGTGCACGTCGAGGCCGAGCGGCGCGTTGACCAGCACCTTCGGCAGATGGATGTGGGCGTCGCCCAGCAGGCTCACCACATACGCCGACCAGCTCACCGCCACCGCGGACGCCGAGATCGCGTACTCGAGCAGCAGGTTCCAGCCGATGAACCAGGCGAGCGCTTCGCCCATGGTCGCGTAGGTATAGCTGTAAGCGCTCCCCGGCACCGGCAGGAAGGCGGCAAACTCCGAGTAGCACAGCGCCGCGAGTCCGCCGCCGAACGCGGCGACCAGCAGCGACAGCGTGATCGCCGGTCCCGAGTGATTCGCCGCCACCGTCCCGGTGAGCACGAAAATGCCCGAGCCGATGGTCGCCCCCAGGCCGATGGCGATCAGGGCGCGCACCCCGAGCACCTGCTTCAGGCGGCTCCTGGCGGTACCGTCCGGTGGATCGATCGGCCGTACCGCGCACATCTGACGCAGCAGCGACGGCTTCGGCGGCGGCGCGGCGTCACTCTTATTAATACCGATGGCATCGGACATGCGCTGCTATCCCCGCCCCCCGGCGTAGTCGTCACGGGAGTCTCTCACACGTGAGCGGCCTTTAGGTACGCGCCGCTGCGCTACGCGCACCCTGTGCTAGCATGGCGCGGCCGGCGCGGGTGCGCGCCGCCGGATCCCTCCAGGAGAACTTACGCATGTCCACGGCCGCCACCGCCAGGGTCGTCCCGCCTCCCCAGGGCGCGGGCATCGCCAATCACGACGGCAAGCTCGTCGTGCCGGACAACCCGATCATCCCCTTCATCGAAGGCGACGGCACCGGGCCGGACATCTGGCGCGCGAGCGTGCGCGTCATGGACGCCGCGGTGACCAAGGCCTACGGCAGCAAGCGTCGTATCCACTGGATGGAGGTGTTCGCCGGCGAGAAAGCCAACCGGCTGTTCAACACCTGGCTCCCGGAGGAGACCGTCGCGGCGTGTCGCGAGTACCTGGTGTCCATCAAGGGCCCGCTCACCACCCCGGTCGGCGGCGGCATCCGCTCGCTGAACGTCGCGCTGCGGCAGATGCTCGATCTGTACGTGTGCCTGCGCCCGGTGCGCTGGTTCAAGGGCGTGCCCTCTCCGGTCAGGCACCCGGAGAAGGTCGACATGGTCATCTTCCGCGAGAACACCGAGGACATCTACGTCGGCATCGAGTTCGAGCAAGGCAGCCCCGAGAACCACAAGTTTCTCGAGCTGTTCCGCCAGGCCTTCCCCAAGGCCTACGCCAGGATCCGCTTCCCGGAGAGCTCCGGCATCGGCATCAAGCCGGTGTCGAAGCAAGGCTCGGAACGGCTGATCCGCGCCGCACTCAGCTACGCCGTCGCCAACCGGCGCCGCAGCCTGACGCTGGTGCACAAGGGCAACATCCAGAAGTTCACCGAGGGGGCGTTCCGCAACTGGGGCTACCAGCTCGCCGAGCGCGAGTTCGCCGCGCAGTGCTACACCTGGGAGCAGTGGGAGCGCACCCGTGCGGCCAGCGGCGAGCAGCAGGCCAACGCCGAGATGGACGCGGCGAGGAAAGCCGGGCGCGTCATCGTCAAGGACGCGATCGCCGACATCACGCTGCAGCAGGTGCTGACGCGCCCGGAGGAATTCGACGTCATCGCCACCACCAATCTCAACGGCGACTACCTGTCGGATGCGCTCGCCGCCCAGGTCGGTGGCATCGGCATCGCCCCCGGCGGCAACATCAACTACCTCACCGGGCACGCGGTGTTCGAAGCGACGCACGGCACCGCGCCGAAATACGCCAACCTCGACAAGGTCAACCCGGGCTCGCTGATCCTTTCCGGGGAGATGATGTTCCGCTACCTGGGGTGGCTCGAGGCCGCGGACGCGGTCATCGGCGCCATGGACCGCACCATCGGGCAGAAGATCGTCACCTACGACTTTGCCCGACTGATGGAGGGTGCACAGGAAGTCTCGACCAGCGCCTTCGCCGACGCCCTGATCCGTAACCTCTAGCGCCCGTGAGCGGTTACTCCGGCACGCCGCTGGCGCAGAAACTCGGCATCCGCGCCGGTACGCGGCTGTTCCTGCGCGCACCGCCCGCGAACTATCCGCAGCTGGTGGCGCCGCTGCCGCAAGGGGTGCGCACCGTGCGCCGTCTGGACGCCACGACCGATATCGCCCACCTGTTCGTCACGCGCCGCGTGCAGCTGCAGGCGGCGCTCGCGGCCGCGCGCCGCGCCATGCGCGACGACGCGGTCGTGTGGGTGAGCTGGCCGAAGAAGGCGGCACGCGTGCCCAGCGACATCAGCGAGGACGTGGTGCGCGAGCTGGCTCTGCCGCTCGGGCTGGTCGACATCAAGGTGTGCGCGGTGGACGACACCTGGTCGGGACTGAAGCTGGTGGTGCGGCTCGCGCAGCGCGCGCCGCAGGCCGGCGCCGGTGACGCGCCCGGACGGCGGCGAGCTGCACGCCGATGAGTGCGCCGGCGGATGCCAGCCTGCTCGACTTCGCGCGCGCCGCGCAGGCGATCGCGCAGAACGGGCTCACCTTCACCCGCGACCCCTTCGACCGCGAGCGTTACACGCAGCTCGCGGAGCTGGTGACCGCACTGCTATCCGCGCAGCTACAGATTCCGCCCGCCACGGCGCGCGCCTTCTGGGAAGGGGAGCGCGGCTATGCCACGCCCAAGGTCGACGTGCGCGGCGGCATCTTCGACGGCGAGCGCGTGCTGCTGGTGCGCGAGCGCTCCGACGGCTGCTGGACGCTGCCCGGCGGCTGGGTGGACGTGAACGACTCCCCATCCGCGGCCGTGGCGCGCGAGATCCTCGAAGAGTCAGGCTACCGCGCGCGGGCGGTGAAGCTCGCCGCGCTGGTGGACAAGAACCGCCACCCGCACCCGCCCGGCGTGCATCACATCTACAAGCTGTTCTTCGTCTGCGAGCTCACCGGCGGGGCGCCCGCTTCCGGCATTGAGACCGATGCGGTGGAGTTCTTTGCGCTGCAGGCGCTGCCGCCGTTATCGCGCGGCCGGGTGCTCGCGTCGCAGATCGAGCGGCTCTACCGGCACCGCCTCGAGCCGGCGCTGCCGACCGACTTCGACTGAGCGCAGCGCGGTGCGCGTACTGCCATGAGCGCCGTCGCCGAGGCTCCCGACCCGCGCGCCTGCGCGCGCCAGATCGCCGCGGCGTTCGCGCACTACAACGACGAGTTCCGCGCCATCACCCAGCGCGCGCCGCAGCGCTTCGACGCGCGTGACTGGCGCGGCAGCCACGCGGACGCGGTCGAGCGCATCGAGCTGTACGATCGCTGCGTCAACCAGACGATCGCGGAGCTGCGCCCGGCGCTCGGCGAGGCGGCGCGAGGGCGCGCGCTGTGGCGCGAGGTGCGCCGCGAGTTCGCCGCGCAGGTCGCGGCGCTGCCGGACGCCGAGTTCACCAAGACGTTCTTCAGCTCCATCAGCCGCCGGCTGTTCGGCACCGTGGGGGTCGCGCCGGATATCGAGTTCGTGGCCACCGACCTCGATCCGCTCGCCGACATCCATTCCGACGTCGGCACCAACACCTACCGCAACCACGGCTCCCTCTCGCTGCTGTTCGAGGACCTGCTCGGCGACGTGCGCTTCCGCTCGCCGTGGCGCGACCTCGACAGGAGCGTCGCGCACGTGACGGCCGAGGTGCGCGCGCACCTGGCGGCCCGCGGCGAGCGGCGCGCGGTGGAGCGCGTCGAGGTCATCCGCGCGGTGTTCTACCAGATCTCGCGCGCCTACATCGTCGGCAGGCTGGTCGGCCCCGAACTGCTGCTGCCGCTGGTGATCGCGCTCAAGAACAGCGACGGCGGCGTGCTGGTGGACGCGGTGATGCTGGCCGAGGACGACGTCAGCATCGTGTTCAGCTTCACGCGCTCCTACTTCCACGCCGACCTCGAGCGCGTGGCCGAGGCGGTGCTGTTCCTGCACTCGATCATGCCGCGCAAGCCGGTGAGCGAGCTGTTCACCGTGCTCGGGCGGGCGCGCCAGGGCAAGACCGAGCGCTATCGCGAGCTGATGCGTAACCTCGAGCATACCAGCGACCTGTTCGTGCACGCCCCCGGCGAGCGGGGCCTGGTGATGGTGTGCTTCACGCTGCCCTCCTTCGACGTGGTCTTCAAGGTGATCCGCGATCGCTTCGCCCACCCGAAGACCGTGCTGCGCGAGGAGGTGCTGGCGAAATACCGCATGGTGTTCATCCACGACCGCGCCGGGCGGCTGGTGGACGCACAGGAATTCCGCCGCCTGCGTTTTCCGCGGGCGCGCTTCGCGCCCGAGCTGCTCGCGGAACTCGCAGCCGAAGCCGCCGGCACCGTGCACCGCGACGGCGAGGACCTGGTGTTCGATCACATGTACATCGAGCGGCGCATGACGCCGCTCAACCTGTTCCTGCGCAGCGCGCCGCCGGCTGCCGCCGAGCGCTCGGTGCTCGACTACGGCCAGTGCATCCGCGATCTGGCGTACACCGACATCTTTCCCGGCGACCTGCTGCTGAAGAACTTCGGCGTCACGCGCCACGGCCGGGTCATCTTCTACGACTACGACGAGCTGTGCCGCGTCACCGACTGCAATTTCCGCGACGTGCCGCCGGCGGCGAGCGACGAGGACGAGATGCGTGGCGAGCCGTGGTTCTACGTGGCGGACAACGACGTGTTCCCCGAGACCTTCGTGCGCTTCCTGGCCTTCACCGACGAGCAGCGCGCGGCGCTGCTGCGCGTGCACGGCGAGATCCTGACGGCCGCGTTCTGGCGCGGCGTGCAGCAGCGGCTGCGCGAGGGGGAGCTGCTGGAGGTGCTGCCCTACCAGCCGCAGCGCGTGCGCTTCGCCGGCAGCGTGTGAGCGGCGCGCGCGGCTGCGCGGCGCGCGTTCAGCGGCGCTGCGCTCGCCGGCGGCGAGCGCTACGGCACGCGCAGGGCGCCGGCGCGGGCGGTGGCCGCGACGCTGCGCTTGCGCACCGGGCACGGCTCGCTGCCGAGCTGCGCCAGCCGGACATTGGCGCTATCCCAGTCGACCAGCTCCTCGAGGAACGCGCTGACGTAGGCGCTGCGGCGGTTCTGGTGATCGAGGTAGTAGGCGTGCTCCCACAGATCGAGCGCGAGCAGCGCGCAATCGCCGCGCACCAGCGGCGTGCCCGCATTGTTGGTGGTCACGATCCGCAGCGTGCCGTCGCGCACCACCACGAACAGCCAGCCGCTGCCGAAGTGCGCGGCGGCGGTTTCGCGGAATTCGCGCGCGAAGCGCTCGTACGAGCCGAAGTGCGCGCGCACGCAGTCCGCCACCAGCCCGTGGGGGGCGCCGCCGCCGCCCGGACGCATCGAGCACCAGTAGAGACTGTGATTCCACACCTCGGCCGCATCGCGGTAGACGTTGTGTTGCGCCGGGTTACGCTCGGTCACACGGATCAGCTCTTCCAGCGGCAGCGCCTCGAGCTGCGTGCCGCGCACCCTGGCCAGCATGCGGTCGTAGCACACGCGCTGGTGTCGGTCAAAGTGCAGCACCAGCGTATCGCGCGAGATCGCCGGCTCCAGGTCGGAGAAGTTGTAAGGAATCCCGGGTGGCTCGATGTTCATGAAGGCTTCCTTGCTGGCACTCGTCAGCTCTAAAGACCCGCGCGCGTCGCACCAGTTCCTCAAAGTGCGCGTGCGTCCTGCACCCGCGCCTGCGATGCTAGGATTCTACGCTTGCGGCCTGCAGGCCGCGACCCAGATCCTCGATGAGCTCGTCGACGTCTTCCAGGCCGATCGACAGGCGGATGGTCCCGGCCGTGACGGCGGACATGCGCTGCTGCTCGGCGCTGAGCTCGCGCGCACCCATCAGCTGCGCGGTCAGCGCGAGGGACTCGGTAGAGCCGAGACTCGCGGTCAGCGCGAACAGCTGCAGCGCATCCACACAGCGTCGCGCGGCGTCCGCGTCCCCTTTCAGATCGAAGGCTACGATCGTGCCGAAGTCCTGCATCTGGCGCGCAGCGAGCGCATGCTGCGGATGCCCGGGCAGCCCGGGGTAGTGCACGCGCGCCACGGCGGGCTGCTGCGCCAGCCACTGCGCGATGCGTGCCGCGGCGGCGCTCTGCGCCTGGTAGCGCACGAAGTAGGTCTTGAGGCCGCGCAGGATCAGGAACGCCGCGTGCGGATCGAGCGCACCTCCCAGGACGCTGAAGTCGGTGCGCATGGCCTTGATGAGCTCGTGGCTGGCGATAACTGCCCCGCCCAAGACATCGCCCGCGCCCGAGGCGTACTTGGTGAGGCTGTGCACGAACACGTCCACCTCATAGCCGCCGTGCTGGTGAAAGCCCGCGAAGGTATTGTCCATAACCGTGAGCGCGCCGGCGGCGCGGGCGAGGCGCGTGAGCGCGGCGATATCGGCGATCTTGGTGACCGGATTGGTCGGGCTCTCGAAGAGCATCAGCCGCGTCGGTTGCGCGGCGAGCGCGCGTTCTACACCGGCGAGATCCTCGATCGACAACAGCGTATGCGCCACGCCGAAGCGGCCGAGCAGGCGGCGGATGAGGTAGCGCGTCGGGTTGTAGGTCTCGACGAAACAGATGACGTGATCGTGCTGGCGGGTGAGCGCCAGCAGCGTCTGCGCGATCGCGCCGACACCCGAGGCGGTCACCAGGCACTCCTCGCGTCCCTGCAGCTCCGCCAGCAGCTGCTCGAGCTCGCGCGTCGTCGGGTTGGAGGTGCGCGAATAGTAGAACCCGGGCTGCTCGCCGCGCAGGTGCGCTTCGGTCTGCGCCAGCGTCGTGAACGCGAACTTGACCGTCTGGTAGATGGGAGCCACCAGCGGCCGGTTGCCGGGCGGCAGCTCCACCACCGGGGGATGGTTGACGCGCGTGGTCTTCTTCATGACGCGGTGCGCCTCACGGATCGAGGGTGAAGGGGTCGGCATCGAGGTGCGCGGGGAATCTGGCGCGAAACGCCGCCAGCGCCCCGCCATCGAGCACCGCGGTCAGCACCGCGGCGGTGGCGCCGCCCTCTGCGAGCGCGCCGCCGAGAAAGTCGACCACGGCGCTGTCGCCGGCGTACGCCACGCCCAGACCGTCGTTGCCGACCCGGTTCACGCCGGCGACGTACGCCAGGTTCTCGATGGCGCGCGCGCGCAGCAGCTGTCGCCAGGCCTCGGCACGCGGCGCCGGCCAGTTGGCCACGTACAGGAGCAGCTCGTAGTCGAGCTGCGGCCGCCGGCGGCTGAATACCGGGAATCGCAGGTCGTAGCACACCAGCGGGCACACCCGCCAGCCGCGCCACGGCACGCTCAAGGCGCCGCGCCCGGCGGTGAAGTGCTCATGCTCGCGGCCCATGCGAAACAGGTGCCGCTTGTCGTAGCGGTGCAGCGTGCCATCGGGCTGCGCCCATAGCAGGCGGTTGTAGTAGCGCCTCTCTTCGACGGTGATGACGCTGCCGGCCACGGCCGCGTCCACGCTGCGCGCCAGGCGCAGCAGCCATTGCGTGGTCGGGCCGCCGGGCGGCTCGGCGATCGTCTCCACCTGCATGCTGAAGCCGGTGGTGAAGGTCTCCGGCAGCAGCACCAGGTCGGTGCGGCCGGCGAGCGGCAACAGCAGGCCCTCGAAGTGCGCGCGGTTCGCCGCGCCGTCGTGCCAGGCGAGCGGCTGTTGCAGCAGCGCAATGCGCAGCGGCGGCACGCTCACAGGCGCGCGGCGCCCGCGGCGAACGCGTTCAGCCGTGCGGCCGCCTCATCGAGAGTACTGTCGCGCTTCGCCACGCACAGCCGTACGAACGGCAGGCGCTGCGGCTGCGCATAGAACGGCGACAGCGGGATCGTCGCCACGCGCGCCTCGGTCAGCAGCCGCTCGGCGAAGCCGAGGTCGTCGCCGTCGGCGAAGGCACTGAAGTCGAGCAGCTGGAAGTAGGTGCCCTGCGCCGGCGGCAGGCGAAAGCCGGAAGTCGCGAGTGCGCTGCGCAGGCGGTCGCGCTTGGCCTGGAAGAAGGCGGCCAGCCCCTCGCCGCAATCCGGGCGCTCCGCCAGGTAGGCGGCGATCGCGTGCTGCAGGGGATGCGAGACGCTGAAGGTATTGAACTGGTGCACTTTGCGCACCTCGCGTGTGAGCGCGGCCGGCGCCACGCAGTAGCCGACGCGCAGCCCGGTGGCGTGCAGCGTCTTGCCGAACGAGAACACCGCGATGCTGCGCGCGGCGAGCACCGGGTGCGCGAGCACCGAGGCGTGCCGCGCACCGTCGAACACCACGTGCTCGTAAACCTCGTCGGACAGCACCAGCGTATCGTAGGCGGCGAGCGCCGCCGCGAGCGCGTCGAGGTCGCCGCGATCGGCGGCCGTGCAGGCCGGGTTGTGCGGACTGTTGAACAGCACCAGCCGGGTGCGCGGGCTGAGCACCGCCTGCAGCCGCTCCCAGTCGTAGCGAAATCCCGGCTGGGTGAGCGGCAGGCGGATGCAGCGCCCGCCGGCGAGCCGCACCGCCGGCTCGTAGGAGTCGTAGGCGGGATCGAAGACGATCGCCTCGTCGCCCGGCCCCACCAGCGCCTGCACGGTCGAGTAGATCGCCTCGGTCGCCCCGAGGGTGACCGTGACTTCGCTCTCCGGGTCGACCGCGATCCCGTAGGAGGCGCGCAGCTTCGCGGCTACGCGCTCGCGCAGCGCCGGCAGACCCTCCATCGGTGCATACTGGTTGTGGCCGGCACGCATGGCCGCGGCCACCAGCTCGGTGAGCCGCGGGTCAATGTCGTAATCAGGAAAGCCCTGCCCGAGGTTGAGCGCATCGAGCTCGCGGGCGCGGCGCGACATGACGGTGAAGATCGTAGTGCCGACCTCGGGCAGCTTGCTCCTCACCGCCGCGCCCTGGCGTCTAGCCGGCGGCCGCCGCCAGCGCGGCGCCGATCACACCGGCCTGGCCGGCGAACTGCGCCGGGCGCAGCAGCGCCGGCGAGCGCAACAGCGGGGCGAACTCCGCGAAGCGTTCGCTGACGGCGCCGCCGAGGATGAACAGGTCCGGCCACAACAGCGCGTGCAGCCGCGCCAGATACTCGTTGACGCGCGCGCCCCAGGCGGGAAAGTCCAGGCCTTCTACGGTGCGCACGTGCGCCGAAGCCCACTTCTCCGCATCCCCGCCGTGCAGCTCGAGATGGCCGAGCTCGGTGTTGGGAAAGAGCCGGCCCGCGCAGAACAGCGCCGTGCCGATGCCGGTGCCGAGCGTCACCATGATGACCGTGCCATTGCAGTCGCGGCCCGCGCCGAAGCGCATCTCGGCGATCCCGGCCGCGTCGGCGTCGTTGAGCAACAGTGCCGGCCGGCCCAGTGCGCGCGCCGCGAGTGCCGCGCCGTCCGTGCCCAGCCAGGCGTGGTCGATGTTCGCCGCGGTGCGCACGATGCCCGCTGTGACCACGCTGGGCAGCGCAATGCCCACGGTGCCGCTCGCGCCGGGCAGCCGGGCGGCAAGCCCGGCGATCACCGCCATCAGCGCCGGCGGCGGCGAGGGCTGCGGCGTTGGGGCGTGGATCAGCTCACCGTGCAGGCGGCCGGCAGCCACCTCGACCAGGCCGGCCTTGACGGATGATCCGCCGACATCGATTCCCAGCACGAGCTGCGTCATGGCGTTGGCGCTCACAGGTTGGCGGCCGCGGCGAGCTGCAGGTCGCGCTCGCGCAGTTTCTGCCGGTGGCGCATCCACACGGTGGACATGGCGATGCCGGTCGCCACCAGCAGCACCATGATGGTCGCGAGCGCATTGACGTCGGGCGTCACCCCGAAGCGTACCTTGGAGAAAATCACCATGGGCAGCGTGCTCGATCCGGGTCCGGCGACGAACTGGGTGATGACCAGATCATCCCACGACAGCGTGAAAGCCAACAGCCACCCGGAGGCGATGGCCGGCAGGATGAGCGGCAGCGTGATCGCGACGAACACCCGCGCCGGGCGTGCGCCGAGGTCCATGGCGGCCTCCTCGAGCGACTCGTCGAAGCCGGCCAGGCGCGATTGCACCACCACGGTCACGTACGCCATGCAGAAGGTGATATGCGCCAGCGTGATCGTCACCGCTCCCACCCCGCGCGGCCAGCCGATCAGCTGCGCGGTCGCGACGAACAGCAGCAGCAGCGACAGCCCGGTGATCACCTCCGGCATGACGATCGGCGCGGTTATCATCCCCGCAAGCAGCAGCCGCCCGCGGAAGGCGCCGAAGCGCGCCAGCGCCGTGCCGGCCAGCGTGCCGAGCACCACCGCGGCGGTGGCGGAGATCAGCGCAATGCGGATCGAGAGCCAGGCCGCCGTCAGGATCTGCTCGTTGTGCGCCAGCGCCACGTACCACTTGAGGGTGGGTGAGCGCGCCGCGTCCCACACTGTGACCAGGCGCGAGTTGTTGAAGGAGAACACGATCATCGAGATGATCGGCACGTACAGGAACACCAGCCCGAGCACCAGCGCCACGCGTGTGAACAGGCCTCGCGACCTCATTTCGAGGTCTCCGGCTCGCGCCGCTCGATGCGCTGCAGCAGCAGGATCGGCACGATCAACACCAGCAGCACCAGGATCGCGACCGCGCTCGCCACCGGCCAGTCGCGGTTCTCGAAGAACTCGTCCGACAGCACCCGCCCGATCATCAGCTGATCGGTGCGGCCGAGCAGCGTCGGTATGACGTACTCGCCCACCGCCGGAATGAACACCAGCAGGCATCCGGCGGCGACGCCGGGTACCGACTGCGGCAGCGTGATGCGCCAGAACGCACGCCAGGGGCGCGCGCCGAGATCTTCCGCCGCTTCGAGCAGCGCCGCATCGTGCTTCTCGAGATTGGCGTACAGCGGCAGGATCATGAACGGCAGATACGAGTAGACGATGCCGATGTAGACCGCAAAATCGGTCTGCATCATGTGCAGCGGGTGACGGATCACGCCGAGGAACAGCAGCACGTTGTTGATGACCCCGTTGTTGTTCAACAGCCCGATCCAGGCGTACACGCGCAGCAGGAAGGACGTCCAGAACGGCAGCACGATCAGCATCAGCAGCAGCGGCCGCACGCTCGGGCCGGAGCGCGCGATCGCATAGGTCATCGGATAGCCGATCAGCAGACAACACAGTGTCGAGATCGCCGCCACCTGCAGCGAATAGAGGTAGGAGGCGATGTACAGCGGGTCGGTAAACAGAAACTGGTATGCCGACCAGTGCACCTGCAGGTGCGGCGAGCCGTGGCGCCAGGAGATGAGCGGGGTGTAGGGCGGGATCGCCAGCCGCACCTCGGAGAAGGAGATGCGGAACACGATGATGAACGGTATCAGGAACAGCACCAGCAGCCAGAGCGTGGGAATCCCCGCAACCAGCCGCCGACCCGATGCCTGAGAGAAGCGCACCGCGCGGTTCCGTTACTCGGTCAATACCACCGGGCTCGTCCCGTGCCAGGAGAGCCACACGGACTCCTCGCGCGCGATCGGCCGCTCGGCGCCACGCATGATGTTGGGGAGCGTCACGCGCAACATGCTGCCCGACTCGATGCGCACCAGGTAGATCGACATGTCGCCCATGTAGGCGATCTCCTTGACCGTGCCGCGCACCACGTTCTCGGCGCCGACCGGGTCCGGGGCGGTGAGCGGCTGGCGCGTGATATTGATCTTCTCGGGGCGGATCGCGGTCCACACCGTGGCGCCGCGCGCGCACCCCAGCGCCCGCTCGGCGCGCACCGTGCAGCCGAGGTCGGCGCAGCGGATGCGCAGGCCGCCGCTGCCGTTGTCGCTCACCTCGCCCGCGAACATGTTGACCGAGCCGATGAAATCGGCGACGAAGCGCGTGGCCGGGGACTCGTAGATGTCCGACGGCGTCCCCACCTGGGCGATGCGCCCGTGGTTCATGACTCCGAGGCGGGTGCCGAGCGTCATGGCCTCCTCCTGATCGTGCGTGACCACGATGAAGGTGACGCCCAGGCTCTGCTGGATGTTGATGAGCTCGAACTGGGTGTGCTCGCGCAGCTTCTTGTCGAGCGCCGCGAGCGGCTCATCGAGCAGCAGGAGCTTGGGGCGCTTGACGAGCGCGCGCGCCAGCGCCACCCGCTGGCGCTGCCCGCCGGAGAGTTGATGCGGCTTACGCACCCCGAAGCCGGTCATCTTCACGATCTCGAGGATCTCGCCCACCTGGCGGCGGATCTCGTCGCGCCCCTTATGCTCCTGCTCGAGGCCGAACGCCACGTTCTTCTCCACCGTCATGTGGGGAAAGAGCGCGTACGACTGGAACATCATGTTCACGGGACGCTCGTAGGGCGGCACGGTGCTCAGGTCCTGCCCGTCGATCTGGATGCTGCCGGCGCTCGGTCGCTCGAAGCCCGCCAGCATCCGCAGCAGCGTCGTCTTACCCGACCCGGAGCCGCCCAGCAGGCAGAAGATCTCGCCGCGGCGGATGTCGAGGGACACGGAGTCGACCGCGGTGAATTCGCCGAACTTCTTCGTGACGCTGGCGATGCGCACGTAGTGGGCGTCGGAGTCGGAGGCGGCGTTGGCCGCGGTGCCGCCGGTGGATGGCATCGGTGATGTGCTCACGTGGTAGACGTTACCTGCCAGTCTTGAACCGTGTCCACGCGCGCGTCAGCATGCGCTGGTACTCGGGTGGACGCGGCCGCTCGGGAATCAGCCGCGCACGCGCCGCGATCGGCGGGTACACCCCCGGGTCGCTCACCACCGCCGGATTCAGCGGCTGAATGCCCGGCAGGACGCTGTTCGCGTACTTGATGAGGTTGGAATTGCGCGCCGCGACGTCCGGGCGCAGCAGGAAATTGATGAACAGGTGGGCGTTGCGCACGTGGGGCGCATCCGCCGGGATCGCCAGCACGTCGTAGTTGGCGAGCGCGCCCTCCCGGGGGATCGAGTAGGCAAGGTCCACGCCCTTGCCGGCCTCCCTGGCGCGGTCGTGCCCCTGCTTGACGTCGCCCGACCAGCCCATCGCGAGACAGATGTCGGCGTTGGCGAGGTTGTCGATGTAGCGCGAGGCATCCACATGACGCACGTACGGACGGATCGACTTGAGCACCGCCTCCGCGGCCTGCAAGTCCGCGGGCGAGTTGCTGTTGGGATTCCTGCCGAGAAAGATCAGCACCGTGCCCACCACTTCCGACGGCGCATCCAGGATCGAAACGCCGCAATCCTGGAATTTCGACACCACCGCCGGATCGAACAGCATGCGCCAGCTGTCGACCGGCGCGTCCGGCATGCGCTGGCGAATTTCCGCGGTGTTGTAACCCACCCCGGAAGTGATCCACATGTAGTCGACGCTGTACTGGTTGCCCGGGTCGTAGACCGAGGCGGCGCCGGCCACCTGCGGGTCGACGTTGCTGAGGTTCGGCAGCAGCGCCTTGTCGAGCTTCTGGTAGATATCGGCCTGGATCTGGCGCTCGAGGAACGCACCCGAGGGCACCACGATGTCGTAGTTGGTGTGCCCGGTGAGCAGCTTGGTCTCGAGGATCTCGTTGGAGTCGAACACGTCGTAGTTGACGTGGATGCCGTACTCCTTCTCGAAGTCGGCGATCACCGTGGGCTGGATGTAGTCGGACCAGTTGTAGACGTTGAGAATCTTCTCGGACTCGGATGCCGGATTGCCGCCGTGCGCCCCCGATCCGGAACACCCCGGGCAGGCGGCCAGCAGCAGCGCTACGGCGCTGCCTGCAAACAGGAATCGGGGAACGTTGGTCACGGACTCTTATATATATCCCGCGAATCCACGGGCCGTGTGACTAGACGTTCAGCAGCAGGTGCTCGCGCTCCCAGGAGCTGATCACCTGCAGGAACACCTCGTACTCGGCCTCCTTGACGATGGTGAACGCCTCGATGAACGCCTCGCCGAGCAGCTTCACCAGCGGCTCGCAGGCGCGCAGCTCGCGCAGCGCCTCATCGAGCGAGCGCGGCAGGCCGAACGGCAGATCGTGCGCGCTGCCGACAATGGGGTCCGACGGCTGCGCGCCTTCCATCATGCCGAGGTAGCCGCAGGCGAGCGAGGCGGCGATGGCGATGTAGGGGTTGGCATCCGCGCCGCCGACGCGATTCTCCACGCGGCGCGCCTGCGCATCCGACATCGGCACGCGCAGGCCGGCGGTGCGGTTGTCATACCCCCAGTGCACGTTGATCGGCGCCGACAGGTAGCGCGTCAGGCGCCGGTAGGAATTGACGTTGGCGCAGAACAGCGCCATCGCCGCCGGCAGGTACTTCTGCAGCCCGCCGATGTGCGCGAAGAACAGCGCCGAGGGCGTGCCGTCGGGGTTGCTGAAGATGTTCTTGCGCGTCTTCACGTCCACCACGCTCTGGTGGATGTGCATGGCACTGCCGGGCTCCTTGGCGTGCGGCTTCGCCATGAAGGTGGCGTACATCTTGTGGCGCAGGGCCGCCTCGCGCGCCGTGCGCTTGAACAGGAACGCCTGGTCGGCCAGGTCCATCGGCGGACCGTGGATCAGGTTGATCTCCATCTGCGCCGGACCGTCCTCGTGGATCAGGGTGTCGATCTCGATGTCCTGGTCCTCGCAGAACTGGTAGATGTCGTCGAACAGCGGATCGAACTCGTTCACCGCGGCGATGCTGTAGGACTGGCGCCCGGGCTCGGCGCGCCCCGAGCGACCCACCGGCGGCTTGAGCGGGTAGTCGGCGTCCTTGTTCTGCTCGACGAGGTAGAACTCCAGCTCCGGCGCCACTACCGGCTCCCAGCCGCGCTGCGCGTACAGCTCGAGGATGTTGCGCAGCACGTGGCGCGGCGCCATCGTCACGCGTCGGCCGTCGGAGTAGAAGCAGTCGTGGATCACCTGCGCGGTGGGCTCGGCCGCCCACGGCACGCGCCGCACCGTCTTCGGGTCGGCCTTGAGAACGATGTCGATCTCCGCCGGACTCATGGCGTCGCCGGTCTCGGGTGGATAGTCGCCGGTCACCGTCTGCAGGAACACGCTCTCGGGCAGGCGCATGCCGCCGTCCTCGGCGAATTTCTCCGCCGGCATGATCTTGCCGCGCGCGATCCCGGCCATGTCCGGAATGATGGCCTCCACCTCGGAAATGCCGTGATCGCGGAAGAATTGCCGGATCTCACTCACCATGGGAACAACCTTTCATCTCGAGCGCGCGCGCTCGCGGCTGGCCGTGCCGAACGCCGCGAACAATGCGCGCGAAAACGGATTGCTCATCACCTGCCACTCCGGATGCCACTGCACCGCCAGCGCGAAGCTGGCCGCGGCGCGCACCCGGAACGCCTCGACCACCCCATCGGGCGCGCGCGCCTCCACCGCCAGCGCGGCACCCAAGCGGTCGATGCCCTGGTTGTGCAGTGAATTCACGCGGATACGATCGCCGGCGGCGAGCCCGCGCAGCACCCCGCCCGGCTCGAGCGTCACGTCGTGCGCCGGCCCGTATTGCACCTCGAGCGGCTGCGACTCGTCGTCGCGGTGATCGAGGTGTCCGGGAACCTCGTGCAGCTTCTGGTGCAGGGTGCCGCCGTAAGCCACGTTCATTTCCTGGAAGCCGCGGCAGATGCCGAACACCGGCACCGCCAGGCTCACCGCCTTGCGGATCAGCGGCAGCGTGGTGGCATCGCGCGCCGGGTCGTGCAGCGTCCCCGGCGCACTCGCTGCGCCCTGGTAGTGCTGCGGCTCGACGTTCGAGGGGCTGCCGGTGAACAGCAGCCCGTCGAGCCGTTGCAGCAGTTCGTCGAAGCCGAGCTCCTCGGCCAGCGCCGGGATCAGCAGCGGTGCTGCGTCCGCGGCCTCGAGCACGGCGCGGGCATACTTCTCCCCGACCATGTGAAAGGGGTGTGCGCCGACCATGCGCCGGTCGGCGGGAATCCCGATGAGTGGACGAACCGGTGCCATGGGGTCAGTGGCCGAGGCGCTGTCTAGTATATTAAACAGGCGTCCCGGCAGAATCTCCGGACTTCGGAGCCTATTAGACCACAGGTCGCAGGCGGAAGCCTCAGCTTGCGCAGGCGGCACAACTGCGGTAGAGGCTTGACAAGGGCCTGTTAGCGTCACTGCGCAGCGCGCCCTGCGGCGGCGCGAATTTGCTCCGCTACCGGTCGGCTCGCTATCCTGCGCGCCTCCCGCGACCCCAGTCGTTACGAATATCCTAAACACCCCACGAGATCTTCAGGCTCGAGCCATGCCCGTTCCGGGTTACATCAACTCGTACTACGCAGCCACCGCGCACCCCGGCGCGCCGTGGCCGGCGCTCGCCGGCAGCGTCGACTGCGACGTGTGCGTGGTCGGCGGCGGCATCGCCGGCTGCTCGACGGCGCTGCACCTGGCGCAGCAGGGCCTGTCGGTCGTGCTGCTCGAGCAACAGCGCATCGGCTGGGGCGCCTCCGGACGCAGCGGCGGGCAGGCGCTGTTCGGGGTGGCCGCCGGACAGGGCAAGCTCGAGCGGCTGATCGGTGCGGCCGGTGCCCGCGCGGTGTGGGACGTGTCGGTCGAGGCACTCGACCTGCTGCGCAGCCTGATCGCGCGCTTCGCCATCGATTGCGACTGGGTGAGCGGCTACCTGCTGACCGCGGTCAAGCCGCGCCAGCAGCGCGAGCTGCGCGAGGAGGTGCGCGAGCTGCACGAGCGCTACGGCTATCGCAGCGTACGCTACCTCGAGCGCGCCGAGCTGCGCGAGACGCTCGCCACCAGCCGCTACCTCGGCGGCCTGTACGATACCAACAGCGGGCATCTGCACCCGCTCAACTACACCCTCGGTCTGGCGCGCGCCGCCGCGCAGCTCGGCGTGCGCATCTTCGAGGGCAGCCGCGCCGTCGATTACAGCGTCGCCGGCAACTCCCAGGTGCGCGTGCTTACCGGCGCCGGCGAGGTGCGCGCGCGCTACCTGGTGTTATGCGGCAACGTCTACCTCGGGGCGACCGCCCCGGCGCTCGCCGCCAAGATCATGGGCGTGGCGACCTACATCGTCGCGACCGAACCGCTGGGCGCTGCACGGGCGCGGCAACTCATCGCCAACAACGCCGCGGTATGCGACACCAACTGGGTGCTGGATTATTTCCGGCGCTCGGCCGATGAGCGGCTGCTGTTCGGCGGTCGCGTCAACTACTCGGGCCTGCGTTCCTTCGATGCGCCCGGCGCCACGCGTGCGCGCATGCTGCGGGTGTTTCCGCAGCTCGCCGACGTGCGCATCGAATACGCCTGGGGGGGCGAGGTGGACATTACGCTCAACCGCGCCCCGCACTTCGGGCGGCTGGCGCCCAACGTGTATTTCCTGCAGGGCTTCTCCGGTCACGGCATAGCCCTCACCGGCATCGCCGGCAAGCTGGTGGCCGAGGCCATCGGCGGCACCGCGGCGCGCTTCGACGTGTTCGCCCGCATCCCGCATGCCAACTTCCCGGGCGGGGCGGCGTTGCGGCGTCCGGCGCTGGTGCTGGCGATGCTGTGGTACCGGATCAGGGATCTGCTGTGAGGACGCCGCCGGCAGGCGCGCGGCGCCGCGGGAGGCCGACATGCCACGGCTGCTGCTCTACCGCCAGCTGATCACGCTGCTGTGGCTGGCGTGGGCGCTCTACTGGATCGTCTCGGCCGCCAACAGCAAGACCACCCGGCGCCGCGAGTCGCTCGGTTCACGCCTCGCGCACATCCTGCCGCTGATCCTCGGGGGCGTGCTGCTCGCCGGAAACGCGCTCCCGTGGCGCGGGCTGCACGACCGGCTGTGGCCGCGGTCACTCACTGCCTACTGGATCGGCGTCGCGCTGCTGGCCGCCGGGCTCGCCTTCACCGTGTGGGCGCGCGTGCATCTCGGCAGGAACTGGAGCGGCTCGGTCACGGTCAAGGAAGGTCACGAGCTGATCCGCTCGGGTCCCTACCGTTACGTGCGCCATCCGATCTACACCGGCCTGCTCGCCGCGCTGCTGGGCAGCGCGATCGCCTCGGGCACGGTGCGCGCCGTGCTCGGCCTGCTCATCATCGCGGCCGCACTGCTGCGCAAGCTGCGGGTCGAGGAGCGCTTCATGCGCGAGACTTTCCCCGGCGAGTACCAGCGCTACAGCGAACAGACCCCGGCGCTCATCCCGTTCACAAAATTTCCGCGATCTGCACCGCGTTGAGCGCGGCGCCCTTGAGCAGCTGGTCGCCGGCGACGAACAGCGAGATCGAGCGCCCGCTCGGATCGCTGACGTCCTGGCGGATGCGGCCGACGAGGATCGCGTCCTGGCCGGAGGCATCGATCGGCATCGGGAAGTAGTTGCGCTCGGCGTCATCGACCAGCTTCACGCCCGCGGCGCCCGCGAGCCGCTCGCGCACCTCGGCCGGGGTAATGGGCCGCTCGCACTCGAAGCTGATCGCCACCGAGTGCGCGCGCAGTACCGGCACGCGCACGCAGGTCGCCGACACGCGGATGGCGGGATCGCCAAAGATCTTGCGCGTCTCCTGCATGACCTTGGTCTCTTCCTCGTTGTAGCCGCTCGCCGGATCGATGCGGGTGTTGTGGCTGAAGAGGTTGAAGGCGTAAGGGTGCGGCAGCACGCGCGGAGCGTACTCACGGCCCTCGAGGTAAGCGCGCGTCGACTCGCGCAGCTCCTGCATCGCCGCGGCGCCGGCACCCGAGGCGGACTGGTAGGTGGCGAGCATGAGGCGCACGATGCGGTTGACGCGGTGCACCGGCCACAGCGGCGTGATCGAGATGATCGCGCAGCAGTTGGGATTGGCGATGATGCCGCGGTGCGTGCGCACGGTGTGCGCATTGATCTCCGGCACGACCAGCGGCACCCCGGCATCCATGCGGAACGCCGAGGAATTGTCGATCACCGTGGCGCCGGCGCGCACCGCGAGTGGCGCGAAGCGCCGCGAGGTCGCGCCCCCGGCGGAGAACAGTGCAAGGTCGACCCCGGCGAAGCTGTCCTCGCCGAGCTCGCGCACGCTGAGCGCGCGGCCGCGAAACTCGAGCGTCTTACCCGCCGAGCGCGCCGATGCGAACAGCCGCAACTCGGTGAGCGGGAAGGCCCGCTGCTCCAGGCAACGAATCAGCTCGACGCCCACGGCGCCGGTGGCGCCGACGATCGCCACGACCGGCGCCGAAACTGCAGCACGCTCTGACATGCGCTTGATTCTCGGGCGGCCGTGCCAGGCTGTAAAGCCGGCGCTGACAGTGCCGCGGGATGTGGCACTATCGCGGCACGCCGCTCGAGGGTAAGCCGGCCGTTTCTGTGACGAGGTTCACCCCGCGGGCGGTACGGCCGAACCTATGCTAGTTGTCTCTTAGGAGGTCCTGTGCCGCGTTCGCGGGCGAGCCGTGCATTCCTGACCCACAGCGCAGCGCTCGCCGCGCTGCTCGCCGCCCTCGCCTGCGTGAGCACCACGCTGCGCGCCCAGGAAGTCTACAAGTCCGTCGACGCCGATGGCCACGTGGTCTATTCCGACCGCGGCACCACCAAGACTGCTCCCAAGACCAGCGTGCACGTCGAACAGGCGGACCCGGCCGAAGCCGCCCGGCTCGCCAAGGAGCAGCAGCTGCTGCAGGCCGAGGACCTCGAGCGCACCAAGCGGCAGGCCGCCGACGACAAGGCGCGGACCGCGGCTGAGAAGAAGAAGGAGGACACGTGCAGGAACGCCCGCAACCAGTACAGCCGCATGATGGATGCGCGGCGGCTGACGACGACTGACAGCGCCGGCAACCGGGTCTACTACAGCGACGATCAGGCGGATGCCCTGCGCGACCAGGCGCACAAGGCGATGGTCGCCGCCTGCGGCAGCTGAGGCCACCGCCGGCGCCAGCGCGTCGCGAACACCAGCGCGTGCGCCCGAGCCTGCTCACAACCTGCGGGGTAATCGTGCCGGCGCTGCTGGCGCTGGTACTGCCGGTCGGCGCAGCGCTGGCACAGACCGCCTACCGGCATCGCGACGCCAACGGGCAATGGGTGTTCACGGATCAGGCGGCCGGTACCGCCGCTCCCGCTGCCGATTCGATCAGCCTGACCCGCGAGGCCGGGGCGGTGCAGATTTCCGTCGAGCGCACCGACAGCGGTAACGAGACCCGGCTGGTCGCCAGCAGCAACTGCCTGTGCGTCGTCACCGTGCAGGTGTCGATCGAGCAATCCGACATCGCGCGGATTGCGGTGGGAGCCAGCTACCAGGCCACGCTGCAGCCGGGTGATCACCAGACGGTGGTGCAGGGGCGCCGCACCAGCGACACCAATGATCGGCTGCAATTCACCTGGAAGGCCGCGCTCGGTTCCCCGCAGGCGGTGCACACTCCGCCGCGCCCGTACCGTGCGCCGTTCGCCGTCGGTGCGACCTTCCCGGTCAGCCAGGCGTATCCGGTGCGCATCACTCACGTCACGCCCGACAGCCAGTACGCGGTCGATTTCGGGCTGCCGGACGGCACCCCGGTGTATGCGGCGCGCGCGGGCACCGTGATCAACGTGCATCACGACTCCTTCCGCGGCGCCGCGCAGGTGGCGATGCTGGATCAGGCCAACGTCATCGAGATCCTGCATGACGACGGCACGATCGCCGTCTATGCGCATCTGCAGTGGGATGCGATCCGTGTGCGCATCGGGCAGCACGTGGCGCGCGGAGAATACATCGCCAACTCCGGCAACACCGGCTTCACCACCGGCCCGCACCTGCACTTTGCGGTGTGGCGCAATACCGGCACGGCCGACGTGTCGATCCCGGTCGAGTTCGAAGGCAGCGGCGCAGTGGGCGTGACGGCCGTGACCGGCACGCCGCTGACGGCGTACTAGCTGCGGCGGCGGCACGACGCGCGGCGGCACGACGCGCGGCGCACGACGCGCGGCGCACGGCGTACGGCGCGGGCAGCGAGCGCAGCGGCGCTGCGACCCCTGTCCGGCTCAGCCGTGCGGTCTGACCTCATAACATCTGTGGATCTTCGGGTTGCGCTCGAAGTCCTGCGGCAGCGTGGCAGCCGACACATCGCGGATGTCGTAGCGCTCGCTCAGGCCCGGCTCGAGGCGAAAGCGCTGCGCGTTGGTGGAGAAGACGATCAGTCCGCCGGCCGCGAGCAGCCGCGCGCACGCGTCGATGAGCTCCGCATGATCGCGGCCGACATCGAGTACTCCCTCCATGCGCTTGGAATTGGAGAAGGTCGGCGGATCGAGATATATGAGGTCGAAGCGTTCGGCGGCGCGTGCTGCCTCCTGCAGCCACACGCGGCAATCGGCCTGCAGGGTGCGGTGCGCGGCGCGCTCCAGGCCATTGAGCGCCAGGTTGCGCTGCGCCCATTCCAGGTAAGTGCGCGACAGGTCCACGCTCAGTGAGGCAAGCGCGCCGCCCGCCGCGGCGTACACCGTGGCGCTGCCGGTGTAGGCGAACAGATTGAGAAAGCGCTTGCCGGCGGCACGCTCGCGCAGCCGGGCGCGGGTGATGCGCTGATCGAGGAACAGCCCGGTGTCGAGATACTCATCGAGGTTCACCAGGAACTTCAGATCGCCCTCGGCCACCGGCAGGAAATGGCCCTGCCGGTCCTCACGGTCGTACTGCTCGCCGCGGCGCGTGCGCCGCCGCGTGCGCACGCGGATGCAGCCCGGATCCGCTCCCGCAACTTCCGGCAGCACCGCGAGCACCTCGCCGCGGCGCTGCCGCACGGCATCGAGAGGAATCTCGGCCGGCGCGGCGTACTCCTGCACGTACAACCAGGTGGCGGCGGGCTCGAGCACCTGGTAGCGGTCGATGGCGAACGCGTACTCGGGCATGTCCGCATCGTAGAGGCGATAGCAGCTGACGCCCGTGCGCTGCGCCCAGCCGCGCAGTCGCTTCAGGTTCTTGGCGAGGCGGTTGGCGAACATCTGCGCACCCGGCGTCTGCCGCAGCTGCGCCGTGCCCTTGCCGAGCCGGCCGCCTTCGCGCTCGCTCTCGGGCGACACCTTGATGCGCAGCAGCCGGCACTCGATGCGGCCGTTCCACACCGCGTGCGTGCGCCAGGCGCGCAGACCGAGCTGCCTGCCGAGCTCTGGCGCCCCGGTCAACACCGCCGCCTCCCACCCCTGGAAGCGATCGCGCAGCAGCGCACCGAGCTCGTGGTGCAGCGTGCCCACGGCGGCACGGTCCTCGAGCCGTACGCCATACGGCGGATTGGTGCACAGCAGGCCCGGTCCGCCGGAAAATTCCGGCGGCGGCGCGGCGCTGGTGAGCGGCGCGACGGCGAACTGCAGCCGCTGCGCGAGCCCGGCGCGCACGGCATTGGCACGGGCGGCGGCGATGGCGTCGGCGCTGCGATCGCTGCCGTGCACCTGCAACGGGCGCGCCTCGCCGTGGCGCGCACGCTGCAGCGCTTCGCCGCGCAGCCGCGCCCACAGCGCGGCGTCGTGGCCGCGCCAGCCGAGGAATCCGAAGTACTCGCGCGTCAGAGCCGGCGCACGGTCGGCGGCGATCAGCGCCGCCTCGATACACAAGGTGCCCGAGCCGCACAGCGGATCGAGGAACGCCGCAGCCGCGCCGGCGAGCGCCTCCCAGCCCGAGCGCAGCAGCACGCCGGCGGCGACGTTCTCCTTGAGCGGCGCCTCCCCGGCTGCGCCGCGATAGCCGCGGCGATGCAGGCTGTCGCCGGACAGATCGATGGCGAGCGTGATCGCGCTGCCGTGCGCGTGAGCATGCACGCGTACATCGGGCCGCTCGGGGGCGATGTCCGGGCGGGCGCCGGTCGCTGCGCGCAGCGCGTCCACGATGCCGTCCTTGAGTTTCAGCGCACCGAAATGCGTGTGCGTGATGGCCGGATGGCGGCCGCTGAAATCGCACGCCAGCGTGGCGCCCGGCGCCAGGTGCGCGCTCCAGTCGATGGCGCACACGGCGGCATGAAACTCTTCGGCATCGCGCGCCTCGAAGCGGGCGACTTCCAGGAACACACGGCTGGCGATCCGCGACCACAGGCAGGCGCGGTAGGCGCATTCGAGCACACCGGCGAAGGCGACGCCGTTCGAGCGCTCACGCACCTGCGCCGCACCACAGGCAGTGAGCTCGCGGGCCAGCAGGTCCGCAAAGCCGCGCGGCGCGCTGGCGAGGAAGGTGGCGGCAACCGCGCTCACGCGCGGCGGCAGGTCGCGGCGGCGCGCGGCCGGGTGGAACTTACGCGCTGTCCTACGACAGGTCGATCCACGTCGTCTTGAGCTCGGTGTACTTCTCCAGCGCGTGCAGCGACTTGTCACGGCCGATGCCGGACTGCTTGAAGCCGCCGAACGGCACCGTCAGGTCATCCGCATCGTAGCAGTTGACGTACACCGTGCCGGCGCGCAGCGCGCGCGCGACGCGGTGCGCGGTGGTGATGTCGCGGGTCCACACCGCCGCGGCGAGGCCGTAGATCACGTCGTTGGCGATCTCCACCGCCTCGTCCACCGTCTTGAAGGTGATGGCGGACAGCACCGGTCCGAAGATCTCCTCGCGCGCGATGGTCATCGCCGGCTTGACGCCCTCGAACACGGTCGGCTCGATGAAGTAGCCGCCGCTGTCCTCGCGCACGCGCCGGCCGCCGAGGCGGATGTGGGCGCCGTCGTTGCGGCCGGAGTCGATGTAGCCGAGCACGCGCTTCATCTGCGTCTCGTCGACGATGGCGCCGGTCCGCGTGGCCGGATCGAGCGGATCGCCGGGCTGCAGCGTGCGGGCGATCGCCTGCACCTTCTCGAGTACCGCGTCCCTGATACCCTCCTGCAGCAGCAGCCGCGAGCCCGCGGAGCACATCTCGCCCTGGTTGAAGAAGATCGCGAAGGCGGCGGCGGTCGCGGCCTTGTCCAGGTCGGGATAGTCCGCCAGCACGATGTTGGGCGACTTGCCGCCGCACTCGAGCGACACGCGCTTGAGGTTGGACTGGCCGGCGTACTGCATGATGGCGCGCCCGGTGGCGGTGGAGCCGGTGAACGCCACGCAATCGACGTCCATGTGCTGCGCCAGCGCCTTGCCGGCGCTCTGGCCGAGCCCGGGCACGACGTTCAGCACGCCGGGCGGCAGCCCGGCCACGACCGCGAGCTCGGCGACCTTGAGCGCGGTGAGCGGCGACTTCTCCGAGGGCTTGAGCACCAGGGAATTGCCGCTGGCGAGAATGGGGCCCATCTTCCAGGCCGCCATCAGCAGCGGGAAATTCCACGGCACGATGGCGCCGACCACCCCGAGCGGCTCGCGCGTGATGAGCGCCAGTGCCTCGCGCGGCGTGGGCGCGACCTGGTCGTACACCTTGTCGATCGCTTCCGCGTACCACTGGATGCAGCGTGCCGCGCCCGGGATGTCGATCTTCAGGCTGTCGGCGATGGGCTTGCCCATGTCGAGCGTCTCGAGCAGCGCCAGCTCCTCGGCGTGCTCGAGGATCGTCGCGGCGAACCGCAGCAGCACTTTCTTGCGCTTGGCGGGCGCGAGATTCGCCCACACGCCCTTGCGGAACGCGGCGCGCGCAGAGGTGACGGCGCGGTCGATGTCTTCCTGGTCGCCGGCGGCGACGCGTGCCAGGAGCTTGCCGGTGGCGGGGTTGATGCAATCGAACGTGGCGCCCGAGGCCGCATCGCGATAGCGCCCGTCGATGAAGGCCTGGGTGCGGAACTCGAGGGTACGGGCACGATCGTGCCAGGAGATGGATTCGGCTTTGGCGTTCATGGCTGGTGCGGAACTAAAAGGTCGGTGGCGTGCAGGCGCTGATGATCTCACACGGCTCACGTCCCACGTTGCGAAAGCGGTGCGGGAGCTGGTTGGCGAAATAATAGGCCTCGCCGGGCGTCAGTACGCGCGTGGCCCCGCCCACGGTGAGCTCGATGCGTCCGCGGATCACCACTCCGGCTTCCTCGCCGCGATGCGCGAGCATCTCATCGCCGGTGGCGGCGCCCGCGGCATAGCGCTCGTGCAGCAGCGTCAGCTGCCTCCCCGGCCGCTGCGCGGCCACCAGCCGCAGCGAGACCTGCGCGTTGCCGAGCTCCACGAGCTCCTCGGCGCGAAAGAACGCCTGCGGCGCGGCGCTCAGATCGAGCGTGAAGAACTCCGCGAGCGACATGGGAACCCCGTCCAGCACCTTTTTGAGCGAGCTCACCGAGGGACTCACGCGGTTCTGCTCGATGAGGGAGATCAGCCCGTTGGTGACCCCCGCGCGCCGTGCGAGCTCGCGCTGGGACAGGCTGAACGTGGTGCGTACGCTGCGCAGGCGGGCGCCGACGTCGATGCTCATATTGTTTAGTATCTTAGACAATGAGCCACGAAATATGGCGCTGGTGGCTTCAAATGTCCACTTTCCTTATCGCATCGGCGGATCTGCGCCACGCTTCTTCGCGCGCAGCGCGGTCCGCGCGCGGGGAGCTCAAGCGCTCAGCGCGCACGCCACCCTCGCGGCGCACCGGCGCCACTTGGAGCCGCGCAGCGCTTGCGCACCGCGCGGTAGCTTTTTAGATCAGCGGGCGTGCGGCTGCTGGCGGGCGCGGCGGATGCGCGTCAGCACCATCCACGCCAGCACCGCGACCACGATGGCGCTGCCGACCATCATCTCCATCTCGGACAGGGGGAACGCGTGGCTGCGCGAGGCAGCGACGGTAATGGTCACCACGGGACACCTCCCAGGCAAACAGGACTCCGACACACGGCGGCACGATCCCACCGTGGCGGCGCGCACGGAAAGCGCGCCGTCGCGAATCTGCGACGGGCGTCTTGCTGAAGCTGAGTTATGTCAGGCGCCGCGGCGCGCGGCGCGACGGTCAGATTTTCGAGGTCCGCGCCTCGAAGATGGCGTAGATCTTGGCGCAGTCCTCGACGACCTCCCAGGTGCCGTCGAAGCCCGCAGGCACCACAAACGCATCGCCCGCGCCGAAGCTGCTGCGCTCGCCGCTCGCGCTCTCGATGATCACGCGGCCGGCGGTCATGACGCACAGCTCGTTCTCGGTATAACGCACGCGCCATTTGCCGCGCGTCGCCGACCAGCGCCCGGCAAAGAACTGCTGGGTATCCTCGCTGAAGAAGTTGCGCACCGTGAGCTGCGGGGAGCCTGCGATCAGTCGCTCGGCCGGCGGCTCGGACACCTCGGCCTCGACCTGTCCGTCGAGGCGAACGATGGGGGGACTCATGGCGCTGCCGCACAGGTGCTCATGCCAGGAAATTCTAGCGCGAAGGCGCGCCGCGTATCTGCCTTCCCGCGGCGCGCCCGCCCGCCATGCGTGCCGCTCAGTCACGCTGCGCCACCTCGCCCGCGCCGGGCAGCTGCAGGCGCACGCTCACGCGGCGGTCGAAGGCATAGCCGTCAAGGTCGCCGGCAGCGCTGCTCGATTCGCCGCGGCCGTGCGCCTCCACGACGATGCGCTCACGCGCCATGCCGGCGAGCGCCAGCACGTCGGCGACGCTCTGCGCGCGCCGCAGCGACAGCGCATCGTTCCAGGCGTCCGAGCCGCGCGGATCGGCGTAGCCGGCCACCTGCAGCTGTGCCCCGGGGATGGAGGCGGCGAGCGCCCCGAGCTTCAGCAACGGCGCCATGGCCTGCGTGCTGACCGCCGCGTCATCGGTACGGAAGCCGACGTCGACGCCGAGCTCATCGGCGCTCTGCAGCGTGCGATCGAGCTGCGCGCCGCGCGCGCGCGCCGCGGACAGCGATTCATCGAGCTGCGCGAGGCTCGTGGTGAGCCGCGTGCGCTCCGCTTCGCTCTGGCCGAGGTCCTGCGCCAGTGCCGCCCTGGCCTGCGCCTGGCGGTAGTAGCGGTCGCCGATCACGGCGCCGACCCCGGCGCCGATCACCGCGCCCACCGGCCCCGCGACCACCGCACCGAGCGCGAGCCCGGCTACGGCGCCGCCATCGGCCTGCTTTGACCCCTGGCCGCGATCGTCGCTGGCGGCGGCGCCGTGCGCCGGCAACGCCGCCGCGAACACCAGCGCCACTGCGGTCGCGCGAATTCCCCCCGTCAGTACGTTCATGGCATGTGCTCCTCGTGATTGACCGGTTTCCGGTACGGCTACCATTGCAACGCCGTGCGCGGCTCGCGCGGTGACGCAAAAGCGCCGGCGCGGCGATGATTTGTGGCGGAACATGGCAGCCACGGGGGATCGCATATACTCACCGCCCGAAGCTCGCTAGCGCGGGAGTTCTCATGCCGGAGCACAAAGAGGCGCGCGCCAGGCGCGCGGCGCGGGCGTTGTTCGCCGCGCTGACGGGCATCGCCTGCAGCGCGGCGGCGCTCGCACCGGCGACCGCTGCCGCCGCGGCAGTCGGCTCTGCCCGCGAGGCGCGCGCCGACGACCACGGCATCCTGCGCGCGACGCTTGCCAACGGACTGCGCGTGGTGATCGTGCGCAACACGCTCGCCCCGGTGGTGGCGACCTCGATCAACTACCTGGCCGGCTCGGATGAGGCGCCGGCCGGCTTCCCGGGTACCGCGCACGCCGAGGAGCACATGATGTTCCGCGGCAGCCCCGGGCTCAGCGCCGATCAGCTCGCCGATATCGGCAGCATCGTCGGCGGGGATTTCAATGCCAACACGCGCGAAGGTCTCACCCAGTTCCTGTTCACGGTGCCGGCGGAGGATCTCGACGTGGCGCTGCACATCGAGGCGCTGCGCATGCGCGCGGTGCTCGACACGCCGCGCGGCTGGCGTGAGGAGCGCGGCGCCATCGAGCAGGAGGTGGCGCAGGACCTGTCGGAGCCCTCATACATCCTCTACCAGAAGCTGCGTGCGCGCATGTTCGCGGGCACTCCCTACGAGCACGATGCGCTCGGTACGCGGCCCTCCTTCGACAAGACCACCGCCGCCATGCTGAAGGGCTTCCACGACACCTGGTACGCACCCAACAACGCGATCCTGGTGATCGCGGGCGACGTCGAGCCGGCGGCGGCCCTCACCCAGGTGCGGCTGCTGTTCGGCGATATCGCGGCGCGCCGGCTGCCGTCCAAGCCGACGGTGCGCCTGCGGCCGGTGCAGCCTACCTCCTTCAGCGTCGCCACCGACCGGCCGAGCGGCACGCTCATGATCGCGATGCGCACGCCGGGACCCGGCTCGGCTGATTTCGCCGCGCTCGAAGTGCTCGCCGACGTGCTGAGCAGCCCGCGCTTCGATCTCTACGGCCTCGTGCCCCAGGGCAAGGCGACCGCCGCCGAGTTCGCCCTCGACCCGCTGCCGCAGGCGGGCCTCGCGTACGCGGCGCTCTCCTTCACCACCGGCGACGATGCGCAGCAGCTCGAGCACGAGGTGCGCGCGATCCTCGCCCGCGTGGCACGCGACGGCGTTCCGGCGGAGCTGGTGGACGCCGCCAAGCTGCAGGAGCGCAGCGCCGCGCAGTTTCAGCGCAACTCCATCCCCGAGCTCGCCTCCGTCTGGTCGGACGCGCTGGCGCTCTACGGACTGTCCTCGCCCGACGAGGACCTGGAGCGCATCGAGCGGGTGAGCGTCGCCGACGTCGACCGCGTGGCGCGCAAGTACCTCGATCTCGGGCACGCCGTGACCGGCGTGATGCAGCCGCGCGGCTCGGGCGCGCCGGTCGCCGCGCACGGCGGGTTCGGCGGACAGGAGGCGATCTCCCTCGGTGAAGCTCACCCGACGGCACTGCCGCCCTGGGCCGAGAAGGCGCTGCAGCGCCTGGAGGTGCCGGCGTCCATGCTGCACCCGAGCGTGAGCACGCTGCCCAACGGCCTGCTGCTGATCGTGCAGCCGGAGGACGTGAGCGACACGGTGAGTGTGTACGGCCACATCCGCAACCGACCGGAGACCGAAGAGCGCGCCGGCGAGGAAGGCGTGGCGCAGGTGCTCGAGCGGCTGCTGACGCACGGCAGCGAGCGGCTCGATCGCGTGGCGTTCCAGCAGGCGCTGGATGCGCTCGGCGCCCGCGAGCATGCCGGTACGGATTTCTCCGTGCAGGCGCTCGCAGAACAGTTCGACCGCGCGGTGGAGCTGCTCGCCGACAACGAGCTGCACCCGGCGCTGCCGGACGCAGCACTGGCGGTGATCCGCGAGCAGGTGGCGCACGGCGTCGCGGCCCGCAACGCCAGCCCCGGATTCCTCATGCAGCGCTCGCTGCGCG
>DATHQM010000104.1:0-8736 GCA_035482695.1 Steroidobacteraceae bacterium | reverse complement strand
CAGTTGTCGAGCATCAGCGGCGGCACCGACATCGTCTCGTGCTTCGTGCTCGGCAATCCGCTGGCGCCTGTCCGGCGTGGCGAGATCCAGGGCCGAGGACTCGGGATGGCGGTCGAGATATTCGACGACTCGGGCCGTGCGATCGTTGGGGTGCCCGGTGAGCTGGTGTGCGCGAAGCCATTTCCATCGATGCCGCTGGGATTCTGGAACGATCCGAGCGGCGCGCGCTACCGCGCCGCCTACTTCGAGCGTTTCCCCGGGGTGTGGCACCACGGCGACTACGCCGCGATCACCGCGCACGACGGGCTGGTGATCTACGGGCGCTCGGATGCGGTGCTCAATCCCGGCGGGGTGCGCATCGGCACGGCCGAGATCTATTCGGCGGTGGAAAGCCTGCCACAGATCACCGAGGCGCTCGCCGTCGGCCAGGACTGGCAGGGCGATGTGCGGGTGGTGTTGTTCGTGCGCCTGCAGCCGGGCGTAGTGCTCGATGAGGCGCTGAAGAAAGAGGTGCGTGCCACCATCCGCGCTCAGACCACCGCGCGCCACGTGCCGGCGAAGATCATCGCCGTGCCGGACATCCCCCGCACCCGCTCGGGCAAGATCACCGAGCTCGCGGTGCGCAACGCCATCCACGGGCTGGCGGTGAAGAACCTCGAGGCGCTCGCCAATCCGCAGGCGCTCGAGCACTTCCGCGATCTGCCCGACCTCAAGGCCTGACGCCGCGTGAGCGAGGCACCAGAGCGGGCGCCGTCGGGCGCCGCGGCAGCTGACCCCCAGGCGGGAGAGCTGCGGCAGCGCTACGAGCGCCAGCTCGCGCTGCAGCACCTGCAGCGCGACCCCGCGCAGCTGGAGGCGCTGGCGCGGCTCGAGGAGCTGCGCACACGCCTGTTGAGCGACCCGCTGCCGCACCTGCCGCGCTGGGTCGCAGCATTCGCGCGGCGCCGCGCGCCGCGCGCGCGCGCCGGTGTGTACCTGTGGGGTAGCGTGGGACGCGGCAAGACCTTCCTCATGGACCTGTTCTACGCGAGCCTGCCGCCCGGAGTTGGCCGGCGCTGCCACTTTCACCGCTTCATGCAGGAGGTGCACCTGCGGCTGGCGGTGCTCGCGCAGCAGCAGCAGCGCAACCCGCTCGAGGCGGTGGCCGGCTCCATGGCGCGTGAGCTCTGCGTGCTGTGCCTCGATGAGCTGTACGTCGCCGACATCGCCGACGCCATGATCCTCGGTGGTTTGTTCGCGGCACTGTTGCGCCGCGGCCTGACGCTGGTGGCGACCTCCAACGTCGCCCCGCGCGAGCTCTACCGCGACGGCCTGCAGCGCCAGCGCTTCGTCCCCGCCATAGAGCTGCTCGAGCACCGCCTCGAGGTGCTGCACATCGGCGGCGACACCGATTTCCGGCTGCGTCAGCTCACCGCCGCCGGCACCTACCTGCCTGCCGGCGCTGCCGACAGCGCGGCGCGACTGGCGGCGCTGTTCGCGCAGCTCGCAGGTGGCGACAGCGCGAGCAGCGGCAGCATCGACATCGCCGGCCGCGCCATCGAGGTGCTCGGCGTCGCCCCGGGCGTCGTGTGGTTCGAATTCGCGGCGCTGTGCGGCGGCCCGCGCAGTGTCGAGGACTACATCGAGATCGCGCGCGAGTACCAGTCGGTGCTGGTATCCGCGGTGCCGGTGTTCGACGGCGCGCACGAGGACGAGGCGCGCCGCTTCATCGCCCTGGTCGACGAGCTCTACGATCGCAACGTGAACCTGGTACTGTCGGCGGCGGCCGCACCGCAGGAGTTGTATCGCGGGGCGCGGCTCGGCGCGTTGTTTGCGCGCACCGCGAGTCGCCTGATCGAGATGCAGAGCGGGGAGTATCTGGCGCGCGAGCACCGGCCGTAGGCAGGCAACCGTCCGAAGCCGCACGGCGCGGGTCGCCGCTTGCGCGCGGGTCGCCGCTTGCGCGGACCCTACAACACGCCGCGGCGGATCTGGTCCTGCTCGATGGATTCGAACAGCGCGCGGAAGTTGCCCTCGCCGAAGCCCTCGTTGCCCTTGCGCTGGATGATCTCGAAGAAGATCGGACCGATGACATTGCGCGTGAAGATCTGCAGCAGCACCCCCTCGCCCCTCGCGGGGTTGCCGTCGATGAGGATGCCCCGCGCGCGCAGCTCCGCGAGCGGCTCGGCGCTGCCCGGGACGCGCGCGCTCACCCCCTCGTAGTAGGTGTCGGGCGTGTCCTGGAAGGCGACGCCGTGGCGGCGCAGCACATCCACGCTACGGTAGATGTCGTCGGCCGCCAGCGCGATGTGCTGGATGCCCTCGCCGTGATACTCGCGCAGGTACTCCTCGATCTGGCTCTTGTCGTCCTGCGACTCGTTGATCGGAATACGGATCTTGCCGCACGGACTGGTCATGGCGCGCGACAGCAGCCCGGTGTGCTTGCCCTCGATGTCGAAATAGCGGATCTCGCGGAAGTTGAACAGCTTCTCGTAGAAGCCGGCCCACACGTCCATGCGGCCGCGACCGACATTGTGGGTGAGGTGATCGATCAGCCTGAGCCCGGCGCTCTCGGGCGCCGCGGGCGGTGCGACCTTACGGAAATCCACGTCGTAGATCGAGCGCTCGCCGTACAGGTCGACCAGGTAGATGAGCGAGCCGCCGATCCCCTCGATGCAGGGGATGTTCAGCTCCATCGGGCCGGCGCTCTGCGGCCCGGGTTTCGCGCCGAGCGCCAGCGCGCGGCTGTAGGCGCCGGCGGCATCGCGCACGCGGAACGCCATGGCACACGCGGACGGCCCGTGCGCCCGCGCAAACGACTGCGCGAAGGAATCGGCCTCGGCGTTGATGATGAAGTTGATCTCACCCTGGGTGTGCAGCGTGACGTTCTTCGAGCGGTGCCGCGCCGCCACCGGAAAGCCGAGCCGCTCGAACAGCGAGCGCAACAGCTGCGGATCGGGCGCGGTGTATTCGACGAACTCGAAGCCGTCCGTGCCCATCGGGTTGTCGTGCAGGTCACTCATGCGAGGCTCCCGGGTACGCCGGCGCGAGAGTCGTTGCGCGGGCCATCATTATAGCCATGCCGCGCGGCGGGCCTGCGCCACGGGGTCGTCACGGCAGCCGCAGGCGCCGCAGGCGGCCGGTCACCGACCGCATGTATAATCGCGCGCCCGCAGCACGAGCGCTGCGGCGGCGTTCGATTGCACAACACGCGCCACGCGCCCGCGACACCGCCGCGGTGTCCGGCAGGATGATCGGCATGCACGCGCCAGTTGCCGTTGAAGATGACCGTCTGCTGCACAGCATACCGGCTGCGCGCGTGGCGCTCATTGGACGCATTACCCGCGCCGCGGCCGCCGGCCGCAGCGGGCGGCAGGAGCTCAAGCAACGCTTCCTGCGGGCCTACTTTCACGGGGTGGCGGAGGAGGATCTCGCGGCGCGCGCGCCGGGGCAGCTCGCCGCGGCGGCGCTCGCGCACCTGTCCTTCGGCACCCGCCGCCCCCCGGGCCGCTCGCTGGTGCGGGTCTTCAATCCCGAAGCGCGCAGGGACGGCTTCGAGTCCGCGCATACCCTGGTGCTCACGGTCGCCGACGACATGCCGTTCCTGGTCGACTCCCTCGGCATGGCCTTCGGCCGCGCGGAGCTGGCGGTGCACCTGGTCGTGCACCCGGTGCTGCAGGTGCGCCGCGATCGCGGCGGCACGCTGCTCGACCTCGGCAGCAACGGCGCGCAGGCAACGCATGCGGAGTCCTGGCAGCTCTACGAGGTCGACCGCGTCACCGACCCCGGCCAGCTGCACAAGCTGCAACAGGACCTGGAGGCGACACTCGCCGACGTGCGCTTCGCGGTGAGCGACTGGCGCACGATGCGCGAGCGGGTGCGCGAGATCATCACGCGCCTGGAGAGCGATCCGCCGCCGCTGCCGGCGCAGGAGGTGAGCGAGGGGGCCCACCTGCTCGACTGGATGGAGGCGCGCCACTTCGTGTTCCTCGGCTACCGGCACTATCTGCTGCAGCGTGGTCGCACGGCCGACCGGCTGCAGCCGGACGTACGCTCCGGGCTCGGGCTGCTCAGCCCGCGCCGCGGCGGCGGCCGCCCCTCGGCGAAGGCGCTGCGCGGCGATGTGCGCGTACGGGCGCGCGAGCGCGAATTGCTGGTCATCACCAAGGCGAACTCGACCGCCACCGTGCATCGGCCCGAGCTGCTCGACTACGTCGGGGTCAAGACTTTCGATGCGCACGGGCGCGTGGACGGCGAGCACCGTTTCCTCGGGCTTTGGACCTCGACCGCTTATCACGGCAGCCCGCGCGACATCCCGGTTCTGCGGCGCAAGGTCGAGCGCGTCATCGAGCACTTCGGCCTCGATCCGGCCGGGCACGACGGCAAGGCGGTGCTCAACGTGCTCGAGACCTACCCGCGCGACGAGCTGTTCCAGGCGGGTGTGCCGGATCTGATCCGCATCGTGCGCGGTGTGGTCAATCTCTACGAGCGGCGCACGGTGCGGCTGCTGGTGCGCCGCGACCCGTATCACCGCTTCTACTCGTGCCTGGTGTACGTGCCGCGCGACCGCTACAACACCGAGGTGCGCCAGCGCATCGAGCGTATCGCGCTCGCCGGCTTCGCCGGGACGAGCGTCGAGAGCAACGCGCAGATTTCCGGCGCGAGCCACGCGCGCCTGCAAGTGGTGGTCCGCACCGATCCCGGCCGGCAGCACCGGCCTGATCTCGCCGGCATCGAGCGGCGCATCGGCGCCGCGGCGCTCACCTGGACCGACCGGTTGCGCGAAGTGCTCATCGGTGAGCGCGGCGAGGCGGCGGGGCTCACCCTCGCCGGCCGCTACCGCCATGCCTTCGCGCTCGCCTACCAGGAGGACGTGGCCCCCGGCGAGGTGCTCGGTGACCTCGACGACCTCGAGGCGCTGCGCGCGCAGCCGCGCGCCCTGCAGCTGCGCCTGCACCGCCCGCCGGGGCAGAAGCCGCAGCGCGTGCACCTGCGGATCGTGCGGCGCGGCGATCCGGTGCCGATCTCCGACGTGCTGCCGATGCTGGAGAACTTCGGCCTGCGGGTGATCTCCGAGCGGCCCTACCCGCTCGTCTGGCCCGAGGGCGGCTCGGCGTGGATCCAGGATTTCGAGCTCGAGCACCGCGACGGCCACACCATCGACATCGCGCGCGTCGAGGCGAATTTCCGCGAAGGATTCGCCGCCGCCTGGAGCGGCAGCATCGAGAACGACGGCTTCAACCGGCTGCTGCTCGCGGTCGATCTGAGCCCGCGGCAGATCGTGGTGCTGCGGGCTTTCTGCCGCTACCTGCTGCAGACGGGCGTACCCTTCAGCCAGGCGTACATGGAGCGCGCGCTGGCCGCCAACGCCGCCATCGCCCGCCTGGTGGTGCGCCTGTTCGAGACGTGCTTCGATCCGGCGCTCGCCGGCGGCCGGCGCCGCACGCGCAGCGCCGAGCGCGCCGCCGCGGCCCTCACCGGGGAGATCCGCGCGGCGCTCGACGGGGTCGGCAGCCTCGACGACGACCGCATCCTGCGCGCCTACCTGACGCTGGTGCAGGCGACCCTGCGCACCAATTTCTATCAGCGCGGCGCGGACGGTGAGTTCAAGAGCTACGTGTGCTTCAAGCTCGACCCGGCGAGAATTCCGGATCTGCCGTTGCCGCGGCCGAAGTTCGAGATCTTCGTCTACAGTCCGCGCGTCGAGGCTGTGCACCTGCGCATGGGCGAGGTGGCGCGCGGCGGCATCCGCTGGTCGGATCGGCGCGAGGATTTCCGCACCGAGGTCCTCGGCCTCATGAAGGCACAGAACGTCAAGAACACCGTCATCGTGCCGGTCGGCGCCAAGGGCGGCTTCGTGCCCAAGCGCTTGCCGGCCGCCGGCAGCCGCGACGAGGTGCAGGCCGAAGTGGTCGCCTGCTACCAGACGTTCATGCGCGCACTGCTCGACGTGACCGACAACATCGTGAGCGCGCGCATCGTGCCGCCGCCGCAGGTGCTGCGGCGCGACGGCGACGACCCCTACCTGGTGGTGGCGGCCGACAAGGGCACGGCCACGTTCTCCGACATCGCCAACGCCATCTCCGCGGACTACGGCTTCTGGCTCGGCGATGCGTTCGCCTCCGGCGGCTCCGCCGGCTACGACCACAAGAAGATGGGCATCACGGCGCGCGGCGCGTGGGAATGTGTCAAGCGGCACTTCCGTGAGATCGGCGTCGACACGCAGAAGATGCATTTCACGGTGGCCGGTATCGGCGACATGTCCGGCGACGTGTTCGGCAATGGCATGCTGCTGTCGCGGCACATCCGCCTGCAGGCCGCCTTCGACCACCGCCACATCTTCATCGACCCGGACCCGCACACCGTGGTGAGCTTTGCCGAGCGCGCGCGGCTGTTCGCGCTGGCGCGCTCCAGCTGGGACGACTACGACCGCAGGAAGCTGTCGCGCGGCGGCGGCATCTTCCCGCGCTCAGCCAAGTCGATCCCGCTGTCGGCCGAAGCGCGCGCCCTGCTCGCTCTCGACGGCCCGAGCGCCGCGCCCAACGACGTCATGCGCGCCATCCTGCGCCTGCCGGTGGACCTGTTGTGGAATGGCGGCATCGGCACCTACGTGAAGGCGAGCGATGAGCGCAACGCCGAGGTCGGCGACCGCGCCAACGATGCGCTGCGCGTCAATGGCCGCGAGCTCAAGGCCAAGGTGGTGGGCGAAGGCGGCAACCTCGGCCTCACCCAGCGCGGCCGCATCGAGTACGCCCTCGCCGGCGGGCGCCTGAACACCGATTTCATCGACAACTCCGGCGGCGTGAACACCTCCGACGTCGAGGTCAACATCAAGATCCTGCTGAACCCGCTGGTGGCCGAAGCGCGCCTGTCGCGGGGCGACCGCAACCGGCTGCTGGTGCGCATGACCGCGGAAGTTGCGGCGCTGGTACTGCGCAACAACTACCTGCAGGGCCAGGCGCTCAGCACGCTCGAGCTGCAGGCGGCGACGCGGCTGCCGGAATTCCAGCATCTGATCCGCGTGCTGGAGCGCTCCGGCGACCTGAACCGCGCGCTCGAGTTCCTGCCGAGCGACGATGAGATCGCCGAGCGGCGCAAGAGCGGCGTCAGTCTGAGCCGGCCGGAGCTGGCCATCCTGCTCGCCTACAGCAAGATCTGGCTGTACAAGCACCTGCTGGCCTCCGACGTGCCCGAGGACCCGTACCTGTCGACGGAGCTCGAGCGTTACTTCCCCGCGCCGGTGCGCGAACGCTTCCCGCGCGCCATCAGCCGCCACCGCCTGCGTCGCGAGATCATCGCCACCGCGACCACCAACAGCCTGGTAAACCGCATGGGCCCGAACTTCGTGCCGCGCGCCCAGGAGGATCTGGCCGCGGAGCCGGCGCAGATCGCGCGCGCCTACACCGCGGCGCGCGAGATCTTCGCCATGCGCGAGGTATGGGAGCAGATCGAAGCCCAGGACAACCTGATCCCGGCGAAGCTGCAGTACGAGGCGGCCTTCCAGACCAGCCGCCTGCTGCGCCATGCCACCTACTGGCTGCTCACCTCGCGCAGCCACGGACTGCAGGTCGATGCGGCCGTGAAGGAGTTCCGTGCGGGCGTGCGGCAGCTGCAAGGCGAGATCGCCGGGCTGGTGACCGGCGCGGAGCTCGAGCGCTTCGCTGAAGCCTGCAAGCACTACGGCACCAAGGGGCTGCCGCCGCCGCTGGCGACGCACATCGCCAGTCTCGAAGCGCTCAACGCCGCGCTCGACATCGTGGAGATCGCCGCCGCTCACCACGTCGGCGTCGTCGAGACCGCGCGCGTGTATTTCGAGGTGGGCACGCGCATCGGCTTCGACTGGCTGCGGGCGCGCATCGAGAAGCTCACCGTCGACGGTCCCTGGCAGGCGATCGCGCGCACCGGCCTGCGCGATGCGGCGCTGCGCGTGCACCGCCGCCTCACCGAGCGGGTGCTCGAGCGCCGCGACCGCGGCAGCGCGCACGCGCGCGTCAACGCCTGGGTCGAGTCCGCCGGCAAGGACCTCGCCCACTGGCAGCGCACGCTCGCGGACATGCGCGCCGCCGGCGCGGGCGACTTTGCCACGCTCACCGTCGGCGTCGAGGCGGTCCGCAAGCTCGCCGCCTGACCATGAGCGGCAAGCTGATCCTGGTGCGGCACGGTCAGAGTGTCTGGAACGTCGAGAACCTGTTCACCGGCTGGACCGACGTGGACCTGTCGGCCGTCGGCCGCAACGAAGCCGCGCAGGCCGGGCGCGAGCTGCTGGCGCAGCAGCTGCGCGTCGACTTTGCCTTCACCTCGGTGCTCAAGCGCGCCATCCGCACGCTGTGGATCATGCTCGAGGAGATGGATCGCATGTGGATCCCCGTGGAGCGCAGCTGGCGGCTCAACGAGCGCCATTACGGAGCGCTGCAAGGACTCAACAAGGCGCAAACCGTCGAGCAGCACGGCGACGCTCAGGTGAAGATCTGGCGCCGCAGCTACGACATACCGCCACCGCCCCTAAAGTCGGACGATCCGCGACACCCGCGTTTCGATCCGCGGTATGCCGACATCGACCCCAAGCTGCTGCCGGCGGCGGAGTCGCTCAAGGACACCCTGGCACGCGTTCTACCCTTCTGGGAGTCCCGAATTGTTCCCGAGCTGCGCACCGGCAAGAACGTCCTGATCGTGGCGCACGGCAATTCGCTTCGCGCCCTGGTCAAGATGCTCGACATGATGTCCGAACATGACATCGTCGAGTTCAACATTCCCACG
>DATHQM010000103.1:0-34648 GCA_035482695.1 Steroidobacteraceae bacterium | reverse complement strand
TATAGGAAGCCAATCAGCAAAACCCATCAGGGACAGCGGCGCATGCCGCAGCAAAAGTCCGAATGTACTGATGCAATCTGATCCTGCAAGCCATCACGAATCGAAAGCCTGGACAAGTGGGGGCGTCCATGTACTGCCGTTCGCGAGCGGCAACTCCGGGTCAACACCGGCCGTACGGCGACCGGCCAAGTGCGTGAGTTACCTTCCCCTAACGTGCGCACGAGGCTGACCGGCTCTGATGTGCGCTTTGCGTGACGCTCTGCAGTGCCGCCTGCGGCGGCCGTCGGGAGTTCTCACTCGGTCCGTTTTGGAATTTAGCGCGCCCGGAGAGATTCGAACTCCCGACCCTCAGGTTCGAAGCCAAAATCCTCGGTTACGCGCCGGTACGCCGTCTTACGTAAAGTCGCCACCGTGCCGGTATTTGCGCTGGTTTCTTGTACTCGCCACTACTCACCGATACGCTGCCGTCTGGTGACTCAATGGTGACTCACGTCCCAAGGCAGCAACCCCGTGCACCTCACCAAGCGGTACCTCGACGCCGCGCGCTACCGCGGCTCGGGCAACTCTCGCGACGTCCGTTGGGATGATGACCCAATCAGCCTCGGGCTCCGAATATATCCCTCCGGGCGCAAGGCGTTCATTCTCAGCTACCGCAACGCCAACGGCGTGAAGCGGCTGCCGACGCTCGGCGACTACGGCGTGTTGACCCTCGACCAGGCGCGCCGTCAGGCGAAGCGCCTCCTGGTTGCGGTCGACGATAAGACCGACCCGCTCGCCGAGCGCCGCAAGCAACGCCTCGAGGCGAAGACCGGTAGCGTTGAGGCCCTCGTCCGCGCGTATGTCGAGGCGCGCACGTCCGATCGACACCGCCCGATGAAGCGGCCGGACGCCGTGCTCTGGTACGGCAAGAAGTTCGTCTTTCCGCGCTTCGGCAGTCGCCCCTGGCGCGACGTGCGCCGCTCCGAGGTCCGCGACTGGCATGCCGGCATCGCCAAGCCCTACAACGCGAACCGCGCACTGCAGGCGATGCGCGCGGCGTTCTACTGGCGGCTCTGGCAGGAGGACGACGCACCCGGCAACCGCCGGCGCGAGAGCGACACGCGCAACCCCTGTGCAGGCATCGAGCTGCGACCCGAGGCGGTGCGCAAGACGCGCCTCGAGCTCACCGAGCTCCCGAAGCTAGAGGCGGCGATCGACGCCGACACCGAGGACCCGTACCTGCGAGCGTTCTTCCGCTTCGTGCTCGCCACCGGTTGCCGCCGAAGTGAGGCGCTCGCGCTCCGCTGGTCGGACGTTGCACTCCCGGCCGACGGCGCCGGCAGCGCCACGTTCCGCGATACGAAGAGCGGCACCGATCACACCGTCGCGCTCTCGGCGTACGTGGCGAAGCAGCTGAAGGGTCTGCCCAAGCTAGCGGGCAACCCGTACGTGTTCGCGAGCCGACAGCACGGCAAGCGCCTGCAGGAACCGGGGAAGGCCTGGCAGCGCATCCGCCAGGCCGCCGGACTGGCGCACCTGCGGATCCACGACTTGCGCCGCACGTTCGGCTCCTGGCTCGGCGATGCGGGATTCACCAGCAAGCAGATCGGCACCGCGCTCGGTCACAAGTCCGACATCACAAGTCGCGTCTACATGCAGCTCGGCGATCAATCGAAGCGCGCGGCTGTCGATGCCGTCGAGCGGCTGATGCACGGCAAGCCCGCGAAGGTCACGAAGCTCCCGGCGCGACGAGACAAGACTCGCGCCCGCGCATAGTCCATGAACGGCGCGAAGGTGAGTGAGCCGTGCGACCTGGTCGCGCGCGCCGAGGCCGGCGACAGGCACGCGGCTGACGTGCTGCTCAGGCGATTCGCTGCTGGGGACACCTCGCCGGCCGTGCTCGACTACATGCGACGGTGCTGTCAGCGGATCGTGCGCGGCGAGAAGCCGAGCAGCGCGCTGCACCTGGTTCGTATCGCCGGAAGGCCCGAGGCTGCGCGGCGCGCTGAGCTCGACAGACACTTCGAGATCTGCAAGGCGCTGCTCGACGAGGTTACGACGTCGCCAGGTCGTGGGAAGCTCGGGCGTGCCCGAGCAGTGGTGGAGCAGCGGATGGAGCTGTCGCCGCGCGCTGTTCGAACTGCCTGGCAGGACCGTGTCGCGCGGGTGGCCGCGATGGTTTCCGCTGAACTAAAGCGCGAGGGGCTCGACCTCACTCCTCAGGACCGAAACCGGCTGAAGCGCTCGAAACGCGCCAAATAATCCCGCGCCACGTTGGCGCAATTCGATTCGCGAGCCGATCTATCGTCCCGCCACGGTACGTTTAAGTACGGAGTGTGGCGATGAAGATCAACCAGAAGCAGGCGGCCGAGCATCTGGGCTTGCCCGAGCGCTCGCTCGAGAACTTCCGGCTCCGCGGTGGCGGCCCGCCGTTCTACAAGATCGGCGCTCGTGTGGTCTACGACAGTGCGGAGCTCGACGCGTGGCTGGCTGCGCGACGGTGCACCAGTACGAGCGATCGAGGCGCGCAAAGGCCGTCGGCGTCGGCCTGATCTGCGTCGAGCCACGCCCGTGACGCAGCCTAATTTCCAGACCCCACAGACGACGATGCCGCCGGGCAGCAACCGGCGGCACGTCTTGTTCACTTCGCAGCTGTTTCGAAAGGATCGACCGTGCGGACTCTACCCGTTGAGGCTCTATCCCCGCAACGCCGCCTAGCGGCATCACATCACAACATTTCAGGGGGCGGTCCAGATGCACCCGATCTCACAGCCCGCGAGCGACGGCGGGTCAACCTTGCAGCACTGGCCATCCTCGAGGCGGAGCATCTTCGCCGGCTCACGCAGATCCGGGCTGATCGGCGTGCGCTGCTCGCCCAGCCAGAGCGATGAGGCTACCGAGTCCAAGGAGCACCTTGGGCTCTTCCGCCCTGGTCATTCGTCGGTGCGAGGCCTGCGGGTCACATTTCCGTGGGCTCGCGTGGCAGCGCCTTTGTCGAACCTGTTGGTCCTGGCGCAAGGCGGCCTGGTACATCGCCGCCGCGCAGCGCGCACTGCGGGAGGTCTCCTGATGGCGGTGGCTACGTGACCTCATCGGAGCCGGCTGAGGTTGCTCGGCCGCGAGAGGACAGGACGCCGTCACGGCACGCGCGCGGAGAAGCGCACCAGGTCAACAGTGCGGACTCGAACGGAGTGGTGCGTTCGCGATCGCCGACAGATGCCCGCACGCCCGACCTGGCGCTCGAGCAGTCTGTGCTCGGCGCGCTGCTGATCGGCGGGCAGTGGGCGGAGGTCGTCGACATCGTGCGCACAGCCGACTACATGCCGAAGCATCGGCTAATCATCACGGCAATCGCCGCCCTCGCCGCGGACGGCAAGCCTCACGATGTGACGATGGTGGCGCAGCTGCTGGGGCTCTCTGGGCACCTCCAGGCCGTCGGTGGTCTTGCATACCTGAGTGAGCTCGCGCGCGAGACGTCGACCGCGGCGAACCTCGGAAGCTATGCCCGTGCGGTTCGCGAAGGCTCCCTGCGTCGACACGTCCTCGAGCTCATCGAGTCTCGGGGACTTCGAGGTCTGCAGCTGATCGCCGAACTCGAGCACGACCTCGCGCAGCTGAAGGACCTCGTGCCCGAAGGCGCCTCGAGAAAAGTGCACCGTGCACTCGAGTTGGAATCGGCGGCCACCTGGGCGGCGCGCCCTGAGCCAGCGGCGCGCGATTGGGTGATCGAGGGATTGATCCCTGGCGCGCGCGTCACATCGTTCCTCGGCAATGGAGGCCTCGGCAAGACCATCATCGCCGGGCAGATCGGTGTGCACGTCGCGATGGGTCGATCGCTCTTCGGGCTTACTGTTCGCGGCGGCCCGGTGCTCGGCATCTTCTGCGAGGACGAACGCGACGAGCTCGAGCGGCGCATCCGCGCGGCGAGCGCCGGCGAGCAGCTCGACCTGGCAGCGCTTGAGCGTCTCTACCCGTGCAGCCGTGACGGCATGGACAACCTGCTGTGCACGTTCGAGCGAGACCAGATCGTGCTCTCGGCGTTTCACGGCGAGCTCGAGGCGACGATCGAGCAACTTCGGCCGCGCCTCGTCATCCTCGACACCGCCGCAGATCTCTTCGCCGGCGACTACGTTTCGACGCCGCAGGTGCGGCAGTTCATCAAGGTCGCACTCGGCAGGCTATGTCGGTACGGCTGCGCGGTGCTGCTGCTAGCTCACCCGTCGGCCGCAGCCCTCAATTCCGGCGATGGCGGCGGCTTCTCGACCGCGTGGAACAACTCGGTGCGCTCGCGGCTCTACCTGCGCCGGCCGAAGTCCGAGGATCCTGACGCAGTGAAGGATCGGCGCATCCTTGAGGTGAAAAAAGCCAACTACGCGGCCGACGGCCTCACGATCCCGCTTCTCTACCAGGGCGGCTACTTCGTGCCGGACCCGGATCCGCTCAAAGAGTCGGCCAAGGCTGCGCGCGCGCCCAGGGTCAGCACCAGACTCGCCACAGCCACGCTGCAGGTCCTACGCGAAAAAGGCCGCAGCGGTGCCGTGGTCTCATTCGGCGACCTCTTCGAGCCGCTCAAAGCGGCTGGGCAGTTGCCGCAGGGCGAGTACGAAGTGGTCCGCAAGCCGCTCCAGCGCACCCTCGAGCAGCTGAAAACGGAGGGGCTCATCACCCTCAGCAAGGTGCCGCGCGGCTATCGCGTTGCCTCGGAGCTTCAATGACCCGGGACAACTCGGGACAAAACACGGGACAATCTCGGGACATTCGGGACGCGACCCGTGTCCCAGTTCGGGACATCGGGACAAGCCCCCTTATAGGGGGCTGTCCCTGTCCCGAGACGGGACGGCCGACCGGGCGAGACAGGGTTGCTTCCGCCCCTATCGCGAGCCAGTTCACGGGCGTAAGGGCCGCCCCTATCGTGAGGCAGTTTCGCCCCGCCATGACGGCGCGCCGCCGAGCATGGATCGATCCGCCGCCCTGACGGTCCTTCGCCGCCTGGCCGCTGCCGGGAGCCTGCGCGCAGGTGAACGGGCAGAGCTCATGCGTGTCATCGCTTCCCTGGCGAGGCCAGAAAGCCAGGCAGAGCAAGTTGCGATGCTCGAGAGGCAGATGGCGCACCTGCAGCCCTCAGAGCGGGTGCGTGTCATCGGCGAGCGGCTCGGGATCTCCCGCGCGACGTACTACCGCTTGAGGAAGAAAGCTCCCGCCAGTCTCACCGCGTGAGACCGGAAGCGGTGTTCAATCCGCACCGTCATCAGAAAACCTGAGGCAACGCCTATGAGCCATTCGACACCCCGAAGCTACGAGGACGTGCTGCGTGCGGAACAGCTCCGCTGCGATCAGCGAGCAGCCGCGCTCGCAGGTCTCATCGCTTGTGAGCTCGAGCGCGCCGAGGAGATCGAGCGCCTGCTCGAGCGCACGGCATCACGAGACGACATGCAGGTGAATGCATGACCGAGAGGAACCCCTCTCCACGGCCGACGGACATGGTATCTGGCTACCCTGTGCCCCAGGTCACGAACTCTCGGCTGGTGCTCGCAGATCTGCGCCGCCAGGACGGCCGCGAGCTTCTCGAGAAGCTTCTGGGTTCGGCGGAGCTTAAGCGGCTGATCGCGCGGAGCGAGCCATTCGTCGTTGCACTCATCGCTTGCGATGGCGGCTATCGCTCGACGATGTGCGTGATCGATGAGGCACACCTGCGGGGTTATCTTGATCGAGCGGTGGAAATCAACATGTCGGTGCAAGTTGTATTCGCTCTTGAGCCGAAGCTTGCGAGCGACCTGATTCGATACACCGGCTTCGCCGTCGGTGGCGCCGGCGCGCTGCCGGCTGGGAGAGCGTGATGGGCAAAAGTAGCGCGCCAGCGGCACCTGATCCGTACACCCAAGCGGCGGCCGAGTACCAGTACGGTACCCAGACGGCTGCCTACAACAAGGCCTTGGGTTCGGGGACGACAGTCACGCCGACAGGTACGACGACCGAGCAGCAGACCGGCACCAACTGGGCAACCGGCGCGCCGATCTACACGACGACCGAGAGCCTCTCGGCGCCGCAGCAGCAGATCCTCAACGAGCAGCAGGCCGGCCAGGTCACAAGCGGAGCGACCGCCGAGCAGCTCGCGAGTGAGTCGCAGCAGCAGCTCGAGTCCGGCGTCCCGCAAAACGCTGCACCGACTCCGGTGCAGATGGGGATCAACACCTCGGGGATCCCCGGCATCGCCGGCGCGAATGACCTCGCCGGATTCACCGGTGAGGCACAGCAGGCCGCATACAACCAGGGTGAGATGTACCTGCAGCCGCAGATCCAGCAGCAGCAGCAGCAGCTCGACGCGCAGCTGCGCAACCAGGGCGCGCAGCCGGGCTCCGAGGCCTATAACAACGCGATGGAGAATTTCAACCTGCAGACACAGCAGGAGCAGGAGGGCGTCGAAAACACGGCCGTCAACCAGGGCCTCACCGAGCAGCAGGCGGTGTACGGCGAGAGCGCCAACACGAATCAGCAGGAGTTCGGTGAGGCCGCGACCGCGCAGCAGGCGGCGAACCAGGCCGCGGCGCAGCAGTTCGGCCAGGAGGAGACCGGGCTCGGCTCCGAGATCCAGCTGCAGCAACTCCCGCTCGAGGAGTACAACCAGCTCGAGAGCGGCGTAAACCCGAGCCTGCCGTCGCTCGGCCTCACCGGTTCGGGCGGCGCGAGCACGAACGCACCGGATCTCGCGAGCGCGTTTGCTCAGCAGTACCAGGGCGAACTCGCCGGCTACAACGCGAACGTCGCCTCGAGCAATGCCGACATTGGTGCGGGCGCGAGCCTCGCTGCGGGGGCTATCAGCTACTTCTTCTGATGATCGACCTGGTCCCAAACCTGATCTTCGTCTGGCACTGCATTCGCGCGTCCGAGCACCTACTCGAGTGCGCGATCGCCAGGAGCTCGGGCGAGCTTGCTGACTACTTCCGAGGGCACCTCGAGGAGGAGCGCAATCACGCTGACTGGCTCGCCGAGGACCTGCGCAGCGTCGGCGTCGAGGTCTCGCGTACCAAGATCCCGCGCGAAGCGATGGAAATGGTCGGCTCGCTGTATTACCTGATCTTCCATGTCGATGCGTGCGCGCTCCTCGGTTACATGCGCGTGCTGGAGTCCTGCCCGATCAAGGACAAGCTCGAGCGCCTCGAGGCCGAGTACGGCCCCGAGCTCCTGCGCACGACGCGCTACCACGCCGAGCACGACCCGCATCACCTCCAAGGAATCACATTCCAGACCGAGCGCCTCACGTCGCAGCAGCGCTCGCTGGTCGATCAGACAAGCGGTATCACGATCGAGTACCTGCAGCGCGCCACCGAGAGCATGCGCGCGGCGGCCTCAAAAGGAGACCTTGATGGGCGTGAACAACACCGGGCAGCAGATGCCTCTGCAACAGCAGCGGGACCCGCGGCTGGCAATGCTTCAGAGCATCGCTTCGCAGCCGTATAGAGGCAACGCGCCCGGCGGCGCGGCCGCACAAGGCACCGCGCAGCTCGTGGCGGCGCTCCTGGCGAAGAAACGGCAGCAGGCATTGCTCGCGGGCAATCCGTCCGCTGCGCAGAATCCCCTGCCCGTGCAGCAGCAACCCCCGACCGGCGCGCAGCCCCCGGGAGCAACGCCGAGCGGCATGGGCAGCCTGCCGATGGCACAGCCCGGCTACCCGGCGCAGAACCCGCAGGCGCTTCCGCAGCCGGTCGGACTCCCGAACCCGTAAGGGGCGCACATGGCTGACTCAAAGGATCCGCCAGGTGCGCCCGCTCAATCCTCTCCCGAGGATCAGCCGTTCACGATCACGTTGCCGTGCTCTGCCTGGCTGACCGTCGCCCGGATTCTCGGACGAGCGCCGTTCTGTGAGGTCGCCGGGATACTCGATGCGATGAGCGCTCAGGTGGAACCACAGCGACGTGCGCGCGAGGCGGCCGCTCGGCCGCAATCCGAACACGCAGCTCAGACCGCAACCGAAGCGTCATCGTCCTCAACCACCCATTGAACAACCACCATGGCGAACGCATCTGACAGCACTAGCCTCGCACCATCGAGCCCCGCAGCCGGCTTGTATGACGACCTGGTGCCGGGCGCGCAGCCGGCGGCGCCCGCTCAGACGAGCTCCTCGAGCGCGCCGCAGCCGAGTCTGTACGCCGATCTCGTGCCGCGCGTGCCGGGAGTCGCCGCGAAGCAACCTGCGTCGGCTTACGATCCGTCGGCCGGCGGTGGCCGGTTTCAGGTGTACGTGCCGGGCCTGGGCGCTGTCGACACCGGCTTGAACACGCCGCAGTGGCTCGACCGCACGCTCGCCGGCGCCGGCCGCGGCATCACTCACACGCTGAGCTCGGCCGGCAACATGGTCGGCCTCGTGCCCGACCAGGCGCTCAAGGACGAGGCGGCGACCGACAAGCCGCTGCTCAACACGACCGCGGGCACCGTCGGCAACCTGGTCGGCGAGTCGGCGATCACGGCTCCAATCGGCGCTGGCGCGGTCGGTGCGGTCGGCCGAGCCGGCGCCCTGGGCGCGAAGGCTGCCGCAAGCCCGCTCGTCAGTGCGCTCATGCAGGGCGGCGTGCAGGGTGCTGTCACTTCAGACCCTGGCAGCCGCGCGAGCAACGCGACGATCGGCGCAGTCACCGGAGGCGCACTCGGCGCGGGGAGCACGGCGGTCTCGAAACTCGTCGGCGGCCTGACGCAGTCGCCGGCCGCCCAGGTGCTGCGCCGTTACGGCGTCAACAGCCTGACGCCAGGCCAGGCGAATCCCGCCGGCGTGGCAAACCAGTTTGAGCAGGTCGCTGAGCACATCCCTGTCCTCGGTGGGGTCGTGCAGACCGCGCGCGATGCCGCGCAGCAGGACTATCAGCGCGCGGTGATTCAGGCCGCGGCCGCGCCTGGGGCGAAGATCACCCCGAGCGAGAACGTGCACGACATGCTGCAGCAGGCTTACAACTCCTTCGAGCCGCTGTACTCGCAGGCCAAGGGCGCGCCGGTCGCGCCGGCGACGCTTGACACGATGACGGGACGCGTCGCGAACGCTGCCGCCACAACGCCGGGCACTTCGCAGGGCTCACAGCAGGCCGCGCAGAGTTTTCTCGATGACCAATGGACGCGGCTACCGGACAATCCGACGACGACCGACCTGCTGCAGCTGCGCTCGAATATCCGCCAGGCCGCGCGCAAGGCCAACCTCTCGACCGACACCGTCGCCCAGGACAAGGCCGCGATTTACGGCAATGCCGAGCAGCATGTCACGGGGGCGATCGAGAGCAGTCTCAACCCCGACCAGCTCGCGGCGCTGCAGTCGGCGGATTCTCAATATGGCAATTACAAGATCGTCGAGAACGCGGTCGCGGCGAGCAAGGACAACCTCGCGGGCCTCACGCCGCAGAAACTCTCGCAGGCGGTGTACAACGCGACGGCGGACCCGGCCTATGCTCGAGGTGCGGGCGGCACGTTGCGCGAGCTCGCACAGGCCGGTACGCAAACCTTTCAGACAGTGGTGCCCCCGACCGGCGCGTCGCTCATTCCGCTCGGTGCGGGAGCTGCGGCGGTCATGCACAACCCGGCGCTCGCAGTGCCGGCGGGGGCTGCGCTCCTCGGCGGTGCGGGGACTCAGGTCGGGCGCAATTTCGCAGCCGGGCTGACGGCGCCGCAGGTGGGCGCGCAGAAACTCGCAGCTGCGCTACGGGAGGCTGTGCCGGCGAACGCTCGAGCGCCGCTGGCAGCTATCGCCGGACGAGGGGCGACGGGGGCGGCGATGCCGTACACCCCGCAGACGCTTGCGACTGCGTACGGGCTCGCCGGGCTTCTGCCAGCTCCAGCCGCTGCCGACACTCGCTAGGGGAGTAGCCGAGCCGCTTGCGGTAGAGGAATTCCTTGACGCGGCCGGGCTTGATGACGCGCTCGAGGAGCTTTGAGATCGCCCAGGCCGGCAACGTGAATACCAGCGCGAAGGCGACAGGGTACAGGACGATGGAGAGTGCGGTGCTCATGGATCAGCGATCCCGCCCAACCACGAAACCATCCACCGGGAGGTCCCAGGTTGGGAACACAAAGTGGGTCTTCTGGTACGCCGGCACTTTGACCTGGAAGACTCCTGTGCCCCATGGGCTGAAGTCCTCGATGGTGAACCAACCTCGGCTCCTGAAGTCTTCGAAGAGCTGTATACCGAAGGCGATCCCCACGTTTATCCCCGCACTCTTCAGCTGATTATCAAGCTCGCGCCTTTTGTGCTCGATCGCGTCCATTTCGCTCTACCCCTGGCAGCTGACGATCAGCGATCGGTGCACGCCCTGGACCCACACCGCGCCGTTGCCTGACATGACTGCTGCGCCACCCGCAACGTTGCCGTCGCGATCGACGATCTGATACTTGCCGCCGCAGACCTCGGCAGCCTTGTTCATACAGTCGCTGATGTCTCTCGCAGCGCCGGGGCAGCGAATGGCGTAACCCTGCGTGCCGTTGGGAAGCGCGACAGGGCGCGAGGTGACGCAACCGGAAAGTAAACCGCCGGCCAGAGCGCATGCGATCAGGCGGAGAGCGTGCATAAGGTGATCCTCGAGCGCTGAAGCGTTACTGGTCCACGAGCCAGGGACTGGGGCGTGAAGGCTGTGGAGCTCGTATCCATGCCCCGATCGTACGCTCGCCCTGGTCGGCCGCTGACCCGCAATTCACTTAATGCCCGTGTCCCCTTCACGGTTCATGCGAAAAGATTGCATATACGCAATTATTGCGTAATGATGGGTGCATGGCAGACAAACCCGACTCCCCGAAGGAGGCCGCGATCCGGCAGCTGCGCGAGACATACGGGCTGTCCCAGACCCAGGCCGCTGAGCTCGTCTATTCGACGCTTCGCAGCTGGCAGAACTGGGAATCCGGCCAGGTGGGGATGCACCCGGCGATCTGGGCCTGGTTCCGGCACCGCGTCGAGACAGGCGAGGAAGCGCCACCCCCGCTCACGTCGCGGCCGGTGAAGTACGTCCGGCGCGTGATCTCGTTCTGGTGGAACGACAAGGACCACGCCATACACGTCACCACGCAGGGCACGCAGCAGCCGCTGCACACAACGTTCAGGGACGATCCAGGAAGCGATCGCGCGCATCGCTCCATGTTCACGTGGCTGAGGCGAGTGCTAGAGGCTGAGGACAAGCCGGCGCCGCCGGAATCGAGACACGAGTTTCAGACCAAAGTTACCTGAAGCGGCCCCCGCCGGTGCGCAAACACCGACGAAGGCCTGGCCAATCGCAATCCCAAGGAGATCGCAAATGGTTACGTTGATTCTATCCCCCAATCCCACCGCGAGCCCGGCTTCACCGCCTCGCCCGCGGCCCGTTCCGGCCGATGGCCCGGATCCCATCGAGCACTGCCGCAAGCTGCTCTTACTTCGGGCGCTGCGGGAGGAACTGCGTTCCGTACGGGTGGAGATCGGAAGCCACGAGGTCAGTTCTCATGGATAAACGCAAGGCCATGCGCCGGCCCAAGGCGCGCAAACCGAAGCTGCTGATCGAGGTCCAGGGTCGCCGACTGACGCCCGAGCAGTTCCGGGATTTCCAGCGAACCTTCGAGCATAGGCGTGGGTTGCATGCCGAGAGTGAAACCAAGAGCGAACGTGCAGCGCTCGAGGAGGTGCTCTGGAATGCTCGCCCATCCGTGCGGGCGTACAAGCAGCTCGAGACCCTGGCTCTATGGCGCCGTGCGAACGAGGCATTCATGACGCTCGGCGGCTTCAGTCAGGACCGATTGCTCAGGAGCAGCGATCCGAAGTTCGTCGCCCTCGCGAATGCGATCGTCGGGCACGTGGCGCGAGAGTTCGAGGCGGTCGCGCAGGAGCTCCGGGCGATGCACGAGGCAATCGCGGGCGAGACGCGGGAGGCGCAGTCATGAGCGCCGACAACGTGATACCGATCCGGCGTCACTGGGAGGTGCGCTCATGAGCGCCAAAGTCGTCGAGATCTGCAGCCCCTGGCAACAGGTCGCTGACGCCGCCGATCGCATCGCTGAGCTGATCAACGACATCCCCGCGGGACACACGGCGGACACATTCGAGGCATTCGAGCTCACCGAGGAGTCTCAGAAGGAACTGCGCCTGGCAGCTGCGCTATTGCAGCGGGTGATCCCCTTGTTGCAGCCGGCGGTCGACCGTGAAGAGCCGCGCTATTCGAAGCACATGGAGCGCTTGGAAGAAGCGCAGGCCGCGCGCGGCAAGCGACCACACTGATGCAATCCCGCTTTGAGATTCAGTGGTCGTGAGCCGCCGCCGAAACCCGGGCCGCTTTCCGAAGGCCTCCGCCTATCACGAAGCTGGCCACGCGGTCGCGCGGTTGCACGTCGGCGCGATCGCGACAACCGTCGAGATTCACCCCCGGGGAGGCGGCTACACCCACGGCACGCCCAACCGCTGGCCAGGGCGCGGGCAGCACCGCATGTGGACGTGGCTCCTGGTGCTCTTCGCCGGATCCTATGCGCAGGCCTTCGTCTCAGGCCGCTCGCTCGAGCGCGTACTGATCACTTCGGGGCGCCTTGACCTCAAGGAAGCCAAGCCAGCGATTGACTGGCTGGTAACTCGCGGCTATGCAGGCAGCTCCCTCGACGTCCTGGGCCGAACCCATCTCGCGACCTGTGCGTTTCTGGCGCTGCGGTGGGAGGCGATCGAGCGCGTCGCTGTTGCACTACTGCGATCGCACCGGTTGACCGCGCGCCAAGTGCGCGCCCTGACGAGGACCTGATGAGAAACCTGTTCGCGGTCGACGATCCGAACGCGGACGCCGCCTACAAAGACATCCGCGCACCAAAGGGTGAGGGCGCGGCGGTGGCCCGGGCCAACTGCGATGATCTCTGGCGCGACTTCGCGCCCTACGCGAGCGAGCACTTCCGGGTCGAATTCCGTCGCCACTTCCATCAGCGCTGGTTCGAGATGTATCTGGCGGTCGCACTGCTCCGCGCTGGTCTGACCATCGAGTGTCCCCCGAAAGGTGCCCCGGACGTGCGCGTGCAGCACCGCGATGGCCGCGTGCTTTGGCTCGAGGGGATCGCGCCGACGGGCGGCGATGAGTCGACCTCTGACCGCGTCGTGCAGCCGAGAGCCACTCCCGGTGAATCCTCGGTAGCCTACTACGTGCCGAGGGACCAGATCGCGATCCGCATTTGCGGAGCTCTTCGCGAGAAAGCTGCCCGCTTGATGGCCTACCGGCAGCGGGGCGTCATCGGCCCCGAGCACCAGGCGGTGGTTGCGATCAACGTGCGCGGAATTCCCGACGCAGCTTTGCGAGGCCGAACATTTAGGGCCTGCTGCAATCTACGGACTGGGGCCACAGTTCATGACGCTTGATCGCGCAACGTTGGACGTGGTCGACTCCGGCTTTCAGCATAGACCTGAGCTTCTGCGCGGCTCGGGCAGCCCTGTGGACGCCGAGCCCTTCCTGCACCCTGGGTGGGAGCACGTCGCTGGCGCGCTGATCTCTGGCGCCGACGTGGCGAACCATCCGCACCCTCCGGGCCACGACTTCATGCTGTTCCCCAATCCGAATGCGGCGCCGCCCTACACAGAGCGACAGTTGCCCGTCGGCCGTGAGTGGCGACTCGCCCCGCTCGTTGAAGGCGGCTATCAGATCGTCGAAGTAATCGAGCACTCCAAGCGCATCGCTATCGCGAGGCTCTTCCACGCGACCACGCAGGAGAACGCACGCAAGATCCTGGCGACTGGATTCGTCGACTGCAGTCGGGAGTTGCACCAGGGCCGCTGGTACTCAGGTGTGTGGTTGGCCGAGGTGTCGCTGTTCGAGCTCGAGCCATTGATCCTCCTGGTGTCGATGCCGGAGGACCTGGTGCGACAGTACGAGCTGCCCGGTGATCAGGGTTATCGCCGTTGGCTCGTCCCCGCTGAGGTCATCAATCGGCACGCGACCATCGTCGAGTTTCCTCGACGCGCGAAGCCACATCCCGGGTCGTCGGGCAATCCCCAAGTGGGATCAGAGACACGATCGTGACAGTAATGACTGACGGCAGGCTGCGCATCATGCACGATAGCCACCCAGGAGACGGTCAGCGATGATAACGCGCACTGCCACTCAGGGACCCGAGCTGGACGTTGTCCGCGCCTTTCTCGAGCGCGGCATCGGCAAGGGCCCTCCGGACGCTCAGGTCCTGGTGTTCTGTGAGCCGCTGCTGGAGACGGGCTACCCGGATGTTGTCGTGGTGCATTGGCAGCGGTCCCGAGCCGAGGCGTGGCCCGCGGCGCGCGCCGAGATCACTCCGGACGACGTCAAGCTGCTGCACTTCCTGATGGGTGCCCGGTGCGTGTCGCGCGACGAGCTCGGACAGGGGATCAGCCCAGGGCGGCGCGCTCGCTCACTGGACCGACTCGCCGCGGCCGACGTAGTGACGATTTCGCGCCGGTGGATCCGCTGCCGGCCGCTGCGCGAGATATTCGCCGTCAGTCGCATCATTGCGCTCGAGGCGAAGATCTCGGACTGGCGCAGGGGGCTGCACCAGGCGTTCCTCAACACCTGGTTCGCGTCCGAGTCCTTCCTGCTGCTGCCGCATCTGCCCGAGCGCAGCCAGGTCATGGCGGAAGCGCAGCGCATCGGCGTGGGCGTCGTCGTTGCGACGGAGCGCCTGGCCGCGCCGCATGTTGCCTCCCGCAAAGATCGGCTGCCGCAATCGTACGCGTCTTGGCTCTTCAACGAGTGGGCCTGGCGGGGCTTCGGCACACAGATCGCCTGACAATGGCCGCCGCCCACGCGCTCGCTCCTGCGCTGCTCGCCGCGCAGATACCTGCCCTGAGCAATATCACCTTCGTCACCGGTGGCGGTCAGAAGTTCGTATATCGGGCCGACCACGCGACACACGGACCCGTCGCCCTGAAGGTCTTCAGCGACTTTGCCGACCCGCAGCGCACGCAGCGCGAGATCGAAGCAGTCAAGAGCATTGCCTGCGCGCACGTTCCGACGATCTACGAGACCGGTGTGATCACCGGTGGCCCGAAACCGTACCTCTGGCTCGTTGAGGAGTGGCTAGCCGGCGACACGCTGCGATCGCGCCTCGACGCGGGCGGCGCGCAAAGCGATGCAGTCATTCACCTCGTGGCCCGCGACGTGCTCTTCGTGTTGAGTGAGGCGGAGAAGAGGCGCATCGTGCACCGGGACGTGAAGCCCGAGAACATCTTCCTGGCGACCAACAACTCAAAGTGCTGGCTGCTCGACTTCGGGATCGCGCGGCACCTCGACTTGACCACGATCACCGCTGCCGGTGCAGGCCTTGGGCCGCTCTCGCCGGGCTATGCGCCGCCCGAGCAGATCCAGAACTACAAGGACAAGCTCGACTGTCGGGCGGACTTGTTCGCGCTCGGCGTGACGCTCTACGAGTGCCTGATGGGCGTCAACCCGTATACCGACGGCACGGTCGACCCGGGCGAGCGCATGCGGCGCACCTTGGCCCGCGACTTGCCGCGACCGACGAGAGAGATCGACGCCGGCGGCCAGTTCGGCGACCTCGTCCACACGATGTCGTGGCGACGGCCAAGTCTGCGGCCTCGGACTGCCGCCAAGGCCTACGAGTGGCTGCGCTCCATCGGCCCGTAGGCGACGCTCGGCACAGGGCCGCGAGGAGAGGTTGATGCAATTCGCGCTGCAATTCGGCCACGGGATGATGAAGCACAGCCGCGTCCTGGTCCGCGAGTGGGGAGGCGGCTCCGTGATCCTCAGTCCTCGAGACCTCAGCGCCGAGCAGATGGTCAAACTCTCCGCCGACATCACCGACCTCGGCGGCTTCGCACTACTCGATCCGCAGCTGTACGTGCCGGATTGCGATCACGCGCGGCTGACCGCGCACAGCTTCTGGCCGCAGATACCGGAGTACTGGCGCGATCCGGCGGAGCTGGCGCGCGTCATGGGCGAGCTTGTTCGTCTGAACAGTGACGTGGGAACGTCCCAGTTCATTGCCCCCGCGCCCTTGATCTCAGCGATCACCGAAGATCTCCTGCAGGCGGCCAATGCCTCCGTGGAGGAGCTCGCGCGGCTCGGGGTGCGGGGTGACAAAGTCCTCGCGACAGTCGCGTTGGCGAGTGATGCGGTACGCAACGAGGACCACGCGGAGCTGCTGAGCGATGCCATCGAGAGTTGGGACGTCGCAGGCATCTACCTCGTCGCCGAGCATCCGAGCTCGGAGTACCTGGTCACCGACCCCATGTGGCTCGCGCGGATCCTCGACATCGTTGCCGGTGCCAGGCTCACAGGGAAGCAGGTTGTGATCGGCTACTGCACGCACCAGATGCTGATCGCGGCGGCCGCGGGCGCCAACACCATCGCCTCGGGCACATGGATGAACGTGCGAAGCTTCCCGCCGAAGAAATTCGCCGAGCGCGACGAGGAAGAGATCAGCCGGCGCGCGACCTGGTACTACGCTCCCCATCTGTTGAGCGAGTACAAGAAGGGCTACCTCGATATCGCACGGAACCACTCGAAGCTGTCGGCGCTTCAGACGCCGGCGCCCCTTGATGGGAGGTTCGCGGCCGTCCTGTTCTCGGGGGCTCAGCCCACCACCGTTGATTTCGGCGAGAGCGATGCTTTCCGCCACTATCTGCATTGCCTATGGCAGCAGACCGCCACCGCGAGGCAGAACACCTTCCGGGAGACGGTGCAGCAGCACGAGCAGCTCCTGAACGCCGCGGAGGCCACGCTGCGCGACCTGCACAAGCTGTACATCGTCGGCCAGGGCCGCGATTTCCTGGACTCGTTGGACGCGAACCGAGCAGCGCTCGCATTGCTGACCTCGACGCGCGGCCCCATCTTGGAACGCGAGTGGTCCAGCCTCTAGGGTCGATGACACGGCCGACCGCGCCGGCGTAGAGTCGGCCGCCGTGCCGACCTCCAAGCCCTACCAGCCGTGTCGTCTCGAGGACAGCCGCGCGATGCTCGAGCCGTCGCCCTGCGATGGCTGCGCACGCGCCCCGCGGTGTGCAGCCGAGCGCCTCTGCTGCAGCGCGTTCGCTGCCTTCCTGCAGGGCGCGGACTGGCGGTTTCGGCCTCGAGTCGATGCGACACGGGCCCGTTACGAGGCTCTCCTGGGCGATGCCGCGTGACGAGCGGACGCTACGCTGAGCTCGACAGCCAGTTCACCAGCACGAGACGTACGAGCTGCCACAACCCCTGCTGGTTGTTGAAGTCGGCCACGTACGCCGGTGTCATGCCGGCCCAGCTGAACCGGTCGGTGTGCAGCAGCCGCCCGCCGTGGGAGAGTGCTGACCGCAGGGAATAAAGCTCTCGGCGCTGCTTCGCCGTGACGGCCGGCCCCGGAGCGTGCCGCTCGACAAACTCAACGAAGCGCTTTGTAGATCCAGCACCCATAGGCCGCCGGCAACAGTCGCAGTAGGAGTCCGGCACAGCGTCGGGCATCAGCGCCTCAACCGCACTGACCAATGCGTTATAGGACCCAGAGTGCGAATAGCTGCTCGTGCGCTGCGCGTACTGGTACCAGTGACTTGCTCGCATGAACTTCTCGCGATCTTCGGGGGTGCGGGCAAAGTAAGCACCTAACAGCTCCTCGAAGGCGTCGGGCAATCTGAGCTGCTGGCCGACCGAGATGCCAAGTTGTGCGTAGTAGGACTGCGCTGGCATTCGTTCAACGGCCTGCAGGCCCTCGAGGCTCGAATACGCCGCCGGGAGCCCGTTCGCGCCCGGCCACGTGTAGCCTTCCGAGCAGTATTCGCTACGCCAGGTCGCGGGGTTCTCGGCTCCGACCAAGCTCCAGTGATGTCGGACCACGTTGCCCATGCCGCCCTGGATGTTGAACGTGAGCGCCGTGCACAGGAGCTCGAGCTCGCGCCCGACACGCGCGCTGCGCAGCATTTTGATCATCACGTCCGGACTGCCAGGAAAGCGGTACTGCAGCAGCAGCGGATGCTGCGCGAGTGCGAACCGCGGCCGCGGCGCATCGGGTGGAACAGGGATGAGTTGGAAGAGATCCTGGTAGCGGAAGTACCCCGACATCGGCAGCCTCGCAAACAGTACGATCTGCCCGATCGCGACATCGGCTGGATCCACGAGCAACCGCTGGATCTTGTCGACGATCTGCGGGACGTCATCGGGGCGCAAGCCAGGTCCTGGCTCAATGCGAGCGGGTTTGCCGTCGTCGCCGTAGCGCACGATCAACGCCGCAGCTTGCTGCGGTCGCGCGTATTGGATTTCCTCGCTCGTCTGCGACGACGCGCTCCCGAAATGCATCTGCAGCAGCTGCTCGAGCTCGGATTGGTCGACCTGGTCGCCCAGAAAAGTACTTCGAAGATCGTTCTCCGCCGCTGGCTCGGAGATTTCGAGTGCTGGCGTTAGCGGCGGCCGTAGCGGCTGCATGAGCAGCTCGATAGCGGACCTGAGCTTGCGATTGTTGTCGCGCAGCCGTTCGGCGGTGAGGGGATCGTCGGAAGTGCTCATTGTGCCGTCGGCCAGTAACGCCAGGCACTGATCGTTGCGGCGTATCTGCTCGATCTGGCGCAACGCCAGGAACACCACCGGAGGCACTGGTTGCTTCCCGGCGCAGTAGTAACGCATCGAGCGGTCGTCGATATCGAGCTGCCGCGCGGCCTGGCGCTGAGAGAGGCCTAAGGCTTCGAGCTGTTGACGGATGAGATCGGCATCAGTCGGAGCGCCGGGGGCGCCCTCTGGGGGGGTAGTCATAGGTCGCTTGCCTCGTCATGGCTACGGGTACACGCCTCAGTCCGGTGGACCGGGCAACGGCGAAAAGCATACACGAGGAGGTGCGGTGTGCCCACTGCACCCTCCCGTTACTTCCGCCCCCATCGCGCGCTCAGAGGGACGCTCGCGTGACGCTCTGGCGCGCCACGCTGCGAGCAGTCAACGGTCAACGCCGTGAGGGCGGGTCGGCGCCGCGCCGCTCCTGCGGCCCCGTAAGCAGTCCAGAGCGAGGGGGCTGGCCGGGAACGGCCGCCAGGGGTTCGAAATCGTGCCGGCTGGTGACTCAGTGGTGACTCAGCGATTAGCTGAGATGCTGAAAAAGCTGCGCGCCCGGAGAGATTCGAACTCCCGACCCTCAGGTTCGAAGCCTGATGCTCTATCCAACTGAGCTACGGGCGCGGCGCGGCGATTCTACTATGCGCCCGCCGGCGGCGTTTCCTTCGCGACGCGGCGCGCGCGTGGTGATCTCGAACCGTTGCTGTGAGCGCGGCGAACGCTCAGGAGGCGGCGCGCGCGGCGGCCGGCGGACGCCGCTTCAGCCATAGGTAGCCGACGGCGAGCAGCCCGAACCAGCAGGGGGCGACATACAGCGCCACGCGCGTGTCGTCATCGAGCCACAGCAGCGCGCTGACGATCACCAGGAAGGCGACCACCGCCCAGTTGGCGAACGGCGCACCGGGCATGCGAAACGGCGCCGCCGCCACTTTGCCGGCCGCCACCGCGCGCCGGTAGTTCGCGTGCGCCACCATGATGATGCCCCAGGTCCACAGCGTGCCGATGAGGGTAATGCTCGTCACCCAGGTGAACACCTCCTTGGGCACCAGGTAATTCAGCACCACCGTTAGCAGCATCACGGCGGCGGACAGGTGAATGCCCGTGGCCGGCACCTGGCGGGCACTCAGCACCGCGAAGCGGCGCGGCGCCTGGCCGCGCTCGGCGAGCGACCACAACATGCGCCCGGTGCTGAACAGGCCGCTGTTGCACGAGGAGGACGCAGCCGTGATCACCACCAGCGTGATGAGGCTGGCTGCGCCGGGCACGCCCAGCTTGGCGAATACGAACACGAACGGACTCACGCTCGGGCTCAGCTCGTTCCACGGCACCACCGCCATGATCACGGTCAGCGCACCGAGGTAGAAGATGAGAATGCGCAGGATGACGCCGTTGGTGGCGCGCGGCAGCGCGCGCTGCGGATCCTGCGCCTCGCCGGCCGTCACGCCGATCAGCTCCACTCCCGAATACGCGAACATCACGATCTGCATGGTGAGCAGTACGCCCACCAGGCCGAAGGGCAGGAAGCCGCCGTGGCTCCAGAGGTTGCTGAAGGAGGCGCCCGCCGCAATCGGGCCGCCGACGTGCAGCAGGATCACCGCGAGCCCCGCCACGATGAGCGCCACGATGGTCGCCACCTTGATGAGGGCGAACCAGAATTCCAGCTCGCCGAACACCCGCACTGCCAGCAGGTTGCAGCCGTAGAGCACCACCAGCGCGATCAGCGCCGGCAGCCATTGCGGTATGTCGGGATACCAGTAGCGCACGTAGATGCCGATCGCGGTCAGCTCCGCCATCGCCATCACCACCCACATGAACCAGTAAGACCAGCCGGTGACGAAGCCGGCGAACGGACCGCAGAACTCTTCGGCATAGCTCGCAAACGAGCCGGCCACCGGGCGGTAGGTCAGCAGCTCCCCGAGCGCCCGCATGATGAAGAATATCGCCACACCGCCGACTGCGTAGGCGAGCAGTAACCCGGGGCCGGCGTTGTGAATCGCGCGGGCGGAGCCGAGGAACAAGCCGACACCGATCGTGCCGCCGATCGCGATGAGCTGGATGTGGCGGCTGCGCAGGTTGCGCGCCAGGTGCTGGGCAGGCGGGGATAGGGAGGTCATTTCATAAGCCTTTCATGGCAGGCGGTGCGCCCGCGGGCGGCGCGAGCAGGGCGTAACGGCGCCCCTCCGGCAGCTCGTAGCGCCCGGCGAGCTGCGCTGCTGCGGATGCGAGCAATTCCCCGGCTGCGCCGTCGCCGGCGGGGCGGAAATGGTGGAAGCGCTCGAGCCAGTGTGTCACGCGGCCGCTCGCGTGACCTGGCAGGAGCACCAGCACGCGCGCCTGCGCTCCCTGCGCCGTGAACCAGCGCTGCACGAGCTGCGCCGGCAGCGCGTCGCTGCCGCTCACCAGGGAGGTGAAACGCGTGTTGAGTCCGTGGTCGAGCATGGCGATCGTGGTCTCGTCGGGGTCGAGGAGCGCGAGCGGCTGGTGCGCGGTGTCGGCGTGGATGCGCCGCGCCAGCGCCGGCAGATCCTGCCAGCGATCGACGATCGGCAGCGCCGCGAGCGCCGTCACGCACACCACGAGCGCGTAGCCGGCGTAGGCCCACCCGCAGCCCGCGAGCAGGCGGCCGCGCCGCTGGGCCCGGCGGCCGAGCAGCGTCGTGACTGCGCCGATGCCGGTGACCGCGACGGCCGCCGCCAGGCAGCCCGGCCGCGAGCCCGCGCCGGCTGCGGCGAGCACCGCGAGCGCCGCGGCGAGCAGTAAAGCGAAGGCGAGCACCAGCCAGTGCGTCAGGCGCAGCAGCAGCGCATCGAGCGCGCTCGGGGCGGCGCGCGCTTCGTGCGCCCACAGGCCGGTCAACACCCCGAACCCCAGCAGTGCGGGCGCCGCGTAGATGTCGCGCGCGGTGGCGGCCAGGGACAGCAGCACGAGGAAGGGCAGGCTCGCGGCGAGCGCGAAGCGCCAGGGGCTGCCCTCGGCACCGCTCGCACCCGCGCGGCGGACGGCCCGCACCAGCGCCGCCGCCACCAGCAGCGTCCAGGGCAGCAGGTAGACGGGCAGCTCGAACAGGTATTTGCCCGGGATGTTGCGGTGCCCGGTGGTGTAGTCGAGTGCGCCCGGGGCTGCCACGCGGGTAAAACGGCCCACGACGTTGTGCCAGAAGAGCGTGCGCAGCGTCTCCATGCCCGCGGCGGTATGCGCAACCGCCAGCAGCCACGGACCGATGAGCAGCGCCTGCAGCACGAGCCCGGCATACAGCTCCCAGCAGCGCAGCTCCACCCAGCGCCGCTCCCACGCGATGAGCGTCAGCAGTGCCAGTGCCGGAACCAGCCAGCCGGGGGCGCTCTTTGCCATGAACCCCAAGGCCGCTCCGGCATGCATCACGGTGTAGCCGAGCGCCTTCGGCCAGCCGCGCGGCGCGCGGTAGCCGCGCCAGGCGCCGAGCAGTGCGAGTGCGCAGCCGGCCAGCAAGCCGGCGTCGGGCGCCAGCCAGATGCTGACGCGGTATGCCGTGAGCGCACTCAAGGCAACGAGTGCACCGAGCACGGCGGCGCCGCCGTCAACCTGCAGGCTGAGCGCGAGCGCGCCGACGGCGAGCGCAGCAATCAGTGCGTAGAGGAGATTCGGAGCACGGGCGGCGGCGGGCGAATCGCCCGCGAGCGACACGGCGGCGCCCGACATCCAGTACGACAGCGGCGGCTTCTCCAGGAACGGCACGCCGGCGAGCTGCGGCAGCGTACGGTCGTTCTGCAGGCTCATGCGCCAGGCGATGTCGGCTTCACGCGGCTCGTCCGGCGTCCACAAGCCACGGCCGAACATGCCGATGAGCCACAGCGGCGCGAGTGCCAGCACGAGCAGCACGGCTGCTGAGCGCGCGGACGCGGACGGACGCGATGTTGAAATCAACAGGCTCCCCCTTCGGCTCGATGCCGGCAGGGGGCAATTATGCGCAGCTCACACCTGCAGAGAGTAGCGCACGACGACGCGCACCGCGCGGGCGTGATCCGACCAGTGCGCAAATCCCTGGCATACCTGGCGGCCGCCCGCCTCGGGGGCGCTTTCGGTGTACTTCTCCGCGAAACGCGCCTGCCCGGACTCCTGCCCGGGCAGCGCGCGGCTCGCGCTCCAGGCGGCGTCGGACTCGGCGGGACGGCTGAACAGCGCCACCTCGGTCACCGTGGCGTTGCCCGGGATCATCGCGCACAGCGTCACCGCGTTCGCCTCGGATTCGCTGCACCCGCCCGCGGGCGGCACAGCTTCGCCAGCGGCCCCCGACACCGTGGTGGCGCCCGCGGTAGTGCTCAGCAGTGCCGGCCGACACGCGGCCACGGTCGCCATCACGGCGACACCGTCCGCGCCGATCCTGCGCAGTACGCCGTTCTCGATCTCGGTACGCGCGCTGCCGCGCGTGAGCTCGAGCTCTCCGGCGGTGCGGCTGAGCTCGGCAACGCGTGCCTGCAGCTCACGCTGCATCACGCTCTGCGCCGCCCGCTCGCCGTTGGTGAGCCATTGCGAGAGCGCAAAGCCCGACACCGCCGCCGCTCCGACGACGACGGCGAGGATGATCAGCTGCAGGCGCTTCTTGCGGCGTGAGCCGCCGGCACCGCTGCGGCTCGCGGCCTCGCGCAACAATGCGGAACGAAGCTGCAGCAGCGACGCAGAGAGCGTCGCGGTGCCAGCGATGATGGCGGCCAGGATGGAGTCGGACATCGGCACGGTGCGTCGGCGGCAAGCTCCGGCGGTCACGCTAGCACGGCGCGGCGCGCAGTTGCCGCCGCTGCGCGGACCTCAACCGAAAAACGCGATACCGGTCACACGCCCGGTGTCGGCACTTCGCGACGCGGGTGCGAGTTGCCGTGGTTTGCGGCCAGCCAGCGCTCGAGCGGACTGACGTCCGTGTCCGGCAGGTGCAGTCCGAGCTTGGAGCGACGCCACAGGATGTCGTGTGCGGTGCGCGCGAACTCCTCGCGGCACAGGTACGCCACCTCGCACTCGTACAGCTGCGGCAGCAGCTGCGTGCCGAGCTCGGGTGTACTGGCGGCCCCGCCGAGCATCCGCTCGATGCGCGTGCCGTACGCGTGCGCGTAGCGCATCCGCAGCGCCGGCGGCAACCACGGGTAGCGCCGCTCGAGCGCGCGCAGGAACACCGCGAAGCTGCCTTGCGGCAGATCCCCGCCGGGCAGGCAGGCGCGCGCCGTCCAGGCAGCGGCGCGCACCGCGAGCGTGCCGGCCAGCAGCGCCAGGGCATCCTCGGCGAGGCGCCGATAGGTCGTGATCTTGCCGCCGAACACCGACAGCAGCGGCGCCGGATCCGTGTCGAGCTCGAGCGCGTAGTCGCGCGTGACGCGCATCGGATCACGCGCTTCGTCGGCGAGCAACGGCCGCACACCGGAGTAGCTCCACACCACCTCGTGCGCGGCGATCTGCCGGCGGAAGTAGCGGTTGGCGAGCGTGCACAGGTACGCCACCTCGTCCGGATCGATGGCGACCTGGCGCAGGTCGCCAGCGTAGTCGACGTCGGTGGTACCGAGCAGGGTGAAGTCGTGCTCATACGGAATGGCGAACACGATGCGCCGGTCGTCGTTCTGGAAGATGTAGGCGTAGTCGTGGGTGAACAGCCGCGGCACCACGATGTGACTGCCCTTCACCAGCCGCACGTGGTAGCGCGCGCGCACCGGTGTCGCGTCGGCGACGAAGCGGCTTACCCACGGGCCGGCGGCGTTGACCACCGCGCGCGCCTGGAGCGTGAACTGGCCGCCGGCATCTGCGAGCGTCGCGCTCCACCCGGGCGGCTGCGCGGTCAGGCGCTCGCAGCGCGTGCGAGTGAGTATGGTCGCGCCGCGCTGCTGCGCATCGAGCGCGTTGAGCACCACCAGTCGCGCATCGTCCACCCAGCCGTCGGAATATACGAAGCCGCGCCGGTAGCCCGCTTGCAGCGGCGCACCGGCGATGTGCTGGCGCAGGTCGATGCTCGAGGAGCCCGCCAGGCGCGCGCGCGCCGCGAGGTGGTCGTAGAGGAACAGTCCGGCGCGGATCATCCACGCCGGACGCAGGTGCGCGGCGTGCGGCATCACGAACTGCAGCGGGCGCATGATGTGCGGTGCCGCCGCCAGCAGCACCTCGCGCTCCTGCAGCGCCTTGCGCACCAGCGCGAAGTGGAACTCTTCGAGGTAGCGCAGGCCGCCGTGGATCAGCTTGGTGCTCGCCGAGGAGGTATGCGCGGCGAGGTCGTCCTGCTCGCACAGCAGCACCGACAGCCCGCGCCCGGCGGCGTCGCGCGCGATGCCGGTGCCGTTGACGCCGCCGCCAACGACCAGCAGATCGACGCGTGCCGGTGCGGTCACGCCCGCCGCGGCGCCCGCCGGGCGTAGTAGTCCGGATAGTCCTCGGACAGTCCCTTGAAACGGCGGTGAATCCACAGGTACTGCTCGGGGACCAGCCGCACCTGCGCCTCGATCATGTGGTTGAAGCGTTCGGCGTCCGCCACTGCGCTGTCGCTCGGGAAGTTCTCGAGCGGCGGGTGGATCACGGCGCGATAGCCCTGCGTACCCGGCAGGCGATGAAAGAAATACGGCAGCACGGGTGCGCCGGTTATGCCCGCCAGGCGCGAGGTGAGAGTGTTGGTGGCGGCCGGGATACCGAACATGGGAACCATCTGCGCACCCTTCTTGCGGTAGCTCTGGTCGGGCGCGTACCAGACGCACTCATTGTGCTTGAGCGCCGAGATGAATGCGCGGATGTCGTCCCTGGGGATGGGATGTCCGCCGTAGCCGGTGCGGAAGCGCCTCAGCGCGTACGCCAGCACCTCGTTGTTCGTCTTGCGGTAGAGAAAACCGACCGGGGTGACGAACAGCAGCGCGCGGCCGGCCATCTCCATCGAGGTGAAGTGCGCGGTGAGCAGGATGACGCCGCGGTTACGCGCCTGCGCGGCGCGCAGGTGCTCGATGCCCTCGAAATGCAGCAGCTTCGCCGCGCGCTTGGGCGAGCTCCACCAGGTGAACGGAATCTCCAGCAGCGCTACCCCTAAGCTTGCGAAGTGCTCATGCAGCAGCCGCGCGCGCTGCGGCGCCGAGAGCTCCGGCAGACACAGCTCAATATTGCGGCGCGCGGTGCGCACGAACCTGCTCGGCAACAGCCTCAGGCCCACCCCGAGCATGCGTCCGAGATGCACGATGGCGGGATACGGCAGCAGGGCGACGAGACGCAACACACCGAGCGCAGCCCACGTCGGCCAGTAACGTGGCGCGAGCAGGCGCAATGGCATGTGACCCTGCGAGGTCTGCGTGCTGAGCGGCATTTTGCGATGAGAATAACCTATCCGAATCGGGCAGCTGTGATCCAATGCCGCGGATGAGCCGCGCCGCGCGACGCTATCTCGAAGTGCGCCTGCAGGCCGCCGCCGTACGGCGCGGCGGGCGCGCGATCCTGCACGATGTCAGCTGGACCATCCGCCCGGGTGAGCGCTGGGTGCTGGCGGGTGGCAACGGCGCCGGCAAGACGCAGCTGCTGAAACTGCTGGCGGGGCTGGTGTGGCCCGCGCCCGCCGCGCGCCCGGTATTGCAGTATCGGCTCGGGCGGCAGCACGGCGTGACGCCCTTCGGCTTCAAGGACGAGATCGCCTACCTCGGCGCCGAGCGTCAGGACAAGTACCAGCGCTATGCGTGGAACGTGAGCGCGGCGCGTATCGTCGGCACCGGGATCCACCACAGCGACATCCCGCTCGATGCGCTCAGCGCCGCGGATCTGCGCCGGGTGCGCGCGGTGCTCGTCGCGCTCGGCAGCGCGCGTCTGGCATCGCGCCCGCTGCTGTCGCTCTCCTACGGCGAGCGGCGCATCGTGCTGCTGGCGCGGGCGCTCGTGTCGCGGCCGCGGCTGCTGCTGCTCGATGAGGTGCTTAACGGGCTGGACGCGGCGAGCCGCGGCCACATCCTGCGCTGGCTGGCACGCCCGCGCGCGCTGCCCTGGGTGCTCGCCACGCACCGCGCCGAGGACGTGCCGGCCGGCGCGACACATGCGCTGCTGCTCGATCGCGGGCGCGTCTGCTTTTCGGGACCTATGCGCCGCGCACCGCTCGCGCGCTGGCTGGGCGCGCCCGCCGGAAGCGATCCCGTACGGCTCACCGCCGCACCGCGCCGGCGGCGCCGCGCGTCGGCCCGCGGCCGCGTGCTGGTGCGGCTGCGCAGCGCGGACGTGTACGTCGAGCAGCGCCGCGTGCTGGCCGGCATTACTCTGAGCGTGCGCCGCGGGGACTGGTGGCTCGTGCACGGACCCAATGGCGCGGGCAAGACGACGTTGCTGCGCACGCTGTACGGCGACCATGCGGTCGCTGCCGGGGGAATGATCGAGCGCGCCGGGGTCGTGCCCGGAGTTCCGCTCGAGAACTTCAGGAAGCGCGTCGGGCTCGTCGCGCCGCACCTGCAGGCCGACTACCCGCGGGAGCTGACGGTCGCCACCGTCGTGCAGTCGGGCAGGCACGCGAGCATCGGGCTGCAGGAGGCACCAACGGCTGCCGACCGGGAGGCGGCGCGCGCGGCACTGGCGAACTTCGGGCTGACGCGCTTCGCGACACGTACCCTGGCGCAGCTGTCCTACGGGCAGTCGCGCCGCGTGCTGTTCGCGCGTGCCTGGGTGAATGCACCGCGGCTGCTGCTGCTCGATGAGCCGTTCGCGGGGGTCGACCTGCCCACGCGCCGCAGTCTCGCGGCACGCCTGGTGCGCACCGCCGCGCACTGCGCGGTGGTACTCGCCACTCACCGTCCGCAGGATTGGCAGCGCTGCGCGACGCACGAGCTGCAGCTGTGCGCGGGGCGGGCGGTGTACTGCGGGCCGCTGCGCCGGCGCGGCGAGCGCGCCGGCCCGAGCCTCACAGGGCTGCCGTGAGCCGCCCGCTGCTGCGCCAGCGTCTGGCGCTGCCCGCGATCGTGGCGCTCGCGGCGGCGGTGTTGCTCGGCGCGACCCTCTGGTGGCGCCTCTGGCCACGTGCGCCCCTCGCAGCGCATGAGGCACTTGCCGCCTATGAGCCGCGTGAGCTGGTGAGCGGGGGTGATCAGCCGCCCGCGCCGCGCGTGGCGCCGCAGCTCGAGCAGCTCGAGAGCGCGGGACTTACGGCCGCGGCTGCTTATGCCGCCGCGCACGGCTCGCGCGCACTGATCGTCGCCCGCCACGACCATATCGTGTTCGAGCGCTACTGGCAGGGCAGCAGTTTCGATACGCTGGTGGATGCGCAGTCCTTTACCCCGCTGCTCGCCGCGCTCGCCGCCGGCACGGCGATGTCGCACCGCCTGATCGGCTGGCCGGACGAGCCGGTGGCTGCCTTCATCGGCGAGTGGGCCCAGGACCCGCGCGGCGCGATCACGGTGCGCAATCTCATGCAGATGTCGAGCGGCCTCGCGCCGCTGCCGATTGCCGGCGCGGGGGATCCGCTCGCCTCCGCACTGCATGCGCCGCTCGTGACGCAGCCGGGCACGCGGCGCGTGGAACAGGCCGCCGATCCGCAGTTGCTCGCGCTCGTGGTCGAGCGCGCCACGCGACAGCGTTATGCGAGCTACCTGTCGCAGGCGCTGTGGCGGCGCATCGGCGCCGCGGACGCCTGGCTGTGGCTCGACCGGCCCGGAGGCAGCGCGCACGCGGATTGCTGCATGATCGCGCGCCAGGGCGACTGGATCCGCGTCGGCGAGCTGCTGGTGCGGGACGGCAACTATCGCGGCGGCGAGGTGATTCGTCCCGGCTGGGTCGGCCTGATGCGCGTGCCTGCGGTCGCCGACGCGCGCTACGGCGCCTACCTGCGACTCGCGCCCGAGAACGCGCATGCAGAGGAGCCTTACGCCACGCGCGATGTGTTCGTCGCCGGGGGCGGCGGCGGCAACCGACTGTGGCTGGTCCCGTCGCTGCAGATCGTGATCCTGTGCACCGGGGAGGCGGCCGGTCGCGACCCGGGGTGGGAGGACAGCCGCATCCCCAACCTGGTCATTCGCGCGGCGCACGACTACGTGCCGCCGGCTGCGCGACCGGGCGATGTGTCCTCGCTCGTGCCCGGCCATTGACCCGGCAGCTGGCGGCGCTGGTCCTTTTCTGCGTGATCGACACGCTCGGGTTCGGCATGCTGGTTCCGCTGGTGCCGTACATGGCCGACCGCTTCGGGACCGCGCCGCAGTACATCACGCCGATCCTCGGCAGCTACTCGCTGTGCCAGCTGCTGGCCGCTCCCTGGTGGGGACGCCTGAGCGACCGTTACGGGCGCCGGCCCGTGCTCATGAGCAGTCTCGCCGGCGCCGGCGTCTCTTATCTGCTGCTCGCCGGCGCGCACAACATCTGGTGGGTGCTGGCCTCGCGCCTGCTCGCCGGCTGCATGGCCGGCAATCTTGCGGCCGCGTTCGCCTACGCAGCCGACGTGAGCACGCCGCAGAACCGCGCGGCAACGCTCGGTCTGGTGGGCGCCGCCATCGGCATCGGTTTCACGCTCGGGCCGCCGCTCGGCGGGCTGTTGGCCGGCGGCGATCCGCACACCGCTAATTTCACCGTACCGGCGCTGGCGTCGGTGTGCACCAGCCTGAGCGCGATCCTGCTGGTGCGTCTGGTGCTGCCGGAGAGCCACAGCGCCGCTCAGCGGCGCGCGCACCCGGGCGGCCCGCGCCGGCGCTCGTGGCGGCTGCTGCGCGAGCGCCCGACGCTCGCGCTGCTCGCCGCCTCCACGCTGCTCGTGACCTACTCGCAGTCGATCCTCGAGTCGATCTTCGCGATCTGGGCCCTGCATCGCTATGGCTTCGGCCCGCGCACGGTCGGGTTCCTGCTGTTCGCCATCGCGCTACCGGCGCTCATCGTGCAGGGCGGGGTCGTGCGGCTGCTGGCGCCGCGCGTGGGCGAGGCCCGCCTGGCGAGCGGCGGTGCGCTGCTCTACGTGGCCGGCCTGGTGACGCTCGGCTGCGCCGCTACGCTCGGCGCCACGGTGATCGGGCTGTTGTTGTGCGGCGTCGGGCTGGGCGCCTACAACCCGAGCGCTGCCGCGCTCGCCTCGCGGCAGTCGGCTGAGCACGACCGCGGGGCGGTGCTCGGCACCTACGTCGCCAGCGCCAGTCTTGCGCGTGTCCTCGGCCCGTTCACCTCCGGGCCGTTGTACGCGGGGCTCGGTCCCGCGGCGCCGTTCCTGATCGGTGCGTGCGTGAGCCTGCCCGCGGTGTGGCTGGTGCGCCGGGCGCGCCGCGCGCCCACCGGAGGTGAGATCCCTTAAAGCGCCGCGGCCGCGGTGGGGCCGAGCGCCACCTCGACGGTGCCATCGACGACGCGCAGCGCGTGCGTGGGCAGTGGCGTGACCGCGGGCGGCCCGAGCACGCGTCCGTCGCGCAGATCGAACGATGCGCCGTGCAGCGGGCAGACCAGGCGTGTTGAGCGCAGTCGCCCCTCGCACAGGCGCGCGTGCGCATGCGTGCAGATGTTGTCGACCGCGAACAGGCCTTCGCGGGTGTGGCACAGGAGAATCTCGCGCTCGCCGAGCATGCAGGCGCGCATGGTCCCCAGGGCGAGCTCGCTGAGTTTCAGGACCGCGGTGAACTGCGCCACGCGGCTCCTACAGCACGATTTCGGTCTGGAAGATCGACACCGCCTGGCCGCTGATCCACACGCCGGCGAGGTCGTTGCCGGTGAATTCGAGCTCGACCTCGACGCGCCCGGGACGGTGCAGCGCGTGCCCCTGGATCCCGGAGAAGCGCGCGCGCTCGCCGCTGCGGGCGAGCAGGCCAAGACGCGCCAGGTAGGCCCCGAGCAGGCCGTGAGCATTGCCGCTCACCGGGTCCTCGGCGATGCCGAGCGCCGGACAGAACATGCGCGACTCGGTGAGGTGATCGGGCGCATCCGGGGTCAGAGTGAACACGAAGTAGCCGGCCGCACCGATCTGCGCCGACAGGGTGGTGAGGCGCGCCAGATCGGGCTTCAGATGCTTGAGCGGCTCCGGACCGCGCACGCCGATCAGCAGCCGCGTGCCGATCGCGCCCACGATGCGCAGCGGAATGCGCGTGTCGAGACTCTCGGTGGCGAGCGCCAGTGCGTCGAGCACCGCGAGGCGCTCGCGGTCGTTCAGCTCGCGTCCGAGCGGCGGCGGACTGCGGCGGATGGCGATGCGTCGGTCCTCGTCGCTGCCACGCACCTCGATGTCGACGATGCCGGCCTTGGATTTCTGGCGCTGCCAGCGCGGCGCATCGTGCCGGCGCGACAGCACGTACTGCGCCGCGACGGTGGCGTGACCGACGAAGCCGGCCTCGCTGCGCGGGGTGAAGAAGCGCGCGCGCACCGTGTGATCGTCGGCGTCGGGTGCCAGCATGAAGGCGGTCTCGGCGTTGTTGAGCTCGCGTGCCACGGCGAGCATCTGCGCCTCGGAGAGCGCGTCGGCATTGAGCACCACGCCGGTCGGGTTGCCGGTGAAGGGCTCGCGGGTGAATGCGTCGACCTGATGGACCTGGATCTTGCGCGTCATCTGCTTGAGTCCGCCATGTGCGGCTGGTTCCCCATTCTAGCGCCGGCGACGATCATAGCCGCACCGGCTTAGCACCCACGTGCAATACTGGCGGTGCGTGCGCTGCCGTGGAGGCGACGGACATGGACATCGGGGTCGAGATCAGCCTGTATCCGCTGCACGCGGACTTCGTTCCCGTCATCCGCGAGTTCCTCGAGCGGCTGAACGGCGTGCCGCGGCTGCGCGTGGTGACCAACAGCATGAGCACCCAGGTATTCGGTGCGTACGAGGAGGTAATGTCGGCGCTGCATCGTGAGCTGCGCACGACGTTCGAGATGCTGGGGAGCCGTGCCGACAAGGCCGTGTTCGTGATGAAGGTGCTCGGTCCGCTGCCGCCGGCGTGAGGCGCACCCTGAGCGCCAAGCTGGCGGCCCGCCTGGCGAAGCGGCAAACTAGCAGATCCTAAGGCGATGCGCCTGACAACAATTCCAAGGGTCACCAGGTTAGCTGCATGGCGCTTTTGCGTGTCGTGGATCGTGACGGAGTCGAGCACGAGGTGGAGGGCAGGACGGGGTTGAAAGTGATGGAGAACCTGCGTGAGCTCGACTACGGCGTCGCGGCCATCTGCGGCGGCATGTGCTCGTGCGCCACGTGTCACGTGTACGTGGATCCTGAGTGGCTGCCGCGCCTGCCGGCGATGATGTCGGACGAGCGCGAGCTGCTCTCCGAGCTCACGCATTACCAGGAGAACTCGCGCCTCTCCTGCCAGGTGGAATTCACCGCGCAGCTCGCCGGGCTGCGCGTGAAGATCGCCCCCGACGAGTAGCCTTAAGTGTCCGCCCCCACCGTACAGGTCGAGACGCGCGGCGCGGTGGCGCTGGTCATGCTCAACCGCAAGGACAGCGGCAACGCGATCAATCTGCAGATGGCGATGGACCTGCTGGCCGCGGCCATGACCTGCGCGCGCAACGCCGCGGTGCGTGCCGTGGTGCTGAGCGGCGCGGGGCGCAACTTCTGCTTCGGCGGCGACCTGCGCGCCATGGCCTCGCGCGATGATGCCGGCGGCGACTACATCCGCGAGCTCACCACCTACCTGCACGCGGCCATCTCGCACTTCGTGCGCATGGACCCTCCGGTGATCGCCGCGGTGAACGGCACGGCGGCCGGCGCGGGCGTGGGACTGGTGGCGATGGCCGACCTGGCGCTGTGCGCGCACAGCTCGCGCTTCAACCTCGCCTATACAGCTTCCGGGCTCACCCCCGATGCCGGCACCACGTTCCTGCTGCCGCGCACGCTCGGGGTCAAGCGCACCATGGAGCTGCTGCTGCTGAATCGGCCGCTGCCGGCGGAGCAGGCGCTCAGCTGGGGGCTGGTGAACGAGGTGGTCGCCGACGAGCAGCTGCTGCCGCGCGCGCTGGAGCTGGCCGAAACGCTGGCGCAGGGCGCACGCGCCGCGCTCGGCGCCACCAAGCGGCTGGTCGCGCACTCTCTCGGCGCCTTCGAGTCGCAGATGGTGCTCGAGAGCGAGACCATCGCCGCGCACGCCGTCAGTGCGGAAGGCAGCGAGGGCATCGGCGCGTTCCTCGAGAAGCGCAAGCCGCGCTTTGCCGGCCCGCACTCGCGCTGAAGGCTGCCGCGGCGGCATGACCTGGTTCTTCGTTGCGTTGCTGGTGGCGTTGGGCGTGATCGTCGCGCGCATCTACGTCAAGCTGCGCGCGATCCGCCGGTCGCGGGCCGAGTCGTGGGACGAGCAGATCATCGCCCGGCTGCGTTCGCAGGGCTACGCGCCATTCAACGACTACCCGGTGGATTTCTTCCTGGCGCTGCCGGACGAGCCGGCGGTCGCGGCGGCGCGCGCCCGCCTCGAGCCCGAGTTCGCCGTCGACGCCAGGCCGGTCGCCGAAGCGCGCGAGCTCGCCTTCAGCCTGCATGCCACCAGGACCATGCGCCTGGTGGTGCCGGACATGCAGGAGATCAGCCGCCGCCTGACGACGCTCGCCGGCGAGCTCGGCGGGCGCTACGACGGCTGGGCGGCGGGCCGGGCGGCGCCGGCGGCGGCCGCGGCGATCGACGTGGTCCTCAAGCGCTTCGAGGCTCCGGACGAGACGCGCGCGCTCGAGCACGGCAGGTTCGAGCTCGTGCACCTGGGCGGCATGAGCATCGGCCGTGCCACTTATCAGCCCGGCTGGAAATGGTCGACCCACGTCGGCCCCGGACTCGGCCTCAGGCGCTGCTCGATCGAGCACGTCGGCATGGTGCTGTCGGGGGCAGCGACTGCGGCCTTCGATGACGGCACGGTCATCGAGCTGCGCGCCGGGCAGCTCTTCTACATCCCGCCGGTGCCGCATGACAGCTGGGTGCTGGGCGACGAGCCCTACGTGTCGCTGCACTTCGCCGGCGCGGATCACTATGCGAAGCGCTGAGGGGCGCGGTGGCGGGCGCGGCTGAGGTGTCGCCGCGGGAGCTCGAGCGCTACCTGCACGAGCACATCCCGCTGTCGCGTGCCATGGCGGCCTCGGTGGTTGCCGTGTTGCGCGACGAGGTGTCGCTCGCCGCGCCGCTGGCACCCAACATCAATCACCGCGACACCGTGTTCGGCGGCAGCGCCGCCGCGCTCGCCATGCTGGCCGGATGGTCGCTGCTGCACGTGCGCCTGCGGGCAGAGGGGAGCGAGGCGCGTCTGGTCATCCAGCGCAACACCATGGAGTACCAGCGGCCAATCTCCGGCGACTTCACCGCGCGCGCCGCGCTCGAGCACCCGCAGCGCTGGCAGCAGTTCATGGCGACGCTGGCGCGCCGCGGCAAGGCGCGCATCGCCGTCACGGCGCTGCTCGAGCAGGGCGGTCAGATCGCCGGCCGGCTCAGCGGGGAATTCGTCGCGCTGGCGGGCGCGGACGGCTGAGCGCTCAGCGCTTCTCGGTCTGGCGCCGCACGGCCTCGGCGGCCGCCGCGATGGCGGCCGGGTCGCCGAGATAGCGCCGCTCGCGCGGCCGCAGCTCGGCGTCGAGCTCGTAGAGCAGCGGCACGCCGGTGGGAATATTGAGCTCGGTGATCTCGCTCTCCGCGACGTCGTCGAGCATCTTCACCATGGCGCGCAGGCTGTTGCCGTGCGCCACTACCATGACGTTGCGTCCCGAGCGCAGCTCCGGCGCGATGCGCGCGTGCCAGCAGGGCAGCACGCGGGCGAGCGTGTCCTTGAGCGATTCGGTGGCGGGCAGCTCGCGCGGGTCGATGCCGGCGTAGCGCGGCTCGCAGCGCGGGTGACGCGGGTCGTCGGCCGCCAGCGGCGGCGGCGGGATGTCGTAGCTGCGCCGCCAGATCTTCGTTTGCGCTTCGCCGTGCTTGGCCGCGATCTCGGCCTTGTTCAGCCCCTGGAGCGCGCCGTAGTGGCGCTCGTTGAGGCGCCAGCTTTTCCGGACCGGGATCCACAGCTGGTCGAGCGTGTCGAGCGAGATCCACAGCGTCCGGATGGCGCGCTTGAGGAGCGAGGTGTACGCCAGGTCGAAGGTGTAGTCGCCCTCTTTCAGCAGCCGGCCGGCGTCGAGCGCCTCGAGCCGTCCGCCTTCCGAGAGGTCGACGTCGGTCCAGCCGGTGAATCGATTCTCCTGGTTCCAGGTGCTCTGGCCGTGACGCAGCAGAACAAGTGTGTGCATGGTGTTCGTCCGTACGAGAGACGCGCCGCGTCAGCGGCTCACGTGCGCGCTGATCACCCGGCGACCGGCGAATGGCGCCGCGCTGCCGAGCTGTTCTTCGATGCGCAGCAGCTGGTTGT
>DATHQM010000102.1:0-13221 GCA_035482695.1 Steroidobacteraceae bacterium | reverse complement strand
TCAGCGGCGGCGGTTAACGAACCGCACCGGCGGCGGTCACTCACGCCGCGCAACGGTCAAGAGCAGTGGACTAGGCTCGTTACTCCGGCGGCCTTCGGCCGTCGAGCGCGGCGTTTCTACACGAACGCCAGCTAAATTCGGGTGGAATAATTGCTGCCGAGAGCACCATCATCGGCACCGGGACGCGTCGGTTTGCCGAGTGTCGAGTATTTTTCCTTTTCCTACTCCCGCCCGCTGACGCAGCACAAACCATCACTTAGATGACTGCGGATCGATCGCGTCGAAACAACCGACCAGTAAGTCTTGGTACGAGCGCTTTGCGAGGTGCAGTAGCACTGCAGGACCTGTTGGGGGAGCTTGCCCTAGTTCTGTTGCCCCGTGGGATGACCCCCAAGAGGTTCGCCGAACTCGCGAGTGTCGCTTTCGTTCAGGCAGCCGCTAACATGTCGAGACTTCAAAACGGACGCGTAAATCACTCGAGAGTGGCGGCTCAGACTGGCTTATCTAGAGCTGATGTGAAGCGACTCCTTGCGTTCAACGTTCTTGATACCGCTCGCTCGGGTCTGACCGCGATAGAAAAGGTAGTTCACGGTTGGCGGACGGACCGCAGGTTCCGTACCAGAATAGGTCATCCTAAGCGGCTTCCGATCTCGGGATCGGAGATCTCATTTGCCAGCCTGGTTAGGGAATACGGCGGAGATGTAACGCACCGAGCAGTGTTGGATGAACTGCGAAGAATCGGTGCCATAAGGGACGCTTCGGGACAGATTCAATTGCGCCCTTCGCCATTCCTTCATTGCAGGTTTGATTTCGCTTTCCTATCGCCTGTTCTGCCGGCATTGGTTGACGGTTTGAGAATCGCCTCAGACACAAGCGCGACGAGTGTCGCTGCGCCAGTACGTCGGCTTACCATTCCGGCGGAAACAGACGTCGATCTAGCGATCGTGCGTGACCGGTGTGCTTCTAGCGCTCAATCGATGCTCGACGGACTTGCACATTCCCTTGGCAAGCAGGTGACGGTGCCGCACAAGCGGGGAGCACCCGCCCGTTCGTTTACGGTGACGATTCTGCTAAGCGAAGGTTACGCAAAGAGACGAAAAAATGTCCGATCAGTAATGGCCTCGTCGCGTAAAGGGACTCAGAAATGACTAGGGGGCTGTCCAAACGACTGGAACTGGACTACTCCAATATACTGGTCGCCATATTCGAATTGATGCTGAGGGCCGGGATACGAGGGAAGGATCTTTTGCCGGTTTGCGTTCGATCGCTAGGACGCGCGGAAATCAGATCTCGCAGAAATCAGAGAGAAGAATGTGGTGGGTTGGTCACTGCCGCTCTTGTTCTGGACGCATGGCATCGGGATCGTCGTTACTTAGATACAGCGGGTCTGCCAAGACCAGTTCGTCTAATCGGTCCTGCACCGAGCGTTGAAGCGCTGGTTAGGCGCCAAAAGGTACGAAATCACGCCGCAGACGTCGCGCATCGCCTAAGAGCCGTGCAGCTGGTCGTTCCTTCAGGGAAAGGCCTATATAAGCCAGCGAGTGACGTTGCCGTGATATCGGCGAGCGACCCGTTGGTTCTTCAACACGCGGCACAGGCATTGTTGACACTTCTTGGCACTGTTGGGCAAAACGTGAGCGGAACAGGAAGTCTGTCACCACTAATCGAACGATTCGCCGAAGTCCCCGACCTCCCCCGCAAGCACGTAAAGGCGTTTCAAATGTTTACGCAAGCCCAGGGGCGTACGTTTGTCCGCACGGTAAACGACTGGTTGGAATCAAGACGTGTGAAACCCAGCGCTTCAAAGACCATAAAGGGAACGGTGCGGGCGGGCATCCATACCTATGCCTATATCGCCTCTAAACAACGGACGGTCTTATCGCCGCCTAAGCTTTGACCTCCGTCTTTGTCAGCTGGTCTCTCAATGCTCTTCTCAATATCTTCCCCACATTCGTCTTCGGGAGTTCGTTCCTGAAGTAAATGTGCTTGGGGACCTTGTACCCGGCCAGCGACTTGCGGCACCAGTCCATGATCTGTTGCTCGGTGAGAGTTGGATCCTTGCGCACGACGAATAGCGCGACGACCTCACCCGAGTGCTCATCGGGTTGCGCCACTGCCGCAGCTTCCAGGATCCCCGGACAGCCGGCGGCAGCCGCTTCGACTTCGTTCGGATACACGTTGAATCCCGAGACCAGGATCATGTCCTTCTTGCGGTCCTCGATGTACACGTAGCCACGCGGATCCATGCGTCCGACGTCGCCGGTTCGCAGCCAACCCCCGGGCAGCATGACTTTGGCGGTCTCGTCCGGGCGATTCCAGTAGCCCTTCATTACCTGTGGCCCGCGTACGCAGATTTCGCCGATCTGCCCGAGCGGCAGATCATCGCCGGCGTCGTCCTTGATCGCGATCTCGGTCGACGGGATCGGCAGGCCGATCGAGCCGTTGAATGGCTCGTTGTTGGGATTGATGCAGGCCGCAGGCGACGTCTCGGTGAGACCCCAGGCCTGCGTGAGCACGTTGCCGGTAGCCTCTTTCCAGCGCTCGGCGACCGTCGCCTGTACCGCCATGCCGCCGCCGAGGGTCACCTTGAGATTACTGAAATCGATCTGAGCGAAGCCCGGTGCATGCAGCATGGCGTTGAACAGCGTGTTGACGCCGCTGATGAAATTGGGCGGATAGCGCTTGATGTCCGCGATGAGCGACGGCAGGTCGCGCGGGTTGATGATGAGCACGTTCTTCCAGCCGAGACGCGCGAACAGCATGCAGTTCGCTGACAGCGCGAATATGTGATACAGCGGGATCGCGGTGATCAGCACCCCGGCGCTGTCGTGAAACAACTTGCCGAGCCACGCCTCCGCCTGCAGCACGTTGGTGCTCACGTTGCCGTGCGACAGCATCGCGCCCTTGGCGACACCGGTGGTGCCGCCGGTGTACTGCAGGAATGCCAGATCCTCCGAACCGACCTCCACCGGCGCCAGCGGCAGCTTGTGCCCCTCCCTCAGCGCGCTGGTGAACGGCAGCGCACCGGGTATGTGCCACGCCGGCACCCGCTTGTGCACGTGACGCACGACGAAGTTGACGAGGTACGACTTTGGAAACTTCAGCAGGTCGCCGGCCGCGGTCACCAGCACGCGCTTGACGCTGGTGTGTTCCAGCACCTGCTGCACCACGTGCGCGAAATTCTCCAGCACCACGATCGCGATGGCGCCCGAGTCGCTGAGCTGGTGCTCGAGCTCCGGCGCGGTGTACAGCGGGTTGGTGTTGACCACGACCAGCCCGGCGCGCAGCGCGCCGAACATCGCCACCGGGTACTGCAGCGTGTTCGGCAGCATGATGGCGATGCGATCGCCCTTGCGTAAGCCGGCGTGCTGCAGCCAGGCGGCGAACGCCCGGGTGAGCTCGTCGAGGCGCCCGAAGGTGAGCTCGGTACCCATCTGCACGAACGCCACCCGCTCGGGATAGTGCGCGCACGCCTGCTCCAGCAGCTCCTTCAGCGAACCCAGCTGCGACGGATCGATCTCCGCCGGCACGTGCGGCGGATATGACTTGAGCCAGATTCTGTCCATCACGATCCCCTGAGCGTGTGTATTACTTCTTCAGCAGTGACGACAGTTGCGGCCAGATCGTCTCCAGCACCGGCGGCTCGCCGCGGGCGTTGGGGTGTATGCCGTCCTGTTGCATCCGCTGCGGATCCAGCGCCACGTTCTGCAGCATGAACGGCACGAGCGGCACATGATATTGACTTGCGAGCTCGGGGAACACGCGGGCGAATCCTTCCGTGTAGCGCGGCCCGTAGTTGGGCGGGATGCGCATGCCGACCAGCAGCACCTGCGCCCCGGCCGCCTGCGCCAGTTGCACCATCGCGGCGAGGTTGGCGCGCAGCTCCTCGAGCGGCAGGCCGCGCAGACCGTCGTTGCCGCCGAGCTCCAGGACCACGATGGTCGGCTGGTGCAGCTGCAACGCACGCGGCAGCCGCTCGCGACCGCCGCTGCTGGTCTCCCCGCTCACGCTGGCGTTGACGATCTGGTACCCGTAACCTTGTGCCTTAAGTCGCTGCGTGAGCAGTGCGACCCAACCTTGTTCCGGCGGGATTCCATAGGCGGCGCTCAGGCTGTCGCCGAACACAAGGATCGTACGCGCGGAGGCCACCGCGCTCTGGAGCGCGATGCATAACAACCCGATGCCCAGTACCCAGGCGCCGCTGACCCGCAGCCACGTTCTCAAGGCTGAAAACCTCTGCAAGCAGGTTAACAGTCCCGAAGGACTGCTGACCATCGTCGATGACGTCTCGCTCACGATCGCCGCCGGTGAATCGGTCGCGGTCAGCGGCCCTTCCGGCGCGGGCAAGTCGACATTGCTGGCGCTGCTCGCCGGGCTCGACGTGCCCAGCCGCGGGCGCGTGCTGCTCGATGGCCAGGATCTCACGCAACTCGACGAGGACGGGCGCGCGCGCCTGCGCGCGCAGCGGGTCGGTTTCGTGTTCCAGTCCTTTCACCTGATCCCGGCGCTCACCGCGCTCGAGAACGTGATGTTGCCGCTGGAGTTGGCCGGCCGCGCCGACGCCCGGCGCAGCGCCGCGGCAACGCTCGCCGGCGTCGGACTGGGCGAGCGCACCGGGCACTATCCGCGGCAGCTTTCCGGCGGGGAGCAGCAGCGGGTGGCGATTGCCCGCGCGTTCGTGACGCGGCCGGCGGTGCTGTTTGCCGACGAGCCGACCGGCAACCTCGACACGGTCACCGGCGCGCGCGTCGGCCAGTTGTTGTTCGAGCTCAATGCCAATGCGCACACCACGCTCGTTCTCGTCACCCACGACCGCGAGCTCGCAGGGCGCTGCGCGCGCGTGGTGCGCATGGAGGCGGGGCGCGTGCTATGAGGCTGCTGCGGCTGGCGCTGCGTATGCTGCTGCGCGAGTGGCGCTCCGGCGAGCTCGGGGTGCTGCTGCTGGCGCTTACCATCGCGGTGGCGGCGCTCACTGGGGTCGGCTTCCTGGTGAGCCGCATCAGCGCGGCGGTGGCGCTGCAGGCGAGCAGCGTGCTGGCGGCGGACCTGCGCCTCGGCTCGCCGCAACCGCTCGATGATCAATACTTCAACGAGGCCGCGCGGCGCGGCCTGCGCACTGCGCGCAGCACCCACCTGCTGTCGGTGGTGTTCAACGGCGATGCCAGCCAGCTCACCAACGTCGCGGCGGTGACCGCCGGCTACCCGTTGCGCGGCCGCGTGCTGCTGGCGGACGAGCCGTTCGCCGCCGGCCAGCCCGCCGCGGACATTCCGGCACCCGGCGAGGTGTGGCCCGATTCGAAGCTGCTCGCCGCGATCGGCGCGCACCTCGGCATGCAGCTGTCGATCGGTGCGGCGAATCTGCGCGTCGCGCGCGTGCTGATCTCGCGCCCCGACCAGGGCGGCACCTTCGCGGAGCTGGCCCCGGCCCTCATCATGAATGCCGCAGACCTGCCCGCCACCGGCCTCATCCAGCCCGGCAGCCGCGTGAGCTACTTCGGTTTGTTCGCGGGTGAGCGCGCGCGCATCGAGGCGTTCGCGGGCTGGCTCGGGGCGCACAAGCGCCCCGCCGAGCGCCTGCGCGACGTCACCGATGCGAGTCCCCAGGTGCGCAGCGCCGTCGATCGCGCCGGGCGCTTCCTGAGCCTTGCGAGCCTGGTGAGCGTGCTGCTGTGCGCGATCGCGGTGGCGATGGCGGCGCGGCGCTACGTGTACCGCCACCTGGACACGATGGCGTTGCTCAAGACCCTCGGCGCCTCGCGCGCCTTCACGCTCGCGCTGGCGGTGCTGCAGCTGCTGGCGCTCGCGCTGCTGGCGGCCGCGGGTGGCGCGGTGCTCGGCTTCATCGCCCAGGAATGGTTGCTGCGCACCATCCGCGGGCTGCTCGCGGTCACCGAGCTGCCGCCGGCGAGCCTGCTGCCGCTCGCCATCGGCCTCGTGACCGCCGTGGCGGTGCTGGCCGGCTTTGCGCTGCCGCCGCTGCTGCAGCTGTCGCGCGTGCCGGCGCTGCGCGTCCTGCGGCGCGACGTCGGGCCGCCGCCCCCGCTGGTGCTGCTGGCATTCGGGCCGGCGGTGACGGTGGTGCTGCTGCTTATCTACTGGGTGGTGCCGGAGCGGCGGATATTCCCCTATCTCATCGCCGGGCTGGCGCTATTCGTCCTGGTGCTGATGCTCGCGGGGCTGCTGCTGGTGGCACTCGCCGGGCGGCTGCGCGGGCGCGTCGGCGTGGCGTGGCGCTTCGGGGTGGCGAACCTCAGCCGGCGCCGCGCCGAGAGCGTCGTGCAGCTGGTCGCTTTCGGCAGCGGCATCATGGTGCTGCTGCTGCTGTCGATCCTGCGTGGCGACCTGGACAGCGACTGGCGCCGTACGCTGCCCGCCGATCTTCCCAACTACTTCTTCGTCAACATTCCGCCGGCGGCGCGCGCGGATTTCGTGCAGTTCCTCGCGGCACAGGGCGCGCGCGCCACGCGCGTGCTGCCGATGATCCGCGGCCGGCTCACTGCCATCAACGGCCACGCCGTCGACAGCGGCCGTGACGCCCGCCGCGGCGAGGAGAGCTTCGCCACGCGCGAGCAGAATCTCACCTGGGCGGAGCAGCTCGGGCCCGACAACCGCATCATCGCCGGGCGCTGGTGGACCAGTGCGGACTTCGGTAAGCCGCTGGTGTCGCTCGCCAGCGAGATGCAGGAGTCGCTCGGGGTGAAGATCGGTGACCGGCTGAGCTTCGACATCGCCGGCGAGACGCGCGAGGTCACGGTCGCCTCCATCCGCAAGGTGAAATGGGACACCTTCCAGCCGAACTTCTTCATCGTGTTCGCACCGGGCGTGCTGGAAGGCACCGCCGGCACCTACATGACCAGCGCCTACTTCACGCCGGGCACGTCGCGCTCGCTCGCCGCGCTGGCGCACCGCTTTCCCAGCGTGTCGATCTTCGACGTCGAGGAGCTGCTCGCGCAGGTACGCGCGGTGCTCGACAAGGCGGCGCTCGCCGTGCAGAGCGTGTTCGCGTTTACGCTGTTTGCGGGCCTGACGGTACTGCTGGCGGCGGTGCAGTCGAGCCGCGACGAGCGCCGCTACGAGAGCGCGATGCTGCGCACGCTCGGGGCGAGCCGCGGCACCGTGGTGCAGGGCGTGCTGGCGGAGTTCGTGACGCTCGGCGGTCTGTCGGGAGTGATCGCGGTCGCCGGCGCCTCGGCGGCGGCCTACTTCCTCACCACCCACTGGCTCGAGCTGCACTACACGTTCGAGTGGCTGCCGTGCCTCGAGGGGGTGGCGGGCGGCGCGCTGCTGGTGGGCGCGGGGGGCTGGCTCGCCACGCGCAGCGTCGTCAACCAGCCGCCGTTGACTTCCCTGCGCGCGTGATGCGCCGCGCCGCGGCGCCGCTAGGTGGTGACGAGCTCCATCGACTGGATGAAGTAGCCGAGCAGCGTGACGCCGTTCCCGCTCACCGCGAACGTAAAGGTCTCCGTGCCCGAGCCGTGCTCGAACTCGGTGTGTTGCACGAGCATCATGCTGGTGTGCAGGTTGAGGCTGTTCACCGACCAGCTGTTAGTCGTGGTGCGCAGCGCGCGGCCGAGTTTGCGGTGTACCGCGCCGAGGAACTTGTCGTAGCTGTCGCGGCCGGCGGCCTTGCGAAACGCCTCGTCGGCGCCGTTCCAGATGGCGTCGAAATCACCGCGGTTGAGCTGGCCGTGAAATACATCGATCGCAGCCTGCGCCTGTTGCTTGGAGTCGTTGCCGGCGCATCCGGCTAAGCTCAGCAGCGCAACGGCGAGCACCACGACTGCGCGGCAGCGGGCCGCCGCGAGCGTCACGTTGCCGTGCTGACTCATGCCGCGCGCGCTTAGCGCGCGATGCCGATCGTGACCCACGAATCCGGCTGCGGATCGCCGCGCCAGTCGAGGCCTTCGAGCGTCAGCTGGTAGTTGCCGGGCCCGAGCGCGGAGCTGTTGAGCGCCAGGCGCAGGTGCCCGTTGGAATCCTTGGCGAGGTTGCCGATGATCGCGACGCGGCCCTGGTCGATGCGATCGATGGTGACGCGGAACGCGTGGTAGGGCGAGCGCGATTCGTCGATCCTCAAGTCCGCCAGCTGCACGGCGCCGCCGCCGATGACGATGGCCGGCGAGTTGGATGCGCCCGCGCGGCTCGGCAGCAGGCGAATCTCGCGCGTGCTGGTGGCCGGGTCGAGCGCGCGCTCGGTCGCCTGCTTCTGCAGCGCGATGATCCGCTGGTTCTTGGCGGCACTTCCGGCCGCGACGATGACGAGCGCCACGATGAGCAGCGCGACGCCGATGGCGAGCGCCAGCGTGAACTGTGGTTTCTGCCATGCCGGGCGCGCACTCTCCTGCCACGGCTCGGGCTTGCCGCTCGCCTCGAGCAGGCGCAAGCCGGCGTTGACTCGCTCGGGCAGCCCGATGTCATCGAGCAGCTGCGGATGGTCGTGGCAGAAGCGCTCGAAGTCGGTGGCGCCCTTCAGGGGCAGGCGTCCCGACAGGTAGCGCTCGACGACCTGGTTGCGCGCGATGAAATCGCGGTCCATCGGCGGGGTGGCCGCAGCGGGAGCCGTCGTAGCTGGTGTACTCGCCCCGGCAGCTGCCGGCGCAGGGGTTGCGGCCTTGGGCGTCGCAGCCGCCCGCGCGTTGCCGGCCGCGGCCGCCGCGGGAACCGCACGCGTCGTGGCCGGGGAGCTCGTGCTGGCAGGCGCCGCGCGCGCGCCGGCTGCAGCCGTGGTCTGTGAGGCGTTGGCGCGCGCCTGCGCCCAGCTGGCAAGGTTCGATGCCGCTGCGGGCTTGATCGTCGCGGCGGCGGCCGGGCGCGTGAGCGGCAGCACCGCCGGTTTCGGCTTGCTGGCGGCACTCGCGGCCGCGAGCTTGGTGGCCGCCGCGCCCAGCGACGCGGTTCTGGCGATGGGCACGCGCGCGGCGGTGCGCTCGGCGGCTGTGGGCGTCGCGCTGCGTGCTGCCTGGGGCGCTGCCGTGGATTTCGCCGCCGGCGCGGGTGCCGGCGCTGCAGCAGCGGGCGCCGCCGAGGGCGCGGTCAGCATGTCATCGACGACCGGATCCTCGAGGACCAGCTCGAGCGGCTCGGAGGCCTTCGGGGTGGCGACGGTGGTCGCCTGGACCGCCGATGACTCCTGTCCCGGGGCGAGAAACATCTCCGGATCGACGAAATTCAGGCCCGTCTGCTCTGGGTCCCTGGCAGCGGGGGCGGAGGACTTGGCCGATGCGCCGGTGGCAGCGGCCGGCAGCACCGGCGGCTCCCGCGGCGTCGCAGCATTATCCAGCGGCTCTTCGACCGGCAGATCGGGGAGCAGCTCAAGCGGAGGGCGAGACGCGGCTTCCATATGGAGACATATCTAAGCAGCGTCGCAACGTCGCCGCGCCGCGACGGCTCACAGATCGCGATGGCGTCTTTGACTTCGTGACGCGGATCACAGTTGCCGCGCACGCCCCGGCCGGGGCGCGAACTGCATCACGTCCGCTGGCCGGTGGAGCCGCTCAGGAAATACTCCACCTTGTCGCGATAGGTGCGCGACAGCTTGAGCTCGTGGCCGCCCTCGAGGGTGAGGAAATACTCACCGTTCATGTGCGCACGCAGGCTCTTCACCAGGCGCAGGTTGACGATGGTCGAGCGGTGCACGCGCTGAAACAGCTTTGGGTCGAGGATCTCCTCGAGCTCCTTCATGGTGCCGCGCAGGATGTGGGTGTTGCCGCCGGCGTGGATGCACATGTAATCCCCGGCCGCGTCGATCCACTGGATCGACGCCACTGCCAGCCGCACCGTCTCGCGTCCCTGGCGGATCGGCAGCACTTCCGGCCGCTGCGCGCCGATCGCCTTGCGACCCTGCGCGAGCAGCTCATCGAGGTCCAGCTGCCCGCAACCGGTGATCTCGGCGATGATCTGCATGAGGCGGTCGCGCTGCGCGGCGGCGCTCCTGGCGCGCACGTGCTCGCGCACGCGCTGCAGTGCGGCGGCGAAGCGCGCCTCGTCGATCGGCTTCAGCAGGTAGTCGATGGCGTGCGCTTCGAACGCCGGGATGGCGTACTGGTCGTAGGCCGTGACGAACACCACCAGCGGCAGCGATTCCTGCGGCACATGCGCGAGCACCTCGAAGCCGGACATCCCCGGCATCTGAATGTCGAGGAATATCAGGTCGGGCTTGTAGTGCTGCATGGCCGCGAGCGCCTCGCGCCCGTTGGCGCATTGCGCGAGGATCTCGAAGTCCTCTTCGTGGCGCAGGCGGATCTCGACGCCGCGGCGCGAGAGCACCTCGTCGTCGACGATGAGCGTGCGGATCTTCACGCGTGCACCCCGCCGGAAACGCGCGGCGCCGGGGCCGGCTGGGCCGCGGCGGCCTCGCCGCCGGCCGGGGCGGTCTCGAGCGGCAGCGCCATGTCCACGCGCAGCCCCGGATGCGAATTGAGCACCGCGAAGCGGCAGCTCTCGCCGTACAGCACTGCGAGGCGCTCGCGCGTGTTGGCGAGGCCGACGCCGCGGCGCTCGCCCGGTGCCACGCCTTCGCGCAGACCCGGGCCGTCGTCGATCACGGACAGCTCCAGCAACCCCTCGCGGGCGCGGCCCTCGATGCGCACCAGGCCGCCCTGCTCGCGGGCCGACACCGCGTACTTCAGCGAGTTCTCGAGCAGCGGCTGCAGCAGCAGGCTCGGCACCAGCGCGTCGAGCGCCGCCTCCTCGACGGCGTACTCGAGGCGCAGGCGCTCACCGAAGCGCAGCCTTTCGGTACCCAGGTACAGGTTGAGGGCCTCGATCTCCTGGCGCAGCGTGACCTTCTTCATCGGGTCCTGGTCGAGGGTGTAGCGCAGGAACTCTGACAGCCGCGTCACCGCGTGGTTCGCCTTGCGGTTCTGGTTGTCGAGGATCAGCGTGGAGATGGCGTTGAGCGTGTTGAACAGGAAATGCGGATTGAGCTGGTAGCGCAGCATCTTCAGCTGCGCCTGCTGCGCCAGGGCGATCGCTTTGAGCATCGCCTGTTCCTGCTGGCGCTGCGCCTCGTAGTACTTGATGCCGAAGTACAGCACGCTCCAGCACACCAGCAGGTAGGTGCTCGACAGCGTGCCGGCGAACAGCTCGAACGGCGTTTGTACCTGCCAGTCGGGCGCAACAAACGCCTTGTACGAGAGGTTGATGGTGACGCGCAGCGCCAGCCCGGTGACGTAGCAGGTCGCGAGCACGCCCAGGATCCGCTCGGCCGGCGGGCGGCTCCACAGTCGCCGGTAAATCCACCGCATCGGTGCCGACAGCACGAAGCCGGCGATCACGGCGACCGCGAACATCGGGGCGTACTCCGAGGGCTTCTCATACAACAGCGCGCCCAGATACTGCGTGATGCCGTACGCGGCCCAACCCGCGGCGTGCAGGCTCCAGAACAGCACGTTGCGGCTGGAACGTAATTGCTCGAGGGTTGGCAGTTTCATGAGCGGCGGTACCCATTGAAGCTTAGGGCATCCGCTGGCGCCTCGGCGCCCCCGCGGCGCGCCGCCGGCTCGGTTCGTCGCACGCGGGGCTGGCGCGCAGGTCCCGTCACGCAGGACGCCGGCGCGACTTTCAAGCCGTTGAATCTTAAGGAATTAGCTCGGTCGCAGGAGCGCGGTGAGACCGGTCGGATCCGGAGAGCCGGCCAGCGACTCGAGCGACTGTGCACCGGCGAGCGCCGCTCCCTGCGCGAAATCGCAGCCGATCGCGGTGAGCCACTGCAGGGCGGCCTGCGAGTCGACCTTCTTCGCCGCGCAGTGGATGCCGAGCACCTTGGCCGCCTGCACCGTGGCGACCACCATCGCCTGCGAGAGCTTGTCCTTCAGCGCCGAGGAAGTGAGTCGCGCACTGAGCTTCACCACGCGCACCGCCTTGGAGCGCAGCAGCGGCAGCACCTGCGCGTCGAAGGAGAAGTCATCGATCAGCACCCACGCGCCGATCTTCTCGCACTGGGTGATGAAGCGTTCGACCTGGGCGCGCCGTTGTGTGCACAGCGCCTCGGTAATCTCGAAGCCGAGCGTATCGGCAGCGATGGCGTGGGAGTTGAGCGCGGCGGCGAGCTTCTGCGCGAAGCGCTCGTCTTCCAGCGTCGAGATCGAGAGGTTGACGGTGAAGCTGGTGGGTTGCGAGTTCCAGGCGGCACGATGCGCGGCGAGCCAGGCCATCAGGCGCTGCAGGATCAGCGCATCGAACGCCGCTGGATCGCGGGGACCTGCCGACATGCGCGCGATCACCTGGAAGCGCCGGGTCTGGCCGCCGGCGCGCAGCTTGGCGAACGGCAGCACTTCCAGCAGCAGGTTCGGATCGTTGGCCGCGGCCGGGGACATCACCGTCGCGGCTGGCGCGGCCACGCTCGGGGCCGGCGCTTTCTCTTCGGGCCGTGCAGCGGGCGCCGCGGCGGGCGCAGCGGTGCGCCGCGCGGCTGGCGGCGCGGCCTTCGGCACGGGTTTGGCGGGCGCCGCCAGTGGTCCGGGCGCCTCGGTGGTGGTGGCGCTATCGGCGAGCTCGACTGCCTCGCCGGCGCTGGCTGCGGCAGCCGGCGGGGCGGGTGTGGGCGCAGGCGCCGCCTCGAGGAAACGTTCGTCGATCACGGGTATGTCGATGAATTCCAGGCTCATCATTTCGGAGGCGCTCGCGCCAGTGCGCGCGCGCGGTGCCGGCATCTCCTTCGGCGGCAGATCGAACTCGAGGATGTCGTTCACCTCGACGGGGCTCATCGGTTTCACCGCCGCGGCCGCAGCAGCAGCCTGCGTCTCGTCCACCAGCTCGAGGGTCGTGGCCGCCGCGGCGGCGGTGCGCAGCGCGGCGGGCTTCAGCAGCACCGCGAGCCGCAGCATGATCGCGCGCACCGGCGCTGCGGCCATGCGCTCGAGGGTTTCGTCGCCGAGCGCCTTGCCGTCGGCGAGGATCATGGCGATCCCCACGAGGTCCGCGGTCGGCGTGCGCACCGGCAGGAACATCGCCAGGCGGCCGTCGTCGAGGGCCAGCTCGTGGCAGGGCAGTGAGGTGTCGGTGGACAGCAGCTCGAGCGCTTCGACCACCAGCGCGTGCTCATCCGGACCCAGGGCCCCTTCGGAGAGCCACAGCACGTTCGCCTGGTGATCGCACAGCGACACCGAGTGCAGGCGGCGCGTCGGCAGAACGTCGCGCAGCTGCTGGCCGAGCGCTTCGACGGTGAGCGCACCGATATCGGTGCCGATCTGCGTCGCGGCAGTCTTCTGCGCAGAGGGA
>DATHQM010000101.1:0-2917 GCA_035482695.1 Steroidobacteraceae bacterium | reverse complement strand
GTCGTGGGCACCATCGCCGGCGGTCTGGGCACAGGCGTCTTAGCCTTGAAGCGCGTCTGGCTGCTCGTGATCGGAGCCGCGGCGGTCACGGTCTGGGCGGCGTTCCTGTGAGGATGCGCACGGTGGCCTCGCGTGATCGCGCGAGTAGCACCCTCAAGGACGCCCCGATGAAATGCTCGACGTCGCGCCTTGCGGGCTGGGGCGCCTGCGCGGTACTCGCGCTCGGCGTGCAGCTGCCCGCCCGGGCGCAGCCGCAGGCCTCGGCCACCGACGCGCGCGGTGGCGAACACGATTTCGATTTCGAGATCGGCACCTGGAAAACCCACATCAAGCGTCTGCAGCACCCGCTGAGCGGCTCGAGCAGCTGGGTGGAATACGAGGGCACTTCCGTGGTGCGCAAGATCTGGGGTGGTCGTGCCAATCTTGTGGAACTGCAGGTGGCCGGACCCGCAGGTCACATCGAAGGGCTGTCGCTGCGGCTGTACAACCCGGTCTCGCACCAGTGGAGTCTTAACTTCTCCAACAGCGCGAGCGGCACCCTGGGGCCACCGACGATCGGCGAGTTCAAGAACGGTCGCGGCGAGTTCTACGACCAGGAGTCATTCGGCGAGCGCGCGATACTGGTGCGTTTCGTGATCAAGGACATCAGCGCCGACTCGTGTCGCTTCGAGCAGGCGTTCTCGGCCGATGGCGGCAAGACCTGGGAGGTGAACTGGATCGCGACCGACACGCGAGTGCAGAGCGATCCCGGCGCCTGAGAAGCGCGCGCCGCAGCGGCCGTCAGGTCGTCCAGATCTGGCCAAAGACGCGGGCAAAATTACCGCCCAGCACCTTCTGCACGACGGCGTCAGAGTAGCCGCGCTTTAAGAGCTCGTCCGTGACGATCTCCAGCCGGCGCGGGGTATTCATGCCCTCGACGTAGGTCGGCCGGTCCTCCTCCGGCGCCGACAGCCCCGCTTTTTGCCGCACGTCGACCGCCTTCTGAAACTCCGCCATGCCCTTGGCGCTGGTGTCGAAGGGCTCGATACCGACATCGCTGCCAATGCCGACATGATCCTCGCCCGCCACCTTGAGCGCGTGCTCGAGGTGCTGCATGTAATCGGCCACGGTGGGCTGGTGCGGCGAGGGGGTGAGATACGGCAGGTCGAAGATCCCGATGACGCCGCCGCGCGCCGCCAGCGCCCGCAGCTGTGCGTCGCTCTTGGTACGCGGGTGCGCGTGCACGGCGGCACAGCCGGTGTGCGTCATGATCGGCGGCTGCGCGGACAGAGCAAGGACGTCGGTGGTGGTGGCGGCGTTGGCATGACTGAGGTCGATGGCGATCCCGAGCCGGTTCATCTGCTTGACCGCGTCGCGCCCGAGCGGCGTAAGACCGCCGCCGTCAGGTTCCATGACGCCAGCGGCGAACGGCGAGCGGCGGTTGTAGGACAACTGCATGACGCGCACGCCCAGATCGCGGAACACCGCGAAAGCGTCGAGCTTGTTGCCGAGCATGTCGGCGCTCTCGAAGGAGCAGATGATGCCGAGCTTGTTCGCGCGTTTGGCCTGCTCAAAATCCGCCGGCACGCGGATCGCGGTGAAATACTGCGGGTGCACCTCGATGAGCCGCTGCACCCGCCCGATCTCGGCGACCGTGGCGGCAAAGTCGCTGTTGATGCCGCCCAGGGACCATTTGAGGGCGTTGATGCCGCTGCCGCGTACGAGGTCCAGATCCTCTTGCGACAGGGGCAGCGTATCGGGCTCCGGTGGCGCGGAGTTGCAGTCGAGCACAAGCGCGCGGCGGTAGAGCGCGCGCGCCCGCGCACTCACGGGAGTCTGTGGCGCGCTCCTGGCGCGCAGCGATGGGGTAAGCAGTGCCGCGGCCGCGAGCGCGCCGGAGAATTCGCGCCGATTCATGCGCGCCCCCGCGGGGCGCTACAGCTGCAGGCGCGCCGGCTTGACGGCAACGCCGAGCACCTCGAAATGCGCTCCCTGCTGCAGTGCGCTCGCCCCGAGAAGTCCGCGCGCCGGATAGTGCCCGTGAAAGTAGGTTCGGTAGATGGCATCGAAGGTCTCGTTACGGCTGAGGTCGGTTGAAATTATCGTCACATATACCAAGTCGTCCATCTTAAGGCCTGCGGCCTTCAGCGTGCGCTGCATGCCATCCATGAGCAGCCGCGCTTCCACGGCGCCATCCGGCGGCGCGCGGCCGGTGTGCGGATCGATCCCGAGGCGGCCACCCAGATACAGCGTGTTGCCGGTGCGAATGGCAGCGCTGAAAGGCCCGGGCATCGCTCCTGCAAGGACAGGGTCGAGGAAGTAGCTGCGCTCCGCGCCCTCGCCCGCCGCACCCTGCGCCAGCGGCAATCCCAGGACCAGCGTGAGGAGCACCAGCAGCAAGGGACCGGCTTGAGTCTTCATGACCTTCGTACTCCGTTGTCCGATGCCAGAAGAGATGCGCCACGCAGTCCCCTTGGATGCAAACGCCGCCGCGCATCAGCGGATCTGCTTGAGGCAGTGCCCGAGTAGCCTCCACCGCCGCTCGGATCTTGAGGATACCGCTGCAAACCGCCTACGCTCGGGGCGCCGCCAGCCCGGCGACCCTGCAGGAGCGCCCCGCCGTGTCCCCATTCCCTCCTCTGTGCGCGGCGTGCCTGGCACTCGCCTGCGCCGCCACGGTGGCGGCGTCCGAGCCGACCGCCGCGGCGCTGCAGCGGTCCACCCAGGCGCTCATGGACGCTACCGCCCCCGGAAACCGCGCGGTGTGGGCGCACTACACCGATCCGCAGTTCCTGTACGTCACCGAAGACAACGAGGTGAAAACGCGTACCCAGGTGCTCGCGGATCTCACGCCGCTGCCGCCCGGATACAGCGGCTGGATCACGGTCGCAGAGTTCCTGTGCCACGACTTCGGACGTTTCGCCGTCACCACCTATCT
>DATHQM010000100.1:0-6878 GCA_035482695.1 Steroidobacteraceae bacterium | reverse complement strand
CGCCGCTCGATCCGCACCGCAACTACCTCAAGGGTGGTTTCGTGCGTGAATTTACTCCCGCGCTCATCGATGCGCTCACGCACGAGCTGCAGCCCGATGCGCACCTGTATGTTTACTGCCAGAACGCCAACGGCGCCGTCGCCGACCGGCCCGAGACCGCCACGGCGTTCTCGCACCGCAATGCGCTGGTGAACATGATGCTGGCAGGCAGCTGGGACGACGCGTCGTTCGATAAACAGGGTCGCGCCATGGTTCATGCGGGCTGGGACAAGCTCGCACCGCATACCGACGGGTATTACGTCAACCTGAACGATGCGGATCCCAAGGGTGCCGACCGCAACTATGGGCGAAACTCCGCACGCCTGGCCGACCTCAAGCAACAGTTCGACCCGCAGAACCTCTTCCGCCTCAACGCGAACATCACCCCTGGGCCGGCAACACCTGGTGCCTGATCAGCATACGCACACCGCTCGACCAGCCTTCCTCGCTGCCGGCGAAGTTCGCTTCCTGCTGGTCGATGATCTTGCCGGTACGCGCGTCGCGAATGCAGATCGTAATGTAATAGTCGGTCTGGGTGACCTTGGTCACCACGCCGATCAGTGACTGGGCGGCCCCGAGCTGCCGTGCGATCGCTGCCTCGCAGCCCTCGCAGTTGCGCAGCGACCCGTCCCGCACCGGCCCGGCGTCGGCATGGCTGACGTCGACGAGGCTGTAGCGCCCGGACTGTGCCAGCTCGCGCCGTGCCGCGTCGGTCACCTTCGCCATGACGGCGGTATCCGTCGTGCTCTTGGGCAAGAACGCCGCCGAGGGACTCGAATCCTGCAGCTCGAACGCGAATACCGCGATCTCGACGGGGGCTGACTCGCGGGCATCCGCGGCCGGCGCCGGCGCACAGGCGCCAGCGAGCGCCAGGACGCCGAGAACTCCGATCGCCGCCATGGTGCGCTCTTTCATGGACATCTCCGATTCACAAGCCGCTTCAGATTCTCTGGCCGCCGCACACACTGACGATCTCGCCGGTGACGTACGCCGCGCCGGCACACAGGTACACGATCACCTCGGCATAGTCCGCCGGTTCCCCGACCCGCGCCAGCGGCACCGTAGTGGCGGCGGCGGCATCGATGTCACCGAATGAGCACTCCCAGTTCGAGCGGACGAAGCCCGGGGCGATGCCGTTCACCCGAACCTCCGGGGCAAGCCCGCGGGCGAGTTCGCGCGTCAGGCCGGCAAGAGCGGCCTTGGCCGTCGCGTAGGCCGAGCTGCTGCCACCGCCGCCAAAGGCGGCGATCGACACCGTGTTGACAACCGCGCCGCGGCTCGCCTTCAGATCCGCAGCGAGCGAGCGCGTCATCCAGAAGGCGCTGAGCAGGTTGACTCTGAGGATCCGGTCCCAGAATTCGTCGCTCAGAGCCTCGAGGTTGGAAGGCGCAATGGGCACGCGCGTGAACGGTGCCCCGGCATTGTTCACCAGGTAGTCGATGCCGCCGAGCCAGGTGAGCGCACGCGCTGCCACTTCATGGGCCATCGCGGAACCGCCCACATCGCCCGGTGCGGCCTCGACGATGAGGCCTTCGCGCGTCAGACGAGCGACGGCCGCGGCGAGACGATCTCCGGGCAGGTCATTCATCGCGACCCGGGCACCGCTGCGCGCGAGTGCTGCGGCGGTCGCCAGCCCGATGCCAGAGGCGGCGCCGGTGACCAGTGCGCGCCGCTCGCGAAGCCTGAACTCCACCGCCGTCGTCATCGTCTTCGCCGCTCAGCGCGGTGGCGCTTTCGCCGCGCGCAGGATGGCCGCAAGACTGCGCTCGACGTCGTTCGCGGTGGTCGCCCAGGACGACACGCTGATGCGCATCGCCGTGTGACCCTGCCACACGGTACCGCCGCACCAGCAGGTACCGTCGCTCTGTACATTGGCAATGACCTGGTGCGTGCGCTCCGGGCTGCCAAAGGACACCAGCACCTGGTTGAGCACCACGTCGTTGAGCACCTGGTAACCCTCGCGCGCGAGCACCGCCGCGAATCGCTGGGCAAAGCGGCAGGTTCTCTCGATCAGTTCGGCAAGTCCGGCGCGGCCGAGGTGCCGCAGCGCGGCCCACACTTCGACGCCGCGCGCCCGGCGCGAGAAGTCGGGCGTGTACTGGTACGGAACGCGATCCTCGCTCTGCGTAAGATAGGCGCCGTCGATGGACATCGCGGCCCGCAGTGCCTGTGCATCGCGGGCCAGAACCAGGCCGCTGTCGTACGGGACGTTGAGCCACTTGTGCGCGTCGGTCGCCCAGGAATCGGCCAGCTCGGCGCCGCGCGTGAGCTGCGCGTACCCGGGAGAGGCCGCCGCCCACAGGCCGAAAGCGCCATCGACATGCACCCACGCACCGCGCGCTCGTGCCAGTCCGCAGATCTCCCCGATCGGATCGAACGCGCCGGTGTTCACGTTGCCGGCCTGCACGCAGATGATGGTGCGCTCGTCGATGTCTGGGAACCCGTCGAAGCGCATGCGTCCCTGCGAGTCACACGGCACCCGGATCACCCGCTCGCGCCCGAAGCCGACCATCGACAGGGCCTTGCGCACGCTGGCGTGAACCTCATCGCTCACGACCACCCGCAATGGTGGCGCAGCAAACAGACCGTCCGCCTCGACGTCCCAACCGAGGCGCTGCAGCAGAGCGTGCCGCGCCGCCGCCAGCGCGCAGAAGTTCGCCGCGGTAGCAGAGGTGACGAAACCCCCGGCGCTGCCGGCCGGCACGCCGAAGAGCTGCCTCACCCACGTGAGCGCCGTCCCCTCGAGCGCGGCGTTGATCGGCGAGGTGGCCACCAGTCCACCATTCTGATCCCAGGCCGCAGCGAGCCAGCTCGCCGCCACCGTGACCGGCAGCGAGCCGCCGATGACGAAGCCGAAGAAGCGGCCGCCGGCCGAGGCCATGGTCGCGGGCGAGCCGATATCATCGAGCTCGGCCAGTACTTCCTCGGCCGCCGCGCCCCGCTCCGGGAACGGGCGTTCCAAAGACGCGAGGGCCTCGAGCGCTGCGGCGGACGGGGCAACCGGGCGCGATTCGAGACCCGCGAGGTAGTGCTGCGCGCGGCGTGCGGCATCGTCCAATACATCGGCCATAACGTCCTCACTTGCGCGCAGCACGGTCGGCACGCGATCGTACGGCGAAGGGATGTGACAATGCCAATGGCGCGGAGGCGCAGTGCCTGGAGAGGCCGAAAGCGCTGCGCTGAGGTACAACATGCGCAATGCTCAACGAACAAGGCGGATCCGCGCAGCGCTGCACGCCGGCACGGCGCTGGCGCTCCTCGCATCGCACGGCGCTGCGGCAGCGCCCGCGATCGCCGCGTGCACCGCCGGCGCAGCTGCGCCCCTCCAACTGATCGTGCTCGGCTCGGGCGGACCGGCGGCCCTCGGCCGGGCGTCGTCCAGTTATCTGGTGCTGCTCGACGGTGCGCCGCGAATAGTCGTGGATACGGGACCGGGGTCGTTCGCGCGCCTGGGTGAGGCGCACGTCTCGCTCGAGGCGCTCGACATCGTGCTGCTGACGCATCTGCACGTCGATCACGCCGCGGAGCTGCCGGGCTTCGTCAAGGCGCGCGCGGTGTCCGCGGCAATGCCGATTCGCTTCGACGTGTACGGGCCGACCGGACGCGCGGCGCATGAGGGCGGCTCAGCGTTTCCATCGACCAGCCGCTTCATCGAGCTCATGTTCGGCGCGGACGGCGCCTTCGCCTATCTCAAGGACTTCTCCGCCCCGGTCAGTTTCAAGGTCACGGACCTGCCGGACCGCGGCAGCGACTCACACGATCCGCGCGCGATCCTCGGCGCGCCGCCGCTGACGATCAGGGCCATCGGTGGGCACCACGGCGATGCACCGGCCATCATCTACCGGATCGACTACCGGGGATGCAGCGTGGCCTTCAGCGGAGATATCGATGCGCACGGCCTTGCCGCGCTCGAGCGGATCGCCCAGGGGGTCGATCTGCTGGTGTTCCATGCTGTGGTACTCGACCCTCCCGGCTCGCCGCAGATTCTCTACACCCTGCACACGCCGCCGGCCGCGATTGGTGCGCTGGCGGGCCGCGCGCGCATCGGCGCGCTGCTGCTCTCACACCTCTCGCCGGCGGTCGACGCGGCACGCGCACAGGTGAGCGCCTCGATCGCGCGCCACTATCAGGGCAGCGTGAAGTTCGCGGCCGACGGCATGCGCGTGGTGGTGGCTGCCGCGCGGCCGCAGGGGGCAAGCGCTGCGCGAAACTGAGAACTGAGAGCCACGTCACGAGTGCGCAGACGGCGACGGGGTGACATTCCCGAGGAGGGCCATAGAATGCCGCGATGCGATTGCCCAGGAAGAAGATCGTCCGAACACTCAAGGTCGTGCTCACGCTGTGTGCCGCCGCGGCGGCGCAGGCGGATCCGGCGCGCTTCGATCTGACGGGACCGCATCTTGAGGTCGAAATCACGCGCGGCGATACGACGCTGCCGGCAGCCCAGGTTCCAAATCTCGCGCCCGGTGATCGGGTCTGGGTGCGGGCGGATCTGAGCACCGACGAGTCGGCGCATTACCTGCTGGTGACCACGTTCCTGCGCGGCTCCACCGATCCGCCGCCGCGCGCCTGGTTCGAGCGCTGCGACACCTGGGGCGGCAAGTGCGCCGAAAAAGGGCTGAAGCTGACCGTTCCGAGGGACGCTCAGCAACTGCTCATCTTCCTCGCCCCGCAGACCGGCGGTGATTACAAGACGCTGCTCGACGCGGTGCGCGGCCGGCCGGGCGCCTTCGTGCGCACCTCGCAGGATCTGAACCAGGCGCAGCTCGATCGGTCGCGCCTGGAGAGCTATCTCGCCGCGATCCGCAAGCTCGGCGACGCCGATCCGGCGCGCCTCAAGGAGAGCGCGCCGCTGCTGTCGCGCAGCCTCGGCATCAAGGTGGACGAGAAGTGCCTGGAGAGGGATCCGCTCGCCCAGGCGTCCTGCCTGACGCAGGGACAGGAGTCGCTCATCCTCTCCGACGGCCACAGCGCCTCGGTGACCCAGCAGCTCACCTCGGGCCCGGCGAGCGATCTGGCGATGGAAGCGAGCAACGCGCCGCAATTGCGCTCCGGTTACTACGGCCCGTTCATCGGCTCGGTCCTCGACCTCGCGCGACTGTTCGACACCCTGCATACCGCGCAGTATCAATACATCCCGGCACTCGCCTCGACGCAGGGGCGGCAGGTGGCGCTGCTGCTCAATGCACCGCCCTCGTTTCACGATCCCAAGTCGGTGCTGGTGATGGCCCTGCCGGCGGTCACCGCCGCGCAGTTTCCGCCGCTGCGCGCGCTCGATCCGCACGCGAGCTATTGCGTGCGCAAGGACCCGCTGGTGCTGCCGGCCGAGGGCGCACCGCTCATGTTCGCGACCGCCTTGGCACACGACATGACGTTGAGTGTCCCCGCCGCGGGCGGCAAGACGCTGGAGCTGCCGGCCACGGCGGATGCCATGCGCGGGGGGTTCGTGATCGACACGGCGGCGCTGCGTGCCGCCGGCCCCAGTGACAGCGTCATCGCGCAGCTGCACGGCCAGTGGGGATTCGACCGCTACGAGGGTCCGAGCTTTCATCTGGTCGACGCCCGCCCGCAGAGCTGGGCGCTGGCCGCGGGCGAGGAGTCGGCGCTCATCGTCGGCCGCGAGGATGTCGTGCACCTGCACGCCGGCAGCGTGAGCTGCATCGCCGACATCGTGCTGCAGGATGCGGGCGGCAAGCAGCTGGCGGTGAACTGGAAAGGAGTGAAAGCCGATGAGGCGGAGGTGAAACTCTCCCTGCAGGACGCCGCTCCCGGCGAGATGACCCTCCTCATCCGCCAGTACGGCAGCGGCCAGCCGCAAAAGCTGGCGCTGCGTGCGTTCTCCGAGGGGGCGCATCTGGATGCCTTCACCGTGCATGCCGGCGACCGGCAGGGTGTGCTGCGGGGCAATCGCCTGGACTGGGTTGCGAAGCTCATCCTGGGCGACGTGGCGTTCGTACCCGGACCCTTGACCAGCAGCGATGGCCATGACGAGCTCGTGATGCAGACCGAGGCGGGAGTGTCCGTCCCGACGCTGACGCCGGGCGAGCTGCTCACGGCACACGTCACGCTCAACGACGGGCGTAGTTACGCGGTCAAGGCTTCCGTCGCATCGCCGCGGCCGAGCGCGCTGCTGATCGGCAAGAGCGCGCAGGGCTCGCAGTCCGCGAGCAGCGGCCACATCCAGCTGGCGAACAAGGACGAGCTGCCGCAGGACGCCGTGCTGACCTTTGCGCTGCGCGCGCAGTCGCCGCTTGCATTCACACGTGAGGAGAAGGTGGAAGTCGCCACCAGCGACGGCTCCTCCTCGACGCTGCTCGACTACAGCAACGGCCTGACTCTGCAGAACTCGAAGATCGCGGTTGCCACCCTCGATGCGTCGAAAACGCTCGGTCCCTCGGCATTCGGTCCGCTGCGCTATCGCATGATCGACGACGGCGTCGCGGGCGACTGGCACGCGCTCGCGACACTGGTACGACTGCCGATCCTCAGGAAGCTGCAGTGCCCCGGTATATCCGAGGAAGGTTGCACGCTGTCGGGAACCAACCTCTTCCTCATCGAATCCGTCTCGAGTGACGCCGCGTTCAGGCAGCCGACGGCGGTCCCGGACGGCTATACCGGGCAGTCGCTGGCGGTGCCGCGACCGGCCGATGGGGTGCTGTACGTGAAGCTGCGTGATGATCCTGCAGTGGTCAGCGTGGCGAGCCTGGACGTGGAGGGAGCGGCGGCCCGGCCCACCTCGGAGTTGACGTCCCCGGCGCCGACACCCTCCACGCCGGCCGCACCGCCCGCCGCGGCCGCACCACCTGCCGCAGCACCAGCCGCGGCCGCACCACCTGCGG
>DATHQM010000099.1:0-43509 GCA_035482695.1 Steroidobacteraceae bacterium | reverse complement strand
TAGTCGTACTGCCAGCCCCACTGGAAGCCGGTCACCTTGATGGTGAGCTCGGTCTTGCTGGTGTCCTCGATCTCCACCAGCGTGCGCGCGGCCGGCACCGCCATGGCGATGAGGATGATCACCGGCACGACGGTCCAGGCGAATTCCATCTTGGCGTTGTGCACCAGGGTGACGTCGGCCACGGCGCCCTGGGATTTGCGGAATTTCACCAGCGACCAGATCATCGCGCCGAACACCACCACGCCGATCGCCACGCACACCCAGAAGATGGTCATGTGCAGGTCGTAGATCTTGCGGCTGATTTCGGTGACGCCGCGGGTCATGTTGAGCTGGCTCCAGCCCGAGCCGGGCTCCTCCCCGGCGCGCGCGGCGAGCGGCGCAGCGGCGGCGGTGAGAGTTGCAGCGTAGCCAGCGAGCTTTGCGCGAATCATCATGCCAACCTTACAGCGCCGCACGCGAACCTCGCTGCGGGCAACTCCCGTGGAAAGCAAACCCAAGCGCACCGCCCTTCAATGCCAGGCGGGCGACTCGTTGACCCGGCCGATGACGCGCTGCAATCGCAGTGCCAGGCCGCGTCGTTCCTCCTCCGTGAGGAAGCTGCCCAGCTCGCACTGGCGGCCGGACGACTCGATCGTGAGCCGGCTCGGGTGCAGGCGTGCTGCAGGGCGGCGCAGTTTAACCTGCGCCCAGTGCCGCGGGAACACGACGCGCTCGCAGCGGCTGCGCTGGCGCGATTCGACGCTGATCTGCGCCTCGGTGACCGTGATCGTCTGGCGGTGGAAGCGCCGCTCGAGCGAGGCGCTGAGCGCCCACGCCAGCAGCGCCATCTCCAGTCCCGCGAACGGCAGCACCGGCCAGAAACCCTTGTAGGCGAGTACCCCGGCGGCGCCGATGGGCATGACGCACGCGGCGGCGAAGAACAGCCGCGCGCCGCGCTCGGTGAGCGAGCAGTTGGGACAGATCTCGATGCGCAGCGGTTCAGGTTCCACGCGCGAACGATGGTAGCGTGCGAGCGCGCTAATTCAAGCCGCCTCAGGTGCTTATCAGCCGCTGCATGAGCCGCTGCAGCGCCTCCCCGAGCACCAGCGAGCGCACCGCGGCCGGCGCGTGCTCGACGACCGCGAGCGCCGGCTCGCCGAGCAGCCGCTCGAGCGTGCCGAGATTCTCCGCCACCGCGAGCATCTGCGGGTCGACGGCGCTCGCCACCCAGCCGGCAAAGCCCACGCCGCGCGCCGCAATGCTCTCGCGCGTGAGCCGCGCGTGGTTCAGGCAACCGAGCTTCAGGCCCACCACCAGGAGCGCCGGCAGCCCGAGCGCGACCGCCAGGTCCTCCATGCTCTCGCGGTCGCTGATCGGGGCGAGCCACCCCCCTGCTCCCTCGACGACGATCCAGTCGGCTGTGGCGGTGAGCCGCCGGTAATGTTCGACGATCAGGCCGATATCAATCCTGATCTTGCTGTCTTCAGCGGCGATATGCGGCGAAATAGGCGGCTCGAAGCAATAGGGATTGACGTCCGCGTAGGCGGCTGAGGTTCTGGAAGCTGCCATGAGGTCGAGGGCATCCTCGTTGCGCAGCCCCGCAGGCATGCGCAGGGCTCCGGAGGCGATCGGCTTCATCACCGCGACCGAGGCACGCCGCTCGAGCAGTGCCCGAACGAGCGCACAGGCGACGACGGTCTTGCCCACGCCCGTGTCGGTGCCGGTGACGAACAGTCCGTGCACGCTCACCGGCGGCTCCGGCGGATCGATCCGGGTGCGATGTGCGCGATGCCGGAGGGCGCGGACACGGCCTGGCGCCCGGCCGCGCCCCAGCTCGCCCCGTAGATCACCTCCCAGGTGGCGGGCAGTCCCGACGCACGGCGCTCGCGCTCGTACGCGGCCGCGACGCGCTCGAGGCGCACGCGGCCGGCGAGGCCGCGCGGACGGCCGGCGGTGACGTTGTGCGCGCCGATCGCTTTCAGATCGCGCATCAGCGCCAGCACGTCCGGGTAGGCCAGCTCGAGCCGGTCGACGTCGAGCACCGGCTCGGTGAGCCCGGCGCGCAGCAGCGCATCGCCGACCTCCTGCACTTCGGGGAAATGATTGACGTGATTGTAGCCGTCGGCCGCGGCCCAGGCGCTACGCAGCTCCTGCAGCGTCGCGAGCCCGAAGGTGCTGAAGCCGAAGAAACCACCGGGTTGCAGCACGCGGCGCACCTCGGCGAGCGCGGCGTCGAGCGGCTGGCACCACTGCAGCATGAGGCTGCTGAAGACCAGGTCGACGCTGCCGTCCTTGAGCGGCAGCCGCAGCGCATCGGCGCACACCCGCGCGAAGCGCCGCCACGGCCGCAGATGGCGCCGTGCCTCGCGCAGCATCGCCTCGGCGATATCGAGCGCCACGACCTGCGAGCGCGGGTAGCGGCGCTTGAGCTCGCGCGTCACGCGCCCGGTGCCGGCGCCGAGGTCGAGCACCACGCGCGGCGCGAAGCGAAACTCGCCGAGGCGCGCGAGCAGCTCGTCCGCCACCCGCACCTGCAGCCGCGCGGCGGCTTCGTAGCCGGCGCTGGCGCGTGCGAACGAGGCGCGCACCCGCGCGCGGTCGAGCTGGAAGGCGGCATCCGGCGCGCTCACGCGAGAAAGCCCTGCAGGTGGTGCAGGAACTGCACCGGGTGCGACAGAAACGGCGCATGCGCGGCGCCGGCGATCTCGACGTAGCGCGCCTGCGGCAGCGCCCGCGCCAGCTTGCGCGAGGCGACCGCGCGGATGACGCGGTCGCGTTGCCCGGCCATCACCAGCGCCGGCACGCGCACCAGCGGCAGCGCCGCGCGCAGGTCCCCCTCGCGCAGCCGCGCGAGCCCCGCGGCGAGCGCCTCGGGACAGGCTTGCCCGTGCGCGCGCAGTGCCGCGCGCAGCTTCGCCAGCACGCGCACCGCGGTGCCCGGCCGGCAGCCGCGCACCTGCAGCAGCAGGAAATCCTGAACCGCGCGCTCGCCTTCGGCGTGCAGGCGGTGCACGAGGCGCGCCAGCAGCGGCCGCGGCGTGCCGCAGCGCCAGCTGGGGGAAGCGAGGAACTTCGGCGTCGTGGCGATGAGCGCCAGGCGCTCGATCGCCGCCGGCAGCGCCGCGGCGAGATCGAGCGCGAGCTGCCCGCCGAGCGACCAGCCGAGCAGTGCGTAGCGCTCGGTGAGCGGGGCGAGCGTCTCGTGCACGCGCCACGCCTGCGCCGCCGGGGTGGCGGCCTGCGCATCCCAGCTGCTCGCGCCGTGCCCCGGCAGGTCGACGGCGATGACGCGAAACTGCGGCACCAGCGCGCGCACCAGGCCGTCCCACACGCGCAGGTTCATGCTCCAGCCGTGCAGCAGCACGAGGTCGCGGCCGCACCCCTCGCCGTGCACCTCGTAGTACAGCGCGCTCACGCGGCCGACTCCGCCGCGGCCCGGGCGCACACCTCGCCCAGCGCGCCGATGAGCGCGTCGACCTGCGCCTCGCTGTGCGCGGCCGACAGCGTCACGCGCAGCCGCGCGCTGCCGGCGGGCACGGTGGGCGGGCGGATCGCGACCACCCACAGCCCCGCCGCCTGCAGCTGGCGCTGCGCGCTGAGCGCCGCCGCGGCGCTGCCGAGCATCACCGGCTGGATGGGCGTGGTGGACGCGGCGAGCGGCACGCCGGCGGCGAGCGCGCCGCTGCGAAAGCGCGCCGTGAGCGCGTGCACGCGCTCGCGCCGCCAGCCTTCCGCCTGCGCGAGCCGCAGCGCCGCGCGCGTGGCCGCCGCCACCCCCTGCGGCAGCGCCGTCGTGTAGATGTAGGGGCGCGCCTTCTGCACCAACAGCTCGATGAGCGCGGCATCGCCGGCGACGAAGGCGCCGAAGGAGCCGAACGCCTTGCCGAGCGTGCCGATGAGCACCGGCGCCGCATCGCTATCCAGGCCGAAGTGCTCGAGCACGCCGCGCCCGCTCGCGCCCACCACGCCGAGGCCGTGCGCATCGTCCACCACCAGCCAGGCCTGCGCGGCCTGCGCGGCCGCGGCCAGCGCCGGCAGCGGCGCCAGGTCGCCGTCCATGCTGAACACCCCGTCGGTGGCGAGGACGCTGGTGGCCCCGGGGTCCTGCGCCAGCAGCCGCTCGGCGGAAGCGGCGTCCGCGTGCCCGTAGCGCTTGAGCGTCGCCCCGGCGAGGCGCGCCCCGTCGATGAGCGAGGCGTGGCTGAGGCGATCGAGCAGCACGCGCTCGTTGCGGCCGGCGAGCGAGGCGAGCACCGCGAGATTCGCCATGTAGCCGGTGGAGAACAGCAGCGCGCGCTCGCGCTGCGTGAAGGCGGCCAGCTCCTCCTCGAGGCGCGCGTGCTCGCGGCCGTGGCCGCTCACCAGGTGCGAGGCGCCGCTGCCCGCGCCCCAGCGCGCGGCGCACTCGGCCTGGGCGGCGGCGGGCGCCGGGTGGCGTGCGAGACCCAAGTAATCGTTGCTGCTGAAGTCGATGAGCTCGCGGCCGCCGGCGAGCAGCGAGCGGCCGCCGTGCCCGCCGGGCGCCTCGACCGTGATGCGGCTGCGCCGCAGCTGCCCGGCGGCGAGCTGCGCCAGCGCCGCCTCAAGCGCCGCGCTGTTCCGTTTCATGGCCCGCGGGCTTCAGCCCAAGCCGCGCCAGCAGTCCGCGGTCGCGCGCCACGTCGGGGTTGCCGGTGGTCAGGAGCTTCTCGCCGTAGAAGATGGAGTTGGCGCCGGCGAGGAAGCACAGCGCCTGCAGCTCATCGCTCATCGCCTCGCGGCCGGCCGACAGGCGTACCTGCGCGCCCGGCATCAGCACGCGCGCCACAGCACAGGTGCGCACGAAGTCGAACGGGTCGACGTCGGGTGCCTCCGCGAGCGGCGTGCCCGGCACGCGCACCAGACGGTTGATCGGCACGCTCTCCGGGTGGGCCGGCAGGTTGGCGAGCGTGCGCAGCAGCTCGGCGCGGTCGGCGACCGACTCGCCCATGCCGACGATGCCGCCGCAGCAGACCTTCAGTCCCGCCGCGCGCACCGCCGCCAGCGTGTCGAGCCGCTCCTGGTAGGTATGCGTGGTGATGATCTCGCCGTAGAACTGCGCCGAGGTGTCGAGGTTGTGGTTGTAGTAGTCGAGGCCGGCGTCCTTGAGCGTCACGGCCTGCTGCGGGGTGAGCATGCCGAGGGTGGCGCAGCTCTCCAGTCCCAGCGCGCACACCGCGCGCACCATCTGCGCGATCACCGCCAGATCCTTGGCCTTGGGGGCGCGGTAGGCCGCGCCCATGCAGAAGCGCGTCGCGCCCGCCGCCTTGGCGCGCGCGGCGTGCTCGCGCACCGCCGCCACCTCCATCAGCGCCTCGCGCGACAGCCCGGTGTCGTAGCGCGCGCTCTGCGGGCAGTAGGCGCAGTCCTCGGGGCACGCGCCGGTCTTGATCGACAGCAGCGTGCTCATCTGCACCGTGTTGGCGGCGTGGTGGGCGCGGTGCACGCGCTGCGCGCGCAGGATCAGGTCCATGAACGGCAGCGCGAACAGTGCACGCACCTCGCCCGCCGACCAGTCATGGCGGACGGGCTGCGCGCCGGTGTCCTCATCGCCGTACGTCATCGGCTCATGCATGGTTTGCGGCCTCCCTGGGCGCCAGGCGCCGCCGGCGACCATGCCCGAGGGCTGCCGGCCCTGTCAACGCACCGGCCATGTTGGAGTCGACAATTGGTCAATTAATGATCAGCTGGAGTGCGAGCGCCGCGCCCACCGCGAGCGCGCCGAGCACCGCGACCAGCACCGCCGCGGCAGCACAGTCCTTGACGATGCGGATTGCGGCACTGTCGTGCGGGTGCAGCGCGTCGGCGAGCTGCTCGATGGCGGTGTTGAGCAGCTCCGCGCTCAGCACCGCGGCGCAGGCCGACAGCACCAGCGCCCACCACAGCGGCGCGGGCCGCAGCGCGATGAGCGCCAGCAGCGCCGCGACTGCCGCCGCCACCTGCACCTTGAGGCTCGCCCCGCGGCTCAGGCCGTGCGCGAGGCCGCGCAGTGCGAACCCGAGCCGCAGCATGAACGGCTGGTTCTTGTGCGCGCTCACGCCGGCGCGGGCGAGCTCATCGGGCATAGACGTACTGCAGCAGCAGTCCGGTGAACAGCGCGAGTCCCACGTACTGGTTGTTGAGGAAGGCGCGCAGGCAGCCGGCCGGGTCGCGTCTGCGGATCAGCCACTGCTGCCAGGCGAACAGCACCGCGGCGGCCAGCACCCCGTCGCGGTACCACGCGCCGTAGTGCATGCTGCGCCCGACGAGCAGCAGCGCAGCGAGCATCATGAGCTGCATCACCCCGATCAGCAGCTTGTCCATGTCGGCGAACAGTATGGCGCTCGACTTGACGCCGATCTTCAGGTCGTCCTCGCGGTCGATCATGGCGTAGATGGTGTCGTACATCGCCGCCCAGATGACCGCGGCGATGTACAGCACCCAGGCGACGCGCGGCAGCGCGCCGGTCTGCGCGGCGAACGCCATCGGCACGCTCCAGCCGCCGAAGGAGATGCCGAGATACAGCTGCGGCAGCGGGAAGAAGCGCTTGACGAACGGGTAGGAGATGGTCAGCAGCGCACCGATGCAGGCGAGCTTCACGGTGAGCGCATCGAGACGCGTCACCAGGTAGAGCGCCACGGCGACCAGCAGCGCGAACAGCACCAGTGCTTCCTGCGGCGTCACGCGCCGCGCGGCCAGCGGGCGGTCGCGGGTGCGGCGCACATACGGGTCGATGTCGCGGTCGGCGAAGTCGTTGATGACGCAGCCCGCGGCGCGCATCACGATGACGCCGAGCACGAACACGATCAGCACCCGCGGCGTCGGCCGGCCGGCGCCGGCGATCCACAGCGCCCACAACGCCGGCCACAGCAGCAGCCAGGTGCCCACCGGGCGGTCGAGCCGCATGAGACGGGCGTAGTCGGTCGCGCGGCGCGACAGGCGCTGCAGCAACGGGGCGTCGGCGTATTCGGGCGGCTCGAGTTCGGGGGAGACTGCAGCCATCGGCTGCGTATCATACGCGCCGCACCGTGCGGCGCCTTCAGGCGCGGCACGCGAGCAGCGCTACGGCGCGTGCGCGGTGTTGCGCCGCAGGGGATGCGCCTCGGTGGTGAGCACGAAGCGTTGCAGGTCGAGCGTCGCCGGCGGAGAGAACAGCAGGTAGAAGTACTTGAAGGTCTCCGCCAGCACGAAGCTCGGCATCTCGTCGGCCTGGGTGTGGGTGGTGACGTCGCTGAGCGCGGCATAGCCGTCCGGCGTGCGGCAGCAGCGCTTGAGGTCGGCGAACAGCTGCGCCCCCATCGCGCGGTAGTACGCATCCCCGGTTATGCGGTACAGGTACCAGGTCGACTCGACGATCTCCGGACGCAGCGGGTAGCGCGGCTCCGTCACCCGCGCGGCGCGGTAGTCGTAGCTGTCGGGCTCGGCGCCGTTCACGCTCCACATGGCAAACGACGAAGCCTGCAGCCGCCGCGCGCGTGCCACGTGCCCCGAGTAGGCGAGCAGCCCGGGGAAGAACGCCTCGAGCGCGCCGTACTCGCTGCCGGTGTGCCGCCCGGTGTTCATGTCTACCTGGCCGTACCACAGCGCGCCGCCGACGTTTTCCGGGTAGTAGCGGTTGGCCGCGGCGATGCTGCTGTTCCACATGGCGAGGCACGACGGTGCGGCGAACAGCCGCCAGCACTTCCACAGGTACTCGTAGTACGAGTCGATGCGCGCGCCGATGTGACTCGTGGGGCGCGTCCACGCGCCGCTCTCGACGTCGATGCGCTCCCCGACCAGACCGAGCGCGGAGCGGCGCTGGTAGATCGCCGTCATGGCGCGCATCGCCTTGTCGTAGTACGCGCGCTCGCCGGTGAGCTGCGCGAGCGTGCCGTACTCGGGCAGGAGCGCACTCTCGGCGGGGTTGGTCTCGCTGCCGCGCGTCCTGCCGGTGCGCAGGTTGACGTACACCCACGGCAGGCCGGTCGGGGAGTCGAAGGCCGGCGACAGGCGCCGCCCGAGGTCCGCGGCGAGCGCGAGCAGCCGCTCGTCGTGGGTGAGCTCGTAAGCGGACAGCAGCCCGCCGAGCACGCGGATCACGATCTCGAAGTGCTTCACGTCGATGTCCCGGTCGAAGGACAGCTGCGTCGCGATGAGCTCGCGCGCCTCGGCGGCCTCGGCGGGAAGACCCATGAGCACCAGGGTGTCGAGCGCATCGATCGGCGTCATGAGCAGCGGCTCGCCGTACCAGTCGCGCGCCGTGCGCGACAGCGGCCGCAGCTCGTCGTGCCCCCAGGCGTAGCGGCGGTAGCCGTTCCAGGCGTGCAGGAACTCCGCGCGCACGCTCGCGGCGAGACGCGCCGCCTGTGCCGCATCGACGGGGGCCAGCGGCGGCGCCGCCGCGCTGGCGGCCCGGACCGTCGCTGCCGGCAGCAGCAGCAGCACCAGCAGCGGCAGCGCGCCCTGCGCCCACCGCCGCCGCCGGCGCGCCTCAGTGTGCGCTGCGCAGCAGATGCAGCACCTCGTAGCAGGCCCCCATGGTGTGGTAGTCGGTCTTGCCGGCCGGGCTCTTCTCGTCGTCGTACCTGGCGTTGCAGCGGTCGAGGATGCGATACCAGGCGCCGTAGCGGTGGTCGACGAAATGCCGCCACGCGTAGCTCCACAGCCGCTCGTACCACTCCCAGTAGTGCGCGGCCCCCGTGGCCACCGCGAGCCGCGCCGCCGCGGCGAGCGATTCCGCCTGCACCCAGAAGTACTTGTCCGTATCGCACACGCGCCCGTCAGGTGCGAAGCCGTAGTAGAGCCCGCCGTACTCGTCGTCCCAGCCGCGCGCCACGGCGGCATCGAACAGCGCCTGGGCGCGCGGCACGAGCCACGCAGGCGCAGCGGCGGGCGGCACTGCGGCCGCCGGCGCGCCGGATCGTGCCGTGGGCGCACCGGGTCGTGCCGCTGGCGCGCTCTGCAGTCGCTCGGCCAGCGTCAGCAGCAGCTTGGTCCACTCGGTCTGGTGACCCACCTGGAAGCCCCAGGGGCGGAACAGGTGGCGCGGCTCCTCGCGGTGATACTCGAGGTCGAGGTTCCAGTCGCAATCGTAGTGCTCCCACACCAGTCCGCCGGCCTTGACCGCCTGGCGGCGCGTCACGTGGTCCGCAAGGGTGAGGGCGCGCTCGAGGTAGCGCGGCGCGCCGCTCGCCTGGTGCGCGGCGAGCAGCGCTTCGCACAGGTGCATGTTGGAGTTCTGGCCGCGGTAGTCGCTGAAGTGCCAGGCGGGGTCGGCTTCGTCGCGGTACAGGCCGGCGTCGGCGTCCCAGTAGCGTGCCTCGAGCAGCGCCCAGGTCTCCTCCATCCACGGCCGCGCCTCCTCGAGCCCGGCGCGGCACGCGCAGGCATAGGCGAGCAGCACGAAGGCCGCGCCGTAGGCGTGCTGGGTACGATCCTCGGGAGCGCCATCGCGCAGCGTCCAGGCGTAGCCGCCGCTCGCCGCATCGCGATGCCGCTCGCGCAGGAACGCGAGCCCGTGGCGCGCGGCGTCGCGGTAGTCGCGCGCGAGCGCGGCGTCGTTGGCGAATTCGCCCGCCGCGAGCGCATAGTTGAAGACGAAGCGGGTGCTGCTCACCAGGTGGCGGTGGCGCGTGTCGTACACCGTGCCGTCGTCGCGGAAGTAGTGGAAGAATCCGCCGCGCGGGTCGATCGCCCGCGGGTGGTAGAAGGCCATGGTGGCGGCGATGTGCGCGCGCAGGAAGCGCTCGCTGCGGAACTCGGGCAGCGCCGCGCCCGCCTCAAGCGCACCGTCGCGCCCGCTCATGCCCCTGTCCCGAGCAGGGCCTGCACTTCCGCGGCCGCCGGCATGGCGGCGAAGGCGCCGTGGCGCGTGGTCGCGAGCGCACCGCACGCCGCCGCGTAGCGCAGCGCCTGCTCGAGCTGGCGCGGGGGCGCGAGCCACTCGCGCAGCGTGTCGCGGCGCACGCCCGCTGCGACGAGGGCCTGCAGCCAGCCGCCGACGAAGGCGTCGCCGGCCGCCGTGCTATCCACCGCGCTCACCGCGAAGGTGCGCACCGTACCGCCCGTGGTGCCGCCGCCGGCAGCGCCGCCGCGCGCCAGCCAGCGAAACGGCGCGGCGCCGGCGGTGACCACCACGACTTGTGCGCGGGCGGCGAACGCCCGCGCCAGCGCCGCCTGCGCCCCGCCGCTGCTGCGCGCAAGGAAGTCGAGCTCCGCCTCGTCGAGCTTCACCAGGTCCGCTTCGAGGAGCAGCTGCCACACGAGGGGCGCCGGGTCCACGCCGGCGCCCCACAGCGAGGGCCGCAGGTTCACGTCCATGCTGATGAGGGCGCCCGCGGCGCGCGCCGCGTGCACCCCGGCGAGTGTCGCCGCCGCGATCGGGGCCTCGGTGAGACTGTTGGAGCAGACGTGAAACACCGCCGCCTCCGCGAAGGCGCGCGGCGCGAAGTCCGCGGCGCGAAATAACAGGTCCGCCGCCGGCGGGCGGTAGAAGCTGAAGCTGCGCTCGCCGTGCTCGTCGAGCGCCACGAAGGCGAGCGCGGTCTTCGCCTGGCGGGTGCGGCGCGTGCAGGAGATGTCGACACCCGCGCGCTGGAGCTCGCCCGCCAGAAGCTCGCCGAACAGGTCCTCGCCGAGCATGCCGACGAAACGCGCGGCGCCGCCGAGCCGCGCGACGGCGACCGCGACGTTGGCCGGGGCGCCGCCGGCGTAGGCGGTGAAGCTGGGCGGGGTGGCGGGACTGGCGGGTGCCCGCGCCAGCAGGTCGACGAGCGCCTCGCCGAAGCACACCACCGTGGCGGGCGCGGCCGCGCTCACGGCGTGGCGGTCACCGCCTGCGCGAGCGGCGCGACCGGCCGCGAGCCGCGCAGCGCGTACCAGGCGATGTACGCGTAGCACAGCACCGGCAGTAAGAACGCCCGCTGTACGCCGAGGTGATCGGCGAGCACGCCCTGCAGGTAGGGGATGAGCGCGCCGCCGACGATCGCCATCACCAGCAGGCTCGAGCCGCGGCTGGTCATGGGACCGAGTCCCTCGATGCCGAGCGTGAAAATGGTGGGGAACATGATGGAGTTGAACAGCCCGATGGCGATGATGCTCCACATGGCGAGGTGGCCGGTGCTGCTGATGGTGGTCGCGAGCAGCGCGAGCACCGCCAGCGCAAACAGGCACAGCAGCCGCCGCGGATCGATGAGCCGCAGCAACAGCGAGCCGGCGAAGCGGCCGACCATGGCGCCACCCCAGTAGAGGGCGACGTAGCGCGTGGCGTCGGCGGGGGCGATGTCGCCGATATGCGGGTCGGAGATGTAGTTGATGAGGAAGCTGCCGATCGCGACCTCCCCGCCGACGTAGACGAAGATCGCGAGCGCGCCGAGGCGCACGTGGCGGTAGCGCAGCACCTCGGTGAAGCGGTGCGGGTGCGGGTCGGCTTGCTCGGTGGCCTCCGTTTGTGGCGGCAGGCGGAACACTCCCACGAAGCCTGCCAGCAGCAACAGTGCCACCGCGATCCACAGGTAGGGTGTCTGCACCGAGTGAGCCTGGGCGATGCGATAGGCCTCGGCTTGCGCGGGGGACAATCGCGCCAGCGCATCGGGGCCGAGCACCGCGATCGCGAGGATCACCGGCCCGATGAGCCAGGGCGCCAGCGTGGTGCCGAGGGAATTGAGCGCCTGTGCCAGGGTGAGGCGGGCCGAGGCCCGGCGCGGGTCTCCGAGCAGACTGATGTAGGGGTTGGCTGCAACCTGCAGCAGCGTGATGCCGCTCGCCAGCACGAACAGCGCCACGAGAAACAGCAGGTAGGAGGGCGCGCCGGCCGCCGGATAGAAGAGCAGCGCGCCGGCGGCCGCCACCAAGAGGCCGATGATGATGCCCAGCTTGTAGCCGGCGTGCGCCACCACGCGGCCCGACGGGATCGACATGACGAAGTAGGTGCCGAAGAAGGTGAACTGGATCAGCATCGTCTGGGCGTAGTTCATGGCGAACACGGCCTTCAGATGCGGGATCAGCACGTCGTTGAGGCAGGTGAGCGCGCCCCAGGTGAAGAAGATGATCGACAGCACGGCGATGGCCGCCGGGGTGGACAGCGTGCGCCCGTTCATGCTGTTGCGACTCTCTTTCAGGCGGCTTCAACGCCGGTGCGCGCCGGTGCGGTAGCGCGGTTGCGGCACAATAGCCGATCTTGGGCGGCGTCAGAAATTCGCGAAGGGTTTCCCGGCATGAATGCGTTGCGGATCTTGACGGTGCTGCTGCTCGGCAGCTGCGGGACGGGCGTGGCCGCGGCCGGGCCCGCCCCGCCTGCTACCGCGGGCGATGCGGCCTACGCCGCGGTCGACCCGTTCATCGGCACCGGCGGGGAAGGACACACCTTTCCCGGCGCGGTGGTGCCGTTCGGCATGATCCAGCTGAGTCCCGACACGCAGATCAAGCCGCGCAGCGAGGCCTTCGGCTGGTCGGCGGGCTATCGCTACGAGGACCACACGATCGTCGGGTTCTCGCACACGCACTTCTCTGGCACCGGGCATTCGGATCTGGGCGACGTGCTGGTGATGCCGATCACGGGCGAGGTGCGCTTCGAGCGCGGTGAGATCGACCAGCCGGGCAGTGGCTACACCTCGCTCTTCAGTCACGCCAGCGAGATCGCGCAACCGGGCTACTACGCGGTGACCCTCGACAGCTACGGCGTGCGTGCCGAGCTCACCGCGGCGGCGCGCGTCGGCGTGCACCGTTACACGTTCCCGCCCGGCAAGAGCGCGCACGTGCTCATCGACCTGCGCACCAGCATGTACGACTACCCGGGCAAGGTGCTGTGGGCGCGGCTGCGGCTGCGGCCGGACGGCACGGTGAGCGGTTTTCGCGAGACGCGCGGCTGGGCGCCGGGCCGGCGGCTGTACTTTGCGCTGCGCTTCTCGCAGGCGGTGAGCGGGCACGAGCTGCGCAACACGGAAGGCGAGCTCCTCTACAAGGGCTTCCCGCCGCCGGCGAACACGCAGCCGCGCGCGCGCGCGCAGATCGAGGGCCGCCAGCTGGTCGGGGCATTCGACTTCGCGCAGGCCGCGGGCGGCACGCTGATCGTCAAGGCCGCGATCTCCCCGGTGAGCGAGGACAGCGCCATCGCCAACCTCGATGCGGGCATGCCGGGCTGGGATTTCGACGCGGTGCGCGCGGCCGCGCGCGTGGCGTGGTCCGAGGCGCTCGGGGTCCTCGAGGTGAATGCGCCCGCGCCGCTGCGGCGCAGCCTCTACACCGCGCTCTACCATGCGCTGCAGGCGCCGAGCCTCTACATGGACAGCGACGGCCGCTTCGTCGGCCCCGACAACGCCGTGCACCAGGCGGACGGCTTCACCAACTACTCGACCTTCTCGCTGTGGGACACCTACCGCGCGCTGCATCCGCTCCTGACCCTGGTGCAGAGTCCGCAGCGCACCAGCGACATCGTGCGCTCGCTCGTCGCCGCGCAGCACGCCAGCCCCTACGGCATGCTGCCGGTGTGGGCGTTCCACGGCCGCGAGACCTGGTGCATGATCGGTTATCACGCCGTGCCGGTGATCGCCGATGCCTGGATGAAGGGCATCCGCGGCTACGACGGCGCCGCGGCGCTCGAGGCGATGGTCGCCACCGCCAGCTACGCGCCCTACGGCGGGCTGGGCGCCTACATGCAGCTCGGCTACGTGCCCATCGACGAGGAGGGCGAGGCGGTCTCGAAAACGCTCGAGTACGCCTTCGACGACTGGAGCATCGCGCGCATGGCCGAGAGCCTCGGGCGGCGCGAGCTCGCCGCCGAGTTCTACCGGCGCGCGGGCAACTGGCGCAACGTGTTCGATCCGGCGAGCGGCTTCATGCGCGCGCGCCGCCGCGACGGCTCTTTCCGCGAGCCGTTCGACCCGGCCTCGAGCGGGTACGGCACCGACTACACCGAGGGCAACGCCTGGCAGTACTCCTGGTACGTGCCGCAGGACATCGCCGCGCTCGCGCAGGCGCACGGCGGCGCGCCGGCGCTGCTCAGGCGCATCGATCAGGTGTTCGATGTCAAGGTGGACCCGAAGGTGTTCGCGCACATGGAGGACATCACCGGGCTGATCGGCTGGTACGCGCACGGCAACGAGCCGAGCCACCACATCGCCTATCTCTACGCGGCGGCCGGCGAGCCGTGGCGCACGCAGGCGCGCCTCGCCGCCATCATGAACAGCCAGTACGCGCCGCGCCCCGACGGCCTGGCCGGCAACGATGACCTCGGCCAGATGTCGGCCTGGTTCATCTTCACCGCGCTCGGCTTCTATCCGCTCGCCCCGGGGAGCAACGAGTACATCATCGGGCGACCGTTCGTCGCGCGCGCGACGCTTACCCTGCCGAACGGCGCGCGTTTCACCATCGCGGCGCCCGGCGTGAGCGATGCCCGTGCCTACATCGGCGCCGTCACGCTCAACGGCAGGCCGCTCAGGCGCGCCTTCATCCGCCACGAGGAGATCATGGCGGGCGGGGAGCTGCGCTTTCGCATGCAGTCGCAGCCCAATCCCGCCTGGCCCGGCGCCGGCGCCGAGCAGCCCTACTCGATGTCCGCCAGCGGCGCGGCGGGCGAACATCCCTAGCCGTCTGGCGCCTCAGGTGAGCGGAACGAACAGGCGATGCCAGCGCGGCATGAAGTAGTGCTCTGGATCGAATGAGACCACGACGCGGGTTGCGCGACCGACGATGACGCGCCGGGGCACGAACCCGATGTAACGGGAGTCGGCGCTGTTATCACGGTTGTCGCCGAGCATGAAGTACATGCCCGCAGGCACCGTGACCGGCCCGAAGATCCGCTGCGACGTGCGCGCCGGAAGGATCAGGATCTCGTGCGCGATCCCGGCCAGTTCCTCGCTCAGCACGGCCGGTCTCTGCGCCGCCGTTTTCGCCAGCAGCTCCCTTATGTGAGTGAGATCTCCGGGACCATACCTGGCCGGCTGTCCGTTGACGATGAGCTTCTCGCCGTCGAGCTCGAGCATATCGCCGGGAGTCGCGGCCACGCGCTTGACCAGGGATTGGCCGCTGGCCGGGGAGTCGAACACGACAATGTCACCGCGCGCCGGATCGGCACCGCCGCTGATGTGAATGAGGGTGAACGGGATGCGCAGCCCGAACACATGCTTGTCGACGAGCACCCGATCGCCCTCGAGAATGGTCGGGTTCATCGAGCCGGTGGGCACGGTCACCCAGTCTGCCCAGGCGGACCTGAAGGCGAGCATCAGCATCAGGAACAGCGCGAGGCCGCGATACTCGCGCCACAGGCGCCTCTTTTTCTCGATGGGTGACATAGCATAGCTCCGCACTAACGGCATTCGACCGCCCGCCCGTCAGGCTGGTTCCAGCTCTGACCGCGTGGGGCGTTTCAGCCCACCCGCCCGTAGCGCTCGTCCGCGCCGATCCAGCGCGCGGCCAGCGCGGCCACCTGCGCGGGCGCGCACAGCAACAGCCGCTCGGCGCACTGCTGCACCCGTGGCAGCAGATCCGCATCGCGCATCAGATCCGCGACCCGCAGCTGCGCGAGTCCCGTCTGCCGCGTGCCGAGCAGTTCCCCGGGGCCGCGCAGCTCCAGATCCCGCCGCGCGATCTCGAAGCCGTCGCTGCTCGCGCGGATCACCTTGAGGCGCTCGCGCGCGAGCGGGGCGAGCGGCGCGCGGTACAGCAGCACGCAGGTGCTGGCGGCGCTGCCGCGGCCGACGCGCCCGCGCAGCTGGTGCAGCTGCGCCAGGCCCATGCGCTCGGCATTCTCGATCACCATGAGCGTGGCGTTGGGCACATCCACGCCGACCTCGATCACGGTGGTGGCCACCAGCAGCTGCAGCTTCCCGGCCTTGAAGGCGAGCATGGCCGCATCGCGCGCGGCGGCCGGCATCCTGCCGTGCACCAGCCCGACGCGCACGCCCGGCAGCGCTGCCGTGAGGCGCGCGGCGGTATCTTCCGCGGCCTGCGCGCGTAGCTCGTCCGACTCGTCGATGAGCGGGCAGACCCAGTACGCCTGCCGCCCCGCGCGGCAGGCCTCGACGATGCGCGCCACGACCTCGCTGCGGCGCTCTTCGGGCACCACTACGGTCGTCACCGGCGTGCGTCCCGGCGGCAGCTCGTCGATCACCGAGATGTCGAGATCGGCGTATGCGGTCATCGCCAGGGTGCGCGGGATGGGAGTGGCGGTCATGATCAGCTGGTGCGGCAGGCGGCCGGCGTGGCGGCCTTTCTCGGAAAGCTTGAGGCGCTGCTGCACGCCGAAGCGGTGCTGCTCGTCGACGATGACGAGCGCGAGGCCGGCGAACTCGATGCCTTCCTGGAAGAGCGCCTGGGTGCCGACGACCACGCGCACCTCGCCGGCGGCGATCGCCGCGAGCGCGCTGCGCCGCGTGCGCGCCGGCACGCTGCCCGACAGCAGCGCCACCGTCTCGCCGAGCGGGGCGAACCACGCCTGGAAGTTGCGCCAGTGCTGCTCGGCCAAGAGCTCAGTGGGCGCCATGAGCGCGGCCTGCAGGCCGCTGCCGGCCGCCGCCGCCGCCGCCGCCGCGGCCACCACCGTCTTGCCGCAGCCGACATCCCCCTGCAGCAGGCGGATCATCGGCACGCGGCCGGCGAGATCGCGCCGCGCCTCCTCCAGCGCGCGCGCCTGTGCGCGCGTCAGTGCGAAGGGCAGCGAGCCGAGGAAGCGCTGCGCGAGGCCGCTCGCATCGGCGAGCGGTGGCGCGGGATCAGTCTGCAGCGCCCGCCGCCGCAGCTTCAGCGCCAGGTGGTGCGCCAGCAGCTCCTCGAAGGCGAGGCGCCGCTGCGCCGGGTGCCGTCCGCTCGCCAGCTCCTCGAGCCGCGCTGCGCGCGGCGGCGCGTGCACGTAGGCGAGCGCCTGCGACAGCGACGGCAATCCGGCCGGCAATCCCACCGACGGCGGCAGCAGGTCGGGCAGCTGTGCGCCGGCCGCCGCGGCGAGCGCCGCGCGCACCAGCGCGCGCAGCCGCCCCTGCGGTACGCCCTCGGTGGCGGGGTAGACGGGCGTGAGGGTGTCTTCGAGCGCGGCCGCCTCGCCCTCGAGGCGGCGGTATTCCGGGTGCACCATCTCCAGGCCGAGCGGCCCGCGCCGCACTTCACCAAAGCAGCGCAGCCGCGTGCCGCGCGCGAGCTGCTGCTGCTGGCTGGCGGAAAAATAGAAGAAGCGCAGCGTCAGGAGGCCGGTGCCGTCGGAGAGGCGCGTCAGCAGCTGGCGCCGCCCGCGGTAAGCGATCTCGGTGAGCTGGATCTCCCCTTCGATCGCCGCGCGCGTGCCGGCGATGAGCGTGCCGATTCGCTGCAGCCGCGTGCGGTCCTCGTAGCGCAGCGGCAGCAGGAACAGCAGGTCCGCCACGTGCGTCACGCCGAGCTTCGCCAGCCGCGCGGCGAGTGCCGCGCCCACGCCGCGCAGCGCCGTCACCGGCCGAGCGGCCGCGCCGCCCGGCGTCGGTGTTGCGAGGGCGCCCGGGGCGCTCGCCACGCGGGCTGCGTCAGCCGCCCGCGGTGCGGCGGCGCGCCGCGGCCCCCTCAGCCGAGATGCAGGATGCACTCGATCTCCACCTGCGCGCCGCGCGGCAGTTGCGCGACGCCGATCGTGGAGCGCGCCGGGTAGGGCTTGGCGCAGTACAGCGCCATGACCTCGTTGACCTTGGCGAAGTTGGCGAGATCGATGAGAAAGATGGTGAATTTCACCGCCTGCGCGAGCGAGCCGCCGGCGGCCTCGGCGACCGCCTTGAGGTTCTCGAACACGCGACGTACCTGCGCCTCGAATTCTGCGCTCACCAGCTGCATGGTGGCCGGATCGAGCGGCACCTGGCCGGAGAGGTAGACGGTATCGCCCGCGCGCACCGCCTGCGAGTAGGTGCCGATCGCCTGCGGCGCGCGCTCGGTATGAATGGTCTGTGAGCTCATCCGCTTGCCTCCTCCTGAAAAGCTTCTCTCAGCCCTCACCGTCGCCGTCGCCCTGATCGGACTCGCCGTCGGTGTCACCGTCGGCTTCGGCGTCGGCCTCGGCGTCGCTGCCCGGCGAGTGCGCATCGCGCGCGTGCGCGGCGAGGGTGCGTGTCACGCGCGTCACGTCCGCCATGCGGCGGATGATGCGCACCAGGTGCGCCAGGTGCCGCCGGTCGCGCACCCGCAGCTCGAAGGTGAGCACCGCGGTGTCGCTGTCCTGCTCGTCGATGGAGACGTGGTCGATGTTGGTTTCGGCGCTGGCGATCGCCGCCGCCACCGCCGCCAGCACGCCGGTGCGGTTGACCACGTACACGCGGATCTCCGTAGCGAACAGCCGGTCGGGCGCGGTCTGCCAGCTGACCGGCAGCCAGTTCTCCGGATGCTTGCGGTAGTCCTCGACGTTGACGCAGTTCTCGCGGTGGATCACCACGCCGCGGCCGGCGGACAGGAAGGCGAAGATCGGATCGTAGGGGACCGGGAAGCAGCAGCGCGCGTAGGTGACCAGCAAGCCTTCCGTGCCGGCGATCGCCAGCGGCGCAAGTCCGGTGGGCCCGCTGGTGGGTCCGGGGGGCAGCAGCCGCCGCGCGACCAGCGGCGCCAGGCGCTCGCCGAGCCCGATCTTCTCGTAGAGCTCGTCGAGATCCTTCATGCCGAGCTCGCCGAGCGCCGCGCGGCGCACCTCCTCGGAGACGTCCTCGAGCGACAGCGAGAACTCCCCGAGCGCCTGCGCGAGCAGCTTCGCGCCGAGCGCGATCGCCTCGGTGCGCCGCAGACTCTTCAGGTAGTGGCGGATGGCGCTGCGCGCCTTGGCGGTGACCACGAAGTTGACCCACGAGGGATTGGGGGTCGCGCCCTTGGCGGTGATGATCTCCACGGTCTGGCCGTTGCGCAGCACGGTGCGCAGCGGCGTCAGGCGCCGGTCGAGCTTGGCCGCGACGCAGCGGTTGCCCACGTCGGTGTGCACGGCGTAGGCGAAGTCCACCACCGTGGCGGCCGAGGGCAGGCGCAGGATCTGCCCCTTGGGCGTGAACACGTAGACCTTGTCGGGGAACAGGTCGACCTTGACGCTCTCGAGGAACTCTTCCGAGCTGCCCGCCTCCTGCAGCGACACCAGGCTCGAGAGCCATTCGCGCGTGCGCTCCTGCTGGGTGGAATCGGTGGCGCCGCCGGTCTTGTACTTCCAGTGCGCCGCGATGCCGGCCTGGGCCACGCGGTGCATGTCGGTGGTGCGGATCTGCACCTCGATGGGCACGCCGTTCGGACCAAACAGCGTGGTGTGCAGTGACTGGTAGCCGTTGACGCGCGGGATGGCGATGTAGTCCTTGAAGCGCCCGGGCATCGGCTTGAACACCGAGTGCACCGCGCCGAGTGCGCGGTAGCAGATGTCGGGGCTGTCGACCACAATGCGGATGCCGTAGACGTCGACAATCTCGTTGAGGATGGCGCGCTTGCGGCGCATCTTGCGGTACACGCTGTAGAGATGCTTCTCACGCGTCTCGACGTGCGCGGGAATGCCGCTCTTCAGCAGCGCCGCGTTCAGCTGCTGCTCGATCTTCTTGAGGAACTCCTTCTGGTTGCCGCGCGTGCGGCGCAGCGCGCGCTCCAGCACGTGGTAGCGGCGCGGGTACAGCGCCTTGAAGCCGAGGTCCTCGAGCTCGAGCTTCATGTTGTAGAGCCCGAGCCGCTCGGCGATCGGCGCGTAGATCTCGAGCGTCTCGCGCGCGATCGCGCGCCGGCGCGCCGGCGCCATCGCCTCGATGGTGCGCATGTTGTGGGTGCGGTCGGCGAGCTTCACCAGGATGACGCGCAGGTCGCGCACCATGGCGAGCAGCATCTTGCGGAACGACTCCGCCTGCGCCTCCTCGCGGCTCTTGAACCTGATCTGGTCGAGCTTGGTGACGCCGTCGACGATCTCGGCGACGTCGGCGCCGAAGCGTGCCGCGAGCTGATCCTTCGGGGTCGGGGTGTCCTCGATGACGTCGTGCAGGATCGCCGCCACGATGGTGTCGGCGTCGAGGTGCAGATCGGCGAGGATGGCGGCGGCGGCGACCGGGTGGGCGATGAACGGCTCACCCGACAGGCGCTTCTGCCCCTTGTGGACCGAGGTGCCGAACTCGGCGGCCTCGCGGATGCGGCCCACCTGCTCGGCCGGCAGGTAGTCGCCGACCGCGCCCAGCAGCTCCTTCAGTCCCGGAGTGCGTCTTCCGCCGGGCAGCAATCCCAGGAGCGAAGACGCATAGTCCATGGGGGCTGTCTAAGCCGTCAGTCTCCGAGACCGAACTGCGGTGCGCGGAAGCTGGACTGATTGTCGGCTTCGGCTGCCAGCGGCTCGGGCGCGGGCTCCGGCTCGCGCAGCATTTCCGCGGTCACGTTGCCGGCGGCGATCTCGCGCAGCGCCAGCACGGTCGGCTTGTCGTTCTCGAGCGGCAGCGTCGCCTCGGCGCCGTTCGCCAGGCGGCGCGCGCGCTGCGCGGCGAGCAGCACCAGCTGGAAGAGGTTATCGACGTTCTGCAGGCAGTCTTCTACGGTGATTCGGGCCATGGGATCGCTAAGCTGTTGAGCGCGCCGCAAAGGGTACGCGGGGTCTTTCACTATAAAGGAAAACCCGCGGCCCGGCACGCCGCGCGCGGCCCGCGGCCGCGCGCCTCCTCTAGGGGAGTCTGCTAGGGGAGTCTGCGCCGCCGGCGCAGGCAGGTGGCCGTAAGCCCGAGGATCAGCAGCGCAGCGCTGGCCGGCTCCGGCACGCCGGTGGTCTTGCTCGTCGACAGCGTGCCGCAGGGGGAGGCCACCGCAGGACTTACCGGACAGCCGCCCCAGGTGTTCTGCACGCCGCCGTAGAACAAACCGATCGTGGCGATCTCGCCGCCGTTGTAGCCGACGAGACTCGGGACAGTCGGCGTCACGTCCAGGCCCATTTCGATCAGCCAGTTCGAGCCGCAATCCATGGACGCACACGCCTCGATTTCGTAGAGGTGCGAGCCCGCGGGACCCGGGGCGCTCTCCGGTCCCAGAAATGTCAGCGACGGCAGCGACATCGTGATCGTGGTGGAAGGCGAGGTGAAATTCAGATCGAGCGCGTCGATGGCGCCGGTCGCCGGATCGATGGTGAGGGTGCCGCTCAGCGCCGAGCTCGCCGGCGGCGGAAAGTCGCTGCTGATCGTGCCGCTCACATTGAACGGGGTGGCGGCACCGAAGGCGGCAGCCGAGACGAGCGCGGCGGCGGCGAGTGCGGTGAGCGTGCAGAGAATTTTCATGGGCTTGCCCGTCCTTGGCAGGACTTGTTTGTGTTGACTTCGTACTCCTCGCCGAAGTCGGCGTCAATGACGGCTGGTGCGTCGGCATACCTTAAGCGGAGCCGGGGCAGGAATGTGGCTAACCGTCCTGCGACATGCTTACTAAGGCCCGGCCAGGAGCTCTGCGATGAGCGGCGCGAGCTCGGGGCGGTCGCTGCGCAGCGCTTCGCCCTGTCCGGCGATGACGCGTTTCAGGTCCGCGACCGCGTGCGCGAAATCATCGTTCACCACCACGTAATCGAATTCGCGGTAATGGGACATGTCAGTCGCGGCATCCGCCAGGCGTCGCGCGATGACTTGCTGCGTGTCGGTCGCCCGCCGGGCGAGGCGCTCGGCGAGCGCTTTGCGTGAAGGCGGCAGGATGAACACGCTCACACACTGCGGCATGCGTGTGCGCACCTGCTGCGCACCCTGCCAGTCGATCTCCAGCAGCACGCTGCGACCGGCGCGCAGCTGCTGCTCGACGAACGCCCGCGAGGTGCCGTAGAAGTTGTCGAACACCCGCGCGTGTTCCAGAAACTCACCGCGCGCCTCGAGCGCCTGGAACTGCGCAACCGTGACGAAGTGGTATTCGCGCCCCTCGGCTTCCGTGGGGCGGCGCTTGCGCGTGGTGTGCGAGATGGACAGCTGCAGTTGCGGGTCGTCCTGCAGGACCTCCCGGACCAGCGAGGTCTTGCCGGCGCCGGAGGGCGCGGAGATGACGATCAGCCTGCCGCTGCTCATGGTGCAGGAATGCCGTTCATGGGGCGCGAATATAGCCCGACGTCCCGAGCATCGCGACGAGCGCGCGCAGCGCCTGGCCGCGGTGGCTCGCGGCGTTCTTCGCCGCGGCGGGCAGCTGCGCTGCGGTGCACGGCTCGCCATCCGGGACGAACACCGGGTCGTAGCCGAAGCCGCCGTGCCCGCGTGGTGCCTGGGCGATGTGCCCGCGCCAGCTGCCGCGCGCCACGAGCGGCGAGGGATCCGCACCGTCGCGCACGAACACTATGACGCACTGGTAGCACGCCTGGCGCTGCCCGGGCGCCACGGCCTGCAGCTCGGCGAGCAGGCGCTGCAGGTTGTCTTGATCGCTGGCGGTTTCGCCCGCGAAGCGCGCCGAGCGCACGCCGGGACGGCCGCCGAGCGCTGCGACCTCCAGTCCCGAGTCGTCGGCGAGCGCCGGCAGCTGCGCGCGCCCCGACGCGTGGCGCGCCTTGAGCAGGGCGTTCTCCAGGAAGGTGGCGCCGGTCTCGGGCGGCGACTCGATACCGAGCTCGCCCTGCGCGATGAGCTCGAGTGACAGCGGGGCGAGCAGCGCGCGGAGCTCGCGCAGCTTGCCGGGGTTGGCGCTGGCGAGGACCGCGCGCCTCACGGCGTCGCGAGCGTCTGCGCCTGCAGCGCGAACAGCCCGCCGATGCCGGCGGCGGCGAGGTTCAGCAGCGCGTCGAGCTCGTGGCGGCGAAACGCGTGGCCCTCCGCGGTGCCCTGCACCTCGACGAAGCCGCCGCCGTTGTTCATCACCACGTTCATGTCGGTCTCGGCCTGCGAGTCCTCGGCGTAGTCGAGATCGAGCACCGCCGCACCGCCGACGATGCCCACCGAGATCGCCGCCACCTGCCCGTGCAGCGGGCTGGCGGCGATCAGGCGCCGCCGCACCAGCTGCTCGCATGCCTGCGATAGCGCCACGAAGCCGCCGGTGATGGCGGCGGTGCGCGTGCCGCCGTCGGCCTGCAGCACGTCGCAGTCGAGCGTGATGGTGCGCTCGCCGAGGGCCTTGAGATCCGCGACCGCGCGCAGCGAGCGGCCGATGAGGCGCTGGATCTCGAGGGTGCGCCCGCTCTGGCGCCCGCGCGCCGCCTCGCGCGCCGAGCGCGTGTGTGTGGCGCGCGGCAGCATGCCGTACTCGGCGGTGATCCAGCCCTGGCCCTTGCCGCGCAGGAACTGCGGCACGCCCTCCTCCACGCTCGCGGTACACAGCACCTGGGTGTCGCCGCAGGCGATCAGCACCGCGCCCTCGGCGTGCTTGGCGTGCCGCCGCTCGAAGCTCACGCGCCGCATCTCGTCGGGGGCGCGTCCGGAGGGTCTGCCCACGCGCTACTCGCCCAGCCAGCGCAGCGCCGCCGCCGAGGTGTTGTCGCTGCCGCTGCCGGAGCGCTGCACCGCGCGCTCGCCGAGGGCAAGCAGCTTCTCGCGCAGCGCCCCCGGCGCGCCGAGCTCGGCCGCGATCTCGCTATCCTTCAGTCCGCCCCACAAACCGTCGGTGCACACCAGCAGCACATCGTTGGGCTGCAGCGAGCGGCGCCGTGTCAGCGACATGTCCGGCAGCACCGGGTCGCCGCCGAGACAGCATTCGACGAAGTTGCGCATCGGGTGATTGTGCGCCTGCTCGGCGCTGATCAGCCCTTCGCGCAGCAGCAGCTCGACGTGGCTGTGGTCGCGGCTGCGCGTCAGCAGCTGCGTGCCGCGCACGTGGTACAGGCGGCTGTCGCCGACGTGCGCCCACCAGCTGGCGCGCTGCTGCACCAGGCACACCGCGCAGGTGGCGCGCGGCCGCTGCTCGAGCGCCAAGTGCGTGCCGAGCTTCACCACTTCCTCGTGCGCGCGCCCGAGGGTGAGGTGCAGGAACCCCAGCGGATCGAACAGCGGCTGCGGCGAGTGCCAGAACGCTTCCACGATCACCTGCTGGGTCACCTGTGCGGCGCGCGCGCCGTGGGCGTGACCGCCCATACCGTCGACCACCACCAGCAGCGCCGCGTGCTCGGCGACCGCCGTGGTGACGCGATCCTGGTTCTCCTCGCGCCCGCCGAGCAGGCTGATGTCCGCATATTCGACCCGCAAGAACCGCACCCAGCCTCTGTTAGACTTGTCCGCGGCTTTATATCACCTGTGACGAGCGTCAGCATGATCGCCAGCATGACCGGCTTCGCGCGCCGCGAGAGCAGCGGCTCGTGGGGCACGCTGGTATGCGAACTACGCAGCGTGAACCACCGCTTCCTCGAAGCAGGATTTCGCCTGCCGGACGAGCTGCGCAGCGCGGAAGGGGAGCTGCGCGCACGGCTTGCGCAGCAGCTGCGTCGCGGCAAGGTCGACTGCACCATCAACTACCGTCGCCCGCAGGGCGCGGGCGGTGCGCTGGAAATCGACGGCGAGGCGCTCGAGCGGCTGCGGGCGGCCGTGCACGTGGTGACGCGCGCGCTGCCCGCGGGGGCGAGCGTCAACGCGCTCGACGTGCTGCGCTGGCCCGGCGTCTTGCGCGATGAGGGAGTCGGCGGTGAGCAGCTGCTCGGCGCCGCGCTGGCGCTGTTCGAGGCGACGCTCGAGGACCTGGCAGCCGCTCGCCGCCGCGAAGGGGCGCGGCTGCGCGAGCTGCTCGAGCAGCGCTGCACCGCTCTCGAGGAGCTGATCGCGGACGTGAGCGCGCGGCTTCCCGAAGTGCACGCGCGCGTGCGCGCGCGGCTCGCCGAGCGCGTCGCCGAGCTCGCCGTGCAGGTCGATCCCGAGCGGCTCGAGCAGGAGCTGGCATTGCTGCTGCAGCGGCTCGACGTCGACGAGGAGATCGAGCGCCTGCGCAGCCACGTGGTCGAGGTGCAGCGCGTGATCGGCGCTAACGAGCCCGCCGGGCGCCGGCTCGACTTCCTCATGCAGGAGCTCAATCGCGAGGCGAACACGCTGTCGTCGAAGTCGCAGGACATCGAGACGACGCGCAGCGCGGTCGACCTGAAGGTCGTGATCGAGCAGATGCGCGAGCAGGTGCAGAATGCGGAGTAGGCGGGCGGGGACTTGAGCGGCGAATCGGCCAGCGCCGCCGGCGCCGCCGCCACGGGGCCGGCAGTCTTTCTCAGCTACGCCTCGGAGGATGCCGCGGCCGCGCAGCGGCTGTGCGACGCGCTGCGCGCCGCCGGCATCGAGATCTGGTTCGACAAGAGCGAGCTGCGCGGCGGGGATGCCTGGGACGCAGCGATCCGCCGCCAGATCAAGGGCTGTGCGCTCTTCATCCCGATCATCTCGACGAACGCGCATGCGCGCTCGGAAGGCTACTTCCGCTTCGAATGGAAGCTGGCGGTCGACCGCTCGCACCTTATGGCGCCCGACAAGCCGTTCCTGCTGCCGGTGGCGATCGATGACACGCCGCAGGCGGATGAGCGCATCCCGGAGCGCTTCCGCGAGCTGCAGTGGACGCGACTGCCGGGAGGGGAGACCCCGCCCGCCTTCGTCGAGCGGGTGCAGCGGCTGCTGTTCCCGGCAGCGGCGCGCGATGCAGGCAACGCAGCAGCGCGCGGCACAGGCGGCGCTGCTTCCGGCAGCGCGCCACCGTCCATTGACCGCAGCGCGTCCGCTGCCGGCTCGCGCAGCACGCTGCGGGCACTCATCTGGGCGGTGGCGCTCATCGTCGTGGTCGCGCTCATCATGTACTACGGCTCGCAGTGGTCGGCGTCGCATGGCACGGCACAGCAATCCGCCGGCTCTCCCGCCCCGCCGGCCGCCGCAGAAGGCAAGTCGGTCGCGGTGCTGCCCTTCACCGACCTGAGCGAGAAGCACGACCAGGAGTATTTCTCGGACGGTCTCGCCGAGGAGCTGATCGACACGCTCACCCGGGTGCCGAACCTGCGGGTGCCGGCGCGGACCTCCTCGTTCTCCTTCAAGGGCAAGGCGGCAACTGTGAGCGAGATCGGCCGCGCGCTCGGCGTGACCCACATCCTCGAAGGCAGCGTGCGCAAGTCGGGTGAGCGATTGCGCATCACCGCGCAGCTGGTGCGCGCCGACAACGGCTTTCATCTCTGGTCGCAGACCTACGACCGCGACGCCCGCGACATCTTCGCGGTGCAGGACGACATCGCACGCGCGGTCTCCGAGCAGCTGCAGAGCACACTGATGGGCACCCAGGCGGCCGCGCCGCAGCAGTCGACGAGCCCGGAGGCCTACACGCTCTATCTGCAGGCGCGACACCTCGTCACCAACGACACACGCCAGGATCTCATTCAGGCGGAGACGCTCTACCGCCAGACGCTCAAGCTCGATCCCAACTACGCGCCGGCCTGGGTGGGACTGGCGCTGTGTCTCGGCCGCCAGGTCGCGCAGGGGTCTGTCGGGGCGGACGGCTCAGGCGCTTCCCCGCAGTGGTACGCCAGCCAGCACGCCGAGATCGTCGCCGCCGCCAACCGCGCGGTCGCCCTGAATCCCAATCTGCCGGATGCCTACGTGGCAGCGGCCATCACCTACATCCAATACGATCTCAACTGGTCGGCCGCCGCCGACGCGCTCGCCAAGGCGCGTGCCCTCGACCCGAACAATGTCGAGATGCTGGCACTGTACGGCCATCTCACCGCGGCTACCGGGCAGCCGAGTGAGGCGGCCGCATACTTCCGGCGCGCGATGCAGGGCGATCCGCTGAACCTCCTGCACCGCAAGTACCTGGGCCGTGCGCTGCACTATGCGCGACGCCCGGCGGACTCGGCCGAGGTGCTGCGCCAGGCGATCGCGCTGGATGCGCACTTCCCGGGGCTGCACTACGAGCTCGGGCGCGCGCTGCTCGTAGCGAAGGATGCCGCGGCGGCGGGTGCGGCCTTCGAGGCGGAGCCTGCGGAGAGCTCGGCCTGGCGAGTGCTCGGCCTGCCGCTCGGCTACCACGCCACCGGCGACACCGCGCGGGCGAAGGCGGCGCTCGCCGATCTTCTGGCGCAGTCGAAGGGATCTGAATTCCAGGTGGCCGAGGCGGTGGCCTTCTTTGGCGATCGCGACGGCGCTTTGCAGTGGCTCGAGAAGGCGCGCCTCAACCACGACCCGGGGGTCGTGTGGGTGCGCCACGATGCGCTGCTCGCATCGATCGCGGGCGATCCGCGCTTCGCGGCCTACCTGAAACGCCTCGGCCAGCCGCCGAATTAGTATGGCAGACGCGATGAGCACTCTCGTGACCCCGCCGCTCGCGCTCTACGTGCACTTCCCGTGGTGCGTGCGCAAGTGCCCCTACTGCGACTTCAACTCCTACACGCTGAGCGGCCCGCTGGCGGAGACGGCCTATATCGAGCGGCTGCTGCGCGACCTGCACGCGCAGGCGCGCAGTGTCGTCGGACGCGAAGTAGTCAGCCTGTTCCTCGGCGGCGGCACGCCGAGCCTGTTCTCTCCCGAGGCCATCGGCCGGCTATTGGAGGCGACACGTCGCGAGCTGCGCGTGGCAGCCGACGTGGAGATAACGCTCGAAGCAAATCCCGGCACCATCGAGCGCGGCATGTTCGCCGAGTATCGTGCCGCGGGCGTCACGCGCGTGTCGCTCGGTGCGCAAAGCTTCGATGCACGGGCGCTGCAGGCGCTCGGGCGCATCCATTCGCCCGATGAGACGCGGCTCGCTGCCGCCGAGCTGCACGCCGCCGGCCTCGCCAACTTCAATCTCGACCTGATGTACGCCCTGCCGGGGCAGGACCTCGCCGGCGCGCTCGCGGACGTGCGCCAGGCGCTGCAGCTGGCGCCCGCGCATCTGTCGCATTACCAGCTGACGCTCGAGCCGGGCACGGCGTTCGCCGCGCATCCGCCGCTGCTGCCGCAGGAGGATGCGGCCGCGGCGATGCATGCGGAGTGCACCCAGCTGTTGGCCGACGCGGGGTTTGCCCGCTACGAGGTGTCGGCCTATGCGCGCGCGGGCGCTCGCTGCCGCCACAACCTCAACTACTGGAATTTCGGCGACTACCTCGGGGTCGGCGCCGGCGCGCACGGCAAGCTCAGCTATCCGCGCGGCGCGGACATCGTGCGCACCACGCAGCTGCGCGAGCCGCGCCGTTACCTCGCCGCCGCCGACACCGCGCTCGCACGCCGCAGCATCCCGCGGCACGAGCGGCCGTTCGAATTCATGCTGAATGCGCTGCGCCTCACGCAGGGATTCGAGCCGGGGATGTTCTGCGCGCGCACCGGCCTGCCGTGGGAGAGCGTCGCCGCCGTGCTTGAGCGACAGCGCCAGCGCGGCCTGCTCGAGGCGAGCGCGGCGGGCTATCGTCCGAGCGCCCAGGGGCTGCTGTTCCTCAATGATCTGCTGCTCGAATTTCTGCCCGAAACACCGAAAAATTCTGGCCTTTCCGTGTTGTCAATGGCAGCGCTCGAGGTTTCCACGGGCACGTGAAAGACCTTTATTCACAGGCCCGCTGTGCTGCGCCCAAGAATGAGTCGATTACACGCAAAAGCCGTCAAGCCGCTGGACATCATGCCTGTAAGTCATTGATGAAACAGGTAGAAATCGTCTGGTCATTTTTTGACCAAGGTAACAATTATGCAATGTGGCGGCGAAATCGAAGCGTTGCAGTGACGAAAGTGCACAGACTTGTCCACAGCTTCTGTGGATAAGGAACCGCGCTTGCGGCCGCTTCGGGGCGTTGCGGATTTACGCGGTGCTTGAGGCCGCGAGGGCCTGCCGCTAAACTCGCGCGCCCTTTAAGTCGCACCGCCGCCGCCCCATTGATTGGGGCAGCCACCTCAAGAGCCTTCGGAAGTCCGCCATGAAAGCCGCGATCCACCCCGAGTACAAAGAGATCACCGTGAGCTGCACGTGCGGCAACACGTTCCGGACGAGCTCGACGCTCGGTCATGACCTGCAGGTCGAGGTGTGCTCGAACTGCCATCCTTTCTATACGGGCAAGCAGAAGATCGTCGATACCGCCGGGCGCGTCGACAAGTTCCGCCGCAAGTACGGCAGCGGCGCCACCACCGCCGGCACCAAGTAGCCCACCGACAAGGCAAAGATCGAGGATCACGTGCGGCGCGGCCGTGCGCTGCGGGCGCAGGCGGCGCAGGCTACCTACCGGCGAGTAGGTACGGTCCCGCGCCTTGATTCGGCCGCACGGACTATGTAAGTCTCTTTGGCTCGTGCGCCGCGAGCGAATGTGCGGCGCCTTCCTCCGCTGTCGAGTGGAAACGCGGCCGCGCAAATGACGGACACGACCGGCAAAACCGCCAGGACTTTCGAGCTGACCGATCCGGCGAGCGGGCGGCGCACGCAGCTGCCGGTGCGCAACGGCACCATCGGGCCGGCGGCGCTCGACATCGCCTCGCTCCACAAGGACCTCGACGTTTTCACCTACGACCCCGGTTTCGGCATGACCGCCGCGACCGAGAGCCGCATCACTTACATCGACGGTGATGCCGGGGTCCTGCTGTACCGCGGCTACCCCATCGAGCAGCTGGCGCAGAAGAGCTCGTTCATGGAGGTGGCGTACCTGCTGCTGATCGGGGAGTTGCCGACCGCGAAGCAGCTCGCCGAGTTCAGCGGCAGCATCCGTTACCACACGATGCTCAACGAGACGCTGCTGCGTTTCTTCAACGGCTTTCACCACAACGCCCACCCGATGGCGATGGTGTCGGCGGTGGTGGCCTCGATGTCGGCGTTCTACCACGACACGATGGATATCCATAACCCGCGCCACCGGGAGATTTTCGCGCACCGCATCATCGCCAAGCTTCCCACCATGGCGGCGGCGGCCCACAAGTACTCGCTCGGCCAGCCGTTCATCTATCCGCGCAACGACCTCGACTACGCCGCCAACGTGCTGCACATGCTGTTCGCCGTGCCGTGCGAGCCGTACCAGCTCGACCCGGTGGCCTCCGAAGCGCTCGACCTGCTGTTCCTCCTGCACGCCGACCACGAGCAGAACGCCAGTACCTCCACGGTGCGCCTCGCCGGCAGCACCGGCGCCAATCCCTATGCCGCCATTTCCGCCGGCGTGTCCGCGCTGTGGGGCCCGGCGCACGGCGGCGCCAACGAGGCGGTGCTGGCGATGCTCGAGCAGATCGGCAACACCGACAACATCCCCAAGTACCTGGCGATGGCCAAGGACAAGTCGAGCCACTTCCGCCTGATGGGCTTCGGCCACCGCGTCTACAAGAACTTCGATCCGCGCGCCCAGATCATCCGCGCCATGTGCCACAAGGTGCTCAAGCAGCTCGGGCGCACCGACAGCCCGCTGTTCGAGCTGGCGCTGCGCCTGGAGGAAATCGCGCTCAAGGACGAGTACTTCATCGAGCGCAAGCTCTACCCGAACGTCGACTTCTACTCGGGGGTCATCTACAGCGCCATCGGCATCCCGCGCTCGATGTTCACGGTGATGTTCGCGATCGCGCGCACCGTGGGCTGGGTGGCGAACTGGCAGGAGATGATCTCCGATCCCGACATGCGCATCGGCCGTCCGCGGCAGCTGTACACCGGCCCCAAGCAGCGCGACTACGTCGAGGTGAAGCGGCGCGCCTGAAGCGGCCGCCTGAAGCGGCACGTCTGCAGCCGCGCGCTGCGCCCCTTACCTCATGGCTGCTGCAGCAGCGCCTCGACCTCGATGGTGTTGGCGCGCCGCATCGGCCGCCCGTCCACCGGGCTGACCGGCGCCTGGCGGATGCCGTCGGTGGGGAACACCGTCGCTTCGATGGGTTGCTCCTCCATCTCGAAGCGCACACCGGGAAAGGCGCGCACCTGCTCGGCGTTGAAGCGCACGCGCTTCTCGGTCACCTCGTGCGCCAGGCCGTCGTCGAGCAGTTTGAGCGTGACCGCCTCGGCGGGCTCGGCGAACAGGTGCAGCTGCACCTCCGAATGCAGCGTGGTGGTACCCGAGAGCACCGCGCCCACCAGCCGCGGGGAGAATTCGCGCAGGTAGCGCATCGCCGACAATGCCGCGCGCCGCTGCGCGTGCAGCGCGCTCTGGTGCGACTCGCCGCCGAACAGCCGCTGGTACTCGGCGAGCGCGCTCTCGATCTCGCTGTTCTTCGGCAGCAGCGCCGCGCCGTCCACCACGCCGAAGCGCTCGGCGGCCTTGCGTTTGGCGATGAGGAAGTCGCGGATGCCGTGCTCGGCCATGATGCGCGCGGCTTCCTGCGCCAGCGCCCGGCGCAGCTGCACCCCGCGCGTCGGATGTCGCTTCATCCGCCTCGCCCCTAGAAGATCGGCTCGCCGTTGGCCTGAACCTCCGGGCCCTGCACCGTGGTACCGGCCTGCTCGGCCGAGGGCAGGTGATTCACCATGAACATCTCCGGGATACCGTCGGGGTTCTCGGCGCTGACGAGCGTGCCGGTGTCCGGCGAGATGCGCAAGGTGACCAGCCCCTCGGGCATCGGCCGGGGTTGCTCGGGCACTCCCTTGAGCGCCTCGCCCATGAACTGGATCCAGATCGGCAGCGCCGTGTGCGCGCCTTCCTCGGCCTCGCCGAGTGGCCGTTCCTGGTCAAAGCCCACCCACACCGTGGCGACCAGATTCCTGGTGAAGCCGTTGAACCAGGTGTCCTTGGCCTCGTTGGTGGTGCCGGTCTTGCCGGCGATGTCGCCCCTGTTGAGGCTGCGCGCGCGCACGCCGGTGCCGCGCTTGATCACGTCGGCCATCATGTCGCCCATGAGGTAGGCGTTCTGCGCGCTGATGACGCGCGGCGCGACTTCGGCGGGCGGCAGCGGTGCCGGCTCGCCATGGGTGCCGTCGCTGCGCGCCGCGGCCGCCGGCGTCGGGTCGGACACGCGCACCGCCTGCGGGCTTGCTTCCGCTGGCGCGGGTTGGTCGCACTGCGGGCACACCCGGCGCGGCGCGGCGCTCCACACCGCCTTGCCGGCGGCGTTTTCGATGCGATCGATGAAGTAGGGCGCGACGCGATAGCCGCCGTTGGCGAACACCGCGTAGCCGGCGGCGAGGTCGAGCGGCGTCACCTCGAGCGTGCCGAGGGCCAGTGTCAGGTCGTGCGGCATGGTCTTCGGGTCGAAGCCGAAGCGGCTGACGTAGTCGATCGTGGTGGGGATGCCGATCGCCTTGAGCACGCGGATCGACACCAGGTTGCGCGAGTGCACCAGCGCCTCGCGCAGGCGCGTCGGGCCGCCGAACTGGCGCTCGTTGTTCTCCGGCCGCCACGAGTCCTCGTTGCCGCTGCCTTCGAGCACGATGGGCGCATCGAGCAGCTCGGTCGCGGGAGTCAGCCCGTTCTCGAGCGCCGCGGAGTACAGGAACGGCTTGAAGCCCGAACCCGGCAGGCGCCGCGCCTGGGTGACGCGGTTGTACTTGTTGGTGAAGTAATCGAAGCCGCCGACCAGCGCCACGATGCTGCCGTCGTTGGGATCGAGCGCGACCAGCGCGGCCTGCGCGTCCGGGATCTGCCCGAGCTGCGCGTGCCCGGCGTTGTCGGCGACCACGTACACCACGTCGCCGCGGCTCAGGACCTGGCTCGCCGCGTGCGGCGCGGGGCCGACGCTGTCGTTGTGCAGCTCGCGACGTGCCCACGACAGGCCGTCCCAGTCGATCTCCACCGCGCCGAGGGACTTGACGTAGGCGCGCGCGCTCTTGTCGGCCACCGCGGTGATTACCGCGGGCGACAGGTTGCCGATCGCGGCGTACTCATCGACCAGCGCGGCGTAGTCCGGCTCGCCGTGCGCGGGCAGGTCCACGTGCCCGGCCGGGCCGCGCCAGCCGTGGCGGCGGTCGTACTCGATGAGCCCGACACGCACCGCACGGTTGCCGGCCGCCTGCAGGCGCCCGTCGATGGTGGTGTAGACCTTGTAGCCGGCGGTCTCGGCGCTCGGCCCGAAGCGCTGGCGCAGCTCGAGGCGCGCCATCTCCGCGACGTACGGCGCCTCCACGTCGTAGAGCGGCGCGTGCGCGCGCGCCTGCATCGGCTCCTTGTTGGCAGCTTCCGCGGCGGCGGCGTCGATGTAGCCGAGTTCGCGCATGCGCCGCAGCACGTAGGCGCGGCGCATGGTGGCGAGCTCGGGGTTGACGATCGGGTTGTAGCTCGAGGGCGCCTTGGGTACGCCGGCGATGGTGGCCGCTTCGGCGACGTCGAGCTTGTCGAGCGGCTTGCCGAAGAACGCCTCGGCCGCGGCCGCCACGCCGTAGGCGCGCTGGCCGAAGAAAATGACGTTGAGGTACAGCCCGAAGATCTCCTGCTTGGTGAACTCGTGCTCCATGCGGTAGGTGACGAAGGTTTCCTGCAGCTTGCGACGCGCGGTCTTGTCGAGCGTGAGGAACATGTTGCGCGCCGCCTGCATGGTGATGGTGCTGGCGCCCTGGGTCTTGTGGCCGGAGATCAGATCGATGCCGACGGCGCGCACCACGCCGAAGTAGTCGATGCCGTGGTGCTCGAAGAAGCGCTCGTCTTCGGCGGCGAGGAAAGCATGCTTGACGAGCTCGGGGATCTGGTCGTAGCTCGCCGGGATGCGCCGCTGTTCACCGATCTGGGCGATGAGCGCGCCGCTGCGCGTGTAGACCCGTAGCGGCACCTGCAGTTCGACATTGCGCATCGATTCGATCGAGGGCAGCGTCGGCACCAGGTACACGTAGCTGCAGGCGAGCGCGTAGGCGCCCAGAAGTGTGACCAGCATCACACTGCCGGCGCAGATGGCGAGCAAACGAAAGTAATTCCATTTCACAAAAATACCAACTCCGTTGCTTGCGCTCCCTGCGACGGCTATGCATAGTAGCCGCCGATTCTGAAGGCAAACTCACCGAAAGGTGGGGACGCAAAGCCTCCGGTCTACGGGACGAACGTGCCTATGACAGCGGGGTTGCCGGTTCGAACGTTAGCGCACTCCGAACTGCCGCGGCCATGCCGTGGGGACGAACGGAAGCGCTCTCGGACCGACCGATCCGGCGCCACTGCCCGGCCGTCCCACCGCGAGGCTTTCCACGTCCCCATACAGGACGCTTGGACAGGACGAACACGAATTCGTTGATCCCAGGTACGCGGGTTCTGGCGCGTGATGGCTTCGGCACTGCGCAAGTGTCGGCCTACGCGAGCGCGCAGTTCCGTGAGGCCCCTCACGTTCAATTTAACTTTGCGCTGATATATAGTGACTCGGATTTTGATATAGGGTGGTCGTTTTCAGGCGTAATGTCCTGAAAAGGAAATAAAAAATGTTCCTTCTGCAGCGTAAATACCGCCCGCTCCTGGGACTTGACATAACCACTTCGTCTGTGAAGCTCATCGAGCTGGCCATGGGCGGTGGGCAGTACCGGGTCGAGGCCTACGCGGCAGAGCCGACCCCCCAGAATGCGATCAATGAGAAAGCCATCGTGGACGCCGACGCGGTCGGCGAGGCCATCCGCCGCGCGGTCAAGCGCGCCGGCGCCAAGAGCGGTGAGGTCGCGGTGGCGATCTCCGGCGATGCGGCGATCACCAAGGTGATACAGATGCCGCGCTCGCTGCGCACCTCCGATCTGGAGGCGCAGGTCGAGATGCAGGCCGACCAGTACATCCCCTTCCCGATGGACGAGGTCAGCTACGATTTCGAGGTGCTCGGGCCCAACGACAAGGATCCCGACAGCAACGATGTGCTGCTGGTCGCCACGCGCACCGAGAACGTCGAGCAGCGCCAGGCGGCGGTCAAGGCGGCCGGGCTGTCAGCGCGGATCGTCGACGTCGAAGCGTTTGCGCTCGAGAACGCCTGCAAGCTCATGACCCATCAGATGCCCGACGGCGGTATCGACCGCACGATCGCGGTAGTCGACTTCGGCGCGAGCAGCACCACCTTCAGCGTGCTGCGCAATCTGAAAGTGGTGTACACGCGCGATTTCGCCTTCGGCGGGCAGCAGCTCACCGAGGAGATCATGCGCACCTACGGGCTGGCGATGGAGGAGGCGGGGCGCGCCAAGAAGGAAGGTGGCCTGCCCGGCAACTACCAGTCCGAGGTGCTCGACCCGTTCATCGACGACATGACGCAGCAGGTGAGCCGCTCGCTGCAGTTCTATCTCGCCTCCGGTTCGGGTCGCGAGCAGCCGGAGAAGATCCTGGTTTGCGGCGGCTGCGCCAACATCCCCGGGGTGGCGGAAGTGATTTCCAGCCGCGTGGGTATCGCCGCCGAGAAGGGCGACCCGCTCGGCCAGATGAAGCTGTCCTCGCGCGCCAAGGCGCAGGCAGTGCAGCGCGATGCCACCGCGCTGCTGACGGCCTGTGGTCTCGCACTGCGGAGTTTCGACTGACATGCCGCGCATAAACCTCCTTCCCCACCGCGAAAGCCGGCGCCGCGAGCGCAAGCTGAAGTTCTTCGTGGCGCTCACGGCCGCGGCAGGCGCCGGCGTCGTCACCGCGTTTGCCGCCTACCTGATGTACGGCTCGATGATCGAGGGGCAGCAGCGCCGTAACGATCGGCTGCGCGCCGAGATCAAGACGCTCGACAAGCAGATCGAGGAGATCAACGACCTCGAAAGCGCCAAACAGAAATTCATCGCGCGCATGGAGATCATCGAGAAGCTGCAGCGCTCGCGCCCCGAGATCGTGCACGTGTTCGACGAGATCGTGCATGCGCTACCCGAGGGCGTGTACCTCACCTCGGTGCAGCAGAGCGGCAACAAGCTGAAGTTCCAGGGCGTCGCCCAGTCGAGCACGCGTGTGTCCTCGTTCATGCGCAACATCGACGGTTCGCAGTGGCTGCGCAATCCGGAGCTCGAAGTGGTCGAGACCTCCAAGTCCGGCGCCGGCTCGAACTTCACGCTGTCCGCCGACCAGGTCACCACGTCCTCCGACGACGCCGGGCAGCGCAGCGGCGCCAAGATCCGCAAGGCCAGCCTCAGCGGTGCGGGGGTGCGGCAATGAACCTGCTCGAAGAGCTGCGCTCACTCGATCCGCGCGACCCAGGCCGCTGGCCGCTGGCGGTGCTCGCCGGCGCGGTGGCGCTGGCGTTCCTAGCGGTAGCGCTGGTAGGCATATACCTGCTGGTGTGGAACGGGCAGCGCCCGGAGCTGCAGCGCCGCCAGGACGAGGAACAGCAGCTGCGCCAGCAGTTCCGCGACAAGCACGCCAAGGCGGTCAACCTCGACATCTACAAGCAGCAGCTCAAGGACATTGAGCGCTCCTTCGGCGCATTGCTGCGGCAGCTGCCCGGCAAGACCGAAGTGCCGAACCTGCTGGTGGACATCTCGCAGACGGGCCTCGCCGCCGGTCTGCAGGAGAAGCTGTTCCAGCCTGAGCCCGAAGTGAAGAAGGATTTCTACGCAGAGCTGCCCATCAAGATCCGTCTCACCGGCAGCTATCACCAGTTTGGCGAGTTCGTCAGCGGCATTGCGGCGCTGCCACGCATCGTCACGCTGCACAACATCGACATCAAACCGGACAACAAGGACGCGTACGACCAGTTGTCGCTCGAGCTGACGGCCAAGACCTACCGCTACCTCGACGAGGATGAGGTGGCCGCCGCGGAAGCGAGCAAGAAGAAGGATGTTGCTCACCGCCCGGGCGGGACCTGAAACCATGAACGCAGCGGTGCCCAAGTCATGAACGAACCCATCTACCGTCGGCCGGGACTGCTGCTGCTGTGCGTGGCGCTGGTCGGCGCCTGCGTCGGCCTGAGCGCCTGCTCGAGCGCGGATGACGAGCTGGTGCGCTTCATCGAGGACACCAAGAAAGAGCCGGGCGGGCGCGTCGAGCCGCTGCCCGAGATCAAGCCGTATGAGACCTACGTTTACGCGGCGGGCGATATGCGCTCGCCGTTCCAACCGAGCAGCCCCGGCTCGGGCGCAGGGCTGGCCGGTGTGCGGCCGGACCAGAAGCGCAACCGCGAGTTCCTCGAGCAATATTCGCTCGACACTCTGAAGATGGTCGGCACGCTGCGCCTCGGCGGGCAGATGTTCGGCCTGGTGGAGACCAAGGACGGGCTGGTGCATCGCGTGACCACCGGCAATCACCTGGGGCAGGCGGAAGGAAAGATCACCGAAATCACGCCCTCGAAAATCAGTCTCGTCGAAATCGTTCCGGACAGCCTCGGCGGGTACATGGAGCGTCCCGCGGCGCTCGGCCTGAACGAGTAAGGTCCAGCAGGGAGTTTCACCAAATGCATGCGTCCAGCCTGATGAACCGTCTCCTCGGCAGCGCCGCCTGGCTGCTGCTTGCCGGAGCACTCGGCTTAGCTCCCACAGCGCCGGCGCGCGCCGCGGATCAACCCGCGCTGCAAGCCATCGACGTGCAGGCCCTGCCCAACCAGCAGCTGCAGCTCACCATGCGGCTGTCGGGACCGGCCCCGCAGCCGCTGACATTCACCATCGACAATCCGGCGCGCATTTCGCTCGACCTGCCGAACACCACCCTGGCGCTGCCGTCGCGGCGCATCGACGTGCACGCTTCCGGGCTCGACACCATCCTCGCGGCCGAGACCAAGGACCGCACCCGCGTGGTGCTGAACCTCGACAAACTGGTGCCCTACGACACGCGCGTCGACGGCAGCAACGTGGTGCTGGTGCTCGGCACGGCACACGCAGCGGCCAGCGCCGCGGCACCGGGCACGCAGACCGTGGGCGCTGCCAGCGGCGGCAGCGGCGTGCGCGAGCTGCGCTCCATCGACTTCCGCCGCAGCGCCGACGGCGCGGGGCGCGTGATCGTCAAGCTCTCCGATCCACACATTCGTATCAACCTGCACCAGGTCGGCAGCCAGATCGTCGTCGAGTTCGCCGACGCCGGCGTGCCGGCGAACCTCGCGCGCCGCTACGACGCCACCGATTACGGCACCCCGGTCACCGGCTTCGACGTCACCCGCGCCGGCAACGGCTCGCGCATCGAGATCAACGCCAGCGGCGACTTCGACCAGCTCGCTTACCAGTCGGACGATCAGTACGTGGTCGAGGTGGCGCCGCGCCGCAAGGCGGCGAACGCCCCGGACGAGAAGCCGGTCTATACCGGCGAGCGCCTCACGCTCAACTTCCAGGACATCGAGACGCGCGCGGTGCTGCAGCTGCTGGCGGATGCCAGCGGCCAGAACATCGTGGTGAGCGACTCGGTGACCGGCAACGTCACGCTGCGCCTGCAGAACGTGCCCTGGGACCAGGCGCTCGACATCGTGCTGCGCACCAAGGGACTGGACAAGCGCAAGCAGGACAACGTCATCATCGTCGCGCCGCAGGCGGAGCTTGCCGCGCGCGAGAAGGCGGAGCTCGCCGCCCGCAAGGACGTGCAGGAGCTCGCGCCGCTGCGCTCCGAGTACCTGCAGGTGAACTACGCCAAGGCCGCCGACATGGCCGCCCTCATCAAGGGGCAGAACAACTCGCTGCTCTCGCCCCGCGGCAGCGTCGCGGTCGACGAGCGCACCAACACGCTGTTGCTGCAGGACACTTCCGACCGGCTGAGCGACATCCGCCGGCTGGTGGCGACGCTCGACATTCCGGTGCGCCAGGTGCTCATCGAGTCGCGCATCGTCATCGTCGACAACGACTTCCAGCGGCAGATCGGCGCGGTGTTCGGCTTCACCAGCGTGAATAAGAACGGTCAGAACGGCCTGGTGACCACCACCGGCACTGCGGCCGGTACCGACCAGATCATCGGCTCGGGGCTGACCAACACGCTGACGGGTGCCGCTTACCCGGGACTCGGGGGGGTCTCCGTACCGACCGGCACCACGGCGGCCAACCGCTACAACGTGAACCTGCCGGTCTCCAGCCCCGCGGGCTCCTGGGCGCTCGGCATTCTCGGCAACAACTTCATCGTCGATCTCGAGCTGTCGGCGGCGCAGGCGGAGACGCAGGCGAACATCATCGCCTCGCCGCGCGTCATCACCGCCAACCAGAAGGAGGCGACGATCAAGCAGGGTATCGAGATCCCCTATCAGCAGTCCGCCTCCAGCGGCGCCACCACCATCCAGTTCAAGGATGCGGTGCTGCTGCTCAAGGTGACGCCGCAGATCACCCCCGACAACCGCATCATCCTCGACCTCAACGTGCGCGATGACAGCGTCGGCGCGGTGGTGGTTGCTTCGGGCGGGGTGAATGTGCCGTCGATCAACACCCGCGAAATCACCACCCAGGTGCTGGTGAACGACGGGCAGACGGTAGTGCTCGGCGGCATCCTGCAGACCACCCAGCGCGAGGACGACACCAAGGTGCCCTTCCTCGGCGACATTCCGGTGCTCGGACACCTGTTCAAGAGCACCAGTCACCAGGACGACAAGGACGAGCTCATGATCTTCATTACGCCGAAGATCGTGCGCGAGGGCGTGAACGTCTACAACTGAAGCCCCCGCTCCAAAGGCAGAGGACGATTGCGCGGCCGCCTTCTGGCGGCCGCGTGCTTTTGAGTATCCTCTGCAGCGTGCTCGGCAGAACCAGCGTATTTCTCATCGGCCCGATGGGCTCGGGCAAGACCGCCGTCGGGCGGCAGCTGGCGCGTGCGCTGCAGCTGCCCTTCCACGACAGCGACGCCGAGATCGAGCGCCGCACCGGGGTCGATATCCCGTTCATCTTCGAGAAGGAGGGCGAGGCGGGGTTCCGGCAGCGCGAGCGCGAGGCGATCGGGGCGCTCACCGCGCTCGAGGGGATCGTGCTCGCCACCGGCGGCGGCGCGGTGCTGCTGCCGGAGAACCGCCGCAACCTGGCCGAACGCGGGCGGGTGGTGTACCTGCAGACCTCGGTGGCGCAGCAGGCCGACCGCGTGCGCCACGGCCGTAACCGCCCGTTGCTCGCCTCCGGGGATCCGGGTGCGCGCCTCGGGGAGCTCATGGACGTGCGTGCGCCGCTGTACGCCGAAATCGCCGATATCGTCGTCTCGACCGACGGTCGCCGCGTGAGCAACGTGGCCGAGCAGGTGCTGCGCGAGCTCGCCGCGGCGGCCGGGTCGCGCTGAGCGCGGCGCGCTGCCGGGGCTAACGTATACTGCCCGCCAGCGTGGCGGGCATGAGCTTCGCCCGCGACGCACCACGTGGAACTGCTCAACGTCGAACTCGGCACCCGCAGCTACCCCATCCTCATCGAGGCGGGATTGCTCGGCCGCCCGGACCTGTTCCGGCAGCATCTGCCGGCGCAGGACGTGCTGGTCGTCAGCAACACCACCGTGGCGCCGCTGTACCTGCCGGCACTGCGCACCAGCTTAGGCTCCCGCCGCGTAGTCGAGGTCATTCTTCCCGATGGCGAGGCGCACAAGACACTCGCCAATAGCGCGCGTGTCGTCGACGTGCTGGTCGCCAACCGCTTCGGTCGCGACTGCGCGCTGCTCGCGCTCGGCGGCGGCGTGGTGGGCGATCTGGCCGGGTTTGCGGCGGCCTGCTACCAGCGCGGCGTCGCGTTCGTGCAGGTGCCGACCACGCTGCTCGCGCAGGTCGACTCGGCGGTTGGCGGCAAGACCGGCGTCAACCATCCCGGCGGCAAGAACCTCATCGGCGCCTTCCATCAGCCGACTCTTGTGGTCAGCGATACGCACACGCTCGCCACGCTGCCGCCGCGGGAACTGCGCGCCGGGCTTGCCGAAGTCATCAAGTACGCGCTCATCTGCGATGCCGCGCTGTTCGATTGGCTGGAGGCGCATCTCGACGAGCTGCTCGCCGGCGAGCCTGGTGCCCTGGCCCACGTCATCAAGCGCTCGTGCGAGATCAAGGCGGCGATCGTCGGGCGCGACGAGCGCGAGCACGGCGAGCGGGCCCTGCTCAATCTCGGCCACAGCTTCGGCCATGCGGCCGAGTCCGCCACGGCCTACCGCCAATGGCTGCACGGCGAGGCGGTCGCTGCCGGGCTGGTGATGGCGGCAGCCATGTCGGTCGAATGCGGGCTGCTCGACGCGCCAGCGAGCCTGCGGGTGCAACGCCTCATCGAGCGAGCCGGCCTGCCCACGCGCATCGCTGCGGTGTCCCCACAGGCGGCGCTCGAGCACATGCGCATCGACAAGAAGGTGCTCGGTGGGCGGCTGCGACTGATATTGCTGCGGCGGATCGGCGAGGCACTGGTGAGCGCGGACTACCCGCCCGCGGCACTCACGCACACGCTCGCCGGGCACTTCGGGTGAGGCAGTGAACGACGTTGTGGCCGCCGGCCCGGCTCTCGCGCCCTATGCGGCGCACGATGACGCTTCGCGCGGGCGCCGCTACCCCGAGCCGCCACCGCAGTTGCGCAGCGAGTTCCAGCGCGACCGCGACCGTATCATCCACTCGAACGCCTTCCGGCGGCTGGTCTACAAGACCCAGGTGTTCGTCAATCACGAAGGCGACCTGTACCGCACGCGCATCACCCATTCGATCGAGGTGGCGCAGATTGCGCGCTCCGTGGCGCTTGCGCTGCGACTCAACGAGGCGCTGACCGAGGCGATCTGTCTCGCTCACGACCTCGGGCACACGCCGTTCGGCCACGCCGGGCAGGACGCACTCAACGAATGCATGCGCGACTACGGCGGCTTCGAGCACAACCTGCAGTCGCTGCGCGTGGTCGATGAGCTCGAGGAACGCTATGCGGACTTTCGCGGCCTGAACCTCACCTTCGAGTGCCGCGAGGGCATTCTCAAGCATTGCTCGATGCGCAACGCCCGCGAGCTGGGAGAGCTCGGCGAGCGCTTCATCAAGCGGCACCAGCCGGGGCTCGAGGCGCAGATCGCGAACCTGGCCGACGAGATCGCCTACAACAACCACGACGTGGACGATGGCATCCGCGCGCAGCTGCTCGACCTCGGCGCGCTGCGCGAGGTACGCATGTTCCGGCGCCAGCATGAGGCGGTAACGGCGCTATATCCGAACCTGAGCGAGCGGCGGCTGGTGCACGAGATCATCCGCCGCATGATCAACCACATTGTCGTGGATCTGATACGCACCACCCAGGAGCACCTCGCGCAGGTCAAACCACACTCGATCGACGAGGTGCGTGCCCACACCAAGCCGCTCGCGGTGCTGAGCGACGCCTGCCGCGAAGAGCACCTGGAACTCAAGGAGTTCCTGCGCGAGCACGTGTACCGGCACTACAAGGTGCTGCGCATGACCTCCAAGGCGCGCCGCATGCTGCGGGAGATGTTTGATGCGTTCTTCGAAGACGTGAATCTCATGCCCCCGGAGCATCGCGACCTCGCACTCACGGGTGAAGGCGCTCATGGCGCGGCAGGCCGGGCACGCGCGGTGGCGGATTACATTGCCGGCATGACCGATCGCTACGCGATCCTCGAGCACCAGCGACTGTTTGAGCCGGGGGAGCGGACGTAAGTCGCCCGCGGCCTGAGCCGTCACCAGCCATCTAGCGATGATGCTGGGAAGATTCGGCATCCGCTAACTACCTGTTCCGCTTAAGTTTGTTGCACCACAACAGGGTGCAGCACCCGGGTGCTGCCACATTTCGTTAATTGACATAAGTATTTGAGTCACATAGAGTTATGTAATAAGACGAAGTAAAGTTATTGAGTGATGAATAAATCCGCGGGCGAAAAAGAAGCCGTGCTGAGTGTATTTGCCGCCATGGTGCGGCCTCTCATGCGCGTTGCTTTCGAGTACGGCATCTCTGCAAGTGAGATTGCAGGTGTTGTGCGTCGCACCTACATCCAAGCACTCGAAGCCAGGCTCTTAGAACAAAAGAGAGCAGCTACGGATGCTCGTCTTGCGGTCGTCGCTGGCTTGGCGAAGTCCGACGTAACCGCGCTGCGCCAAGCAACACGAGCCGGCGCACCGCACAGCTTAAGAGGGACTGTCAGCCTCGACCAGGTTACGAACTTGCTTACCGTTTGGCATACGCACGCGGGCTTTTCTGGTGCTTACGGATTGGCGCTCGAGCTGGACCTTGCTCCTACATCCAATTCTCCGCGGCGAAGCTTTCACGAACTGGTCTCAGCCGCTTGTCCGGGTGCCGACGAGGAATCGCTGCTAGATGAGCTTGTCGCAGCAGGTTCCGTAGAGGTCATTGACTCTATGACGGTACGGTGTCTGTCGCGAGCATATGTGCAGAAAGGAGCAGATTTAAAGCGGATCGAGCGCATGGGAAGGTTCATGGCGGCTATCAGCGGTAATTTTGTGCACAACCTTTTGCGCGTAAGCCCGGAGCCCGTGTACTTCGAACGCGCTGTGATCTCAGATGAGTTTCTTTCAGAATCAGGTCGCGACAAATTTCTGGCTTTAGCTGGTGAACGAGGTCAAGAACTACTCACCGAGTTGGATACTTTCCTTACACGCCTTGCGGCGTCGGAAGGTGATGCGTCGGGTAGGAAATACGGTGTTGGCGTGTACTTCTTCGATGACCAGATGACAGATGCTATGGAAGCGCAATCCAAAGAGAGTTCTGAGGATAAGCGCGCGCGGGTGGCATCACCCGTTGAAGAGATAGACGTATTGGCTGGCTTAGGTCGCAAAAAGTAATCAGTTTCAAATAATCAGTTTTAAAATCGGGGAGAGGATAGATGAAGACTTCAGAACGCGTGCTCGCGGCAGCGGTTTTTGCAACTGCCGTTGGCTACGCAGGATTCAGTGTTGCTGGCCCGCCTGGGCACACTGTGCAGAGCCGCGTTATTAGCGGTGTCGGCCTACATGTGTCGGGTATCAGCGGTGGAGGCGGTGCGCGCGTAATCAGCACCGGAACGCATGGCGGGGGCACCAGCGGTATCAGTGGCGGGGGCACCAGCGGCATCAGCGGCGGGGGCACCAGCGGCATCAGCGGCGGGGGCACCAGCGGCATCAGCGGCGG
>DATHQM010000098.1:0-25089 GCA_035482695.1 Steroidobacteraceae bacterium | reverse complement strand
CCAGGACCTGAAGAACAGCGGCTACACCCAGGTCTCGGACGTACTGCGCAATCTCGCCGCGAACGGCCAGGGCACGCTCAACCAGGGTTTCACCGAGGCCTTCGCCGCCGGCGCATCGGGCATCGCGCTGCGCGGCCTGACGGTGGGCGCGACGCTCACGCTCATCGACAGCGAGCGCATGGTCGCCTATCCGCTGAGTGATGACGGCGAGCGCAGCTTCGTCGACGTCACCGCGATCCCGTTCAACGTGATCGACAGCATCGAGGTGCTGAAGGACGGTGCCTCGGCGCTGTACGGCGCCGACGCTATCGCGGGCGTGGTGAACGTGAAGCTCAAACCCAGCTACGTCGGCGCGGAGTTTTCCGCCGACGGCGGCGCGACCCAGCACAACGACGGCTGGACCTGGCATGCGGCCGGGATCCTCGGCTGGGGCGATCTGCCCACCGACGGCTACAACATGTATGTGGCGCTCGACTGGCATCGTCAGGAGCAGATTCTCGGCTCCAATCGCAACGGTCCGTGGACCAACCTCAACTGGAGCTCCTACCCGAACGGGATAAACGAGACGCCGGGCTCGCCGACGCAGGGTCTTTTCACTTATCCGGACAGCATCCAGGGGTATCTGCTGAACCCCACCACACCCAACAGTGCCGGCGTATACCCGAACGGCCTGCCGGGCCGGGTTTATCTGAGCCCGGGCCCGCAGCCCGGGTGCAACAGCACCGCCGCGCAGAACGCCGGTGCGTGCGAGTTCTCTTTCCCGGGCCAGATCCAGCCGCCCACCGAGCAAACCAACTTCCTGGCGAAGTTCACCAAGGCACTCGCCGGTGACTGGAAGATGACCTGGACCGGCTCAATCTTCGACAGCACGGCGGAGCAGGTAGCGCCCGAGACGCCGCCGTTCGGACACGCGCTCAACCAGACGGGCGCGGAGACCGGCTCCATCCAGCTCACCCCCATCGGCCCGGGTGTGCAGCCGCACCTGGTCGCCTTCCCCGTGTTCACGCTGCCGGGGAATTCTCCGCAGAATCCGTTCGGCACTCCCGCGCAGCTGGTTTATAGCTTCCCGGACATCGGCCCCGAAGTGACCGACGTCGAGACGACCACCTACCGGCTGTTCGTCGATGTCAGGGGCACGGCCGCCGGCTGGGATCTCGATGCCGCGGTCGGCGCGATGTACGCCAAGATGACCGACCGCATCGATGGGTTCATCCAGCCGGGACCCGCGCAGGCGGACCTGAACAGTCTCACCTACGTACCGGGCGTCACCACCAACGGCGCGCAGCTGTTCGCCCCGACCGAGGAGACCGACCCCTCCAGCACCCTCGGCGTCATCGACCTGCACGGCTCACGCGCGCTGTTCCAGATGCCCGGCGGACCGCTCAGCATCGGCGTCGGGGCGCAGTACTTCCACAAGGCGCAGAACTACGTCGATCCGCCCACGGTCGTCGCGGGAACGCAGGAGGGCGCCTCCGCGTTCGCGGTGGGCTCGCAGGACGACACCGCAGGCTTCCTCGAGCTACAGGGCAAACCGATCCGACAGCTGGAGCTGGATGCCGCCGTACGCTACGACCACTACGACACCTACGGCGGCCAGGCGACGCCGAAGTTCGGTCTCAAGTTCACCCCGATCGACATGCTCACGCTGCGCGGCACCTGGGGTAAGGGATTCCGTGCGCCGTCGATCGCGGAGTCCGCGGTCGCCGGCTCGGCGTTCGGCGAGGGCAACGTCGCCGACCAGACGCTGTGCCCGGGCGGCATCACCAACGTGAAGGGCACCTTCAACGCGCTGTGTGCCTATCCGGCGATCGGCGTGTCATCCGCCAACCCGGACCTGAAGGCTGTCACCTCGAAGAACGCCACCTTCGGCCTGATCTTCGAGCCGGGGCAGTACTTCAACTTCTCGGTCGATTACTACTGGATCCAGCTCAACAACGACATCATCTCGGCATCCGCGGCCGGTGGTCTGGGCGCGCCCTTCCTGCAGCTGGTGCGCGGCGCGCCGGCGAAGCTGGCGGAGTGCACCAACACCACCACCAACGGCACCCCGTGCACGACCGAGACCGTATACACCAACGTGAACGGTGTGCCGGTCGGCTATCCGGCCTACGAGATCGTTCCCTACGTGAACGCGGGCATCACCACCACCGCCGGCATCGACTTCGATATGCGCAGCCGCTTCGACCTCGGTGCCGTGGGCCGCTTGACCGCAGAGATCAACTACACCTACATCACCGAGTACGAGTACGGCTACGCCGGCACCACCTTCTACCTGGCCGGCACGCACGGACCCTCGAGCATCTCCGGCGATACGGGCAATCCGCGCCAGCGCGCCGTCGCCACGCTGACCTGGGACAAGGGCCCGGTGAGCAGCAGCCTCACGATCAACTACACCAGCGCTTTCAGCATTACGGACCCGTCGGCGGGTCTGAACAACTGCGTCGCGGCTCTGGAGTCGGGTGCGCCCTCGGCCTATGGTCCGGTGGTCTCGGGGCTGACGTCGCTGCCGGCCGCGTGGGCGCCCTACTGTTCGGTGGCGCATTTCACCTCGGCGAATCTCTACGTCAACTACGCCGCGACGGATCACTTCTCCGTGCACGGCTCGATCACCAACCTGTTCAACTCGGATGCGCCGGTGGACCTGCAGACCTACGGCGGCGGCGCCGAGCTGCACTACGATGCCTCCCTCCACCAGGACGGCGCCGTGGGACGCTTCTTCCTGGTCGGTGCGACATATAAGTGGTAGCGCAGAGCTGAGCTCGTCGGCGAGGATCGGCCCCGCGAGGGGCCGATCCTTTATCGGGCCCGCTCATTTTCACGTGTTGAACCGAAGTCCGGCCCTGTGACCATTCGGTGACATTCGCGCGGCGGGCGCGGTTAAGCTTTCGCGGATGCACCAGATCGGCGTGGTGGGTCTGTCCTATCGACACGCGGGCGTGGATGCCGTGGCGCGCCTGGCCGTGCCGCGCGCCGAGGTTCCGGCGCGGCTGCCGGCGCTGCGCAAAGAGCTGAAGGCCGCCGAGATCCTGTACGTCGGCACCTGCAACCGCGTGGAGGTGGTGTACGCCACCGGGGACGGCAGTCCCGCCGGCGATGCACGCAACGAGGTGTTTCGCATCCTCACCGGTTACGATCCCGCGCCCGGTGAGGCCGCGCGGCTGCTGCGCGCCTGGACCGGGGAGGCTGCGGTCGAGCACCTGTTCCTGCTCGCCTGCGGGCTCGACTCCGCGCAGACCGGTGAGCAGGAGATCGCTGCGCAGCTGCGCAGTGCCTGGCAGGAGGCGCGCAGCGCACACACCTGCGGGCCGGTTCTCGATCGGCTGCTCGGCGAGGCGCTCGCGATGGCGCGGCAGGTGCGGCGCCTGTCCGCCGGCGTGCAGGCGCCCTCGCTCGCGGACCTGGCCGCTGAGCGCACGCGGCAGCACCTCGACGGGGCTGCCGGGCGCGTGGCGCTCATCGGCGTATCACCCATGACGCGCCGCTGCGCACGGCTGTTGCACGAGGCGCAGCTGCCGCTCGTCATCGTCAACCGCAGCGCGGCCGCCGCCAGCGAGCTGGCGCAGACGGTGGCGGGGGAGGCGCTCGCGCTCGAGCGTTTCTGCGCTGAGCCCCCGGCGGTGAGCGCCGTGATCCTGGCCGCCGGCGGCGGCGAGCCGCTGCTCGATGCCGCGGCGCTCATCCGACTGCGCGGCGCGCACCCAGGTGGCGCCGGGCCGCTGCTGATCGATTTCGGCGTGCCGCCCAACGTCGATCCCGCCGCGGCGCAACTCGCCGGACTGCCGCGCGTCGGCATGAGCGAGCTGGTGGAGCTGGCGCAGGGACGGCGCCTGGAACAGCTCATGCGTCTCGCGCCGGTGCGCGCCGCCATCGATGCGCAGCTCGCGCGCCTGCGCGGCGAGCAGGCGACGCGCGCACTCGGGCCGCGCCTCGCGCAGCTGCGCGACAGCTTCGAGCAGATCGCGGCCGAGGAAGTCAGCCGCGCCCTGGCGCACGAGCTGCGCACGCTCGATGAGCAGCAGCGCGCGCAGCTCGAGCGTCTGGCGCGCAGCGTGGCGCTGCGGCTTGCGCACCTGCCGCTCGCCGGCTTACGGTCCGCGGCGGAGCTGCTGAGCCCCGAGGCCGCGGACGCCTTCTTCGCGGCGGCGCAAACGCGCCGCGACGAACAGGCGACGCCCGCCGCCGAGGCGCACGAAGGAGGGCAGACATGACGGTCCGGCGCGGCGGCGGTGCAGCCGGCGCACAGTCGCTGGCGCTGTTCGAGCGTGCGTGCCGCGTCATCCCGGGAGGCGTCAGCTCGCCGGTGCGCGCCTTCCGCGCGGTCGGCGGCACGCCGTTATTCATCGCGCGCGGCGCGGGCGCCGAAGTGACCGACGCCGACGGGCGCAGCTACCTCGACATGGTGTGCTCCTGGGGTCCGTTGATCGCCGGGCATGCCCACCCGCAGGTCCTCGCCGCGATCGGCGCGGCGCTCGCCCTCGGCACCACCTACGGCGCGCCCTGCGCGGCGGAGGTGGAGCTCGCCGAGCGCATCGTGGCCGCCTACCCGCAGGCCGAGCAGGTGCGTTTCGTGTCCTCCGGAACCGAGGCGGTGATGAGCGCCATCCGCGTGGCGCGCGCCTTCACCGGGCGCGACCTGATCGTGAAGTTCGCCGGGTGTTACCACGGACATGCCGATCACCTGCTGGTCGCGGCGGGCTCGGGACTGGCGACCTTCGGCCGTCCGTCCTCCGCCGGGGTGCCGGAGGCTTTCACGGCCTGCACACGCGTGCTGCCGCTCGATGACGAGCCGGCGCTGCGCGAGCTCATGGCGCGCGAAGGTGCGCGCATTGCCGCGGTGATCATCGAGCCGGTGCCGGCCAATCACGGCCTGCTGCCGCAGCGGCGCGAGTTCCTGCTCATCCTGCGCGAGCTCACCCGTGAGCACGGCGCGCTGCTGATCTTCGACGAGGTGATCTCGGGATTCCGCTTAGGCCGCGGCGGCGCGGCCGAGCGGCTCGGGATCGACCCCGATCTCGCCACCTTCGGCAAGGTGATCGGGGGCGGCATGCCGGTCGGCGCGTTCGGCGGTGCGCGGCGCATCATGGCGCGCCTGGCGCCCGAGGGCGACACGTACCAGGCCGGTACGCTGTCCGGCAATCCCGTGGCGATGGCGGCCGGAGCAGCCACACTCGCGCTGCTCGAGCGTGAGGCCGGCTGGCAGCGCCTCGAGGAGATCGGCGCGCAGCTCGAGCGGCTGCTCGAGCCGGTGCTCGCCGCGGCGCGATTTCCGCTGCAGCTGGTGCGGGTCGGATCGCTCTTCTGGCTGTCGCTGCATGCCGGCGGTGCGCCGCGCACGGCGGCGCCGCTCACGAGCGAGGAGAGCGCCCGCTTCAGCGCGCTGTTCCACGGCATGCTGGCGCGCGGCGTGTACCTGCCGCCCTCCGCGTACGAGGCCTGTTTCCTGTCGCTCGCGCACGGCACCCCGCAGCTCGAGCGTTTCGCCCAGGCGCTCGCCGGCACGCTGGCGGAACTGCCGTGAAAGCCACCCGCGTCTTCCAGCTCACCGCGCTCGCCCTGGTGGTGGTGGCCGCGGTGCAGGTCGGCTGGTGGCTGTACGACCAGCACGCCTACACCGTCGAGAAGGTGCTGGCGGCGCGCGCCGCCTACCGCGAGCAGACCGCCGCGGCGCAGGCGCTGCTCGCTGCGGGAGTGAGCCCGCAGCAGCTACACGAGCTGCTGCCAGCCATCGTGGTGCGCGACGGGCGCGCGGCGCTCGCTGCCGAGATGGATCGGGCGCTGAAGAGCGAGGAACGTCATCGCTACAACCAGTATGCCTGGGAAGGCGCCTTCTTCCTGCTGGCGCTCGCGCTGTGCATCGCGGTGATCGCGCGTGCGCTGCGGGCCGAGGCGCGTGTGCATGAAGAGCAGGAAAGCTTTCTCGCGCTGGTCTCGCACCAGTTCAAGACGCCGCTCGCCAGCCTGCAGCTCTCGCTCGAGACGCTCGCCCTGCGCGCCCCGCCCCCGCAGGGCGCGCGCACGCTCATCGAGCGCATGCTGGCGGACCTGGCGCGCATGGAGCTCATGGTCACGCAGATACTCGAGAGCGCGCGCCTCGAGCGCGGGCGCGTCGAGCTGCGCCCCGAAGCGCTGCCGCTGGCGGCGGCGGTGGCGCGCGTGCTGGCGCAGCTCGAGGAGCGTGCGCGCCAGGAGCGCATCGTGCTTGAGTGCGACATCGCCGCCGGACTGTGCGTGCAGAGCGATCCGCTGGCGCTCGACGTGGTGCTGCGCAACGTGCTGGAGAATGCGCTCGCGGCGGTGCAGGCGGCCGGCGGCGGCCGGATCGAGGTGCAGGCACGTGCCGCCAACGGCGAAGTGCAGCTCACGGTGCGCGACAGCGGCGTCGGCTTCGGGGCCGCCGACGGCGCGCGCTTGTTCGAGAAGTTTACGCGCCTGCACGGCAGCGCCGGCCACTACGGCACCGGCCTCGGACTCTTCATCGTCCGGCGCATGATGGAGCTCGCTCACGGTCGCGTCAGCGCGCACAGCGCGGGAGTCGGGCAGGGGGCGCAGCTCGAGCTCACCTGGCCGGCGGCGCCCGCGGCACTGGCGGTGGCTGCGCCGGTGAGCACGTCGTGAGTGCGCCGATGCCTGCAGCGGCGCACGTGCTGGTGGTGGAGGACGATCCGCACCTCGCCGCCGGAGTGATGGAGAACCTGCGCGCGGAGGGTTACGAGGTCAGCGCCGCAGGCGACGGCGTGCAGGCGCTCGAGTGGCTCGCCGCGCATGCCTGCGGGCTCATCGTGCTCGACGTGATGCTGCCCGGCATGGACGGCTTCGGCGTGTGTCGCACGCTGCGCGAGCGGGGTAACACCACGCCGGTGCTGTTCCTCACCGCGCGCGGCGACCCGGCCGACCGGGTGCGCGGCCTCGAGGCCGGCGGCGACGACTACCTGGCGAAGCCCTTTCACCTGCAGGAATTCCTGCTGCGCGTGCGCGCTATCCTCAGGCGCTGGGACTGGTACCGCAGCGCCTCGGCCACCGCGGCCACCGCCGTGCTGCGCTTCGGCGGCAACGAGGTGGATTTCCGCGCCTTTCGCGCGCGCTCCTGGAACGGCGAGACGCAGGAGCTCACCGAGAAGGAGGCGATGATCCTCAAGGTGCTGGCCGAGCACGCCGGCGAGATCGTGTCGCGCGAGGACCTGCTCGAGCGCGTCTGGGGCTACGACGTCTTTCCCTCCACCCGCACGGTGGACAACTTCATCCTGCGGCTGCGCAAGCGCTTCGAGAAAGATCCCGCCAGTCCGCGCCACTTCCTCACCGTCTGGGGCGTGGGCTACCGCTTCCTCGGCGAGGGCGGGCCGTGAGCGCACCGTCCGTGCTGCGCATCGGGACGCGCGCCTCGGCGCTGGCGCTGTGGCAGGCGCGTCACGTGGCGCAACTGATCGGCGCGCAGCGCGGCGCGCCGGACGCGCCGCTGCGGCACATCAGCACCGCCGGAGACGTGCAGAGCGAGGTGCCGCTGTGGCAGGCCGACGGCCGCGCCTTCTTCACGCGCGAGATCGACCGCGCGCTGCTCGAAGGCACGGTGGACGCGGCGGTGCACAGCCTCAAGGACATGCCGACGCAGCTCGATGAGGGCCTCACGCTGGCGGCGGTGCTGGCGCGCGCGGATGCGCGCGACGCGCTCGTCAGCCGCGGCGGAACGCCGCTCGCGGCACTGCCGCGCGGTGCGCGCATCGGCACCAGCAGCCTGCGGCGCCGCGCCTTTCTCGCCCGTCTGCGCCCGGATGCCGAGCTGCTGGAGCTGCGCGGCAATGTGCCGACGCGGATCGAACGGCTGCAGCGCGGCGACTACGACGCGGTGGTGCTCGCGGCCGCCGGGCTCGCACGGCTCGGTCTCGAGCGGCATGTGAGCGAGTACCTCGATCCCGAGGATCTGCCGCCGGCAGTGTCGCAGGGAGCGATCGCGGTGTGTGCGCGCGCCGGCGATGCGGCGACGCTCGCCTGGCTCGCGGCGCTCGATGACGCTCCGACACGGCTCGCGGTGAGCGCCGAGCGTGCGCTGCTCGCGCATCTGCAGGGCGGCTGTCAGGTGCCGCTCGGCGCCCTGGCGACCTTGCGTGAGGGGACACTCGCGCTGCAGGCCAGCGTCTGTGCGCTCGATGGCTCGCAGCGGCTGTCGGCGCGCGCGGCGGTCGCCACCGGCCGCAGCGGCGCGGCGGAGGCGCTCGGCCGCCGCGTGGCCGAGCAGCTGCTCGAGCGCGGCGCCGCTGCGCTGATCGCGGCGGTGCGCGCGACGCACGCCGTGGAGGAGCCATGAGTCTGCCCCTTGCGGTACGGCCGGTGGTGGTCACGCGCGACGAAGGCGCCGACGGGCCACTCAGCCGCGAATTGCGCGAGCTCGGACTCACGGTGCTGAGCTGGCCGGCGGTGAGTGTCGGGGCTGCGGACGCCGGCGCGCTCGCCGCGGCGCTCGCCGCGGTACGGTCCTTCGGCTGGATCGTCTTTGCGAGCCGCCACGCCGTGGCGGCGGTGCTCGAGCAGCTGCCCGCGGCCCCCGCCGGGGTGCGCATCGCGGCGATCGGACGGGCCACCGCGCTCACTCTGCGCCAGCGCGGCTGGCCGGTCGAGCTGGTGCCGGACGAAGCGAACGCCGCGGCGCTCGTAGCCGCCTTCGCCGCGCGCTGGCGGCCGGAGGATGCCGGCGTGCGGATTCTCTACCCGGCGAGCTCGCGCGCACTTCCTACCATCGCCGCCGGACTGACACAGCTCGGCGCCCAGGTGACCCAGGTCGAGGCTTACCGCACCGAGGCTGCGCCGCTCAACGTGGCCGCATGCCGCGAGTGGATCGCGCGCGGCGCGGTCGCGGCGGTGACCTTTGCCAGCCCTTCCGCGGTAGCCGAGCTGGCGCGCTCGCTCGGGCCGGAGGATTTCCAGCGCCTGCTGTCCAGCGCCGCGCCAGTGGCGATCGGCCGCACCACGGCGGCTGAGCTGCGTACCCGCGGCCACACCGCCGTGATCGCCGATCCGGCGACGCTGCACGGCCTGGCCGTGACCACCCTTCGCCTTGTGCAAACGAGAGACTGAAGCCATGGGATTTCCGCAACAGCGCCCGCGCCGCACCCGCGCTTCCGCCGCCTGGCGGCGCCTGGTGCGCGAGACGCGCCTGACGCCCGACGCCTTCGTCTACCCACTGTTCGTCGTACCCGGACGCGCCACGCGCCACGCGGTGGCGAGCATGCCGGGCATCTGCCAGCTCTCGGTCGATGAGGCGGTGAAGGAAGCCCGGTCCGCAGCCGCCAGCGGCGTGCCGGCGGTGCTGCTGTTCGCCGCGCCCGAGCGCAAGGACGCGCGCGCCAGCGATGCGCTCGATGCCCGCGGGCTGGCCGCCGAGGCCATCGGCGCCATCAAGGCAGCCTGCCCCGACCTGCTGGTGTGGGCGGACGTGTGCCTGTGCGGGGCCACCGATCATGGCCATTGCGGCCACGTGTCGCCGGGTGGTGTGATCGACAATGATTCCTCGCTCGAGACGCTGGCGCAGGTCGCCCTGAACTACGCGCGTGCCGGCGCGGATGCCGTGGCGCCGAGCGACATGATGGACGGCCGCGTCGGCGCGATCCGCGCGCACCTGGATGCGCACGGGCAGGCACACATGCCCATCGTTGCGTACGCCGCCAAGTACGCCTCCGCCTTCTACGGGCCGTTCCGCGAGGCAGCGGAGTCCGCTCCCGCCTTCGGCGACCGGCGCTCCTACCAGATGGATCCCGGCAACGCGCGCGAGGCGTTGCGCGAGGTGCGGCTCGACATCGAGGAGGGCGCCGACCTCGTGATGGTGAAGCCCGCCGGCCCCTATCTCGACGTCATCCGCCAGGTGCGCGCTGCGGTAACCGTGCCGCTGGTCGCCTACCAGGTCTCAGGCGAATACAGCCTCATCAAGGCGGCGGCCGAGCGCGGCTGGATCGATGAGCGCGCCGCGGCGCTCGAAACCCTCACCGCGATCCGCCGCGCGGGCGCGGATCTCATCATCAGCTACTTCGCCCCGCAGGTGAGCCAGTGGCTGCAGGAGTGAACCCGTCAGCGCCGGCGGCGGGCAGCGCGCCGGGAGCCTTCCTCGCCGCCTGCCGCCGCGAGCGCGTGCCGCATCGGCCCATCTGGATCATGCGGCAGGCGGGGCGCTACCTGCCGGAGTATCGCGCGCTGCGCGAGCGCGTCGACTTCGAGGCGCTGACGCGCCGACCCGAGCTCGCCGCGGAAGTGACGCTGCAGCCGCTGCGGCGCTTTCCGCTCGACGCGGCCATTCTCTTCAGCGACATCATGACGCCGCTCTCCGGGATGGGCATTGCGCTCAGCTTCGAGCCCGGTCCGGTGGTGCGCGAGCCGATCCGCAGCCGCGCGCAGATCGAAGCGCTGCCGGCCCTGGTGCCCGCGCGCGACGTGCCGTTCGTGCTGGAGAGCATCCGCCTGGTGCGCGCCGGCGCCCCCGCCGGGGTACCGCTCATCGGTTTCGCGGGCGCACCGTTCACGCTCCTGTGTTATCTCGTGTGCGGCCGGCCCTCGAAGGAGTTTGCCGCAGCGCGCGCGTTTCTCTACGCGCAGCCCGAGGCGGCGCGCGCGCTGCTCGCGCGCCTTGCGGAGGCGATGGTGGCGTATCTCGCGGCACAGGCGCAGGCCGGCGCGCAGGCGCTGATGCTGTTCGAGTCATGGGCGGGACTGCTCGCGCCGCGCGAGTTCCGTGAGTTCGCGCTGCCGGCGGTGAGACAGGTGGCGGCGGGATTGCACGCGAGCGGGGTGCCGCTCATCTACTACATGAACCAGGGCGCCGCACTCACCCCGGCGGTCGTCGATCTCGACGTGGACGTGATCGGCGTCGACTGGCGCTCGGACCTCGCCCAGGTGCGTGCGCTGCTCGGGCCGGGCAAGGCGGTGCAGGGCAATCTCGATCCGGCCGCCCTGTTCGCGCCTCCCGAGGCGCTGCGGCGCCATGCCGATGCGGTACTCGATGCCGCCGGCGATGCCCCCGGGCACATCTTCAATCTGGGCCACGGCATCTGGCCGGATACGGACCCCGACCAGGTGGCGCGGCTGGTGGATTACGTCCATGAGCGGCGCTAGCGATTTCGCGGCGACCGCGACCGCGAATTTCCGCGATCTGCAGGGGAGAGTATGCGCGGCCTTCGAGACGCTCGAGCCGCGGGGTCGCTTCGTCGCGAAGAGCTGGAACAAGCCGGCCGGTCATCGCCTGCAGGGGGGCGGTGAGTCGCGCCTGATGCGCGGCACGGTGTTCGAGAAGGTCGGCGTCAACGTGAGCCACGTGTGGGGCGTGCTGGCGCCCGAAGCGCGCGCCCAGGTGGCGGGCGCGGCCGAGTCGGACGGCGCGTTCGTCGCCTGCGGTATCTCGCTCGTCGCACACATGATGAATCCGTACGTCCCGGCCGTGCACCTCAACCTGCGCTACCTCGCCACGAGCCGCGCCTGGTTCGGCGGCGGCACCGACCTCACGCCGACTTTCCCGTTCGAGGAGGACATACAGGAGTTTCATGGCGCGCTGCGTGCGGCCTGCGAGGCCTACCGCGTGGGCGCCTACCAGGAGTTCAAGGCGTGGTGCGACCGCTATTTCTATCTGCCGCATCGCCAGGAGCCGCGCGGCGTCGGCGGGATCTTCTTCGACGACCTGGCGAGCGGCGATGCGGCGTCCGACTTCGCCTTCGTGCGCGCGGTCGGCGAGGCCTTCCTCGGGGTGTACCCGCGCATCGTCGCACGGCGCATGCAGCTGCCGTACGACGAGGCGGCGCGCGAGCGCCTGCTGTACAAGCGCGGCCGTTACGTGGAGTTCAATCTGGTGTACGACCGCGGCACCCGCTTCGGCTTCGCTACCGACGCGGACCCGGAGGCGTACCTGATGAGCCTGCCGCCGGTGGTGAAGTGGTGAGCGGCACCGCAACCGGGGCGCGGGTGGGCAGCTGCAGCCAGCTTGCCGGGGCCGACCGGAACAGCTGTACCGTGCGGCTTCTTGCGGCAGCGCGCCAATGCTCGCCCAGCACCGTGGCAATGGCCTCCAGGGTCTCCGCCGGCGGCCGCCACAGGCGGCGCAGTCTGCGATATGTCACCACGGTGCTCTCCCTTGCGTTCACGATGCCCCTGTATGTGAAGAGTGGCCCGGGGCGGGGGAGGTTCCGCAAGAAGCTGTTGCCCGCGAGCGACGGCACCTTTAAACCCTTACCCGGCAGGCGTCCTCTAAAGGCTTGAATGACACAAGCGCAGGCCGAGGATACGCGGATTGAATGGGAAGGCGCGCTGGTTCAGCGGGCCTGCGCCGGGGATACGCGCGCCTTCGAGAGGCTGTACCGCGAGCACGCGGGACGTGTTTACGGGCTGTGCCTGCGCATGACGCGGGACGCCCAGCTGGCGGAGGATTGTACGCAGGACACTTTCATCAATGCCTGGCGCGCGCTGTCGCGGTTCGAGACGCGCAGCTCGCTGTCGACCTGGCTGCACCGCATCGCGGTGAACGTGAGCCTGGCGAAGCGTCGCAAGAGCATGCCGGTCGCCGAGCTGCCAGCCGAGGATGATGAGGGCATCGCCACGGCCTGGACGCTGGAGACGCCGGTGGAGGTGGCGGAGATCGAGAGCGCGATCGGCAACCTGCCCGAGGGGGCGCGCGATGCGCTGGTGCTGCATGCGCTCTACGGGTATTCCCACGGCGAGGCGGCGCAGATGCTCGGCATCGCCGAGGGTACGTGCAAGGCCCAGTTGCACCGCGCGCGCAGGCTGCTGCGCGAGCGGCTGGGCGTGGAGGTGAGCTGACATGACAGGGCGCGATGAACGGCAGGTGAGCTCGCTGCGCGAGCTGCCACAGGCGATCGAGCCCGCCCGCGATCTGTGGCCCGGGATCGCGGCGCGTATCAATGAGATCCACGCAGCCGCGCCGTCCGTGACCGGCGCGAACCCGATTCCTCCGCGTCGCAGCGGGGCGCGGCTGCGCTGGCTCGCCGCCGCCGCCATGGTGGCGAGCGTGGCGGTGGGCGTGTGGATCGGCCGCAGCCTGCTGCCCGGCACTGCCGTCCCCGGCGCGCAGGCGCCCGGGCAGATGACCGCCAGGCAGGGCGGCAGCGATGCGCTGCCGGGCAGGCCGGGCGCTCTCGATGCCATGTACGAAAGCGATCCGCGCTACCGGCGCGAGCGTGCCGCGCTCATGCGCTCGCTGCAGTCGCAGCTCGCGGCACTGCCGCCGGCGACGCGTACCAAGGTGATGGCGAGCCTCGCCACCATCGAGGGCGCCAAGCAGGATCTCGAGCAGGCGCTCGGCAAGGATCCGGGCAACGCGCTGCTGCAGGAGCTGCTCGTCAACACTTACCAGGATGAAATGCGCGTCCTTACCGACGTGCGCGAAGCCAGCGACTCTGGCAGAGGTACTTAGAAGTATGCGTGCCGTCGTCATCGTATCTGCTCTCAGTCTGGTGCTGGCCGCCAGCGCCGCGCGTGCCTCGGACAAGATCTTCGACCACCAGGTCGCGGCGCAGCCGCGCGGCGTGGTCGAAGTGTCCAATGTCAGCGGCTCGATCAAGGTCACGGGCTGGGATCGCCCCCAGGTGAGCGTGCACGCCGAAACCGGTGAAGGCGTCGAGCGGGTCGACGTGACCAGCGAGAACGGCCGCACCCTCGTCAAGGTGGTGCTGCCAGGCCACTCCGGCCGCGACGCGGAGGCGGACCTGGTGGTGCAGATCCCGAAGGACAGCGAGCTCAACGTGTCGGCCGTGAGCGCCGACGTCACCACTACCGGGGTGACCGGCATGCAGCGCTTGAGCGCGGTGAGCGGCGATGTGACTGCCGAGCTTGCCGGAGCCGACCTGGAGCTCAAGACCGTGAGCGGCGATGTGAAACTCAAGGGTCGCGGGCAGCCCGCGCGATTGCACCTCGGCACCGTGAGCGGGAACGTGCACCTGGAGCACGGCGCGGGCGACCTCGAGGCCAACACGGTCAGCGGCACCCTGGTGATCTCACTCGACACGGCGCGCTCGGTGCGTGCGCGCAGCACCTCCGGCGACGTGCGCGTCGAGGCGCACCTGACGCGTGGCGCCAGTTTCGACGCGACTTCCGTCAGCGGCGACCTGAACGTGCGCGCCAGCGCGGAGGGCGGTTACGCCTACGAGGTTTCGACCTTCAGCGGCGACATCACCGACTGCTTCGACGCCAAACCCGAGCGCGCCGGCAAGTACATGCCCGGCAGCACGCTCGAGGGTACGCGCGGCGAGGGCACCGGCCACATGCACCTGAAGACCATGAGCGGCAACGTGCAGCTGTGCGATCGGCCGTGAGCGGCCGGGATCGCCGCCGGCGCCGTCCACCGGGCTCACATCAGGACGCCGACCGTCCGGCGTCGCCGTCTACGAGGCCCTCGCGTATCTCGGCGAGGGGCTCGAGCAGCGGCTGCAGTGCCTCGGCAGGCGGACGCCAGCGCCCGATCGAGCTGTGGAACAGCGGTAGGCGAACCTGGTGCTTGCTCGCGGTCCCGACCGGCCGGGCGGTCGCGTAGAAGGTCCGGCAGGCCTCGTCCCAGGCGAGGCCGCAGTGGTCCAGCATGCGGCGCACCTCGGGCTCGAAATTGCGCACCAGCGCTTCGTAGCGGACATCGAGCATCACCCCCGCCGGGAGCACGCGCCGCCAGTGCTGCATGGTGCGCGCATAGGCGCGGTAGTAGCGGCCGAGCTCGCCCAGATCGAAGGCGTACGGCACCTGCTCGAAGTAGGTCGCGAAGCAGGACAGGCAGGTGTCCACCGGATCGCGCCGGATGTGGATGATGCGCGCACGCGGCAACGCCAGGTGGATGAGTCCGACCAGACAGAAATTCATGAGCATCTTGTCGGTGATGCGCAGCGCGGCCGGAGCGCTGGCGCGCAGTGATCCGAGATAGTCCGCGGCGAGGCGGCGCAGCTGCTCGGCGCTGAGCGCCGGCACGGCCTGCGGATAGGGCTGCGCGGGCTCGTCGAGCCCCGCCTGCCGCAAGGCATTGTTGAAGTCCGGCCGCTCGCCGGCGCCAAACACCCCCGGCAGGCTCGCCAGCACCTGCTCGACCAGCGTCGAGCCGGACCGCGGCATGCCGACGATGAAGATCGGCAGCGTCGACTGGTCGCCGCCGCCGCTCTTCGCCTGCATCAGTGCGGCAGTGAAGATCTCGGGAATGCGCTCCAGCATGCGCAGCGTGGCCGCTTCGTCGTAGACAAGCTGCCGGCGCCGCAGCCGATTGCCGCGCACCAGCTGCTCGAAAGCGTGTTGCGGCGCACCGCTCTCCGCCAGCGCCTTGCCGAGCGCGAACGACATCATGATGCACTCCTCGTCGCTGCGTGCCGCGGGACCTGCAGCCAGCGACTCGAGCGTCGCCAGATGCGCATCGCCCGCGGCAACGGGCTGCATCGCCAGCAGTGCGCATAGCGCCCGCACGTCGTGCGGCTCGCGCTCGAGTGCGGCCGCGTATGCCCGGCGCGCCTCGTCCATGCGGCCGAGCTCCTGCAGCACGGCCCCGAGTCCGGTGTACGCCGCCACGCAATCCGCGTCCGCCGCGAGCGCGCTCCGGTAGGCCTCAAGGGCGGCAGTGTGGCAGCCGAGGGCGTGCTGCACGGCGCCGAGCGCCAGCCAGGTCGGCGCGTGCGCGGGAGCCAGGCTCGCGGCGCGCTCGTAGTGCGGCGCCGCCTCGGCCGGGCGGCGCAGCCCCTGCAGCGCCGCTGCACGGCCGCGATGCGCCTCGACATAGTCGGGATCGAGGGAGAGCGCGCGCGCGAGGGGCGCCAACGCCTCCTCGTAGCGTTCCAGCGCCACACACGCCGCCCCGAGCGCACAGTGGGCCTCGGCGTAGTCCGGATCGTTCACGACGGCGCGCGCGAAGCAGGCGCGTGCTTCCTCCGGGCTGCGGGCGAGCAGTGCGCAGCCGAGGCCGTAGTGCGACTCCGCGCGCCCGGGATCGAGCGCCAGCGCGCGCTCGTAGCCGGCAACGGAGGCGGTGTCGTCGCCCGCCATGTGCAGCGCGGTGGCGAGATTCGCGTGCCCCTCAGCGCTTTGCGGCTCCAGCTCGAGCGCGCGGCGCGTCGCGGCGAGCGCGCCCGCGACCTGGCCCTGCTGCAGGCGCAGCACCCCGAGCTGGCGCAGCAGAGGTGCGTCATCGCCGCCGTCACGCAGCAGCGCCAGGTACAGCCGCTCGGCCTCGTCGAGCCGCCCGGCCTCGTGGGCCGCGACGGCCGCCGCCATTCGCGCCGCGGCATCCTCGCGCATCGTCAGGGATAGGGCTCTTTACGCAGGTTGAAAGCGATCGAGATCCGCGGCCGGCCACCCTTGTGCGGATACACCATATGCGGCAGGTAACTCGGAAACAGGATCATCATCCCCGGCTCGGGTCGCAGCGTCGCGCTGGTCGGGACGAGCGGCGGCAGGAAGGTGTTGGCACGCCCCTGGCAGGGATCGAACAGCAGGATCGGCGTGCCGGCGGCCGCATCCTGCGGATCCCCGGTGTCGACGTAATAGGTACCCGACCAGGTGGAGCCGGGGTGCGTGTGGACGCGGTTGAAATCCCCGTCGCGGTTGACATTGACCCAGGCATACAGCGTCCAGCGCAGCATGCGCGGCGCGTGGCCGAACTCGGTCAACACGCGACGGCTCGCCTCATCGGCCATCGCGTACATGTGCTCGACGAGACGCCGCCCGGCATCGCCGCAGAACTCCAGCTGGCCGGTCTCGGAATGCCAGCCGCCGATGTTGGTCTTGTGCTCGCCGGTGGCGGCGCGTTCGTGCGCCAGGATCTGCTCGCGCAGCTCGCCATTCAGCTCGGCCGCATCGGCCCAGACATGCGAGAGCAGCGGAGTTGCGAACAGATTGGTGTGCTTGACGCCGCTGAGCTCAGCCATCGTTTGCACCTGCCAGCCTTGCAGCCGACCACCCCCGAAAATCGCCTGCTGCTATTCTACGCGACCAGGAGCTGAGCCATCCGGCGATCGATGCAGCGCAAGGACAAAGTCAAATCAGCTGGCGCGCCCACCGCTGCGCCGCAGGCGGCGTCCGCCAGCAGCCTGAGCGCCGAGGAGCGCGATCAACGCCTCTACCAGGCGGTGCTCGCCTACCGCAGTGCCCGCTACGCCGAGGCGGATGCGGCGGCGCGCGAGCTGCGCGCCGCGGTAGCGGATTTTTTCCCGGCGCTGCTCCTCGGCGGCATGGTCGCCGGCAAGTGCGGCCGCGGTGCCGAGGGCATCGCGCTGCTGCGCGAGGCGGTGGCGCTCGATCCGCAGTCCGCCGAGGCGCGCAGCGAGCTGGCGTCGCTGCTGCGCTCGGAGGGACGACACGATGCAGCCATCGCCGCCGCGAAGCAGGCGCTGCGGCTTAAGCCCGAGGATGCGGGAAACCACAACGATCTCGGGCTGTGCTATCTCGCTGCAGGCCGCGTGCCGCTCGCGATCAAGGAGCTCACGCGCGCGCTCGCCCTGAAGCCCGACGCGCCGATGTTTCATCACAACCTCGGCCTCGCGCTGCAGCAGCAGTCGCGCGACTTCGAGGCGATCGCCGCCTTTCGCCGCGCCGTGGCGCTCGACGGCGACAACACCGAGGCGCATGCGCATCTCGGCCAACTCCTCTACCAGCACGGTCAGCCGCAGGAGGCGACGCAGTGCTACGAGCGCGCGGCGGCGCTGCAGCCCAACCGTGCGGTGGCAGCGGTGCAGACGGCCGAGGCACTCGTGCAGCAGGGCCGCACCGCGGACGCCGAGAGCTGCCTGCGCACGACACTCGCCGCGGATCCGCAGGCGGATCTGGTGCACCAGGTGCTGGGAGTGCTGCTGCAGCGGCTGGGCCGTTTCGCGGAGGCGCGCGCCAGCCTCGAGCGCGCCATCGAGCTGCAGCCGCGGCGTATCTCCGCCTACGCGAGCCTGGTTCGCGGCCAGCGCATCGGCGCGGCGGATGCGCCGTTGGTCGCGGCCATGCAGCGCCTGGTCCACGAGCCGACGCTGCCGGCGCGCGATCGCAGCAGCCTGCATTTCGCGCTCGGCAAGGCCTGCGACGACCTGGGCGACTACAAGGCCGCGATCGGCCACTTCGACCGGGCGAACGAGATTGAGAGCGAGTGGATGCGCGCGGCCGGGCGCTGGTTCGACCGGCGCGCCCGCGCGGCGTTCGTCGATCAGATGATCGCCTCCTTTCCGCCCGGGCGCGGCGCGCGCGCGGTCGGCGGCTCGCGCAGCGAGCTGCCGGCGCTGATCGTCGGCATGCCGCGCTCGGGCACGACGCTGGTCGAGCAGATACTCTCGAATCACCGCGACATCGGCGCGGCCGGCGAGCTGAGCTATTGGACGGATTGGCCCGTCGCGGGGACGCCGATCGGCGCGCCGCCCGACGATGCGCGCGGGCGCGAGCTGGCCGAGAGCTACCTGGCACTGCTGCGCAAGGCGGCGCCGGACGCACGGCGCGTGACCGACAAGATGCCGGTCAACTTCCTGGTGCTCGGCCTCATCCATCGGCTGCTGCCGGCGGCGCGCATCATCCATTGCCGCCGCCATCCAGTCGACACCTGCCTGTCGATCTACTCGACACCGGTTGGCAATCCGCTCGATTTCGCGCACGACCGCAGCCACCTGGTGTTCTACTACGAGCAGTACCTGCGGCTCATGGCCCATTGGCGCGTGGTCATCCCGGCCGGGCAGCTGCTAGAGATCGATTACGAACGACTGGTGAGCGAGCCCGAGGAGGTGACACGCCGGCTGGTGGCGTTCTGCGGCCTCGAATGGGACGCGGCGTGCCTCGAGCACGAGCGCAGTGAGCACCTCATCATGACGCCGAGCGTGTGGCAGGCGCGCCAGCCGGTGTACCGCGATGCGCTCGAGCGCTGGCGCCGCTACGAGCCCTGGCTCGGCGCGTTCCGCCGGCTGCTGCCGGCGACTTAGGGAAGGTTTCCGATCCTCAAAAACAAAGCGGCTCTCCGGTGAGGGAGAGCCGCGATGAGGGTCAGCCGAATCAGCGCGTCTTCAGGGTATCTTGCGGCGACGACGTCCGAGGCTGAGCGCTGCGAGACCGGCGCCGAGCAGCCCGAGAGTCGCCGGCTCCGGCACGCCCTTGCCGCAGTTTCCGCCGCAGACGTTGGTGCCCGTGTAGATATTGGCCAGCGTGCCGGGGAAGACACCTGAATGGTTGTCGTAGATGGTCTCCGACAGGCCGTCCTGATCCAGCCCTTCCCAGCCGACGAACTTGCCGGCGACGTTGCCGCCACCCTGCGTGTTGTCCGGGCTGAACACCGAGGAGATGTGATGGCCGTTCCAGGTCGCCTCGAAGTTCACGTCGAAGTTGCCGACGAACGCGCAAATGGAGCTGGGGGCCCCGCTGCCCGTTTCGCCGCAGGTATGGCCGGCGAGGTCGGTAACTCCGCTGCCGGCCGCATTGCCGAGGGTGTCGTCGTAGTCGTAGGCGTACAGGGTGAGACCGGTGGGCGTGCTCACGGTTACACCGCCGCCGCCAAAGTTCAGGTGATAGACCGTGTTGGCCCCGATGGACGCCAGCGTGATGATCTCGACCGATGGCTTGCTGGCACCGGGATTGTAGGCAGCACCGGTAGTACCGGTGTTGCCCGCAACGTCCTGGTAGCCCGTCAGGGTCAGCGTGACGTTGGTGAAGGAATGCCCGGTCGGGTTCAGGATGAAGAGGTTCGGCGTGTCATACCTCGTGCCGTTAAACACCGAGTTTGTCAGCGTCGTGGTGTTCAGCAGGCCGCAGGCCGTGCTGCCGCAGGTCGCGTCGTAGGCGCCGATGACCGTCGCGACGAGCTGATTGGCATGGGTCGCATGGTTCATCATCATCATCGCGGCCGCGCCGACTGCAGTGAGTGCGACGCGTCCCTTGGTCGATTCGCCAAGAGCAGGAAGGCTATTCATGGCTGCTCGTTCCTTGGTTATCTTAAGTTGATGAGCCGGGCCGAATGCGCGGCATGGTACACCCGCAGCGGTCGGGCGTTAAAGAGTCCGGAGGCCTGGCACAGAGGCGGCGCGGAGGCGGCTGGGAGATTATGGTAAGTACCCGGAAAGATCCGGCGGAGGCGGTGGCGGTGGACGCAGGCCTGAAGCGCGGCAGCACGGGCGGAAAATCCCCCCTGAGGCGGACCTTGCCTGCCACGTCCGCTTTTGCCGCGGCGCTGCTCGGGTGGCACGAGCGCGCCGGGCGTCACGATCTTCCCTGGCAGCAGCACCCCACGGCCTACCGGGTGTGGGTGTCGGAAGTCATGCTGCAGCAGACGCAGGTCGCCACCGTCATTCCCTTTTACCTGCGCTTCATGGCGCGTTTCCCGCACGTGCGGGCGCTCGCCGACGCGCCGCTCGACGAAGTGCTGCACGTGTGGTCGGGGCTCGGCTACTACGCGCGCGCCCGCAACCTGCAGCGCGCCGCCGTCCGCGTCCGCGACGAGCACCAGGGGGAATTCCCGCTGCGCTTCGAGCAGATCGCGGCCCTGCCGGGAATCGGCCGCTCGACGGCCGGCGCGATTCTCGCGCTGTGCCGCGGCGAGCGCCTGCCGATCCTCGACGGCAACGCGCGCCGCGTGCTGGCGCGCTACTTCGGTGTTGCGGGAGCGCGCACCGAGCCTGCGGCCGGCAAGCGGCTGTGGGAGCTGGCCGAGCGCTGCACCCCACAGCAGCGGGTGAGCGAGTACACGCAGGCGATCATGGATCTCGGCGCGACCGTGTGCGTGCGCCGCCGGCCGCTGTGTACGCAGTGTCCGTTGAGCGCGGGGTGCTACGCGCAGCGCACCGGCCGCCAGCACGAGCTGCCCGCGCCGCACCGTGCCCGCGCGCGCCGCCTCCGCCGTGCATTCATGGTCGTGGCGCTCGCAGACCCGCAGACGGTGTGGCTCGAGCGGCGGCCGGAGAGCGGCGTGTGGGGCGGACTGTGGTGTCTGCCGGAGTTCGCGACGGCCACCGCGGCCACGGCGTTCGTCCGCAACAGCCTGCAGGCTGCCGCGCCGCCGCAGCCGCTCGCCGCGCTCGAGCACGCGTTCACGCACTTCGATCTCACCATCACACCGCTGCTGGTGCAGTGTGCCCGCAGCGCGGCGGTCATGGAGGAGGGTGCGGGCCTCTGGTATAACCTGCGTGAGCCGGCGCGCATCGGCTTGCCAGCGCCCATCACGGCGCTGCTGGCGCGTCTCGCCACCGATACGCTCTTCGATGTGCGCACGGCGTGAGCGCAAGGCTGCGGAGGAAACTATGGCGCGCGTGGTGCAGTGTGTAGTGCTGAAGCGCGAGGCGCCGGGGCTCGAGCGGCCGCCCTATCCGGGCGAGCTCGGCAAACGCATCTTCGAGCAGGTCTCGAAGGAGGCCTGGGCGCGCTGGCTGCCGCACCAGACGATGCTGATCAACGAGTACCGGCTCACGCCCATCGAGCCCAAGGCGCGCAAGTTCCTCGAGGCCGAAATGGAGAAGTTCTTCTTCGGCGAAGGCTCAAAGGCACCGGAAGGCTACCAGCCGCCCAAGGACAGTTAGCAAGGAGACGCCATGCCGCTCGTCACGCTGACGGTGCGTAAGCCCAAGCCGGCCGAATTCAAGGCAGCGGTGCTCGATGCCGTGCACGCCGCGCTCGTCTCATCCGGCGTTCCGGCTGCCGACAGGTTTCAGCGCGTCCTCGAACTCAGCGAAGCGGATTTCCGCTTCGATCCGGGGTATCCGGATCTCAGCAGCCCACGTAACGCCGACTTTCTGCTCATCGAGATCCTCTGGTCGGTAGGGCGCAGCGTCAAGGTGAAGAAGAAACTGCTCGCGGAGCTCATGGAGAACCTGGCGCACGCGGGCGTGAATGGCGAGCACGTGATGGTGTGCTTCAAGGAAACCGCCTGGGAGAACTGGTCCTTCGGCGGCGGCCGTCTGATCCACACCTGAAGGAGCGCCTGACCCAAAGGCCGGCGCGTGCCGCGCGCCGCGCGGCTCCTACAGGTGAATCAGGCCGCGCCGATGCGCTACCGCCACGGCCTCGGTGCGGCTGATGGCGTCGAGCTTGGTCAGAATCGCCTTGACGTGCGTCTTGGCGGTGCCTTCGGTGATCGACAACCGCCGCGCGATGTCCTTGTTGCTGCGTCCCTCGGCGACCAGCTGCAGCACATCGAGCTCGCGTTGCGTGAGGCTGGGCTTGGCCATGCGCTGCAGCGCCTTCGCCGCCACCGTCGAGGACGTGTAGGGCCGGTCCTCGCTCACCGCACGGATCGCGGCGAGGATTTCCTGGCGAGGCGCGTCCTTCAGCAGGTAGCCCTTCGCCCCCTGCGACAGGCACTGGAAAATGTCCTCATCGCCGTCGTAGGTCGTCATGATGAGGATGCACGCCTTGGGATTGATCTCGAGCACCCGCTGCACCACCGCGACGCCGTCGCGCTTGGGCATGCGCAGGTCGAGCACCATGACGTCGGGGCGATGCTGCTCGTAGAGCGCGATCGCCTCCTCGCCGTCGCCGGCCTCACCGACCACTTCCATGTCCGCCTGCTGATTGACCATGGCGACCAGCCCGTCGCGCACCACGGGGTGATCGTCCGCGAGGACTACGCGAATGTGGTCTTTCACGACCGCCGCCATTAGGAGGCCCGCTTCAGCATGCGCACGCTGACACGCGTGCCGCGCCCCGGCGAGCTGTCGATCTGCCATTCCCCGCCGATCGCCCCGGCGCGCTGGCGCATGCTCGCTAGTCCGTAGCCCTGCCGCGCGGACTGCTCCGGGCTTTGCTCCATGCCGGTGCCGTCGTCCTGCACGGCGAGTGTCCAGTGCGTGTCCTCATCCGACATCGTGATGCGCACCAGGCGCGGGCGGGCGTGCCGCACGGCGTTGCTTACCGCTTCCTGCGAGATGCGCAGCAGCTCGTGCTCGTGCTCGGGCTTGAGTCCCGTGTTGCTCAGGCCGCCTTCGAACGTACAGGTGACGCCACCCGGCACGGTGGAGCGGTCGGCGAGCTGGCGCAGCGCGAGCTCCAGGCCCGCGCGGCGCGTCTGGTCGAGCCGCAGCGCCATGACCGAGCGACGCGCTTCCGCGAGACCGTCGCGGGCCAGCTCGCGGATACGCGAGAGCGTGATTGCAAGCTCCGAGCCGCGCTTCCTGCAGGAGGGAAACTCCTCCACTGCCCCGAGCTGCAGCAGGATCCCGGTGAAGGCCTGCGCCAGGCCGTCGTGAATCTCCTGGCCGATGCGCGTGCGCTCCACGAGGACCGCGGCCTCCTTGGCGGAATAGGCGAGACGGGTGAGCTGCACGGCGAGGGTCGCCTGCTGGGCGAGCGCCACGAGCAGCTCGCTCCTGCGCACGTCCTGGGCGGCGCGCCGGAAGCTCAGCACCAGGAAGCCGACGCTGCGCGCGCCGAAGACCAGCGGATACAGTATGGTGCCGACCGCGCCGACGCGGCGGTGAAAATCCAGCACGCCCGGCCAGAGCTCCGTCGTCTGCAGCCCGATGTCGAGATACAGCGGCGCACGCAGCTCCGCGAACCGCGCGGTGAAGGTCGATCCGGCCACCGGCACGCTCGCGGCAAAGGTCGGGGCGGCGAGCTGTCCGTCACGCACATGCGCGACGACGCGCCACTCCTGCACCGACTCCTTGAGCACGATGACCGCGCCCGAGGTGGCGTCGAACTGGCGAGTCGCCTCGAGCAGCATGTGGCCCATGAAACTGTGCAGATCGCTTTCGCCGGCCAGCCGCTCGAGGTTCCCGCGGATCACCGCGTTTGCCTTGGCGAGCTCGGCGACACGCTCCTCGGCGGTGCGCTCGCGCTCGCGCCGCACGTCGTCCACCAGGCGCTCGCGATGCAGGGCGGCGCCGATCACGCCGGCGGCAGTCTCGAGCGCCGCCAGCTCGGAGGCGTCGATGGCGCGGTGCTGGCGGGTGTTGTCGAAGCCCACCACCCCGGTGAACTCGCCAGCAACGAAAATCGGTACGATCGCCTTGGTCTTCGTGCCGATGCCTTCGATACCCAACAGCACCTGGCCCGCGGACATCTCGTCCTTGCTGAAACAGACACTGCGACCGGCGCGCAGCTCGGCGCACAAGGCGGCGAAGTTACGCTCATCGCAGCTGCACGGCGCGGACTCCTGCAGCGACGAGGTCACCCCTTCGGCGGTCCACTCGTTCACCACGACCAGCAGCCGCTCGCCGTTGGGGCCGGTGCGGGCCTCCATCAGGTTGACGCGGTCGACATGTGCCGCCTCGCCGATCAGTCCGAGCACGCCGGGGATCGCGGCGCGCACGTCGGGCGCCTCGAGCAGCAGCCGGCTCGCCTTCGCCGAAGCAGTCAGCAGCCGCTCGCGGGCCCGCAGCGACTCGTTGACGCGCGTCAGCGTCTCTGCGCCCGGCGCGGCCAGGGTTTCAGGTTCCAGCAGGGCGACGGTGGCGTTCATGTGGGTCGGCCCCCTCGCGGGCAACGGCAAGGGGGAAAGTGTAGCGCGACCCGCACGCCACCGGTCCGGACGGACCCTCCTCTCTACCTTAAGGGGGAGCGTAAGGGACTCCTCCGGGGGGCCAGACCCCACCGGCGCGCGTCTGACGGCCATGCCCGCTAGCCGATGAAGACCGCGGCGAGCGCCGCCAGGGCGATCAGCGTAATCACCGCGGCGAGCGCGGTGCTGAAGCTGAGGTTGCTGTCTGTCACGGCGCACCCCGATTGCGGGTGCGGCCGCTGCTCGGAGTGGATATATAAGAGTGAGTCACAATGGCCTCCCGGGGAATCGGTGTGGAGGTCATTGTCGTTGCCCGTGCCCTGGCGCGAATCGCGCGTACAGGAGGGCACGAAGGTCCCCGCCGGGGGGCACGCCACTCTCTCGCAGGAGTGAGGCGGGCGGCCGGTGGGCAATGGCGCGCGGTGGCGAGCGCCACTGCCGCGTGACGGATCAATGACTTAAGGGGCGTGATTTCTTGACGACCCGAGCCCCTGCCGGTCTAATACGCGCCCTTCCGTCTTCGGCGGCCAGGTAGCTCAGTTGGTAGAGCAGCGGACTGAAAATCCGCGTGTCGGTGGTTCGATTCCGCCCCTGGCCACCACTCAAATCGGGTCCATTCCGGTTGGATAGGTGGCGTTCTATACCGGAGACATGGGTAACAGTTTTGCGGCGAAGGGGTTCGCCGCACTCTCGATCCG
>DATHQM010000097.1:0-18359 GCA_035482695.1 Steroidobacteraceae bacterium | reverse complement strand
AACAGGCCGTCGTGGTTGACGATGCAACGGAAGCGGTCCGGCCAGTTTCCCTCGATCCAGTTCATCATGAAGCCGCCGTAGGAAGCGCCGAGCGCGCACACGCGCTCGCCGTCGAGCCACGGATACCGGTCGAGCGCGGCCGCCAGCCCCTTCTGCAGATCGACCAGTGGTTTGCCGCCCCAGTCGCGGCTGATCGAGTCGGTGAACGCCTGGCCGTAGCCCGGCGAGCCGTGGAAATCGATCATTACCACCGCGTAGCCGCCGCCGGCGAAGGTCTGGGCGTTCCAGCGGTAGTTCCACAGATTCTGCAGGCTCGCCTGCGGGCCGCCGTGCACCACGAACGCCACCGGGAAGCGCTTGCCGTTCTCGAAGCCGTACGGCTTGACGAGATAGCCGTACACCGTCTCGTCGTTCCAGCCACGGAAGCTGAACTGCTCGAAAGGGCTCAGCGGCCGCGCCGCCAGCAGATCGTGGTTCACATCCGTGAGGCGCTGCGCCGCGCCACCGCGCCGCGGCAGCTCGTACAGGTCGGCCGGAGCGCCGAGATCGGCGAGTTGGATGATCAGGCGCCCGCCAGCGGCGCGGTAGGCCTCCACTTCGCCGCCGGCAGTCAGCGCGGTGGGTGCGCCGCTGTGCGCATCGACGCGGAACAACAGGCGCTGCCCGCGCTCATCGGCGCTTGCCAGCAGCGCCTTGCCATCGGGCGTCACGCCGAGGCGCGCCACCGAGCGGTCCCATCCTGCCGTCAGCGCACGCACCGCGCCGCTACGCGCGCTTTTCAGCATGATGTGGAAGCGGTCCGACTCGAACCCGGGCCGATCCTGGGCGAGCCAGGCGAGGTCGCCGTTCGCCAGGAACACCGGCTGGGCGTCCCACGCCGGGTTCGCCGCGGTGAGGTTCACCGCTGCAGCGCTGCCGTCCACCGGCACCTGGTACAGGTCGAAGTTGGTGGACCACGGCTCGCTCGTCCCGGCGATGCGGGCCGAGAACACCAGGCTACGGCCGTCGGGGCTGAAGGCGAAGTCCTCGTCGCCGCCGAAGGGCTTGCCGGGAATGTCGGCGTCGAAGCCGTGCGACACATCCATTGGCGCGCCCGCAAAACCGCTCGCAGCAATCCGTGCGGTGAACAGGTGCGAGCGCGTGCCGTTGCTCCAGGTGTCCCAGTGCCGCACGAAGAGGCGCTCGTAAACGCGGCCGCTCGCCTGCTCGCTGGCACGCGCGTCGAGGCGCGCGCGCGTGCAATCGAGCGTCGCGCAGTCGGGGAACACCTCCATGGAAATGGCGAGCACATCGTCACGCGGCGATACCGCCAGCGCGCCGACATCGAGCGGGTAGTCGGTGAGGCGCTGCGCCGTCGCCGCGGCCAGCGACAGCCGCCACACCTGCGAGCTGCCCGAGCGGGCCGAGAGGAAGAACAGCGTGCGGCTGTCGCTCGCCCAGCGCGGGCTCGAATCGCTGCCGGCAGCGTCCGTCAGCCGCCGTGGCTGCGCACCGGGGCTGCCGAGGTCCAGCAGCCACAGGCTGGTGTGCGTCTTGTTCGCGCCAAGGTCGGTGTCGCGCTGCACGAACGCCAGGAAGCGCCCGTCGGGGGAGGGCCGCGGGTCGCTCAAACGCTTGAGCACCACCATGTCCTCCACCGTGAACGGCGCGCCGGCGGCTGCCGGCGATGTCGCAGCGGCGGCAGCGGCGCCGGCGGTGAGCGCGCTGCCGAGCAGCAGCCACCGGGACAGGCTGATGAGACGCGGCATGACTCGTCCTTCAGATTGAGATTGTCAACGCCAGGGGAATCGTCGCGTGCGCAGCGCGCTCGAGACCTGCCTCAGCCGACCTCGTCGGCGGCGATGGTCCACGGCTCGTGCTTGGCCGCCTGCAGCCACTCCTGCAACGCGCCGTCCTCGAGCACGCTCGCCATGTACCAGCGCGCGGTCTGCGAAATACCCGCGCCATAGGTGTTGAAGCGCAGCACCACCGGCGCGTACATCGCGTCGGCGATCGAATATTCGCCGAACAGCCACGGACCGCCGGCGGCGAAGCGGCTGCGGCAGTCGTTCCAGATCTGGTCGATGCGCTCGACATCGGCCTCCAGCGCCGCGGTCACCGCCGAGTGGCGGTTGCGGGCGCGCGCATTCATCGGCCACAACGAGCGCAGCGTGGTGAACCCCGAGTGCATTTCCGCGCTCACCGCGCGGGCGAGCGCGCGCGCCGCGCGCGCCTGCGGCCAGCCCTTGCCGCTCAACTCGGCGACGTACTCGCAGATGGCGAGCGAGTCCCACACCCGCACCTCACCGTCGTGCAGGACCGGGACGCGGCCGCTCGGCCCGTAGCGGTCGAGCTGCTCGCGGGTATCGGGCTGGTCGAGTGCAATGACGATCTCGTCGAAGGCCACGCCGACGTGTTTCAGCAGCAGCCAGGCGCGCAGCGACCAGGACGAGTAGTTCTTGTTGCCGATGACGAGAGTGAGCCGCGCCATGAAAATGCTAACCTTGCGTATCGTGCTGAGCCGGGTACGCGCCGTCGCCTTCGATCTGGATAATACACTCTGGGATGTCGAGCCGGTGCTCGAGCGTGCCGAGGCGCGCCTGGCGCAGTGGCTGGCGCAACACTGTCCGCGGATCGTTGAGCAGCTGACGCTCGCCGACATGCGGCGCGCGCGCGCGCAGCTGGCACGGTCCGAGCCGCACAACGCCCACGACGTCACCTACCTGCGCCTCACCGCGCTCGCCGCGCATGCGCGCGAGCACGGCTACGATGAGCGCCTCGCGGAGCAGGGCTTTGCGGTGTTCCTCGCGGCACGCAACGAGGTGCAGACCTACGCCGACGTCGCCCCGGCGCTCGCGCGGTTGCGCCGGTGCTATGCGCTGGCATCGCTCAGTAACGGCAACGCCGATCTGGGCAGCATCGGGCTGGCGCACGCCTTCACGGTGTCGCTGAATGCCCGCCAGATCGGCGCGGCCAAGCCCGAGCGGCGCTGCTTCGAGCGGCTGGCGCAGGAGCTCGAGCTCAGCCCCGACGCGATCCTGTACGTCGGCGATGATCCGCTGCTGGACGTGGTGGCCGCCCGCGCCGCAGGCTGCAGCACGGCGTGGATGAACCGCCGCTCGCTCGACTGGCCGCAGGATCTGGCGCCTGCGGACCTGGTCGTACAGGACTGCGGGCAGCTCGCCGTGGCGCTCGGGGTCTGAAGCTTACGGCCGCGGCGGCTTTACGGCGGCAGCGTACGGCCGCGCGTCTCAACGACCACCAGCGGCGCCAGGAGCGCTGCGGCGAGCGGCACCAGCGCGAGCCAGCACAGGATCCGCACGATCGCCGCGCTCGATCCGCCGGCGGCCGCCGACAGGGCGCCGACCACGAACGGGCCGCCGGCGGCGAACACCCGCCCGATGTTGTAGCAGAAGCCGGCGCCGGTCGCGCGCAGGCGCGCCGGGAACAGCTCGGGAAGGTAGAACGTGCAGGCGCCGAACACGCCGTAGACGCCGGCGCCCACCGTGAACAGCATCGCGAGCCGCATCGGGGGAGCCAGCGCCGCGCCGAAGGTCACGAACAGCGCGAGGGCTGAGAACAGGAAATAAGCCATGAACATCGAGCGGCGTCCGAGGTAGTGCGCGAGCGGTACCGCCGCGAGCGCGCCGATGAGCCCGCCGAGGCTGAAGGCGTTCGAGGCGTACGCCTGCCAGGTCGCTGCCAGCAGCCGCGCCTGCGGGGCCGCGAGACCGGCGCTGCGCGCATGCTCGTGGGCGAGCGTGCTGCCGAGCAGCGGCACGAAGGCGTTACAGCCCCACCAGGTGAGGACGGCGATGACCGCCACGAAGAAGCCGCTGAACGTCGCCGCGCGCACGCCGGGAGCGAACAACTCGCGCGGCGTGGACGGCGCGCTGCGCGCGCGACTCGCCTGCCACTGGGCGCTCTCGCGCAGGAACAGCCGGACGCCGAGTGCCACGACCACTGGCAGCAGCCCCGCGAGAAACACATAACGCCACGAGCTCTGCGGCTGACTGGCGAACCAGACGCCCGCGATCTGGTAGTTCACCGCGGCGGCGAGCACCACGCCGAGCGGCGAGGCGGTCTGCAGGATCACGCCCGCCGCGACCCGGCGGTTCTCCGGCACGCCTTCCGCGACCAGCGACGCGCCGATGCCCCACTCACCGCCGATACCGAGGCCGGCGAGCGTGCGGCACAGGATCAGCTGCCACAGGTTGGTGGTGAGCGCGCACAGCGCTGTGCCCGCGGCGTAGATCGTAATGGTCGCAAACAGCGCCTGGCGGCGGCCGATGCGATCGCCGATCCAGCCGAACAGCACGCCGCCCGCCGCCCAGCTCAGCAGCAGCAGCGAGGTGATGGTGCCACTCCAGAACACCGCCGCCTCGTGGGCGGCGGGTGAGCCCGGTGAGAGATGCAGCAGCACCGGAATGCAGCTTGGAGCGACGAAGTTGAACAGCACCGCGTCGAATATGTCGAAGCCCCAACCCGCCCAGCCGGCGGCGATCACCAGCCACTGGTACCCAGAAAAGCCGAGAAAGCCCGGGCGGGACGCGCTGAGTGACGGTGAATGCAACGGCTCGTATCCGTGTTGTTAGCACTGTGTCCGGCAGGCTGCCAGCCTGAGCCGCAGATTGTGCACCCGATTGGCGCAGCAGATCACGGAATTCCGCCGCCGAGCTGTGAACCTTGTGGTGTGCACGGCGTTGCATATGAGTAATGTTACTTCTCCAGAGGGAGGCGAGGACCAATGAGCGAGGCTGCCAGGCGGGTGCTGCCGGTCGCGAACTTGCGCGAGTTCTTCAAGGACACGCTGCACGGGGCGCTGCAGCGACAGCACCTGACGGTCGAGGACCAGACCGAGCACTACGTGGTGAACCTGCTGACGCTGTTTGCGCGCACCGAAGCGCTCTACGAGAGCACCGCCGAGGGGCTGCGTCTCAAGCCGCTGGTGGCGATGCTGTGCGAGGCGCTCGAGGCGCCCGCGGGTACCAGCGAGCGCTACCGCTCGCTGCAGCGGCTCGGCGATGTGTCACTGTTCATCGCCGGCTTCTTCGCGCGCAGCTTCGCCGCCAAGCTCGTCGACATCGATTACCACATCGCCATGGGCGGCCGCGCCTACGGGGCGCTGGCGGAGAGCACCGCGCGCGGCCGCGGCCGGGTGCTGGCGGCGGTGTTTGCCGAGTTGTCCGCCAAATTCCAGCCGATGGTCGACGCCCTCAACGAGGTGCGCGAGGCGGGCGCCGCGCCCTGCGACCGCGACATCCTGCGCCTGTACGAGATCTGGCTGAAGACCGGCAGTCCCCGCTGCTACGCGCATCTGAAGCGCCTGGGCGTCGATCCGACGCGCGCCGGCGGCACCTCCTTCACGCACTGAAGTGGCATGCTGCTGTCGCGCCTGCAGGGTCTGATCGGCGGCATCTACGATGTGCGCATCGCTCACGACGTCTACGATTTCCTGGTGACCGACCGCCGGCACCTGCCGGCGGGGGCGCGTGGCGGCAGCGCCGAGGAGGAGCTGCTCGTGGCGCAGCCTGCCGCGGGCGCCGATGAACTTGCCCTGTCGCTGTACCTCGACCCGGCACTGCTCGAGCGCCTGGCGCGCGCTGATCCGCTGGTGCGCCTGCACGCCGGCAATGTGGCGGACTGGTGGACCGCGCTCGAGGGGGTGAGTCATTTTCTCTATCTCGCCTGGAACGCCGGTCACGACAAGCCGGTGTCGCTGCTCGAGCTCGAGATGCAGGCGGAGGTCGACAAGTACGTGGCGAGCTACTGGTTGCTGCGCCGCCAGCTCCCGGGTCACTTTCCCGCCGAGCTGCGCCGGCTGCTGTTCGAGCGCACGCATGTCGATCCGCGCGCGGCGGCGCGCGCCGGCATGTACCGCGAGGCGAGCCACTATGCCGGGAAGTTCTGTGCGCGCCTGGAGCGCACCCTGGCGCGCACCCGCGGCAGGCACGCGCAAAGCGCCGGCGAAGGTGCGGTGCTCGCCGAGCTGCGCCGCTTCTACCGGCTGACCAACGCGCGTAAGCGCGCGCTCATCGAGGGTCTCTAGCAGCAGCGTCGGTGCGCAGCGCCTGAGTGCGCCCGGGTCACTCCTCGCTCTCGCCGCCGCCGTTGCGCTTGCGCTCCTCGAGCTCGCGCATCAGCTTGATCCACTCGGAAAGCTTGCGCAGATCGGTGCGCGTGGTGTTGCCGGTGCTCTTGCGCGGTGTGCCGCGCTCGGCGGTATTCGCGTAGGGATCGAAGGTCTGCTCGGGCTTGAGGGCCAGGCCCGGGTCGCCGAGCACCTCCAGCACCGGGCGCTCGAGGGTTTCGGGCGCATCGCGCCAGCGCACCGAGGCGTTGCCGCGGTCGTCGTGCACGATGGTGCCGATCCGGCGGCGCTCGGCCTCCGGAACAGGCGCACCGTTCTTTTTGACTGACTCGCTCACAGATTATGGTACTAGCTGCAATGCAGGATCTGATTCCCCGCGTGCAGCGTAACCGCGCGCCGCGGGCCGATTCCGCGACAGCGGTCACGAAATGCCGGCGGTGCTCACACCGTCCGTCGGAGCAGCTCCTGGGCACGCAGCAGGCCGACCACGGTTTTACAGTCGCTTATGGTGCCGCTGAGCGCCCAGTCACACGCCTGGGCGAACGGCAGCCAGTGCACCTCGATGACCTCGGTACGCTCGGGAGCGCTGCGGCCCGCGGTGGTGCCGGTGGCGAGGAACAGGTGCAGCCGCTCGCTGAACACCCCGGGGGAGCTGAGCACGGTGCCGAGGCTGTGCCAGTGAGCCGCACTGACGCCCGCCTCCTCGCCGAGCTCGCGGCGCGCGGTGGCGAGTGGCGGCTCGCCGGGCTCGAGCTTGCCGGCCGGCAGCTCCCACAGCCAGCCGTCCGCGACATAGCGGTATTGGCGCAGCAGGCACACGCGCTGCGCGGCATCCACGGCCACCGCTGCCGCGCCGCCCGGGTGATGCACCACTTCCAACAGCTCGCGCTGGCCGTTGGGCAGCAGCACCTCGTCGAGAGTCACGCTGACGACGCGTCCGGTGAACTGCACGGTCTGTCGGTCGGGTTTCATGCGGACGTTCCTTCACTGGCCGGCCGCGAACCCGCCGGGCGTGACGCAGGTCTCTATATTCACCGCCGGTCGTGCGGTGTGCGTTCGCCAGCGGTTGTTGCCGGCGGGTATTGTTAACATCCGCACCACATGAGCACCACTGCGCATCTCGAGCGGCTCAACGCGCCCCAGCGCAAGGCCGTGACCCACGGCGAGCCGCTGGCCGACAAGGGCTATGCTTCCGGGCCGATGCTGATCGTTGCCGGCGCCGGTACCGGCAAGACCGACACGCTGGCGCACCGCGTGGCGCACCTGGTGATCAACGGGGTCGATCCGGCGCGCATCCTCATGCTGACGTTCACGCGCCGCGCAGCCACCGAGATGCGCCGCCGCGCTCACGACATCACGCGCAAGGCGCTCAACGACACGCTCGGCGGCCTCACCCAGACCATCTCCCAGCGCCTCACCTGGGCGGGCACCTTCCACTCGATCGGCAACCGGCTGCTGCGCCACTACGCCTCGCACCTGCAGCTCGACCCGCACTTCAGCGTCATCGATCGCGCCGATGCCGCCGATCTCATGGACAGCCTGCGCCAGGAGCTCGGGCTGGCCGGCAAGGAGCAGCGTTTCCCGCGCAAGGAGACCTGCCTGCAGATCTACTCCAACCGCGTCAATACCCGCGCCTCGCTCGCCGCGACGCTGGAGCAGAGCTATCCGTGGTGCGTGCAGTGGGAGGCGGAGCTGACGCGGCTGTTCCGCGCCTATGTCGAGCAGAAGCAGCACGCGAGTCTGCTCGACTATGACGACCTGCTGCTCTACTGGCACGGCATGATGTCCGAGCCGCGTCTCGCGCAGCACATCGGCGCGCACTTCGACCACGTGCTGGTCGACGAGTACCAGGATACCAATCGCCTGCAGGCTGAGATCGTGCACGCGCTGCGACCCGAGGGTGCCGGACTGACCGTGGTGGGCGACGATGCGCAGGCGATCTACTCCTTCCGTGCCGCGGCGGTCGAGAACATTCTCGGCTTCGCGCAGCGCTTCGAGCCGCCGGCCGAGATCGTCACGCTGGCGCAGAACTTCCGCTCCACGCAGCAGGTGCTCGACGTGGCCAACGCGGTGATGGCGGAGGCGCCGCGCCAGCACCGCAAGTACCTGCTGTCGATCCGCGGCGAGGGCGCGAAGCCGCGCATCGTCACCGTCGACGAGCTGCAGACCCAGGCGGAATTCGTCTGCACCGAGGTGCTGAAACGGCGCGAAGCGAACGTGCCGCTCAGGCGCCAGGCGGTGCTGTTCCGCAGCGCCAGCCACAGCGACATCCTGGAAGTGGAGCTCGCGCGGCGCAAGGTGCCGTTCGTCAAGTACGGCGGCCTGAAGTTCCTCGAGGCCGCGCACATCAAGGATCTGATGGCGGTGCTGCGCTGGGCGGACAATCCGCGCAACACGCTCGCCGCGTTTCGCGCGCTGCAGCTGCTGCCGGGAATGGGCCCGGTGAATGCGCGCGCCGCGCTCGAGCACCTGGAGAGCGGCGGGCATGTGTTCGCCGCGCTGCAGGGCTTCAAGCCGCCGCAGACGGCGGACATCGACTGGCAGCGGCTGCTGGAGCTGATGCAGGCGCTCGGCGATCCGCAGCGGCCCTGGGCCGGGCAGGTGCACCAGGTGCGCGAATGGTATCAGCGCCATTTCGAGCGGCTGTACGAGCATTTCCACACGCGGCTCGGCGATCTCGATCAGCTCGAGATGCTCTCCGGCCAGTATCCCTCGCGCGAGCGCTTCCTCACCGAGCTCACGCTCGATCCGCCCCACGCCACCAGCGACCTGGCCGGCCGCCCGACGCTCGACGAGGACTACCTGGTGCTGTCGACGATCCACTCGGCGAAGGGGATGGAGTGGGACACGGTCTACCTGCTGAACGTCGTCGACGGCAGCTTCCCGTCCGAGTTCGCCACCGGCAAGGCGGAGCTGGTCGAGGAGGAGCGGCGGCTGTTGTACGTCGCCATGACGCGCGCGCAGAACGAGCTGCTGCTGGTCGCTCCGCTGAAGTTCCACCTGACCCAGCAGTCGCGCCAGGCCGATGCGCACGTCTACGGCGGACGCAGCCGCTTCCTCACCGAGAAGGTGCTGAAGACGCTCGAGGCGGCGACGTACCACGGGGTCGCGACCGGCAGCGGCGAGGCGCTGGCTTCCGAGAGCGCCCCGGTTACCGTCGACGTCGGCGCGCGGCTGCGCGACATGTGGTGAGGCGCTAACCGCGCGGCTTGACGAAACGCAGCGTGAAGCGGTCGCTCTCGCCGATCGCGGCGTACTTGTCGTGGTCGCGCGCCCCGAGGCGGTAGGTCGGCGGCAGCGTCCACACGCCCTGTTCGTAGTCCTTGGTGTCCTTCGGGTTGGCGTTCACTTCGGACTTCGCCACCAGCTTGAAGCCCTGCGCCTCGATCAGCCGGATGGCGTAGTCCTCATTCACGTAGCCGCTTTTCGCCTGCGGATCCTGCGGCGCCGACGGGTTGGCGCGGTGCTCGACCACGCCCAGCACGCCGCCGGGCTTGAGCGCGCGGAACATGGTGGCGAAGGCCTGCGGCGCCGCACCGCGCGCCATCCAGTTATGGATGTTGCGGAAGGTGACCACCATGTCGAGCGAGTTCGGCGGCACCACCTCGCCGCCATCGAACGGGAAACTGACCACGCTCACGCGGTCATAGAGATCGGCACGCGAAGCGAGCTTGTCGCGGTATTCATCCAGGCGCTGGGTGATGTGCTTGTTGCCCGGGTCAGCCGCGATCACGGCGGCGTAGTACCTGCCCTTGTCGCGCAGCAGCGGCGCGAGCACCTCGGTGTACCAGCCGGGCTCCGGCCAGACCTCGAGCACGCTCATCTCCGGGCGGATGCCGAAGAACAGCAGCGTTTCCTTGGGATGGCGGTAGACGTCGCGCGCGCGCTCCTCGGCGCTGCGCTGGTCGCCGGCGAGAATGCTGGTGAGGGCCTGCGCGGTGCTCTGGCGCGAGCTTACCCCGGCGCACGCGAACAGCAGCGCGCCGGCCGCCGCGGCGGCGGCCGCGGCGCACAGCAGGATGGGCGTGTAGTGCCTGGCTCGCATCGCATCATCCCCCGGCCGGCGCGGCGTGGCAGTGTTGCCGCGCGCACGCGCCGGCGCGCCTGAGGTAGGCGCACATTACCCGATGGGCTGGATAAAAAAACCCCGCGCACAGCGGGGCTTTTTTTTGTGTCGGTGCCCGGAGCGTTCGCCGTCAGCGGCGGAACGGACCACCCCCCTGGCGCGGGCGCTGCGGGCGCTCCTGCGCTTCGTTGACCCGCAGCGGCCGGCCGTTCATCTGAAAGCCGTTGAGGGCCTGGATGGCGCTCTGCGCCTCGGCCTGCGGCATATCGACGAAGCCGAAGCCGCGCGGCTTGCCGGTTTCACGGTCGTTGATGAGCTTCACCGATTCCACTTTGCCGTGACGTTCGAACAGGGTCTTCACATCCTGCTCGGTGGCGTTGAAGGGCAGATTACCCACGTAGATCGTCGTCATCCGGAAGTCTCTCTTGGGAAGGCGGACAGCGGCGACCGCGTCAGCGTGGTCGCATGTACCGCGTGAACTGTCAAACAGGTCAGGGCTTCAAGGCACACGATCGGCAGTTTTTCAGTCAATGCGCAGCGCTTGGGCCGGCGGCCTGCACCTGCGTTCGCGCACGGATGAGTGGCGCGGGGCGGGACGGGAGTCAACACATTCAAACAAGGCGCACTCATCCACGACGGATACGAACGCGCGTGTCATGCTACTCCCGGCTTTTCCAGTTCGCAAACCATGGGGAGCGGCATTGGAGGCACTGCTGGTGTCGGCGGGCGTGGTGGCCCTGGCGGAGATCGGCGATAAGACGCAACTGCTCGCGCTGGTGCTCGCAGCCCGCTTCCGCGCCCCCGTTGCGGTGATCCTGGGCATCTTTACGGCCACGCTCACCAACCACCTGGCCGCCGGCTGGGTCGGAACGCTGCTCGCGGCCCATATCAGCCCGGCGGTGATGCGCTGGGCGCTGGCGCTGTCCTTTTTCGGCACTGCCGTATGGATGTTCATCCCCGACAGGGAGCCCGAAGGGCAGGCACAGACGGCGCGGTTCGGCGCCTATGGCACGACGGTCATCGCCTTCTTCCTCGCCGAGATCGGCGACAAGACCCAATTGGCGACCGTGGCGCTCGCCGCCAGGTACCAGCAGCTGCTGGCGGTGGTGTGCGGCACGACGTTCGGCATGCTGCTCGCGAACGTGCCGGTGGTGTTGCTCGGCGGGGCCGCCGCCCGCCGCATTCCGCTCAAGCTCGTGAACCGCGTGGCGGCGGTGGCCTTCGTCGTCCTCGGGGTGCTCGCGCTCCTCGGTCATACCGGCCTCGAGTAGGCGCGCCGCGGCAGAGCGCCTACGGCGGCAGGTTGAGCTGCGCGAGCATGGCTTTGTAGCGCGGATCGTTACGTAGCGGCGCCAGCATGGGATCGCACTTGATGTAGCTGACGAACCCCGGGTCGCGCGCCTGGCGTGCCCGCTCGAGCTGCCCGAAGGCGTGCTCGCGGTCGCCGCGGTGGGCGTAGATCTGGGCCAACTGATATTGACCGCTGACGCGGATCACGGGATCCGCCTCCGCCTCTGCGAGGATGGGGTCGGCTTCCGCGCGCCGCCCGAGCGCATCCAGCGCCACGACTCTGGCGAAGCTCCGCCAACCCGGTGCAGGCTCGGCATCTGCAACCTGCAGTGCGTCCTGCGGCCGGCCTGCGCTCAGCAAGACGAGAGTCAGGCGCCACCGCATGCTCTCCGCACCCGGGGACAGCGCGATCGCACGCCGATACACCGCTTCGGACTCGCCGAGGCGACCGTGAAACCAGAGTGCGGTACCCAGTGCGCGGTATGGATCGACCGAGAGCGGGTCGCGCTCAATGAGCGCTCGAGCGCTGCGCTCGGCATCGTCCAGCTGGCAGGCGGCGATTGCCAGATAGGCGGACAGGCTGAGCGCGTCGGGGTTCTGCGGCTCGAGCTCGAGACCTCTCGCGAGCTCGCGCTGGCTCGCGACATAGTCGTACGTGAAGAAAAAGGTGTTGGAGAGTGTGACGTGTGGTCCCGCTAGCTTCGGATCGAGCGCCAGCGCACGCTGCGCCGCTTCGGTCATGCGCTCGCCGACTTTCTCGAAGGGCTCGGTGGTGCCGAAGACCATCGTCGCGGACTCGACGTCGGCGAGGAGTGCCCAGGCGGGCGCGAAATTCGGATCCAGCGCTAGCGCCTTGTGCAGCTGCGCCAGCGCGGCGTCCTGGTCCGCACGACTGAAGCCGCGGGCGCTGGCTAGCGCCTGCAGGTACAAGGTGTAGGCGCCGGTGTTGGCAGTGGGCACGGCGCGCTGCTCCGGCGCTCCGAGCAGTGACACCTTGAGTGCACCCACAACGGCATCGGCGATCTCGTCCTGGGTGCGGAAGACATCGCGCACCTCGCGGTCGTAGACCTCGGACCACAGGTGCGAGCCGTCGGAAGTGCGTATGAGCTGCGCGGTGATGCGCAGCCGCTCAGCCGACTTGCGGATGCTGCCTTCCAGGAGCGTCGCCACCCCGAGCTTCTCGCCCACCACGCGGGCATCCTCGGACTTGCCTTTGAACTGGAACGAGGACGTGCGCGCGATGACCTTGAGCGAGGGGATCTTCGCGAGCAGATCCAGGATCTGCTCCGCCATGCCGTCGGCAAAGAACTCCTGATCGTGGGCCTGACTCATATCCGTGAACGGCAGTACCGCGATCGATTTCGCGAGCGCGGCTGGCGCGGCTGGCGCCGCGGCGTGTTGGCTGCGCGTGAAATACAGGGCGGCGCCGCCGATCAACGCCGCCAGTCCCAGTACGGCGGGGACCCAGAGCATCCAGGGCCGTGTCGGGCGCGCGCTCGACCGGGAAGCCGGCCGCGTGCCTGAGGCCGGGGTAGACAGTGCGGCGAGCGGCGCAACCGCAGCCGCGCCGGCAGGCGCGGGAAGCGCGAACACGGCCGCAAGCCTCGCAAAGGCCGTTTCGCGTCCATCCGCGGCAACGTCCACCCACTGCGATTCGCTCAGGAAGTACTCGAAGGCCGGGGTGAGCGGCGCATCGTCCAGGCGCACGGCGACGATCTGCTTGCGCTTGGAGGAGGCGCGCTCGAGCTCCTTGCCCACATGGGAGGAGCCAATCGAGTTGCGCGACAACAGCAGCAGCAGCACCGGTGCCTCGTTGATGGCGCGCACAATCGCATCTGCGTATAGCGCCCCTGCGGGTACGTCGCGCGGCGCGATCCAGCAGCGGATGCCGCGCTGCTCGAGGTACGCGGTCAGGGCGTCAGCGGCCGGCCGGTCGGCGGCGGCGTAGCTGACGAAGGCCTCGCGCGTCGCGCCGCTGTCGGGCTCGCTCATGCGGGATTCACCGGCCGCAGCGCGTGCGGGTACGGGTTTGTTCGTCGTGGCGTCAAACGTGTTGGGTCAGGCCGTGAGGACCGGCCCGAAGCCTACCGCATAAACCAGTGAGGGGTTCAGCAGAAAGTCGGCCGGCAGGGCCTCAGTTCGCCGCCGGCTCGAGGTAGGCGTAGCCGTCGAGCTCGCTCTCGTAGAAGCGCTTGAGCGCCTGGCTCTCCGCCAGCGTCATGCGCCCGTCGCGGATGGCGCGCTCGCAGTCGCGCGCCAGCGCCGGATACAGCTCGGCGACGTCGTATTCCATGTACTCGAGCACCTTGTTGGCGGTGTCGCCCTTGACGATCTCCTCGATCCACCAGCCGCCCTCGTCGTGCAGGCGCACGTGCACCACGTGGGTATCGCCGAACAGGTTGTGCAGGTCGCCGAGCGTCTCCTGGTAGGCGCCGACCAGGAACACGGCCAGGTAATACTTCTCGCCGTCCTTCAGCTCGTGCAGCTCGAGCGTGCGCTTCACGTCGCGCAGCGAGACGAAGCGGTCGATCTTGCCGTCCGAATCGCAGGTGATGTCGGCCAGCACCGCGGTGCGCGTCGGCCGCTCGTGCAGGCGGTGGATCGGCATGATGGGGAACAGCTGGTCGATGGCCCAGCTGTCGGGCAGCGACTGGAACACCGAGAAGTTGCAGAAGTAGGTATCGGAGAGGATCGACTCGAGATCGTCCAGCTCCTCGGGTGCGCGCTCGAGCCGGCGGCAGGCGTCACGGATTCTCGCGCAGGTCGCCCAGTAGAGCCGCTCGGCCAGCCCGCGGAACTCGAGCGACAGCAGGCCGAGATTGAACATCTGCAGCACCTGCTCGCGCGCGGTCAGTGCATCGTGGTAGCACTCGACCAGGCGCCGCTCGCTCACCGCACGGTAAGCCTCGAACAGGTCGAGCACCGGCTGCGGCAGCTCCTCCTGCCCGCTGTAATCCTCGCCCGTGTCCCCGGTGACGCGGAACTTGTCGAGCGCGGAGGAGCCGAGCGCATCGAAGATCAGCACGCTGTGGTAGGCCGCCACGGCGCGCCCCGACTCACTGATGATCATCGGGTGCGGAATGTCGCGGGCGTTGCACACGCTGGCGACGCGGTACACCACGTCGCTGGCGTACTCGTTCAGCGTGTAATTCATCGAGGAGGCGAAGTTCGTGCCGCTGCCGTCGTAGTCGACGCCCAGGCCGCCGCCGACGTCGATGTACTGCAGGCCCGCCCCCATCAGCTTGAGCTCCGCGTACACGTGCGCCAGCTCGTTGATGGCGTCCTTCACGCGGCGGATGTCCTGCAGCTGGCTGCCGGGGTGGCAGTGCACCAGCTGCAGGCAGTCGAGCATGTCGTGAGCCTTGAGCACGTTGAACAGCTCGAGGATCTCGGTGATAAACAAGCCGAACTTGGACTTCTCGCCGGCGGACGCGCTCCAGCGGCCGGAGCCCTCGCTGAAGAGCTTCACCCGCACGCCGATGCGCGGGCGCACCCGATAGGCCTGGGCGTGCTTGAGAATCAGCCCAAGCTCCTCGAAGTTCTCGACTACCGGGATGATGGTGCGACCGAGCCGGGTGGCGAGCGTCACCGCTTCGATGTAGCTGTCGTCCTTGAAGCCGTTGCAGACGATGAGGCGCTCGGAGGCGTTCTCGGTCATCGCCATCACCGCCAGCAGCTCCGGCTTCGAGCCCACCTCGAGGCCGAAGCCGAACTCCTTGCCGTAGCGATAGACCTCCTCCACCACCAGGCGCTGCTGGTTCACCTTGATCGGGTACACGGCCGCGTAGCGGTTACGGTAGTCGTTCTCGGTGATCGCCTGCGCGAACGCCTCGTGCATGCGCCGCAGACGGTGCGCGAGGATGTCGGAGAAGCGCACCACCACCGGGGTGGTGAGGTCGCGCGCCTTGAGGCCCTCGACCACTTCGTACAGATCGATCTCCTTGCCCGCGGTGGTGTCGGGCCGCACCACCACGTGGCCCTCGGCGTTCACGCCGAAGTAACCCTTGCCCCAGGCGGCCACATGGTAGAGGTCGAGGGAATCCTCGATGCGCCACGGTTGCGCGGGATTGAACTTGCGAGCGCCGTTGACGGCGCTCTTGGGATCGGCTGCCACGGGGGCGGTTTATATCAAAATTGCGTGTGAAGTAAGAGTGCAATGGTTACGCAGCGCTCACGCTCCGCGCGCCACCGCGTGCGCCGGGTCACGGATCCACTCGCTCCAGGAGCCTGCGTACAGCCGCCCGCCCGGCAGTCCCGCCACCTCGAGCGCCAGCAGGTTGTGGCAGGCGGTCACGCCCGAGCCGCACATGGCGATCAGCTGGTGCGCTGCGCCGCCGCTCAGGGTGTGCTGCCAGGCCGCGCGCAGCTCGCCGGCGGCGTGGAAGCGTCCGTGCGCATCGTGGTTGCCGCTGAAGGGATGGTTGCGTGCCCCGGGGATGTGCCCGGCGACCGGGTCGATGGTCTCGTTCTCGCCGGCAAAGCGCTCAGCGCTGCGCGCATCGACCAGGATGAGCGCGCCGTTACGAAGCGCCCCGGAGTCGACGGCGGCGGATACTTCCGCGGTGCTCGCCAGGAGCGAGGGGTCCGGCGCCGCGCGGAACTGCCGCGCCGGGTGCGTCGCGTCCGCGCTGCTGACCGGCAGCGCGGCACGCTCCCAGGCCGCGAAGCCGCCGTCGAGCACCGCGACCTGGCGGTGCCCCAGCCAGCGCAGCAGCCACCACAGCCGCGCGGCGAACGCCCCGGGGCCCTGGTCGTAGGCGATCACCTGCACCGTGGCATCGATACCGAGCCGACCGAAGGTGGCGGCGAGCGTGGCCGGGTCGGGCAGCGGATGCCGCCCGCTGCGCTCGCTACGCGGCCCGGACAGGTCGCGCTCCAGATGGGCGTAGCGCGCGGACGGTATGTGACCGGCGCGGTAGGCGCCGGCACCCCAGTCAGGCCTGGCGAGGTCGAAGCGGCAATCGATGACGGCCCATTGCGGGTCGCCCAGGTGTGGCAGCAGCGCTGCTGGCTCGATGAGCGTCGTGGGCATGGCGTGCATTTTCGGCGCCTCGGGGTTGTCGTTACAATCACCTCACCGCCGGTGAGGCTGAGGCAGTGATGGCAATCGAGGTCTACTGGGGCAGCGGCAGTCCGTTTGCGTGGCGCGTGCTGCTGGCGCTCGAGTACAAGCGCCTGCCGTACGTCAGCCACCTGCTGCAGTTCTCCAAGCAGGAGCACAAGTCGCCGCAGATGCTCGCGCTCAACCCCCGCGGGCGCGTCCCGGTGCTCAAGGACGGCGACTACGTGTGCTTCGAGTCGCTCGCGATCCTGTACTACCTCGACCTCAAGTATCCGCAACCGCCGATCTTCGGGCGCACGCCGGAGGAGGCGGGCACCATCATGCGTGTGATCTGCGAGTACCAGGCGTACATCGAGCCGCGGCTCACCAGCATCCTGCGCGCGATCCAGTCCGGCGCCGCCGACCTCGGCAGCGACGAGATCACCGCCGCGATGCACGCGGTGGCGAGCGAAGCGCGCACCATCGAGGGCCGGCTGTCGAAGTCCGAGTGGATCGTCGGTGACAGCTGCTCCGCGGTGGACATGGTGATCTTCCCGGGCATCCAGCTGCTCAGGCGCGCCCTGGAGAAACCGCAGGCGGCGGCCCTGTCCTCGCGCTTCATGCCGGTGGAGGTGAATTATCCGGCGCTGGGTCGCTGGCTGGCGCGCGTCGCCGCCTTGCCCGGCTACGAGCGCACTTATCCGCCGCACTGGCGGGGGAGCTGACTTTCCGCGCAGCCGCGCGCGCGCGACGTTGCCTTACGAAAATCGAGCCGCGCTGTTAACCTGCGCGCTGAGCCGTTAGCTGTGGCGGCGCGAGCGGCAAACTGTTCAACGAGCATCATGAGTGATCAACACAAGATTCACGTGGAGTTTCCGGGCCGGATCCTCCTCATCGGCTTCGGCAGCATCGGCCAGGGCGTGCTGCCGCTGGTGCTGCGTCACATCGGCATTGCACCCGAGCGCATCACCATCGTCACCGCCGAGGACAAGGGTGGCGAGGAGGCGCACCACTTCGGCATCAAGTTCGTCAAGGAGCGCCTGACGCGCGAAAACTTCCGCCGCGTGCTCAATCCACTGCTCGGGCGCGGCGACTTCGTGATCAATGTTTCCGTGGAAGTCTCGAGCATCGCGCTCATCAAGCTGTGCTGGGAAAAGGGCGCGATGTACCTCGACACCTGCATCGAGCCGTGGCCGGGCGGCTACACCGACCCGACGGTGCCCGCCGGCCGCCGCACCAACTACGCGCTGCGCGAGGAGGCACTGGCGCTGCGCGTCGGCAACGCGCGCGCGCCGACCGCGGTGCTCACCCACGGCGCCAACCCCGGCCTGGTATCGCACTTCGTGAAACAGGCACTGCTGAACATCGCCGCCGACACCGGGGTCGCGGCCGGCAACCCGGCCGCGCGCGCCGAGTGGGGCGAGCTGGCGCGGCGCCTGGGGGTGAAGGTGATCCACATTGCCGAGCGCGACACCCAGCTCACCAACGTTCCCAAGCAAACCGGCGAATTCGTCAACACCTGGTCGATCGACGGCTTCGTGGGCGAAGGCTCGCAGCCGTGCGAGATGGGCTGGGGCTCGCACGAACGCAACTTCCCGCGCGACGGCAAGCGCCACGACTTCGGCTGCCTGGCGGCGATCTACCTGACGCAACCGGGCGCGGCCACGCGCGTGCGCACCTGGACACCGCGCGCCGGGCACTTCCATGGATTTTGCATCACCCACGCCGAGGCGATCTCGATCGCCGACTACTTCACGGTGCGCGAGGGCGCGCAGGTGGCCTACCGGCCCACGGTGCACTACGCCTACCACCCGTGCGATTCGGCGGTGATGTCGGTGCACGAGCTGCTCGGGCGCAACTACGTGCAGCAGGAGCGTCAGCGCATTCTGATG
>DATHQM010000096.1:0-72771 GCA_035482695.1 Steroidobacteraceae bacterium | reverse complement strand
CACGCACCAGTCGGTCAGCGCGCCGCGGCGCGCGCGGTCGGCGGCCGCATCCCCGTAACGCTCGGTGGCGCCCCATTCCTTGACGTAGAGCACCTCCGCACCGGCGAGCGCCTCGGCGCGCTCGCTGCTCTCGCGCACCGAGCCGCCACTCGCCGCCGCCGCGCGCCGCGCACGCTCCATGATGGGCGGCGGCAGCGCGAAGCCTTCCGGGCGCAGCACGATCACCTCCATGCCGCGCAGTGCCGCCATGTGCAGCGCCGCCGCCGGCACCGCCAGCGGCAGCGCGCGCGGATGCCAGGCCCAGCTGAGCACGAAGCGCGCGGCGCGCGGCACCGCCAGGTCGTCGAGCGTCTTCCAGTCGGCGAGCGCCTGGCAGGGATGGTTGACCGCCGACTCGAGGTTCACCAGCGGCTTGTCGGTGAGGGCCGCCATGGCGGCGAAGTTGCTCTCGGCGAGATCGGCGGCCAGATCGCGTCCTTCGGCGAAGGCGCGGATGCCGAGCGCGTCGCAATAGGAGGCGAGCACCGGGATGGCCTCGCGCACATGCTCGGCGGCGCCGCCATCCATGACCACGCCGCTGCGCGTCTCGAGCTGCCAGCTGCCCTGGCCGGGATTGATGACGAACGAGCTGCCGCCGAGGCGCGCCATGGCGGCCTGGCACGAGGCGAGCGTGCGCAGCGAGGGGTTGAAGAACAGCAGGCCGAGGATCTTGCCGCTGAGCGCGTGCGGCTCGGGCTGTTTCTCCAGCCGCCGCGCCAGCTCGAGCAGCGACAGCACTTCCTCCCGGGAGAAGTCGGCGAGGTCGAGGAAGCGCTTCACGGCGGCAGGTCCCGCAGCGCATCGTGCAGCATGTCGACGTGCTGCTCCTCGAGGATGAACGGCGGCAGCAGCCGCAGGATGTGCGGGTCGCTGGAAGTGCCGGTGAGGATGCAGCACTCGAGCAGCTCGGCCTGGATTTCTCTCGCCGGTCGCGTGGTGCGCAACCCCACCAGCAGGCCCGCACCCTGGTAGCCGGTGACCGGGCCCAGGACGCAGGTGCGGCGGATATACGCGCCCATACGCCGCACGCGCTCGAGCAGCCGCTCCTCGCGGATGGCGGCGAGCACCGCGCTGATCGCCGCGCACGCCATGGGACCGCCGCCGAAGGTCGTGCCGAGGGATTCGGGCTTGAGCGAGGCGGCGACCAGCGGCGTCATCAGCAGCGCCGCGCAGGGGAAGCCGTTGCCGAGCGCCTTGGCGGTGGTGAGCATGTCCGGGCGCACTTCGTAGAAGTTGGCCGCGAAGGGCTCCCCGGTGCGGCCGACGCCGCATTGCACCTCGTCGAATATCAACAGCGCGCCCACCTCGTCGCAGCGCGCCCGCAACGCGGCCAGGAACGGCGCACCGAGATCGACCGCGCCGGCCAATCCCTGCACCGGCTCGACGATCACGGCCGCGGTATCGCGGCTGACCTGTGCGGCGATGGCGCCGCTGTCGCCGCGCGGGATGAAGCTCACGTCGAAGGGCGTGCGGGGAAAGCCGTACCATTTGGCCTGCGCGCCCCAGGTCACGGCGCCCGCTGCGGCGGTGCGCCCGTGAAAGCTGCCCTCGATGGCCGCGACGTGCGCCCGGCCTGTCATGCGCAGCGCGAGCCTGAGCGCGTTCTCGTTCGCCTCGGCGCCGCTGTTGACGAAGAACACGCTCGCGAAGGGGAGCTTCGAGAAGCGCACCAGGCGCCGCGCCGCGCTGGCGCGCACGCGCATCGCCACCGCGTTGCTCTGGAACTGACAGCCTTCCGCCTGGCGGGCGAGCGCCGCGGTCCAGGCGGGATGGTTGTAGCCTAGGGCCGCGACCGCATGTCCGCCGTACAGATCGAGCACCCGCTCGCCGCGGCTGCTGGTGAGCCAGACACCCTGCGCCGAGGCGACCTCGAGCGGATACTGCGCAAACACCGGCGCCAGGAAATCGTGGGCGCGCACCGCGGCCCGCAGGCCGGTGTCCGAGATCGTGGCGGCCGGTTTCTTCTTCGCCATCGCCCGTGCCTTCAGGTCCACCCGGGAGCGGGCGCGCTGAGGCCGCAGCTCTCCGGCAGGCCGAACATGCGGTTCATCCACTGCACCGCGCCGCCGGCCGCGCCCTTGGTGAGATTGTCGATGGCGCACAGCACCGCGAGCGTGCGCCCGCGCACCACCGCCGACAGGTGCGCGTAGTTGCTGGCCACGACGTCCTTGACGCGCGGCATCTCGCTCGCGACGCGCACGAACGGCGCGTCGGCATAGAAGGCCCGCAACGCTGCCAGCAGCTCCTCTGTGTCGAGCGCGCGCTGCAGCGGCGCCTGCAGCGTCACGTGGATGCCGCGGGAGAACGGGCCGGAGAGCGGCACGAACGCGAACTGCGCCTCGACTCCCGACGCCGCCAGCGCACAGGCGGCGACCTCGGGCACGTGGCGGTGCGCCAGCGCACCGTAGCTGTAGACGTCGGCGTGGCGCAGCGGATGGTGCGTGGCCTCGACGGGCTTGCGCCCCGAGCCGGTGCTGCCGGTGATGCCGCTGACGAACAGCGTGGGCGTGACGAGGCCTTTGGCGAGCAGCGGCACGCTCGCCAGCAGGATCGCGGTAGCAAAGCAACCCGGGTGGGCGACGTGCGGCGTGCTGAGCTGCGGCAGGTGCTCCGGCAGCGCGCAGGTAAATTGTGCCAGGCGCGCAGGAGCTGCGTGCGGGTGCAGGTAGACCGCCGCATAGCCTTGCGGGCTCGCGTAACGGAAGTCCGCCGAGATGTCCACCACGCGCGGCGCGCAGCCCGCGGCCTCCGCGGCGGTGAGCAGCCGGTCGACGAGCGCGGCGGCGACGCCGTGCGGGGCGGCCGAGAACACTGCGGCGCTGGGCGCTTCGCACAGCAGCTTGCGCACCTCGGCCTCGGAGCTGAAGCGCGCTTTGGGATAGGCGCTCGCCAGGTGCGGGAAGGCGGCGGCGAGCGGCTCGCCCGGCTGGCTGTCGGACATCACCGCCGCGAGCGTGAACTGCGGATGCCCCGCGAGCAGCCGCAGCAGCTCGCCGGCGACGTAGCCGGTGCCGCCGAGCACGACCGCTGGGATGGCCGCGCTCATCCGGCCGCCTGCGCCGGCGCGGCCGCCGGCCGGGCGACGATGCCGAGCGCGTCGAGCACGCAATCCCCGAGCGCTGCACCATGGCTGAGCGCGTTGCAGGCCGCGACGCCCATCTGCGTCGTGATGATCTCCACGCCCACCTGGTTGTCGGTCGCAGGTCCGGTCACCACGCACGGCTCGATGTGGAAGCGCTCGCGCAGCAGCTTTACTCCGCCCCAGGCGGCCACCGGATCATTGGCCGACAGCACCACCGCGGTGAGCGCCGCGCGGATGTCCGGGCACTCGAGGATGGCATCGACGCCGTAGGTGCCGAGGATGCCGTCGCCGAGCTCGAACACCACCACGTCCGGCTTGCCGGCGGCCAGCTCGCTCAGCATGGTGCGCGTGAGCGCCGGGCCGTTCGCGCGCGTGGTGGTGACCACGCCGAGATCGGTGAAGATCGCGCTGCGGCGCGCGCCGGCGTCCTCCATGGCGAGGATGTCACGGCGCAGCGACACGCCGGTGGCTTTGAAGGCGTCCACCGTCAGGCCGCGGTGGCGCATGCGGGCAATCACCGCGCAGGCCGCCGCCGTCTTGCCGGCTTCCATGCAGGTGCCGGCGAGCGCCACCACCGGCACCCCGCGGGTATCCAGCGCGGCGTTGGCGTCGAGCGGCTTGTGACCGACGCGCGCCGGCACGCCGATGCGCTCGCCGAGATAGGGGAAGTTGAGTGCCACGCCGAGCACGCGGCAGTCGAACGGCTTGCCCTTGTCCGGATTGACGGAGTCGCACACGCCGAGCACGCCGCCGATGTTGAGCATCTGGATGATATCCCCGGGCTGCAGCGCCTCGGGCACGTGCCCGGAGTAACCGAACAGCGCGTGGCGATGGCCGAGGGCGCCGGCGACCACGTCGCCCTTGCCGAGCTTCGCCATGCGGCCGCTGGTCAGCTCCAGGGTGTTGTAGGTCGATTTGTTGTCGAGCACCTCGACCACCACCACCACGCCTTCCTGTGCGGGGATGTCGGCGGCGATGCGCACCTCGTGCGAGAGATTGCACGCCTGCGTCACGGAGGCGAGCTTGTCGACCACCACGCTGCGCATGTTGCTCACCATCACTGCGGCTCCGGCGTGCCGGCGGCCGCGGCGCGCTCGCCGGCGCGCGCGTGGAACAACCCCGGCAGCGCGACCAGGCGCGAGAACCCGAGCGCATCCGCCGGCGACCATTCCCCGGCCGCCTCGCCGTACACGCCGCGCGAGGCCGCCATGAGCGAGAACGGCGACTCGACGCCCGCGACGAACACACTGCCGGTCTGCAGCAGCAGGTGCACCGTGCCGGTGACGCGCCGCTGCGAGGCGACCAGCAGTGCCTCGATGTCGCGGCACACCGGATCGAGCAGCTGGCCCTCGTGCACCAGGTCGCCGTAGGGCTGCGCGACCAGGTCCTTGATGCGCTGCTGGCGAGCGGTGAGCACCAGCTTCTCGAGCTCGCGATGCGCGCTGAGCAGCACCTCGGCCGCCGGCGCCTCGAAGGCGACCCGCCCCTTGGTGCCGATGATGGTGTCGCCCAGGTGGATGCCGCGGCCGATGCCGAAGGGCGCGGCGAGCGACTCGAGGGATTCGATGATCGTCACCGCGGAAGCCGCGGCGCCGTCGAGCGCCACCGGCCGGCCCTGCTGGAAGGCGAGCACGTGTCGCTGCGGCTTGCGCGGCTCGGCAAAGGCGCCGCGCGTCAGCAGCCAGGCCTCCTCGGGAATGCTGCCCGCGGAGGTGAGTGTCTCGCGGCCGCCGATGGTGACGCCCCACAGTCCGCGGTTGATCGAATACTGCGCGCCGCTGGGCGGCAGCGGCAGGCCGCGCTCGCGCAGGTAGGCGAGCTCCTCCTCGCGCTTGAAGGCGTGGTCGCGCACCGGCGCCAGCACCTTCAGGTCGGGGGCGAGCGTGCGCAGCGCTACCTCGAAGCGCACCTGGTCGTTGCCGGCCGCGGTGCAGCCGTGTGCCACCGTGTCGCAGCCGAGCTCGCGCGCCAGTCGCGCGATGGTCTGCGCCTGCATGACGCGCTCGGCGCCGACGCACAGCGGGTAGAGCTGGCCGCGGCGCACGTTGCCCATGATGAGAAAGCGCAGCACCTGCTCGAAGTAGGCGTCGCGTGCGTCCACCTGGTGGTGCGCCAGTGCGCCGAGCGCGCGCGAGCGCTCGGCGAGCGTGGCGGCGGCGGACGGATCGATGCCGCCGGTGTCCACGGTGACGGTGATCACCGGGCGCCCCTGCTGCGCGCGGATCCACGGCACGAGGAACGACGTGTCGAGGCCGCCGGAGTAGGCGAGCACGATCGGCGTGCCCGCGGGGGTCGCGCTCGCGGCCATGATCCTAGAGGCCGAACAGCGCGCCGAGGCGCGCCACCAGCGCATCCTGCGCACGCTGGTTGGCGGTGGCGATGAAGATGGTGTCGTCGCCGGAGATCGTGCCGGCGACCTCCGGCCACGCGGCCTTGTCGATGGCGACCGCGACGCTTTGCGCGGCGCCGATGGTGGTGCGCAGCACGGTGATGGCGGACCCGGCGCGCCGCAGCGCCCGCACGAACTGCGTGAGCGTGCCGAAGTCGCCGTTGGCGCGCGTCACCTCGTCCGGCGGCAGCACGTAGCGCCCGCTGGCCTTGAGCACGCCGAGGTCGCGCAGGTCGCGGCTGATCGAGGACTGCGTCGCCTCGTGGCCGGCGCGCTTCAGCAGCCGCACCAGGTCTTGCTGCTTGCCCACCAGGCCGTCGCGCAGGATGCGCACGATCGCTTCGCGCCGCTCGAGCTGCTGCGTGTCGTTCAGCACGCTGGTACTATCCGCATAAACATGCGCATAGTGTGCATTTTAATGCACGAGCAGTCAAGCACCCGGGTGCCTGTGGCGGCGCTTCGGCGCGCCGCGGCCCGCTCGCGCGCCGCGACGCTACTTGTCGATCGAGTACACCAGGTCGGCGCCGCGCGCCGTGCCCATCTCGCTGCGGATGGTCCAGTGATCGCCGAGCGTGTAGCGCATCTTGAAGACGTTCAGCTGCTCGGTGAGGCTCACGCCGTAGCTCACGTACAGGCGCGGCGACAGGTAGCGGCCGAGCACCAGCGAGGTCTCGTTGGCGATCGGGTCGGTCTCGAGACTCACGTCCGGCAGTCCCACGCGCGGACCGAGCTCGGCAGCGAGCAGCGCCGCCCCCTGGCCGAGGGCGGCGTTGCTGGAGTTCTGCGCCGAATTCAGTGAGCCGCCGGCGAGAATCAGCGACACGATCTGCGACTGCGGCAGCGGCGGGTCGGAGAAGAACGACATGTGCGGCTGCAGCAGCGTGCCGCGCACGTTGACGCCGGCGGTCACGTCGGGGAACTGCTTCTGGGCGCGCACGTCGATGCCCGGGTCGTCGATCGCGCCGCCGTTGAAGATCAGCTGCCCGCGCTGGATGTCGAGCTTGCGGGCGTAGGCGGTGTAGGTGCCCTCGGCCACCGACAGCGTGCCGCTGCCGCGGGTGATGGCCTCGTAGCCGCTGCGGATGGTGACGCCGCCGGTGAGTCGCGCGGTCAGCCCCATGGCGTCGAGGTTCACGTGATCGCCCAGCACCAGCGTGATGGTGCTCACCACCTCGAAGCGCTCGGCGGCATTCTCCGGCTCGGCGCCGACGATCACCTCGTCCGGGGATGCGCGCACCGCGTTGGTGATGTCCTTGGGCTGGATCTTCGCGTACGGCACCGTCACCTTGCCCGTTACCTCGATCCTGCGGCCGTCGACGGCGAAGTCGAGGTCCGGCGAGGCATCGATCTGCGCTTCCGGCACGTCGGCGACGCGCAGGTTGGTGCCCTGCAGGTGGAACTTGCCGTACGGCAGCAGCCGGCGCCACTCGAGATGCCCGCTGGCCGACACCGAGCCGGTGCCGGCGCGCGCGCTGCCGCTGAAGTCGATGCCGCCGGTGCCGAGCCGCGCCTGCAGGCCGATCTCGCGCAGGCTCAGGTTCACCTGGTAGACGTCGATCTCCCCGTTGGTCACCTTCACCACGCCGCTCAGCGTCGGCGCGCCGAGCGTGCCGGTCGCGCTCAGGTCGGCGTCGAGCCCGCCCGCGGCACGGTCGATGTCCGGTGCATACAGCGAGATGAGGCCGAGCTCCGCGGTATGCGCATGCAGCTCGGCACTGAGTGGCATGTCCTGCCACGCTACGGCGGTGCGCTGGATGTGCAGCTGCCCGTGGATGGTGCCAACGCCGGTGTCGCCGACGTCGGCCTGGGCGCTGACCAGCGCCGGGGTGGCGAGCGCGGTGATCGTGCCCGAGCCGATGCGGGTGTGCTCGACCTTGTGGCTGGCAACCTTGTGGTCGATCTGAGCATCGGTGAGCTGCGCGCGCAGCGTCCCCTGCACGACCGTGTTCGCGCCTCCCGAAAAGCGCGCCAGCGCCGTGATGGTGCCGAGATATTCGACCGCGGGAGTCATGCCGGCGGTGAGCGTGTTGAGCGGCATCTGGTTGGCCATGAGGGTGCCCGACCAGGCCGCAGGCGACCAGTCCCCGTCGGCGCAGAGGCTGCCCGGCGTGCCGACGACGCACAGCCACTCGACGCGCGCGTGCGCGGCGGCGAGTGTCAGGTCGACGGGGCGCTCGAGCGTGAGGTGCAGTTGACCGCCGCCGGCGATGTTGAGCGCTTCCAGGCGGCCGTTGAAGAGGCCGTGCTGGTAGGCGCCGCTCGCCTGGGCGCTCACCGTGAGCCCGGTAGTGCTCGCCGCAGCGTGCAGCTGGTAAGCGGCGGGCGGACCGCTCAGGGTCAGCGCGAGGCTGTCCACGGTGCGGCCGCCATAGCTCAGCTCGCGCACCCGCGCATCGACCTTCGACTCCTGCGCCGTGGAGCCGGGATTGAAGTTGATGTCCGCATCGAGCGCGCCGACCTTCACCCCCTGGTACTCGAAGCCGCTGCCGTGAGCGACCGCCACGACGACCGGGTTCGCGAGCGTGCCGTGCAGCGAGCCGGAGGTCTTGAGCTCGCCGCGCGCGCCGGGCGCGAGCAGGCTCAGGTCGTGCGTGGCCACGGCGAAGCGCAAATCCACCTGCTCGTCCACCCGCCCGTCAAGCGCGAGGCTCGCCGTGCCGAGCCCAACGCGCACGTTGCTGAAGCTCCAGGCCGCACCCGAGTGCGTCACGGTGCCCGAGCCGCTCGCGGCCACTCCGCGCAGCTTGCCGCTCAGGCTGCTGAACGAGACGCTCAGATCGCTCCTGGCCGAGAAGCCACGGCCGTCAGCCGCGAAAGCGAAGCTGATGCTGCCCGGCAGATCCTCGCGCAACGCGCCCGGGTTGATGCCGGTGACACGGCCGGCGAGCGCCCAGGTCTCGAGCGGCGACCAGACCACGTGGCCAGTGACGCTGGCGTGCCCGCCGTACAGGTCGAGCTCGGCCGGATCGAAGCTGAAGCTGTTCTTGTCCAGGGTGCCGCTGAGCTCGACGGGCATCACCGGCAGCTGCGCCGCCTGCCCGCTGCCGCGCAGGTGCACCGCGTAGGGCAGCACGCCGGCCAGTGTGAAGGAGCCCGCCGTGCTTCTCACCGCGACGTCGTGCCCGGTGAGCGGCCAGCGGAAATCATTCCAGCTGCCGCTCAGGTCGAGCCGCGGCCCGTGGTCGACGATGGCGATCGTGCCCGAGCCGCTGGCGCGCGCGCCGGAGGCGCGGTGACGCACCTGCATGTGGCGCGCGGTGAGCACATGCGCGGCGTAGCTGCCGGCGAACTGCGCGTCGAATGTCCCGACGGCGAGACCTGCGGGGTTGAGTGGCCCGTGCGCCTCGAAGCCGTGCTCATCACCCGCCGCGCTCAGCGTACCGCTGATGTGCCCCAGCGGACTGCCGATACCAAACGCCTGAAGGTCGAAGTCCTGCACCGCGGCGTCCGCGATCCAGTGCCAGTGACCGGTAAGGTCGAGCGCCCTGCCGCCGACCGCGGCGCGGAACGGGCTGAGCGTATGGCCGCTGACGACGAGCGCATCGAGGTTGCCGTGCGCGCCACCGTTGAGGATCCATTGCGGTTGCCCCGCCGGACTCCAGTCGAGGCGGCCGTCGGCCTCGATGCCGAGCGGATCCTGCGCGCGCAGCTCGCCGATGGCGCTGACGTGCGCGCCCTCGAGCTGCCCGTCGGCCTGGAAGAAGCGGATGTAGGCATGGCGGATGACGGCCGCGGCCTGCAGGTCCGTCACCGCGAGGTGGAAGCCGTTGTACACGCTGAGCGTGGCGCTGCCGACGCGGCCGCTGTCCACGGTGATGTTCAGCCAGCGCGGCAGGAAGGTCGGCGGGCCGGGCGTCGCGGGCGTGGTGCGGCGCTTCACCTCGATCAGCGCGCTGCGCACCGAGCCGCGGCTGACGTGGATGCTCTGCAGCAACAGCGGCCGCAGTGCCACGCGTCCCTCGATCCCCTCGAAGGTGAGGTGCACCAGGCGATGGTCGATCTCCACGCGCTCGACCTGCAGTCCGCGAGCGACCGTGCCGCTCACGCCGCTGATCACGAGCCGTACCGGACCGAGCTGCTGCGGCAGGTGACGCACCACGAACTGCAGCCCGGTGGTGGTGAACAGCACCGACCACAGCAGCACTGCCGGTGCGACCAGCGTCGTGATCACGAACAGGCAGGCGAGGATCAGCAGGGCGCGGCGCATGGCGGTCGCGGCTATAGCTTCGGCGAGAAGTTGATGTGCAGGCGCGGGCCGGCATTCGTCGACAGCGGCTGGGCGATGTCGATGCCGAGCGTCATGACCGGCAGGCGTACGCGCAGGCCCACGCCCACCGAGTACTGGATGAAGGGGTTGCAGATCTCCGCCTGCCCCTCCGGCCCGGCCACGCAAGGCTTGTGGAAGCTGTTGAGGGCGTTGCCGTAGTCGACGAAGGTGGCGATGCCGAGGTTGCGCGGCAGGTCGCGGATCACCTCCACCGTGCCGGTGAACACGTCCTTGCCGCCCGTCTTGATGTAGCCGGCGATGGCCTGGCAGGTGCCGTTGGCATTCTTCAGGAACTGCCCGGCCGGATTCTGCGTGCACACCGCCTCGAGCGGCGACAGCTCGTTGTAGGCGAAGCCGCGCACGCTGTTGTCGCCGCCGGCGAAGAAGCGGTAGTAGGCCGGCAGATCGGCGAAGTTCTTCACCAGTGTCGCGCCCAATTCGTCGCGCAGCAGCAGGTGCCACTTCGAGCCCATGTGGAACACGCGCTCGGCCTGCATGTGCAGCTGGATGAAGTTGGCATCCGAGCCGAGCGCGGAGTCCGAGCCCTTGAGCTCGGCGAAGAACGGGCGCACGAACTGCGGTTCACCGAGGAAGCCCAGCGGCACCGAGGCCAGGTCGATCTCCGGCACCAGCAGCCGCTCGGTCACCGAGCCGTTGACGTCGTCGCTGGTGGTGCGCACCGCGTTTGCCTGCATCACCCACTGCCACGGGCCGCGCACCGCGGTGAAGCTCGGTCCGGTGGACTGCGTGATGGCGGTGACGTCGGCGAGGGTCTGCTGCTCGATGGCGGCGTTCAGTGAGATGTTCTCGAGCGCCGGGTCGCCGACCGGGATGCGGTAGTGGCTCTGCACGAAGTACTTCGTCACCTGCGCCGCCTGCACTTCCACGCTGAAGCTGTGGCCGAGCGTATTGAGGTGCCGGTCCTCGAAGCCGAGCGTGCCGCGTACGCCGGTATCGGTGGCGTAGCCGGCGCCGAACGAGTAGCGATGGCGGCGGCTGGCGTCGGCGTGAATCTTCACCGGCACGATGCGCGTCTGGCGGTCCGGCTCCTGCGGCAGCACCTCGAGGTTGGCGAAGTACTGTGAGTCATCGAGTGCGAACTGCGTGCGCAGCACCTGGGTCAGGTCGTAGAAATCGCCCTGGTGGTAGCGCAGGTAACGGCGCACCAGGCTGTCGCGGACGACGTGCTGCTCGATGCTGGTGGCGCCGAAGCGATAGCGGTCGCCGGTCTCCATCTCGAGCGCGATGTCGGCGGTGTGGTTGGCCGGATCGACCAGCAGCTCGTTACGGGTCAGTTTGGCATCGAGAAAGCCGTAGGTGGCGGCGGTGCGTTGCAGGTCGCTCTTGATGCCCTCGTAGAGCGCGTGGTTCAGGCGATCGCCGGCGTGCAGCGGCAGGCGGGTGAGGATGCGCGTGAAGAGCGGATCGTTCTCGCCGGGTCCGCTGACGCGCACCTCGATCTTGCGCACCCGCACCGGTTCGCCGGGAGTGATATCGATGACCACGCGCCAGTCGCCGTGGCCCTGCTCGGTGACGGCCGAATCCACCTTCGGCTCGTAATAGCCGTACGGGCGCAGCGCTTCCTGCACCTCGCGCTCGACGCGGTTGTGTAGCCGCTCCACGATGTCGGCGTTCAGCTCGGCGCCGCCCTTGCGGTAGCGCTCGAAGCTCAGGTAAGCGAGCACGTTGGTGCGCAGCTGCTCATCGATGCCGCGCACCTCCACGTTGACACCGGCGGCCTGCGCCGGCGGGACGGCGGGCAGCGCGGCGAGCAGGCACACCGCCAGCCAGGGAGCCCGCCAGTGCCGTCGACGAGCCCGCGGCAGGAGTTTGCGCTGCGCCATCTCTTTTGAATTCTAGAGCCTTAAGGCCGCAGCCGCCTGCTGCCCCTTCAATGAGAGTGGGCGCGTGCCGCGGAGGTTCCGCGGCGCGTCACGCCCACTCGCCCGCGTTCAGCGTGAATTCAGTCTCACCTGACGGCTCGCCGCCGGCATCGAAGCGCCGCTCGGCGATGTACAGCGCGCCGCTGTGCTGCAGCAGCACCACGGTCGAGCAGCGCGTGCCGTAGACGGGATGATGCACGAAGGGCGCCGACAGCGCGCGCGCCCACTCCGGCGGCAGTCCGCCCGTGTCGTGCGAGGTCAGGTGATCCGCCGCCGGGGTGCGGTCGGCGAGCAGCGCGAACAGCGCCGCGGAGGGCTGCGGCGGGGAGGCGCGCAGCCAGGCCTCGAAGCCGGCCCGCACCCGCTGCAGCTTCGGCCACGGCGTGTCGAGCAGCTCGTTCGACAGGCCGTACACGCCCGGCGGCAGCTCGTGCGCGAAGCTCGCGGCGCGGTTGGATCCGTACCACATCGAGCTCGTATCCGCGAGCAGCAGGTTGAAGCCGGAATACTGCCCGGCATCGGCGGCCAGCGTGGCAAAGAAATCCGCCGCGCTGCCGGCGCCGCCGCCGTGCGCTCCGAGGTAGCGCGGAATCAGCTCGCCGCGCGAGGGCGCGTGGGGCTTCGGTCGCTGCAGCTCGCGGAAGTTGGTGACCACGCCGAAGCGGCGCGCACGATCCAGGCCGAGCCAGGTGCCCCCGGCACGCAGGTCGCGCCCGGCGATGATCTCGCCCGGCGGTGGCCACGGCGCGAGCGGCGCCGCCGGTCGCTCGTGGTATTCGTCGCGGTTGGCGGCCACCACCAGGCGGTAGCGCGGATGGGTCTGCCAGGCGAGCACCAGCAGGCACATGCGGCTAACCGGCGCCTTTCAGCCAGCTCTCGATGAGGCGCCAGGAGATCGACTGCGTGGGCGGCGCGAGCGCCTCGCCCGAGCGCAGCTGCTCGCGCGTAAACCAGCGCGCGTCCTCGAGCTCCCCGCCGACGTGCACCGGGCTGCCGGCGGCGGCGCGTGCGCGAAAGCCGAGCATCACCGAGGAGGGGAACGGCCAGGGCTGAGAGGAGTGGTAGCGCACCGCGCTCACGCTGACGCCGGTCTCCTCCGCGACCTCGCGCATCACGGCATCCTCGAGGCTCTCGCCCGGTTCGACGAAGCCGGCGATGGTGGAGTAGCGCCGCGGCGGCCAGCCGGGCTGGCGCCCGAGCAGCGCGCGCTCGCCGTCGCTTACCAGCACGATGATGGCCGGGTCGAGGCGCGGAAAGAATTCCTGCCCGCACGCGGGGTTGGTGCAGGTCATGCAGTGCCCGGCGTGGGTGGGGCGCGTCGCAGCGCCGCACGCGCCGCAGTGGCGCGCGCGGGCGCGCCAGATGGCGAGTGCCCGCGCGTAGGCGAGCAGCCCCGCCTCGGCGGCGCCCAGCACGGGAGTGAGCGGCCGCAGCTCCTCGAGCCGCGTGCCCTCCGGCACGGCGGGCGGGGCGTCCCCCGGCAGGTCGACCAGCACGCAGCGTGCGCCCTGGTACCAGCCGAGCAGTACCAGCTGCGCCGGGGCTGCCGCGCATACCAGCGGCGCGTCGTTGGCGAGGAAGGCGACGTGCGGCTCGGGCTGACCGCGCAGCAGCTGCCGCGTTCCCTGGCTGATGAGGTAGCGGGTCGCAGGATCGGCGCGTGCCGCTCCGATCCAGTCGGGATCCCCGCGCTCCTCGGCGCGCCGCTCGATGTAAGGCCCGGAGAAGAAGTTAGGCCGCTCGTGATCCATCCACGCCTGTCCGCTGCCCGCGTGGGTGCGGGCGCCGGATTCTACTGGGGCCCCCGCGAAATTGCGCATCTTGTCCGACGCGCTGCGCCTATCGGTCACGGCAGGCGCAATTTTGCCGGGTGGTTTACTGGGGCCCCCGCGAAATTGCGCATCTTGTCCGATGCGCTGCGCCCATCGGTCGCGGCAGGCGCAATTTTGCGGGGTGGTTTACTGGGGCCCCCGCGAAATTGCGCATCTTGTCGTCAGACCCGGGGGAGTCGCCCGCCGCCGGTTTGACCTTGCGGCATGTGTGTGCGCCGCGTGCAACCTGTGACGTGAATCTCATTCCCACGAATGAGCGCTGCGCTATGTCGGCTAGCGCACCGTCGTCCGCGCGGGGAGCCAGTTTGATCAAAGCTGGCTAGCAACATGCAGGGCCGCCTCCTTTGATTACGCCTACCCGGCGGCATGCGCCCCGCCGCACCTCCGCGCGATCAATGAGCCACGCCGATGGAGAAATGCTTCGGCAGCTCGGACAAATCTTTCGCTATCGCAGGTTACTGCTATGTCTGACAGGCGTCATGGTCTTGCACGCGGCGGCGGCGGCGGACGTGACGGACATGAGCCTCGAGCAGCTGCTGCAGATCAGCGTCGTCGGGGCCTCCAAATACGAGCAGAAGCAATCGCAGATTGGCGCCGCCGTCACCGTGATCACGCGCCAGGAGATCAGGGCCTTTGGCTGGCGTACTCTCGATCAGGCCTTGGCCAGTCTGCCTGGCGTCTACGTCACTTACGACCGGCAATTCACTTATCTCGGTGTAAGAGGCTTTGGCCTGCCGGGGGACTACAACACCCGCGTGCTGGTCACGATCAACGGAAATCGCGTCAATGACCCAATCTTTGACTCCGGGCCGTCCGGTCGGGAGCTGCCACTCGACCTGGACCTGATCGAGCGCATTGAGTTCATCCCCGGACCGGGTGGCGCGGTATACGGCCAGAATGCCATGTTTGCCGTCGTCAATATCGTCACGCGCACGGGCGCGGAAATGCATGGCGCAGAAGCTGCGGTCGGCTACCAGGAGCCGCAGTCACTCATCGAGGGCCGCGCCAGCTGGGGCGGGCGTCTCGACAACGGTGTCGATGTGCTGATGTCCGTGAGTGACATGAACGCCCAGGGTCAGAACCTCTTCTTCGACTACGGAGCTTCCGGAAAATCGGGAGTTGCCCGGGGACTTGATGGTGATCGCAGCGAGCAGTTCTTCGGCAGCATTGCACGCGGACCCTGGTCGTTCGAAGTCGTCTACGGTTTCGAGCACAAGGACGATCCGACCGCGGCGTACCTGTCGGACCCGCTCGTGCCCGGTCAGTATCAGGAGACCGGTTACGCCCTCACGCAGCTGCAGTATCAGGACAAATTTGCCGGCGACACGCTGCACGCATCCGTACGCCTGTTCACAGGCAACGATGTCTCGGATGAGCACCTGAGCTTCGGCACCATTTATGCCTATCCTTCCACGCCGGATCTGATAGGGGTCGAAGCGCGCCTCGTGTCGACCGCGCTGGGCGCTCATATCCTGATGCTGGGCCTGGAGGCGCAGGACAACTACAACACCAGCCAGTCGCAGATCGTTGCGGCGAAGCCTGCCCTGGATGGCTACGTACCCGGCTCCGGCTATCGGGTAGGCCTGTATGGCCAGGATGAATGGCACATTTCGAACGCGCTCGCAGCGACGCTCGGACTCAGGGTCGATAACAACGATACAACCGGGACGGCCTTGAGCCCGCGCCTGGCATTCATCTGGCAGGCCACCCCAGAGACCACCGCCAAGGCGCTCTATGGCGTTGCGCATCGCGCCCCGAACGCCTTCGAAGACCTTGCCTCATTTGAGCCGGATACACCCTCGCTGCGGCTCAGCGATGAGACCATCGACACACTCGAATTCGACGTGGACCACCGCGTCGGCCGGGATCTGACGCTGCGCGCCTCGGTCTACCAATGGACGCTCCACGACCTCATCCTGGAGAACGACCTTACGCAGCTGTACCAGAACACTCAGCCCGTCGACACGCGTGGCATCGAGCTCTCGACGGACAAGACGTGGGATTCCGGTGCACGCCTGCGCGACAGCGTGTCGATCCAACATGCCAACTACCGCAGCGGCGGCGAGGTGCCCAACTCGCCCGAGATACTCGGCAAGCTCAATTTCTCGAGCCCCCTGCCGGTCGACGGTGTGCGTTTGGGCTACGAACTGCGCTACGACAGCTCGCGCCTGACCCTGAATGGCACCCCCCTGGGAGGCTACGCTCTGTCAAACCTGTTTCTGAGCACGGAGTCGCTGGCTCGGGGACTCGAGATATCCCTGGGCGTCGGCAATCTGTTTGACAAGCACTATGCACAGCCCGCCTCTGCCAACCATTGGCAGAACTCACTGGAGCAGGACGGCCGCAGCGTCCGCGTCGACCTGCACTACGCGCGCTGAACCGTGTCACTCCAACCGCTTTGCGCTGAATGCCGGGCCGCCACCACGAGGTCCCGGCGCAGGCTCTTGCTTGCGGCCACTCTCACGCTGGTATTGGCTGTTCCGGGAACTGCCAGCTCCTATACGCTGGATCAACTGCTCGACATGCCCCTCGAGCAGCTGCTGCAACTAACGATCACCTCGGGGCACGCCCCGCAGCTGTCCGCCCGCTGGCCACCGCCGACGAACGGTCCGCGCACCGTGGAGCATCGCGATGCCACGTAGCACGCGCATGCCGGCATGGTGCCTTGGCCTGGCGCTGTTGGCGTTCGCACCGACGGCGCTGAGCGATGACCTGCCCGAATATCGCCTCAAGGCAGCATTTCTCTACAACTTCGCGCTCTTCACCGAATGGCCGGCAGACACGGGCGCAACGCTGACCTTGTGCGTGTACGGTCGGGATCCGTTCGGTGAGGAAATAGATGCGCTGCAGGGCAAACCCGTCGGCGCGCGCCGCATAGTCGTGCGCCGCGTCACCAGTCTCGAGGGACTGACCGTTTGCCAGGTCGTGTTCATCGTCAGTCCATCGGGCGACGGCATCTCGCGCGTGCTGTCCGCTGTGCGCGCCGCCAGCGTGCTGACCGTTGCGGACGCGCCGGGCGCCGCCAGGCACGGCGTGGCTCTCAACATGAACGTTGTGAATAACAAGATCACCTTCGAAGCCAACCTCACCGCTGTCCGGGCGGCCAATCTCAAACTTAGCTCGAAGCTGTTGAGCCTGGCGACCGAGGTGCTGCAATGACCGGACGTGAGCCGCTGCCGCAGAGCGTCACGATCGGTGCGCATCTGCGCCGCACCAATCGGATCACTCTGTGTGCGGCGATCGCGATTGTCGCGGCGATCATCATTGCCAGCAGCTTCACGCTTGGGCTCTTCAGCCTCGCCAACACCACCCGGGTCCAGGCCAGAATGCTGGCCGAAAGCGCCGCCGCCGCTCTGATGTTTCAGGATGAGACCGCGGCGCAGGAGCTGCTGCAGACGCTGCGCTATGCGCCGAACGTCCACGTCGCTGCCTTGTACACGCAACGGCGGCAGTTGTTCGCTTCCTACCGTAGTGAAGCACAAGTGCCGGTACCTGCGGAGCTTGATGCGCTGACCGCCAGCGTCGCGACTACCTTGACGCACATCGACATTTTGCAGCCGGTTCTGTTTCAGGGCAAAAGCCGCGGGACCTTGTATTTGCGTATTGACGTTGCAGCACTCTACCGGCAGCTCGCCTCGCAGCTGCTCGTCACGCTCTTCGCGGTCGCCATAGCGCTGCTGGTCAGCAGTCTGATGCTGCGACGGCTGAATCTCTCAGTACTGCGGCCGTTAGCGAAATTGACCGAGTTGACGGATCGGGTATCGGGCTCAGCCGATTTCCGAGTGCGGGCGGCCTCCAGCGACATCGCAGAATTGGACGCACTCGCCCGCGGCTTCAACGGCATGCTCGAAAACATCGAGGAGCGCGATGCCCACCTGGCGGCCCAGCGCGATCATCTCGAGGATCAAGTCGCAGAGCGCACCGCCGATCTGCGGCTTGCCAAGGAAACTGCCGAGGCTGCGAGCCGGGTGAAGAGCGAGTTTCTGGCAACCATGAGCCATGAGATTCGCACCCCATTGAATGGTGTGCTCGGAATGAATGAGCTGCTGCTGGCCAGCGATCTGACACCCAGGCAGCGAGAGTGGGGCGTTGCGGTTCAGACCTCCGGCGAGCATCTGCTGGGTGTCATCAACGATATTCTGGATTTCTCCAAGATCGAGTCCGGCAACATGGCGCTTGAGTCCGTCGCTTTCAGTCTCGTCGATCTGGTCGAGGAGACTCTGGCAATGTTTGCACACTCCGCCGAAAAGAAAGGCCTGGAACTGGCGGCGCAGTTCACGCCGCTTGACTCCGCGCTGCCAGGCGTGCGTGGCGACCCGCTGCGTCTGCGCCAGGTCCTGGCCAATCTGATTGGCAATGCGATCAAGTTCACCGACCACGGCGAAGTCGTCGTGCGCCTGCGGTTGGAGAGTGAGACCGACACTGACGTCGCTCTGAGCCTGACCGTGGAGGACACCGGCATTGGGATTGCACCGGAAACGCTCGATAGAATATTCGAGCACTTTTTGCAGGCGGATGGTTCGACCACCCGCCGCTACGGCGGTACTGGCCTTGGTCTGGCTATCTCCCGCCGCCTGCTGACTTTAATGGGGGGCACGATTTGCGTGGACAGCTCCCCGGGCCAGGGCTCACGATTTATCGTCAGCCTGCATCTGCCGAAAGCAAGAGCCGCGCCGCGGGAACGCGTGGAGCCGACGGGCCTCGAGGGCGCACGCGTGCTGGTCGTGGATGACAACCAGACCAACCGCGAGATCCTGCAGCAGCGACTCGAAGGCTGGCAGATGCGCGTGGCGTGTGCACGCAGCGGCGAGGAAGCCCTGGAATTGATGGCGCAGGCAACCCGTGCGGCCTCTTCCTTTGCGCTCGCCATCCTCGACATGCACATGCCCGGGATGGATGGACTGCAACTGGCCAGCGCCATCCAGCGACGGCCTGACCTGGCCGATACCCCGCTGGTGATGCTGACGTCCACTGCCTCGAACCTGACCGACCCGCAGAGGCAGGCGTCCGGCATCCTGCGTTTCCTCAGCAAGCCAATTCGCCGTGCCGACCTGTTGCGCGTCCTCTGCAGCGTGCTGGCGCCTGCTGCGCCACGCATCGATGCCTTCACCGCCGTGTCGGTAGACAGCGGAGTTTCAACACAGCCACGGGTGCTGGTGGTCGAGGACAATGCGACCAATCAGCAGGTTCTTAACGCGGTGTTGAGGAACCTCGGCGTGCAAGTCACTCTCGCCAGCAATGGACAGGAGGCGGTCGAGCTGGTGCAGAACCGCGACTTTGACCTGGTGCTGATGGACTGCCAGATGCCGGTGATGGACGGATTCCAGGCCACCGCAGCCATCCGCCGACTGCCATTGGGGCGCGGCGAGCGGCTGCCGATCGCCGCCGTCACCGCTAACGCACTGAAGAGTGACGAACAGAAGTGCCTCGCAGCGGGCATGAACGATTTTCTGCCAAAACCATTCAAGCGGGCGCAACTGCAGGCGCTGCTGGCCCGATGGCTGCCGCGCGCGGGCGAGGCGAGCGGTACCCATACCGCGCTCGAGCCCGCCGACGCTCGGGATGCTGCAGCCATGCCGGCGTCCGACGTCATTGACCTACGGGCGCTGCAGACCGTTCGTGAACTCGATCCTGCCGGCGGCATGGATCTCGTGAAGACAATCCTGCGCATCTTTATCGAGTCTGCGGGCGAATCTGTGACGCGTATCGAGAACGCGATTGTCGCGCGCGACGCTGGGCAGTTGGCCGCCGCGGCTCACGCTTTGAAATCGAGTACCGCCAACGTCGGTGCAAAAACGCTGTCGGAATTCTATCGGCGGCTGGAGCAGCTCGGGCGCGAGGGACGACTCACAGATGCACGCGAGCTCTTGATACAGGTCAGACCCGAACATCAACGCGCCGTCGCCCGCATGTATGAGATTCTCCAGGAGGCAGCGTGACGACAGCGACCAGGACGATTTTGATCGTCGATGATGATCTCACGGCGATTACCCTGACGCGCGCCGCTTTGCAAAAGGCCGGCTTCGCCGTCAGCACGGCGGTCGACGGTACCGACGGCTTGCGGCAGTTCCGCGACAAGCCGAGTGACATGGTCATGCTCGACGTGGACATGCCAGGCTTAAGCGGCTACGACGTCTGTGCGGCACTGCGTCTCGAGGCTGGTCCGCTGCTGCCAATCGTCATGGTCACCGGATTCGACGATTTCCGCTCCGTCGACGCGGCCTACGATGCGGGGGCCACCGACTTCATAGCCAAGCCGATCAATTGGACGCTGCTGGGTCACCGGGTACGGTACCTGCTGCGCGCCTATCAGGCCGTGCTGGATCTCAGAACCGCCGAGGCTCGCAATACCGCACTGTTGACAGCCCTCCCCGATCTGCTGTTCGAGCTCGACATTGAGGGACGCTACGTTCAGTACCACGCGCCGCACTCGGAATTGCTGCCCACGCCGGTCGAGAATTTCATTGGCAAGACCGTAGAGGAAGTACTCTCGCCACAAGCAGCGCGCGTGTGTCGCTCAGCGATACAGGAAGCGTACGAAACCGGCCTGTCGATCGGCAAACAGCTTGAGTTGCGGCTGGCTGGTGGAACGGTGTGGGTCGAGCTCTCCGTGTCCAGGCCCGTGGATCCAGGTCAGACGCCGCACTTCATTGTCCTCGCCCGCGATGTCACGGATCGTCGGGCAGCCGCCGATCAGATTCACCGGCTTGCGTATTACGATCAGCTGACGGGTCTGCCGAACCGCGAGCATTTTCGCAGCCGGGTGGCGAGTGCACTGGAGGATGCGCGAACGAATAAGCGCCAGTCGGCCTTGCTTTGCATCGATCTCGACAAATTCAAACGCATCAACGATACGCTCGGCCACAGTGTCGGCGACGATTTACTGCGCATGACGGCACTGCGCCTGCGCGAGGCGGTGCGCAGCAGCGACCATATCGGACGAGCGATACCCGCGGGTCCCGGCGATGGCGATCTTTCCAGGCTGGGAGGCGACGAGTTCATGTTCCTCATGCCGCTCATCGATGCTCCAGAGGAGGCCGGGATTGTCGCCACCCGCATGTTGTCGGCGATCATGCGACCAATTCTGCTCGCACAGCACGAGGTCATGGTGACCCCCAGCATCGGCATTGCCATCTATCCTGCCGATGGCGAGAATTTCGAAACGCTATTCAAGAGCGCCGACCTGGCGATGTATTTTGCCAAACGTCAGGGTCCGGGCACATTCACCTTCTTCAAACCTTCCATGAATTCGAATGCTTTAAAGCGTCTGACCATGGAGGGCAAGCTGTCCGGCGCCATCGCCGGCAACGAATTCTCGCTGCGATACCAACCGCAGTTCGACCTGGCCACCGGGTTGATCGTCGGTATGGAGGCGCTGCTTCGCTGGGCCAATGTGGAACTCGGGCAAGTACCCCCTTTGGATTTCATTCCAGTCGCAGAAGAGACCGGCTTGATCCTGCCCATTGGCGAATGGGTCCTGCGCGCCGCATGTACGCAAGCCAAAGCGTGGCACGATGAGGGCCTTTCGACCCTGCGCATTGCCGTGAACGTGTCCGGACTGCAGCTGGCCCAGCGGGGTTTCCCCGGGCTCGTTGCGGCAGTGCTGCGCGACACGGGCTTGCCCGCCGTCACGCTGGAGCTGGAGATTACTGAGAGCGTGATCATGACGAATGAGGACTGGACGAGGCAGGTACTCGGGGAGCTCAAGGCGATCGGGGTCCAGATCTCCATCGATGATTTCGGCACCGGCTATTCAAGTCTCGGTCGGCTCAGGGAGTTTCCAATCGATCGACTGAAGATCGATGGTTCATTTATCCGGCGCGTTCAGAATAACGGCGAAGACAGGGTAATTGCGGCGACGATAATTGCCATGGCAAAGACGCTCAAGCTGGAGGTCGTGGCGGAAGGCGTGGAGGACCACGCACAGCTGCTGTTCCTGCAGGAAGAATGCTGCACGCTGGCGCAGGGATTTTTCCTCAGTCCGCCGCTAACCGCCGCGGACTCAGGACAGCTGCTGCGTCGCCTCGCCCGCGATTTCGCTGGCAGCCGCACCGAACGTCTGAAGCAACTGCGTGCCTAGCGCGACTGAGCCGGTCCCGCGCAATGATGGCAGCGCGCGGCGCGCACGGGAAAGCGCTCGGTCACCATGAGTCCGCCGCAGTCGCTGCACGGGCCGAGACGCAGCTGATCGCCACGCGCCAGCGCGGTGGTGAGGAACACGGCATGCTCGAAGGAGATCTGCGCGGCCGGCAGCAGCAGCCGGAACACCTCGAACGCCTGGCATAGCAGCTCGCCGCGCGTCAGACCCGGGAGCGCGGCGTCTGCCGCCGCCGCGGCCGCTGGCGCCCCGGGCGTCGCGGCCGGCACTACGCCGAGCAGCGACAGCACGCTGGCGAGCACGGCCGTCTCCTCCTGCAGCCGCAGCGAGCGGGTGAAATAGGCGATCTGGTGCGGCGACTTGCCGCGGTGGCGCGGCAGGTAACGTTGCGCCTGGCTCAGGTAGGAGCGGTACAGCTTGCGGATGCGGTCGTCCGACAGTCCGGTCCAGGCGCGGATCGTCTGCGTGCGCGCCTCGTGATGCAGAAAGCGCAGCGCCAGCTCCATGCGCTCGCGCTCGCGGCTGTAACGATCGTCGGAGATGCGCATGGGCGGCTTCCTCGGGGGGCTTGCGCCATTTTGGTAAAAAATCACCAAAACACAACCGGAGAATTTGGTTAAAAATCACCAAATTCATGGATGGCTTCCGCCGCGCGCTCGGCTACGATAGTCATGCGCCAACCGGCGGGGAGGACGGCGCCATGCTGTTGCAGTGCGAGAGCGAGGGCCGCGGTGACGGGCCGACGACGGGCTGGCTGCGCGCCGGGACGCTCGAGTCGCTCGTCGAGCTCAACGAGCTGTGCCTCGGGCTGATCGCGGAGCAGGCCGCGGCGCACGGCGCCATGGGCAGCGCACTGCTGCGCCAGGTGGGGGAGCTATGGTGCGAGCTCGATGCGCCCGCGCGGCGCCGCGCGGCCGCGTGCCCGTATCTGCTGCTGGACGCCGGCTTTGCCGACACCGCGCGCTGGCGGGCGGCGGCCGCGCCGCGGGTGGGCGATACCGCCGGCGGCTACGCCGCCTTCTTCACCGTGCCGGCGGCCGCCGAGCTTGCGCAGCTGGTGTTCACCTACGCCTGGCACCTCGCCCGCTCGCAGGCGGCGGCCGCGCGGCTGCTGCTCGGCATGCCGCCGGGGAGCGCGCTGGTGATCGGCCGCTGCACGCTGCGGCAGATCCACAGGCTCGCCGCAGGCCACGCCGACTGGCTGAAGCCGCGCTGGCCGGCACGCGTGGTGGTGTGGCGCGAGCTGCTGCGGGCGGCGGCCGCGGGCGACTCGCTGGCGCTCGAGCGCATCCGGCTGCGTGGACTGACGCTGCTCGCCGGCGAGGCGCGCATGGCACCGCCGGAGCGCCCCGCCTGGCGCGCGCCCCGATCGTAGCTTTCACACTCGGCTGCCCGATCCAGGCCGGCCGTTTTCGCGCGATACACGACCGTTACCACCATGGCGTGCGGTGGGCATCTGCCGCAACATAGTCGTTCCCATCTGCAGTGCAGGAGGCTCGCGCACCATGAAGCAGGCGCTGCTCGTCATCGACGTACAGGAATCCTTTCGCCACCGCCCCTACTTCAGCGCGCAGGGGCTGCCGGGCTTTCTCGCCAATGTGCAGGCGCTCATCGATCGCTGCCAGGCGCGCGCGCTGCCCGTCGTGCAGGTGTTCCACCGCGAGCTGCCGGACGATGCCGCCAACCCCTTCGCGCCTGCCTCCGGCCTGGTGCGGGCGATGCCCGAGCTGTCGCTGCAGCCGGCGGTGACGGTGCACAAGCAGGTGCACTCCGCCATGTTCGGCCGTACCGCCGACGGCACGACGCTCGAGGACTGGCTGCGCCAGCGCGGCATCGGCGAGCTGCTGATCACCGGCATTCGCACCGAGCAGTGCTGCGAGACCACCACGCGACACGCGTCGGACCTCGGCTTCAGCGTGCGCTACGTGACCGACGCGACGCTGACCTTTCCGATGCGCACGCGCGCGGGCCGCGAGGTGTCCGCAGCGGAAATCCAGGAGCGCACCGAGATGGTGCTGGACGGCCGCTTCGCGCAGATCGTCTCGACCGCAGCCGCGCTCGCCTGAAGCGACGCGGCGCTTCCCCGCGCGCGCCGCTCGTTACGGGCCGCTTTCCTTGGCGACCAGGAACTTGACGAGCTCGATGAGCTGATCGTTGCTGGTGAGCGAGTCGCGCTTCACGCGGTACTTGCCGTTCACGATGATGGTAGGGGTCGAGTCCACCTGCATGGCGAAGATCTGCGCGTCGGCGGCGCGCATCTTGCTGTCGACGCCGAAGGAGTTGGCCATGGCGAGAAACTGCTGCGGGCTGACTCCGGCGACGCGCGCGTAGAAGCGCGCCGCGTCCGCGATCGAGGGTTGCGGGTCCTTCAGTTTCCCGCTACCCGGCACGGTGGTGCCCAGCTCGCCGGTCTTCCACACCGCATCGTACATTGCCTGCTGCGTGCGCTCGGCGACGCCGAGAAACTGCGCGGCGAAATAGGCCCGCTGGAACATCGGCCAGTCCTCCGCCGGATTGAAGGCCGCGGGCAGGAACACCAGCTGCGCGTTCGGCGGCAGGGCGTGGCGCAGCTTCTCCATCACCGGCTGAAAGAAGTTGCAGGCCGGACAACCGTAGGAGAACACCTCCATGACCTCGACCTTGCCGGCCGGCACCGTGGTCTGCTGCGCCGGTGTCAGCCGCACGTAGTTCACGCCCTCGCTCCACGTGGCGGCGCGTGCAGCCGCGGGCAGCAGCGCGACCAGAACGGCGAGCAGGCAAGCAGCGAGGCGAGTCATGTAGCTCTCCACTTAATGATGATGAGTGAGCTGCGCGCGTTGCGGCGCGCTAGTAAATTGCGATCTCGCGCCGCCCGGCCGCATCGCGCGCGCCGCGGAACATGCCCTCGCTGCTGAAGTCCATCGCCAGCGCGCCGTCGCGGTCGACGGCGATCAGGCCGCCGTCGCCGCCCAGGCCCTTGAGGATCACGTGCAGCATCTCGTGCAGCGCCTGTGGCAGCGTCAGGCCGCGGTACTCGACCGCCGCGCACACGTGGTAGGCGGCCACTGCGCGGATGAAGTACTCCCCGTGACCGGTGGCCGAGACCGCGCACACGCCGTTCTTCGCGTAGGTGCCGGCGCCGACGATCGGCGAATCGCCGACGCGCCCGGGTCGCTTGTTGGTCATGCCGCCGGTGGAAGTGGCGGCGGCGAGATTACCGTGCGTATCGCGCGCCACCGCGCCCACCGTACCGTGCGGGGCGGGCGGCACCAGATCCGAGACGCGCTGGCCGCGCTGCTCGGCCTCGAGCTGCTCGAGCCGTTCGGCAGTGCGGAAATAACTGTTGGGCACCAGCACGAACTGCTCCTCCAGCGCAAACTCCTCGGCGCCCGGGCCGACCAGCAGCACGTGGCGCGACTTCTCCATCACCCGCCGCGCCAGCTCGATGGGATTTCTCACGTGGCGCAGCGAAGCTACCGCCCCGGCGCGCATCTGCCGCCCGTCCATGATGGCCGCGTCGAGCTCGGCGGCACCGTCGCGGGTGAGCGCCGCGCCGCGGCCCGCGTTGAAGGCGGGGTCGTCTTCCAGCGTGCGCACCGCCGTGGCGACCGCGTCCAGGGCGCTGCCCCCGCGGGCGAGTACCGCGTAGCCGCCGTCGAGCGCCGCCTCGAGGCCTGCGCGGTACGCGCGCTCGCGCTGCGCCGAAAGAGTCGCCCGCGGCACGGCGCCCGCGCCGCCGTGGATGGCGATGGCGTACACCGGGCTCGCCTGGCTCAAGGCTGCTCGCCCTGGTACATGCCGGTCACGCGCCGCCCGCGCGAGTCGCGCACGCCGCGATACATGCCGGGAGTGTTGAATCGCATCGCGACGTGGCCGGCGCGGTCGAGCGCAATGATCCCGCCCTGACCGCCGCTGCGCTGCAGCTTGCGTATGACCTCGTCGACCGCCGCGGCCAGCGTCAGGCGGCGGTACTCGAGCAGCGCGCACACGTCGTGCGCCACCACTGCGCGGATGTAGTACTCGCCCTGGCCGGTACCGGACACCGCACACGACTCGTTGTTGGCGAAGGTCCCCGCGCCGATCAGCGGCGAGTCGCCCACCCGGCCGTGCAGCTTGTTGGTGAGGCCGCCGGTGGAGGTGGCGGCGGCGAGATTGCCCGCGCTATCCAGGGCCACGGCGCCGACGGTACCCATGCTGCCCTCGTCCGCGGCCCATGCGAAGTGGCGCGTTGCGGGTGGTTGCGCCGCGCGCGCCTGCTCGACGCGCCGCGCCTCCTCCAGCTCGCGCTCACGCGTCGCGGTGCGGAAGTAGCTGCGCGGCACCAGCACCACGCCCTGCTCGAGCGCGAACTCCTCGGCGCCGTCGGCCACCAGCAGCACGTGCGGGCTCTTCTCCATCACCAGCCGCGCCAGCTCGATGGGGTTCTTCACGTGGCGTACCCCGGCCACTGCGCCGGCGTGCGGGCCGTTGCCGTCCATGATGGCGGCGTCGAGCTCGGCGTCGCCCTCGTGATTTAGCACCGCGCCGCGGCCGGCATTGAACAGCGGATCGTCCTCGAGGGTGCGTACCGCCGCGATGACCGCATCGACACTGCTGCCACCGTGCTCCAGCACCGCGTAGCCGGCATCGAGCGCCGCACTGAGCCCCGAGCGGTAGCCGGCCTCCTTCTCGGGTGTCATCCTGGCTCGCTCGATGACCCCCGCACCGCCGTGGATCACGAGCACGAGCGGACGCAGGTCGGCCGCCGCCGCCTGCGCCAGGGCCGCCGCGGCCATGACGGCCAGCAGCACGAACACTCTCACACGCCGCATGATTGCGCCGCATCCCCTTACGTTATGATCGTCATCCCGCTTTCCGCGCAGTGCGCACCTGCGCCTGCGAAAGCTCCCGTACGTTACCGACGAATGATATTAGAGTGAAAGCCGCGACGTCGCAGCGGATCCGCAGCATTCTGGTCGCCAACCGCGGCGAGATCGCCATTCGCGTCATGCGCGCGGCGAGCGAGCTCGGGCTGCGCACCGTGGCGGTGTACTCGCAGGAAGACCGCTTCTCGCTGCACCGGAGCAAGGCCGACGAGTCCTACCTGGTCGGTGGCGGCAAGGGACCGGTAGAGGCGTACCTCGACATCGCCGACATCCTGCGCGTGGCGCACGAGGCGGAGGTCGACGCGATCCATCCAGGTTACGGCTTTCTCGCCGAGAACCCCGAATTCGCCCGCGCCTGCCTGGCCGCGGGCCGCCGGTTCGTCGGCCCCGCCCCCGAGACCATGGCGCTGCTCGGCAACAAGGTGAGCGCGCGGCAGCTCGCGGAACGCGCCGGCGTGGCAGTGATGCCGGCTACCGCGGCGCTGCCGGCCGACCTCGCGCAGTGCCTGCGCCTGGCCGAGGCGCTCGGCTACCCGGCGATGCTCAAGGCGAGCTGGGGCGGCGGCGGGCGCGGCATGCGCATGGTCGAGAGCGCGACGCAGCTCACCGAAGCGCTGCCGCTCGCGCGGCGCGAGGCGCACGCCGCCTTCGGCAACGACGAGGTGTACCTGGAGAAGCTGGTGCGCCGCGCGCGGCACGTCGAGGTGCAGATCCTGGGCGACTCCTACGGCAACCTCGTGCACCTGTTCGAGCGCGACTGCAGCGTGCAGCGGCGCAACCAGAAGGTGGTGGAGCGCGCCCCGGCGGTCTTCCTCAGCGACGCGCAACGCGCCGAGCTGTGCACGGCGGCGCTCGCCATCGCCCGCGCGGCGCACTACTGCAACGCCGGCACGGTCGAGTTCCTGCAGGACGCCGACAGCGGGCACTGCTATTTCATCGAGGTCAATCCGCGCATCCAGGTGGAGCACACGGTCACCGAGTGTGCCACCGGCATCGACCTGGTGAAGGCGCAGATCCGCATCGCCGACGGCGCGCGCATCGGCACACCCGAGAGCGGCGTGCCCCCGCAGAACCAGATCCGCCTCGCCGCCCACGCGCTGCAGTGCCGGATCACCACCGAGGACCCGGAGAACAGCTTCATCCCCGACTACGGCCGCATCTCCGCCTACCGCAGCCCGGCGGGCTTCGGCATCCGCCTGGATGCCGGCACCGCCTATAGCGGCGCGATCATCACCCGCTCGTACGACTCGCTGCTGGTCAAGGTGACCGCCTGGTCGCCGAGCGCAGCGGAGACCATCGCGCGCATGCACCGCGCGCTCGCGGAGTTTCGCATCCGCGGCGTGGTGACCAACCTGCGCTTTCTCGACCAGCTCATCACGCATGCGCGCTTCGCGAGCGGTGACTACACCACGCGCTTCATCGACGACACACCGGAGCTGTTGCGCTCACCCGCCAAGCGTGATCGCGCCACGCGCATCCTCTCCTGCATCGGCGCGACCATCGTCAACGGCAACGCGCAGGTGCGCGGCAGGCCACGGCCGGTGCAGTGCGCGCAGGCGTTGCTGCCCGCGGTGGCGCTGCCGCCGCCCGCGCCCGGCACGCGGCAGAAGCTCGCCGAGCTCGGACCGCAGGCCTTCGCGCAGTGGATGGTCGGGGAGCCGCGCGTGCTGTGCACCGATACCACCATGCGCGACGCGCACCAGTCACTCATCGCCACGCGGCTGCGCACGCTCGACATGGTGGCGATCGCGCCGTACTACGCCGCGCTCCTGCCTTCGCTGTTCTCGCTCGAGTGCTGGGGTGGGGCGACCTTCGACGTGGCGATGCGCTACCTGCGCGAGGACCCGTGGGAACGCCTGGCGCGCCTGCGCGAGCGCGTGCCTAACCTGCTGCTGCAGATGCTGCTGCGCGGCGCCAACGCGGTTGGCTACACCAACTATCCCGACAACGTGGTGCGCTTCTTCGTGGCAAACGCCGCCGCCGCCGGCATCGACGTGTTCCGTATCTTCGATTCGCTCAACTGGGTCGAGAACATGCGCGTCGCCATCGACGCGGTGCTCGAGTCCGGCAAGCTGTGCGAGGCCTCGCTGTGCTGCAGCGGCAACTTGAGCGATCCGCACGAGCGCAAGTACACGCTCGGCTACTACCTGAAGCTGGCGCGCGAGCTCGAGCGCGCCGGCACGCACGTGCTCGGGGTCAAGGACATGGCGGGGCTGCTGCGGCCGCGCGCCGCGTACACGCTGGTGAAGGCGCTGAAGGACGAGATCGGTCTGCCGGTGCACTTCCACACCCACGACACCAGCGGCATCGGTGCGGCCAGCGTGCTGGCGGCGGTCGATGCCGGTGCTGACGCGGTCGACGGCGCTATGGATGCCATGAGCGGTCTTACCTCGCAGCCGAACCTCGGCTCGCTGGTCGAAGCGCTGCGCTACGGGCCGCGCGACAGCGGCATCGACCCCGACCGGCTGCGGCTCATCTCCGCCTACTGGGAGCAGGTGCGCCGGCAGTACGCCGCCTTCGAGAGCGATTTCCGCGCCGGCACCTCCGAGGTATACGTGCACGCCATGCCCGGCGGGCAGTACACCAACCTGCGCGAGCAGGCGCGCGCCCTCGGTATCGACGAGGCGCGCTGGCCCGAGGTCGCCCGCTCCTACGCCGAGGTGAACGACATGTTCGGCGACGTGATCAAGGTGACGCCGACCTCCAAGGCCGTGGGCGACATGGCGCTGCTGATGGCCACGGCGAACCTGTCGCGCGCGCAGGTGCTCGACCCCGCCAGCAGGATCGCCTTTCCGGAATCCGTGGTGCAATTCTTCCGCGGCGAGCTGGGCCAGCCCTACGGCGGCTTCCCGCCGGAGCTGCAGCGCAAGGTGTTGAACGGCGCGCAGCCGCTCAGCGGGCGCCCCGGTGCGGCGCTGCCACCGGTCGATCTCGAGGCCGAGCGCGAGCGCATCCGGCAGCGACTGCCGCGGCCGGTGACCGACGCGGACCTCGCCTCGCACCTCATGTATCCGCGCGTGTGGGCGGACTACGCCCGCGAGCGGCTGCAGTACGGAGATCCGGCCATCCTGCCGACCGCAGTGTTCTTCTACGGCATGCAGCCGGGCGAGGAGATCAGCGTCGACCTCGAGCGCGGCAAGACGCTCATCGTGCGCTACATCGCAGTGAGCGAGCCGCACGAGGACGGCACGCGCACGGTGTTCTTCGAGCTCAACGGCCAGCCGCGCTCGGTGCGCGTGCCGGACACGAGTCTGGTGGCGCAGCGCCCGCCACCACGCAAGATCGAGCCGGGCAATCCGCGCCACGTCGGTGCGCCGATGCCGGGGTTGGTCGCGACCGTGACGGCGAGCGCCGGCGCGAAGGTCGCGCCTGGTGATCTGCTGCTGACGCTCGAGGCGATGAAAATGGAGACCGCGGTGCGCGCGGAAGCTGCGGGCGAAGTGGCCGAAGTGCTGGTGCGACCGGGCCAGGCGGTGGAGGCGAAGGATCTGCTGATCGTGCTGCGCTGAGGTGAGCGCTTCCCCGCGGAGCGCGCGCCAGGGGCGGCGGCACGCTGCGGCGGGGTCGCGGTCGGCCGCCCCTCTCGACGATTCGGCCGAAGGGGAGCATGCTGCTGGGCGGGGTGTTGGTCCCTGGCCCGGCCTGGATCCCCCGCAAAACTAACTACCAAGAACAGAGGGAAAAATCATGACGAGGATAATGATCAGGGTCGCGATCGGTCTGCTCGCGGTCACCTCGGGCGCCATTGTGATCGCCCAGGACATGGGGGAAGTGACCGTGCAGGCGACGCGAGTCAGCAAGCAGCGCGTGGGCACGACAGCGAGCGGTATTCCCATCGTGGACAGTTCACTGAGTTATGGCGTGAGCGTGAAGGATCTTGATCTCAGCTCGCACGCCGGTGCCATGGCGCTGCAGAAGCGCGTCACCGACGCCGCCCGTGCAGCCTGCAAGGAGCTCGGTCGCCAGTTTCCGGATTCGACGCCGGGCGACGATGCCGACTGTGAGAAGGCCGCCACCGCCAAAGCCATGGTCAAGGTGAACGAGCTGCTCGCTGCGGCTGCGAAGAACTCCGGCAAGTAGTCCGGCGGCCGCTGCGCGGGCTGCGTCTGCGTGGCGCAGACGCAGCCCTGGCGCTGAACGCGCCGGCTGCAGCGTGGAGCGCCGCGCCGCCGTTGCCGGGGCCGTGCCCTGCAGGTGCCTGGCGTTACTTCCGCGAGAAAGAGATGGAGCTCGTCACCACACCGCCGGAGGCACCGATCAGATCCAGCGTTGCGTTGGTCACGTTGCTCTGCGGGTTCTTTTCGCAGTATTTGCGGATGAAGAGCAGCAGCGAAGTTGCATCCGGTGGGACGATCGGGTTTGGCGCGTCGTCCTCCTGATACGTCTGCGCGAATGCGGCTCGAGTGTTGTAAGCGCTGATGAAGCCCCAGGCCCACTGCACCACCATGTCCATTTGCCCGGTATTGTTGCGCGCATGATCGTATTTGCCGAACTTCTCGCAGGAGAAAGTGCCCGTACCGATCGTTCCGACACCCGCCTTGCTGTCATCCGCCTTGCCCGGCGCGAAGCACACGACCATGAGCAGCGTCGCGATTGCAGAGTACCCTTTCATTGTTGGCTCCCCGGTTTTCGATTTGTTAATCACCACGGCTTGCGCTTTGGCGCAACCTAGACTGTGTCCCTGAGCGCGATGGCGGAGTCGGCGAGCCTGGCCGGATCCGGCCGCGCATGCGCGGCGATGAGCTTGCGTGCGGCCATCTGGTCCTTCGGTGCGTTGATGCTGTCGATGGCGATCAGCTCGCCGTCGCGCAGGTAACATGCGCTGAAGCTGCGCGCCGCCGGCGCGCCGCGCAGGATCACCGTGTCGTAGCCGTAGGCGACGCCCACGATGATCAGCTTCAGATCGAACTGGTCCGACCAGAACCAGGGCACCTTGTCGTGGGGCGTCGGCGTGCCGAGCAGGTTGAGCGCCACGGTCGTGCCCTGCTCGAAGGCGTTGTCGACCGACTCGAGCCGCAGGTGTCGCCCGTACTGGCGGTTGAGATGGCTCGCGCAGTCGCCGGCGGCGTAGATACCTTCCGCGGAGGTGCGGCAGTGCCCGTCCGTGACCACGCCGTTCTCGCAGTCGAGCCCCGCCTCGCGCGCGAGCTCGTCGGCCGGCACGACGCCCACGCCGACGAGCACCAGCTCCGCCGGATATTCCTCGCCGTGCTCGGTCAGCACCGCGCGCACCCGGCCGGTGCGCGGGTCACCGTGCAGCGCCCGCACGGTCTCATTGCAGCGGATGCGCACCCCGGCACGCGCATGTTCCGCCTCATAGAAGGCGGAAACCTGCGGGCAGGTCACGCGACTCATGACCCGCGAGGTCATCTCCAGCACCGTCACATCGAGACCGAGTCCGCGCATCGTCGCCGCCACTTCGAGCCCGATGTAGCCGCCGCCGATGATGACGAGGCGCCGGCCGGGAGCGCATTCGGCGTGGATGCGGTCCGCATCTTCGATGGTGCGCAGGCAGTACACGCCCGCAAGGTCGGCGCCGGGGACCGCCAGGCGCCGCGGGCGGCTGCCGGTCGCGAGCACCAGGGCATCGAACGGCAGCACCAGGCCGTCGTCCAGGCGCACGTGCCGCTCGCGCGGGGCGATGGCGCTGATGCGACGGCCGAGGTGCGCCTGCACCCGATGCTCGGCGAAGTACTGCGCAGGACGGATGAGCAGACGCTCGCGCTCGAGACCCCCGCCCAGGTACTTCTTCGACAGCGGCGGGCGCTGGTAGGGGAGCCAGGGCTCGTCCCCCACCAGCGCCAGTTGTCCGCCGAAGCCCCGCCGGCGCAGCGTGTCGACGGTCTGCACCGCAGCCTGTCCGGCCCCCGCGATCACGATCTGCTGGTACATTGTCGGAAAGGATAGCCCATGGCCCTGGCTGCCGTTGCCGCACCAGCGCGGAGCAAGGAGTGCCGGCGGATGCCCCGGGCTGGTGCACGACAGGCGACCGATGCCTCCGCGGCGGGCTTACGGCCCGCGGTTAGCCCTTAGTTCCATGCGTGGCATGAAAACTGCAAAATCGTTCGCGCCGCAGAATACAAAGGCAGCGCAGTGCCGGAGAATCCGCTCATGAAACTGGTCACAGCCATCATCAAGCCGTTCAAGCTCGACGACGTGCGCGCGGCGCTGTCGGATATCGGTGTCTCGGGCATGACCGTGACCGAGGTGAAGGGCTTCGGGCGGCAGCGCGGGCATACCGAGCTGTATCGCGGTGCGGAATACGTCGTCGACTTCGTGCCCAAGACACGCATCGAGGTGGCGGTGCGCGGCGACCTCGTCGACCAGGTAATCGAGGCGATCATGAAGGCCGCCAAGACCGGCAAAGTGGGCGACGGCAAGATCTTCATCACCGACATCGAGCGTGTGATCCGCATCCGCACCGGCGAGACCGACGACGCCGCGCTCTAGCTGACCCGGCGCGGGCGATGGGCAGCGCGCCGCCAGGGGCGATATGCTTGGCGCCATGCCCGCCGCCATCCGTTTCAACACCAACGGTGGACCCGAGGTCCTGTACCTCGAGGATCTCCCGGTCGGCAAGCCCGGTCCGCAGGAAGTGCAGCTGCGGCACACCGCGATCGGCGTCAATTACATCGACGTCTACGACCGGACCGGTCTGTACCCGGTGACGCTGCCGAGCGGCCTCGGGCGCGAGGCCGCCGGCGTCATCACCGCACTCGGGCGCGGCGTGCGCGGCTTTCGCGTCGGCGAGCGGGTGGCGTACGTTTTTCCCTCGCCGGGCGCCTACAGCGAACTGCGCAACGTGCCGGCCGAGCGGCTGGTTAAGGTGCCGCGCGGCATCTCGGACGAGCAGGCCGCGGCGCTGATGCTGAAAGGACTCACCGCGCACTTCCTCATCCGCCGCACCTTCAGGGTGAAGCGCGGCGACACGCTGCTGGTGCACGCCGCCGCGGGCGGCGTCGGCCTGATCCTCTGCCAGTGGGCGCGCTCACTCGGCGCCGTCGTGATCGGCGTCGTCGGCAGCGAAGCGAAAGCCGAGCTCGCCCGCCGCCATGGCTGCCGGCACGTGCTCATCTCCGGGCGCGATGAGCTGGTCGCGCGAGTGAAGGCGCTCACCCGCGGCGCCGGCGTCGCGGTGGTGTACGACGCGGTCGGCAAGGACACCTTCATGGAGTCGCTCGACTGCCTGAAACGCTTAGGGATGATGGTGACCTTCGGCAACGCCTCCGGGCCGCCGCCCGCGATAAGCCCATTCGAGCTCACCAAGCGCGGCTCACTGTTCCTCACCCGCCCGACGCTCTTCAACTACATTGGCACGCGCGCCGAGCTCACCGCCGCGGCGCGCGAGCTGTTCGCCGCGGTGCGCAGCAGGAAAGTCCGGGTGGTGATCGGCCAGAAGTACCCGCTCAGCCGCGCCGCCGACGCGCATCGCGATCTCGAGGGCCGGCGCACGACCGGCTCTACGGTGCTCGTGCCGTAGGCAGCCCTCGCTCCCTGAATGTCCTGACAGCGTCGCAGGAACGCGCCTCGCCCGCGGTCGTACCCGACCAGGGGGTCGGATGAGCCGGACTCAGTAACAGGGCGCGAATCAGCGCACCCTGCCGCCTCGTGCCGGTCTTCTCGAAGAGCTTCTTGAGTTGAGTGCGCACGGTATTGAGGCTGACGCCAAGTTCTGCGGCCGCCTCGCGCAAACTGAGATCTTCCAGCAGCATTGCCGCCAGCCGCGCCTCTGCCCCGCTCAGCGCAAACAACTGGGTCAGCATCTGCACCGGAGTTTCGAACTGCCCGTCCGGGTCCACGATGAAGACCACGGCTCCCGGCTGCGGCGTGAGGTGAGAAAACACTGCGCCATGAATGGGCGTAATGAGGACTCGAAAGGGCCGGCGACCCGAGGGGCGGACCACATTCACGGCGCCGCCACTGTGCAGCCCGCTGCGGCGGGACGTGGCAACGGCCCCGTGGATCAGTATCTGGAGTCGCTTGTTGCCATCCCAGTTGCAGCTGCGCAGTTCCCCTTGTCTGATGGTCAACCCGTCGGCCTGATCGACGATGGTCTTGGCGTAGCGGTTGATGAGCACGACCCGGTGGTCGGCGCAGAGCAGAACCACGCCGTACGGCAGACGGTCAAGCAGCGACAGGGCCGATTGGGCAGAGGAATGCAACGATCCCAGGCGCCGATGCAGCGCGAGTGCCCTCTGCAGATGGGGCATCAGGGTCCTGAGTAGCGAGAGTTCCTCCTCCCGAAAGGGGCCGCGTCGTCTCGGCCGCAGGGACGCGATCACCGATGCCGTGGAGTCATCCAGGGCAACGATTCCGCAAAACTGGTGAAAGGCGTCCATGGGACGCAGAAAGTCCGCGTAAAACTCTGAGCGCTCGAGCACTCTGTCGGGGCACAGGCTGGCGCCTGAAAGCACCGCTCCGGCAACAATGAGGTGTCGCCCGTGCCGGGGAAACGGATCCACACCGACGTAGTATTCGTTGTACTTGCGCAGGCCGGCCGGATCGAACCTCGCCGAAACCTCGATGTTGCCGGCGCGCCGGTCAGCGTCGTAGAGCAAGAGCGAGGTCGCCGTGCACCGTATGGCGTCGGAGTAACGCTCAAGAAACTTGCGCCAGCCCGCCGGTTCGCTGGCGCCCTCGTAAATGAGCCCGACAAGCTCGAGCGCCAGGCTCGCACTGTAGGTCATCGGGGTACCCCCTCCCCCGGAGTCGACCGGGTGAGGGTAACGCCGCGCGCCTGTTACGCACAGCCTTTCCCCGGCTGCGCGGTTGCTGTGTTGCAGCAGCCGCCAATCATCCGAACGGGTGATTACGCGCCTGACCTCATGCGCTTAGTGTCGAAGCTACGGCGAATAATCCCCAAGAAAATAAGAAACAGGGGCCCGATGAACACCAGGCGTTTGCTTTCTGCAACGACTGTTGCCGCGGGCGTTGGCCTGGCCGTAGCCGCTGCCGGCGCCCCATCCGGTTCCGGGCGGCTCATGGCTTCGCTGCCCTGGCGACACTGTGACCGTGCCCGCCGCCGAATGCGGCGGCGTGGGCCACGCATCTAACCCGCAACTATCGACTATGAGGAGAATGCTATGAAACTCACTCTCACAACCGCCCTGGCCGCCGCGGCCGTGATAGCGGGATCAACTAGCGCCTTCGCGGGAGAGTATGACGAGCATTACCGCGATATCGTCGAACTGAAACAACTACACATCGACTTTCACCGGGCCGTGTCGCATGCCGGAATCAACCCGGCTACCAAGCTGGCGGCCGTCGAAGCGTTACTTGCGCTCTGGACAGAAGACGGCACGGTCATCTCGGGGGGTGTGACCTACAGCGGCAAGGGCACACCCGGCACGGCCAGCTGCGACCCGGGGTCGCTGACGCTGTGCGACTTTTACTTCAATCACGCCGGCGGCCTTGTGTTGGGCCACGACTGGGTGTCGCTGACGCCGATCTTTACGGAAGCCATCACCGTGCTTGATCGCCGTAACGCCGACATCTACTTCCAGTGCATTTATGTTGACGCAGTCACTTATCAGATCAAGTCCAACGTCACCCTCGGTCTTCCCGGAATGCCCGGCACCGGCAGAGCCAGGAAAGTCCATGGCCACTGGCTGTTCTCATATGTCCAGTCCACGTCCGTCGCGCCGCCCACGGTCGATGTTTATCAATAACGGCTCGGCGCATGAGGCATCGATGAGGCATCGATAACTCGAAGAAGTCCGGGGCACGAGTGTCGCGCTCGTGCCCCGCGTTACGCGGGACGATACAAGACGCTCAGGTCACACCTAGGCGCTCGCCGGCGCCGGACGCGTCCGCAGCGGCCGCGCGCTGCGGCTGATGCCGAGCGCGCCGCTGCGCACCACCTCCATGAGCTCGGCGCGCTGGCCGAGATCGCTGACGAAGGCGTTGATTTCCGCCTCGCTCGCAGTGAGCTCGACGATGAATCCCTCGACCGCAGGGTCGAGCACGCGGCCGCCGCTGCGCACCACCTGGCCGCGCACGGTATCGGTGTCTCCCGGTGCGACGCGCAGCTTGAGCAGCACCAGCTCGCGCTCGAGGTGCTCGCCGCGCGTCATATCGAGCACGTTCACCACGTCGATGAGCTTGTTGAGGTGGTTGACGATCTGCTGGATGACCGCATCGGACCCCTTGGTAACGAGCGTCAGCCGCGACACCGTCGGGTCGTGCGTGGGGGCGACCGAGAGGGACTCGATGTTGTAGCCGCGGGTGGAGAACAGGCCCGCCACGCGGGTGAGCGCGCCGGCCTCGTTCTGCAGCAGGATGGCGATGATGTGACGCATGACTAAAGCGCAGGTGAATGAGCGCGCAGCGCAGCGCGGCTTCGGGCAGATTAAAGGATCGGGCCGAAGTTTCCACCTACGAACCCAAGCTGCTACGCTCATTGATCCCTCTGTCGAACAGCGTCAATGAGCGACCCAGGAGTCCAACGCCCGCGGGGCCACCCCCTCGCCGGCCAGCGCATGAGCGGTGCCCGCATGATCATGCAGGTGCTCGCCGACGAGGGCGTGACGGCGATATTCGGCTACAGCGGCGGGGCGATCCTGCCCACCTACGACGCGGTATTCCTTTATAACGAGCAGGCGGCGAAGACGCAGCAGCCGCAGATCCCGCTCATCGTCCCGGCGAACGAGCAGGGGGCCGGTTTCATGGCCGCCGGCTACGCGCGCGCCAGCGGCAAGGTAGGGGTGTGCCTGGTCACATCCGGGCCCGGTGCCACGAACACTGTTACACCGGTGCGCGATTGTCAGGCAGATTCCATACCTATTGTCGTAATCTCGGGCCAAGTCTCGCGCGCTGCCATCGGTACCGACGCCTTCCAGGAAGCCCCCGTGCCCGCGATGATGGGCGCGGTGGCCAAGCATATTTTCCTCGTCACCGATCCGGAGCAGCTCGAGATCACCGTGCGTACCGCCTTCGAGATCGCGCGCACCGGGCGCCCCGGGCCGGTGGTGGTGGATATCCCGAAGGACGTGCAGAACTGGGAAGGCCCGTTCCGCGGCGAGGGACTGCTGCCCATTCCCGGCTTCCGCCGCCGCACCCGCGAGCTCGAGCAGTCGACCCTCGAAAGTGCGGCGGCGGCGCGCTTCTTCGGCATGCTGGGCGAGTCCTCGCGGCCGCTGATCTACGCGGGCGGCGGGGTGATCAACGGCAACGCCGCGCCGGCGCTCGCCGAATTCGCCACGGCCTTCGGCATTCCGGTGGTGACGACGCTCATGGGCATCGGCTCGATCGACACCACCCACCCGTTGTCACTGCGCATGCTCGGGATGCACGGCGCGGCCTTTGCCAACTACGCGGTGGACGATTGCGACTTCCTCATCGCGGTCGGTGCGCGCTTCGATGACCGCGTGGCGGGCGTGCCGGACAAGTTCGCCAGGAACGCCAGACGCATCGCCCACCTCGACGTCGATCGTGCCGAGGTCAACAAGGTCAAGCGCGTGCACTGGAGTCACCTCGGCCGGCTCGCCGCGGCGCTGCAGGCGCTCACGGCGCACGGCCGCGAGCAGCAATTCCGCCGCGACTTCTCTGCCTGGATCGCCGAGCTCGCCGAGCTCAAGCGCGTCTACGCGATGAACTACGACCGGGCGAGCCCGCTCATCCAGCCGTACTACCTCATCGAGGAGATCAACCGCCACACGCGCGGCGCGGCCATCATCACCACCGGGGTCGGGCAGCACCAGATGTGGGCCGCGCAGTACTGCGACTTCACGACGCCGCGCCTGTGGCTCACCTCCGGCAGCATGGGCACCATGGGCTTCGGTCTGCCGGCGGCGGTCGGCGCGCAGATCGCGCAACCCCAGCGCCTGGTGATCGACATCGACGGCGATTCGAGCATCAGGATGAACATCGGCGAGCTCGAGACGGTGACGACCTACGATCTGCCGGTGAAGGTGGTGGTGCTCAACAACTTCGGCGACGGCATGGTGAAGCAGTGGCAGAAGCTGTTCTTCAAGGGCCGCCTGTCGGCGAGCGACCGCTCGCTGCACAAGAAGGATTTCGTCAAGGCGGCGCAGGCCGACGGCTTCTGCTACGCGGTGCGCCTCGAGCGCAAGCAGGACGTACCGCGGGTGGTGGCCGAGTTCCTCGCCTTCGCAGGACCTGCCTTCCTCGAAGTGATGATCGACCCGGACGCCGGGGTCTATCCCATGGTCGGTCCGGGACAGAGCTACGAGGAGATGATTACCGGGGACTTCATTCCCTCGCGGCGCAAGGTGGACATCAAGGCGCCGGGAGCGTCGGAGATGTTCTAGATGGAGGAGCACGGCCACGCGCACGGACACCGGGGGCACAGCAGCGGTTTTCACTGGCTCGACATCAGCCTCGCGCTGTCGGCATTCTTCGTCAGTCTCGTCTCGCTGGGGCTCGCCATTCACAACGGCAGGACGATGGAAAGGCTGGTCGCGGCCAACAGCTACCCGAATATCGAACTTGCCTATGGCAACACCTTCGACTTCCACGACGGGCGCGGCGTTCGCTCTGGCGTCTACGTGTCGCTGGAGAACACCGGCATCGGCCCGGCGCGGCTGCGCGCCGTGGAGCTCAGCTTCGCCGGCCGGACGGTGGCGAACCTGCACGCCCTGCTCGACGTGTGCTGCACGCAGGAGCCGCAAGCAGCGCTGCCGAAGACCAACTACTGGTTCTCCGGAGACGTGCGCGGCGTGATGGTCAAGGCGGGCAGCGACGTCAGCCTGTTTGCCTGGGCGCAGGCCGCGGACGATCCGCGCTGGCCGCGTCTGGAGCAGGCAGTGGTGCACGGCAGGATCGGCATCCGGGTGTGCTACTGCTCGGTGTTCGACGATTGCTATCTGCGCGACATCGGGCACCGCGAGCCCGAGCGGGTGAAGGCCTGCCCGGTGCCTGCGGTTCCCTATGCCGGAGGCTGACACGGCGGCGCAAGCGGAAAGCAGCGGCGCGCACGAATTAAGATTACATACGAGGAGAGCGATGAAGTACCTGCATACCATGGTGCGCGTCACCGACATCGACGCCTCGCTGAAGTTCTACTGCGACGCCCTCGGGCTCAAGGAGCTCTCGCGCCGCGACTATCCGCAGGGGCGCTATACGCTGGTGTTTCTCGCCGCCCCGGGCGACGAGTCCGCGCAGGTGGAGCTCACCCACAACTGGGACCCGGAAGGCTACGGCCCCGGCCGCAACTTCGGCCACCTGGCGTACGAGGTGGAGGACATCTACGCCGCCTGCCGGCGCCTCGCCGAGCACGGCGTCGCCATCCTGCGGCCGCCGCGCGACGGCCGCATGGCCTTCGTGCGCTCACCCGACAACATCTCCATCGAGCTGCTGCAGCGGGGCGCGGCGCTGGCGCCGGCGGAACCCTGGAAGTCGATGGCCAGCACCGGCAGCTGGTGAGGCCGGGCCGATGGCTGACGTGCGCGGGCCATGAAATTCTTTCCGAGCCTGCTGATCGCGGCGGTGTTCGCCACGCTCACCTTCGCCGTGTGGGCCTACCTGAACCGGCCGACGCGCGAGCCGCCGTGGCCGGCGGTGATCCAGGGATTCGCCTTCTCGCCGTTTCGCGCCAACGAGGACCCGACGCAGGGGCAGATGCCGACCGACGCCGAGATCGACTCGGACCTCGCGCTGCTCGAGGGGCACGTCAACGCAGTGCGCACCTACAGCGTCGAGAAGACGCTCGCCGACATCCCCGAGCTCGCCGACCGGCACGGCCTGAACGTCACGCTCGGCGCCTGGCTCGATAGCCACCACGACAAGAACGAAGAGCAGCTGCAGACCGTCATCGACCTCGCCAACACGCACCAGAACGTGGTGCGGGTCATCATCGGCAACGAGGTGCTGCTGCGCGGTGACCTGCCGCTCGTCGACCTTGAGGGCTATCTCGACCGCGCGCGTGCAGCGATCGGCCCGCCGGTGGGCACCGCCGAGACCTGGCACGTGTGGCTGGCGTATCCCGAGCTGGCGCAGCACGTGGATTTCATCGGCGTGCATCTGCTGCCGTACTGGGAGGGCGTGCCGGTCGACAGCGCGGTGGACTACGCACTGGTGCAGTTCAAGCGCCTGCAGCGGGCTTTTCCCCGTAAACCCATCGTGATCGCCGAGATCGGCTGGCCGAGCCGCGGCCGCACGCGTGAATCGGCGGTGGCCTCGGACGCCAACGAGGCGCTGTTCCTGCGCCGCTTCCTGTACCGCGCGCACAAGGAGCAGATCGTCTACTACGTCATGGAGGCCTTCGACCAGCCGTGGAAGGCCTACATGGAAGGCGCGGTGGGCTCGTACTGGGGCGTGTACGACGTCAACCGTCATCCGAAGTTCGCGTTCACCGCGCCCATCGTGCGTGTGCCCGAGTGGCACATCCTCGCGGCCATCTCCGTGGCCGTATCGCTGCTGCTGCTGGGACTGCTGTACCTGAACAGCGCTGCGCTGCGTAACCGCGGGCGCAGCTTCCTCGCGCTGGTGGTGTACGCCGCCGCCACCATCGCAGTCTGGGTCATCTACGATTTCACGCAGCAATACATGACCGTCGCCAGCGTGATCGCCGGCGTGCTGCTGATGCTCGGCATGCTCGGCGTGCTGCTGATGCTGCTCGCCGAGGCGCACGAGTGGGCCGAGGCCCACTGGGTCGAGTACCGGCGCCGTCTCGGTGCGCCGCAGCTGGCCCACACGGCGCACCCGCCCAGGGTGTCGATCCACGTGCCGGCCTACAACGAGCCCCCGGGCATGCTGATCGAGACGCTCGATGCGCTGGCGCGGCTCGACTACCCGGACTTCGAGGTCCTGGTCATCGACAACAACACGCGCGACGAGGCGGTATGGCGGCCGGTCGAGGCGCACTGCGCCGCGCTCGGCGCGCGCTTCCGCTTCTTCCACGTGGCGCCGCTCGCCGGCTTCAAGGCGGGTGCGCTCAACTACGCGCTGGCGCGCACCGCGGCGGATGCGCAGATCGTCGCCGTCATCGACAGCGACTACGTGGTCGACGCGCGCTGGCTGCGCGACCTGACGCCGGCGTTCGAGGACCAGCGCGTCGCCATTGTGCAGGCGCCGCAGGACTACCGCGACGCCGACCAGAGTGCTTTCAAGGCGATGTGCTACGCGGAGTACCGTGGCTTCTTCCACATCGGCATGATCACCCGCAACGAGCGCAACGCCATCATCCAGCACGGCACCATGACCATGGTGCGCCGCGAGCAGCTGGCGCGTTGCCGCTGGGCCGAGTGGTGCATCACCGAGGACGCCGAACTCGGGCTGCGTATCTTCGAGGCGGGGTTCGACGCCACCTACGTGCCGGTAAGTTACGGCCGTGGTCTCATGCCCGATACCTTCATCGACTTCAAGAAGCAGCGCTTCCGCTGGGCCTACGGGGCGATGCAGATCCTCAAGGCGCACGCCCGCAACCTGTTCCTCGAAGGCGGTCCGCTGTCGGCCGGGCAGCGCTACCACTTCATCGCCGGCTGGCTACCGTGGGTGGCCGACGGCTCGAACCTGCTGTTCAACCTCGCCGCTCTCGGCTGGTCGGTCGCGATGGTGTGGGCGCCGATCGAGCCGCCGCTGGTGATGTATTCGGTGCTGCCGCTATCGCTGTTCACCTTCAAGCTCGCCAAGCTCGTGCATCTGTACCGGGTGCGTGTCGGCGCGAGCCTGCGCCAGACGCTCGCGGCCGCCATCGCCGGGCTTGCGCTGACCCACACCATCGGCAAGGCCGCGGTGAAGGGCCTGGTCACCCGCAGCGAGCCGTTCTTCCGCACGCCCAAGCAGGGCAGCACCTCGGGACTGCTGCGCGCGCTGGCGGCGGCGCGCGAGGAGACGCTGATGATGATCGGACTGGTGCTCGCGGCCTGGGCGGTCGGGCACCTCGTGCCCACCGAGGGACCCGAGCGCTTCGCCTGGGGTCCGGACCGCATCGCCTGGATCGTGGTGCTGCTGGTCCAGTCGGTGCCGTACGCCTCCTCGCTCATCGTGTCGCTGATAAGCGCCTTCCCGCTGCCGGCCCGCCTGCTCGGCACCGGCTACCGGCCCATGGCCGGCGGCGGCCGGCATCCGGAAGTCGACCCGGCGGGCTGACTTAAGGCTCGCGGACCGTGCAGGGCAGGTCGCGCGCCATCGGGCTCATGATCGCGGCAGTCGCGGTGTTCTCGGTGATGGACGCGCTGCTGAAGTTACTGTCCGCTCACTATCCACCGCTCGAGGTGGCGGTGCTGCGCGGCGGCGCGTCGCTGCCGTTCATCCTGCTGCCGGTGCTGATCACCGGGCGCTGGCGCGACCTGCGTCCGCACCGCTTGGCGATGCACCTGCTGCGCGGTGCGCTCGCGGTGGTGGTGCTCGGCGGGTTCATCTACGCGGTGCGCGCGCTGTCGCTGGCCAACGCCTACGCCGTGTTCCTGTCGGCGCCGCTGCTGGTCACCGCGCTCGCGGTGCCGTTGCTGAAGGAGCGCGCCGACGCGCGCAACTGGTTCGCCATTCTCGTCGGGCTCGTCGGGGTGTTGATCATCCTCAGGCCGAGCGTCGCCGGGCTGGTGAGCATCGGGGCACTGGCAGCGTTCGTCTCCGCCTGTGCCTACGCGCTGAGCGGGATCGCCGTGCGGGTGCTGACTCGCACCGACAGCACGGTGAGCGTGGTGTTCTGGACCTTCGGTTTCCTGACCGTGTTCTCCGGGCTGCTCGCCGCACCGGGCTGGGTGCCGCTCGAGCACGCGCACCTGCGCTGGCTGCTGCTGCTCGGACTGCTGGCCGCGGTCGCGCAATACCTGATGACCGAAGCGTTCCGTTCCGCGCCGGCCTCGGTGGTCTCGCCCTTCGAGTACACCGCTCTCCCCTGGGGCATCGCCATCGACCGCCTGGTGTGGCACGTGCTGCCGTCGGCGCGGGTGCTGTGCGGCGGCGGCATCGTCATCGCGAGCGGGCTGTACCTGCTGTGGCACCAGCGTGCGCGGGCACCGGCGGCAGCGACGCAACGAGCATGACAGCGGACGGCCGGGAAGGGCAGAATGTTGCGCCCTCGCCGACTGTGGAAGATGTCGCTCGCAAACAAGAGGAAGACACGCCATGAGCAACGCCGAAGTCCTGGGACGATTCGTCTGGCACGAGCTGCTGACGACCGACACGGTCGCCGCCGCAGCGTTCTACCCCAAGGTCGTGCCGTGGCGGACGGCCCCTTCCAACATGCCCGGCTACACGATCTGGATGGCCGGTCAGAGCCAGATCGGCGGCTTGATGGCGCATACCGGCGACGGCGGCGCCGGCACTCCGGCGCACTGGCTGGTTTATATCGGTACGCCGCAAGTCGATGCCACCTGCGCGCGGGCGCAGGGCCTGGGCGCGAAGGTGGTGAAGGCGGCGGCCGATATCCCCAATGTCGGGCGTTTCGCCGTGCTGACCGATCCGCAGGGGGCTGCGTTCGCGGTGTTCACACCCGGTGCAGGACCGCCGCCGGCGGCGACCGCGGGAGCGGGCGGATTTTCCTGGCACGAGCTGTCGACCACCGACGTGGCGGCAGCGCTGCGCTTCTACGGCGAGCTGTTCGGCTGGCGCAAAGGCCCAGGACACGACATGGGCACCGGCATGGGGGTCTACCAGCTCTTCGAGCACGGCGGACGGCAGGTGGGCGGCATGCACGCGGTGCAGGGTCCGAGCACTCCCCCCGCCTGGCTGAGCTACGTTCAGGTCGCGGACGCCGATCGCACCGTGGCAGCTGCGAAGGCCGCCGGCGGACGCCTGCTGCACGGTCCGATGGAGGTGCCGGGCGGTTCGCGCGTGGCACTCTTCATGGATCCGCAGGGCGGGGCGTTTGCCGTGCAGCAGATGCCACGCGTCGCCGCGCAACCGAAGGCCGCAGCGCCGGCGAAGCCAGCCGCGCCGGCGACGCCAGCCGCCCCGCCGAAGCCGGCGTCCGCGACCAAACCGGCCACGGCCGCGAAGGCGGCTGCGAAGCCGGCGAAGCGCGCGAAGAAGGCGTCCACTAAGAAGCCCAGGAAGAGCGCGAAGAGGAAGGCGGCGAAGAAATCCGTCCGCAAGCCGGCAAAGCGCAAGAGCGCGCGCAAGGTCAGCCGCAGGGTCGCACGTCGCTCGCCGCGACGGGCGTCGGCGCGCTCCCGCGGGCGCCGACGCAGGCGCTGAGAGCTGGCGACAGCACGCACTTACCTGGCGGCGTCTTCCGCCGTCCGGCGCTGATCGGCCGCCTGCCTGGCGGCCGCGTCCAGCTGCTGCCTGACGCGATCCTCGGTCTGCTTCGCCTCGGCGGCCTGTTGTGCGGCCGATTGCGCCCCGGCGGCCGCCGTGGCTCCGGTGTCGACCAGCCCGCAGCCTGCAGGCAGGATCAGCAGCACCAGCAACGGCCACAGACGTGTCATGTCGCGCGGAATTTACCCGCTTTGCGTCGTGACGCAACCGCGCCGGCGCTCGTGGCACTATGTCGGCATGCCCAGGGCCGCCCAGACCCGCGTTCCCCCCGCCGCGCCCGTGCGGGTACGGCGCGGCTACTTCGAGTGTCGCTACGGGCAGCTGCACGTGCACAACGCGATGCCGCCCGGCGGCGGATTCGAGGAAGGCCTGGCGCTGCTGTGCGTGCACGACTTCGCGGGCTCCGGCCGCGCCTTCGCGCCCTTCATGGCCGTCGCCGCGCACGACCGTTCGGTGTACGCACCCGACCTTCCCGGCTTCGGCGAGTCCGATGCCCCCGACGGGCGCCCCGCGATTGCCGACTATGCCGCAGCGCTCGGTGACTTCGTGGAGAGCCTGCGCCTGCGGCAACTGGCGGTGCTCGGGCTGCGCAGCGGAAGCGTGGTCGCCACCGAGCTCGCCAGCGCCCGCCCCGCGCAGGTGAGCCGCGTGATTCTGGTGTCGGTGCCGCTGCTGACCGAGGCGGAGCGAGCCGGCGGCGTCGGCGCGCCGGGCGCGGACGGCGCCACGGAAGCCGCGGCGCAGTATCCCCTGCACCAGCGCCTGGCGAAGCTCACCCAGCGCGTGCTGGTGCTGCGCCCGCGCGATGAGCTGTGGGAGGCGACCGGGCGTGTGCGCAATGCTGTGCCGGCCGCACGCTTCACCGAGCTCGAGGTGACTGCAGCTGAGCTGTTCGCTGCCGCACCGCAACGCATCGCCGAAACGGTGCGTGAGTTCCTGCACGTCTGAGAGGGAGGATTTCGCGATTCCTCTCACACATTTATCCGGATCGCTGCAGCGGCGCCGGTACGCGGAGCTACACTTTTCCCCAATGACAGTCGAGTACACCCGATGAGCCTGCGTCCGATGTCGCCGCCGCCCGTGTCATCTCACGCTGCGCCCGATCTCGACGACACTGCGGAGCTGCCGATACTCGACGCGGCGGTCGAGGCGGCGTCCGGCGAGACGGCGCAGGCGCGTTCCGACACCTGGATCATGCCGCCCGAGGAGCGCGCCGCACTCGCCCAGATGCCCGGTGCCGCCGCGGATGGCGAGCACGGGGCGGGCGCGGCGGTGCTCGCGGCGCAGCCGCACGAGCCGCCGGGGCTGCTCGCCGGGCGCGACGCCCGGCTCGCGGAGCTCGAGCAGGAGCTGTCTGCCGCACGCACCGCGCTCGCGACCGCCGGGCAGTCTGCCGTAGAAGAGGCGCAGGCCGGGCGCATCGCCGCCGAGCAACGCGCCGCCGCCACCATCGAGCAGCTCGGCGAGGCGCACCAGCAGCTGCGCGCCGCGCACGAGCGCGCGCAGCAACTGCAGAGCCGCCTCGATGAGCAGGAGAGCGCCAGTCGCGCCCGCCAGCAGCAGCAGCTCGAGCAGCACGAGGCGCTCAACGCACGCGCGCGCGCCCAGGCCGCGGCGGTGATGGTGGAGCTGCACGCGCAGCGCGCGCGCGCGGTGAGCTATTTCGAATCCCTGCAGAACCTCGAGGCGCGCCGCCAGATCGCGCAGATGCAGGTGACGGAGCTGGACACTGCTGGCGAGCAGCGCGCGGCGGACCTCGAGCGCGTGACGCGCGAGCTGGCCGCGCGCGACACGCAGCTGCGCGAGCGCGAGGGCGCCCTGGCACAGCATGCCGCGAACGTCGCGCGCCTCGAGCAGCAGGTCGGCACGCTGAGCGCGGCACTCGCGCAGCGCGAGACGCAGCTGCAGGAAGCGCGCGACGAGGCGCAGGGGCTGCAGGTGAGCATTGCACGCCTGCAGGGCGAGGCAACATGGGGCGCTGAGCGCGTGGCTGAGCTGGAGGCCGCCGCCGCCGTCCACCAGGAAGGCGCCGCGCAGCAGCAGCAGGAGCTGCAGCAGCTGCGCGCCGCGCACGCCGAGCTCAGCACGGCGCTGGAGTCTTCGCGCAGCGAATCCGCGCAGCTGCTGGCGGCGGCACAAGCGCAGGCGAGCAGTGCCGGCGCGCGCACCGCCGAGCTGGAGACCGAGTTGCCGCAGCAGCGCACGCGCGCTGCACAGCTCGAGAGCACGCTCGCCGCCGAGCTTGACCGCAACACGCAGCTGGAAAGCGAGCTCACCACCGTACGCTCGGAGATGGAGGAATGGGGCGGGGTGCTGCTCTCGGCGCAGCAGGAGCGTGGCGGCTACCAGGCGAACATCGCCGCGGCCGAGTTGCGCGCGCGGCAGTTCGAGCAGGAGGCGGTCGAGGAGCGCACCGCCGCGGCTGCGTTGCGCAGCGAATGCGACGCTCTCAATGCCCGTGTGCGAACGCTCGAGGGCCATCTGTCGGCCGCCGAGGACACGCTGCATCGGCTTGAGTCGGAAGCGCGCTCGCGCAGCGAGCGCCTCGCGGAGCTCGAGAAGTCCCCGGCAGCCGCCGACGTGCGGCAAGTTGCGACCTACACCGGTGTGCACCCGGAACTGCCCGAGGCCGCGCGCCAGGCGACCGAGGCCGGCGCCGGCGTGCCGCCGGAGCTGCCGCCCGACGGCGCCGCGCGGCTGCTGGTCCACAGCGACGGCGGCCGCGAGATCGTGCACGTGCTCGGCCGCAAGACCAGCATCGGCCGCACGCCGGACAACGACCTGCAGATCGACGCCAAGTACGTCAGCCGCCGCCACGCGGTGATTCTCGTCGGTCCGGTGCACGCGGTGGTTGAGGATCTCAACAGCACCAACGGGGTGCTGGTGAACGGGCGACGCGTTACCCGCCACACGCTCAAGGACGGTGACCAGATCGCCCTCGGGCGCAGCGTGTACCGTTTCGCCGTGCGCAAGAGCACCGAGCAGCGCTGACAGCCAGGGCCCGCGCCGCTAAGCTTCCTCCCGATCCGCCCGCCTCCGGGCGCGCAAGAGTTTAAGCCCAGGTGGCGAGCCCCTACATCGAGAGAATCCTCAAGGCGCGCGTCTATGACGTCGCCATCGAGTCGCCGCTCGAGGAGGCGGTACGCCTGTCGCGCCGGCTCGATAACCACGTGCTGCTCAAGCGCGAGGATCTGCAGCCGGTGTTCTCGTTCAAGCTGCGCGGCGCCTACAACCGCATCGCCGGTCTCGGTGAGGCGAGCGCGCGGCGCGGGGTGGTGTGCGCCTCCGCCGGCAACCATGCGCAGGGCGTGGCGCTCGCCGCGCAACGGCGCGGCATCGCGGCGCTGGTCGTCATGCCCGAGACCACGCCCGCCATCAAGGTACAGGCGGTGGCCGGCCTCGGCGCCGAGGTGCTGATGCACGGCGACGACTACGACAGCGCGTTCGAGCGGGCGGTGCAGTTGGCGCGTGAGCGCAACCTGGTGTTCGTGCACCCCTTCGACGATCCCGACGTGATCGCTGGCCAGGGCACCATTGCGGTGGAGATCCTGCGACAGAGCGGCGCGGAGCTCGACGCGATCTTCGTGCCGGTCGGCGGCGGCGGACTGCTGGCCGGCATCGCGGTATACGTGAAGTACCTGTGCCCGGGCGTGAAGGTGATCGGCGTCGAGCCCGAGGACGCCGCCAGCATGCACGACTCGCTGCGCGCCGGGCGGCGCGTTACCCTCGAGCGCGTCGGCATCTTCGCCGACGGCGTGGCGGTGCGGCGCGTGGGCGAGGAGACCTTCGCGTTGTGTCGCGGGCTGGTGGACGAGATGGTGCTGCTCAGCACCGACGAGATCTGCGCTGCGATCCAGGACGTGTTCGAGGACACCCGCTCGATCGTCGAGCCGGCCGGCGCGCTGGCGGTGGCGGGCCTGAAGAAATACGTGGCGCGCACCGGCTGGCGCGGCAAGCGCCTGGTGGCCATCAACAGTGGTGCCAACATGAACTTCGACCGCCTGCGCCACGTCGCCGAGCGTGCCGACCTCGGCGGGCAGCGCGAGGCGCTGCTCGCGGTGGTCATCCCCGAGCAGCCGGGGAGCTTCCTGCACTTCTGCGAGGTGCTCGGCCGGCGCAGCGTCACCGAGTTCAACTATCGCTACGCCGGCCCCGGCAGCGCGCAGATCTTCGCCGGGCTTGCGCTCAGCGACGGCCACGCGGAGAAGGAGGCGGCACTGCAGACGCTGCGCGCGGCGGGTTACACGGTCACCGACATGAGCGCAGACGAGATGGCCAAGCTGCACGTGCGCTACATGGTCGGCGGCCACGCACCCGGCATCGCCGACGAGGTGCTGTACCGCTTCGAGTTCCCGGAGCGCCCCGGGGCGCTGCTGAAGTTCCTGCAGGCGATCGGGGTGCGCTGGAACATTACCCTGTTCCACTACCGCAACCACGGCTCGGACTACGGCCGCGTGCTCGCCGGCATCCAGGTGCCGCCGGCCGAGCGGCCGGACTTCCTGCGCCACCTGAACGAGCTGCACTACGGTTACGTCGAGGAGACGGCCAACCCCGCCTACCGCATGTTTCTCGGCGCCTGACGGCGCGGCAAACCTGCGGTGCGCTTAGCGCAGCCGCGCCCGCCGCCTCACCCGCCCGGCTGGCGGCTCTCGAGCTGCCACTCGCGCCAGATCGCGAGCAGCACAGCGAGAATCACCGGGCCGACGAACAGGCCGACCAGCCCGAAGGCGGCGAGTCCGCCCAGCACGCCGAACATCACCACCAGGAACGGGATGCGTGCCTCGCGGCTGATGAGGAACGGGCGCACGATGTGATCGGTCCAGCCCATGACGATCGTGCCCCAGATCAACAGGCCGACCGCCGCTACCGTGCTGCTTTTCATGAACAGCCACAGCACCACCCCACCCCAGACGGCCGGGGCGGCGAACGGGATCAGGCCGCACACGGTGGTGAGCGCGGCCAGGAACACCGGCGCGCCGGCGCCGGCGACCCAGTAGCCCAGCCCCACCAGCACGCCCTGCACCACCGCCGCCAGCACCAGCCCGTAAACCACCGCCTTCACGGTCTGCTCGATGGCGAGCAGGTAGTGATGCACCCGCGGGCCGAGCACCTGCTCCAGCGCGCGCGCCACCTGGGCGGCGATGCGCTCGCCGCCGAGATAGAGGAAGAACAGGCTCACCACCGACAGCAGCAGCTTCACGGCGTTGCGCCCGATGCCGCCGATGAGGTGCGCGATCTGGTCAAAGGAGTGGTCGGTGATCTTGCGCAGCTCGAGCCCGAGGGCGTTGGGATCCTGAGCGACGCGCGCGCTCAGATCGTGCAGCTGATCGCCGATCCACGGCAGCTTCAGTAGCGCCGGCGGCAGCTGCACGCCACCGGCGAGCAGCGCCTGCGTCGCGTGATAGGCGTGGATCACTTCGATGCGCAGCACCACCGCGAGCCACACCAGCGGTGCGACCACCGCCACGCTCACCGCCACCGTCATCAGCACGGCGGCGACGACCACGCGCCCGCGACAGCGGGCGCGCACCCACAGGTGCGCGGGCCAGGTGACGAAGGCGAGGATCCCGGCCCACACCAGGGGCACGATGAACGGATCCATGACACGAAAGCCGAGCAGCACCAGTCCCGCCAGCAGCGCCAGGGTGATCAGCCGGCGCAGCCAGGTCGCGGACACGAGATCCTCCAGCGGGCCGCCCGGGGTGCTCATTCGAGACCGGCGGCGTCCGCGACGAACATGGTCAGCGCCAGCAGCATGCAGGTGGCAAGCGTGAGTTGGCGGCGCAGTGCCAGGTAGGCCGGCGGCAGCTGCGCGTGCAGCAACCGGTGCTCGTACAGCCACCAGCCGCCGTGACCGACGACCAGCAGCGCGAGGCCGCGCTCGCCAGTCAACACCAGCGCGGCCGCCGCGATCAGCGCCGGCAGCACGCTGCTGCGCGCGCGCTCCCGTGGCAGTGCCCCGGCGAGCGCCAGCCCCAGGTGCAGCGCACCGACGCCCGCCAGCAGCACCGCCCCCCAGGCGAGCGCGATCCGCTGCGCCAGCTCCCGCAGAGCGAAGGAGGGCAGCAGGCCGACGCCCGCCAGGCACAACAGCAGCGGTGCAACCGCCAGGTAGCCAGCCCACTCCGTCATGCCGCCTGCGCGGGCAGCGCTGTCGTTGGCAATTCCCACCGTCTGATCATGCCACGGGGCACACCCTGCAGGCGGCCCTTGACGGCGCAACCCCGCGGCAGGCAGGCTTCGCGCGGCGTGAGGTGTCCGTTCCAACGCAGGCGGTGCGAAGGCTGTGACCGCGTGCGCTGGGGACGGTTAAACGGGAAGTCCGGTGCGGATTCGTCCAAAGCCGGCGCTGCCCCCGCAACGGTAATCGAGATCGGGCGGATCACATAGCCACTGCGCCTTAGACGGGTGCGGGAAGGCGATCCGCCTGGAGTGCCAGTCACTCCAGCTCGAGAGCCCGGAGACCGGCCTCGCGTGAATCCGATGGGCGTCGCGGCGGGCGATGCTGGTTGGGCGGCGGGTGCACGCTCCGCCGCGCGTCCAGCTTCTGCAAATGCCACGGGCCCACGGGCACGGGTGTGTGCATTTTCAGGAGCTAAATCCATGTCAACAGATCTCAATGCGCGCCGCGCGTCCGCGCGCGCCGCGCCGTCGCTGTCCCGCCTGCGTCCCGCGTTTCTCCTGCCGCTCGCCCTGGCAGCCCTGCCGGCGCTGTGCCGCGCCGCCGAAGCAGATGAGCTGCAGATCATCGTGATCACCGCCACGCGTATTCCCACGCCGGTGCTGCAAGTGGCCAGCAGCATCACGGTCGTGACCGCGGCGGACATCGAGGCGCGCCAGGAGCGCACCTTCGCCGACGTGCTCAAGGACATCCCGGGGCTCAACGTCGTGCAGACCGGCGGACCGGGCGGGGAGACGTCGGTGTTCATGCGCGGCACCAACTCCAACCACACCAAGGTGTTCATCGACGGCATCGACGTCAGCGACCCGAGCAACCCCACCGGAGCGTTCGATTTCGGCCAGCTGCTGACGCAGGACATCGAGCGCGTCGAGGTGCTGCGCGGGCCACAGAGCGGGCTGTACGGCTCGGACGCGATCGGCGGCGTCATCGACATCATCACCAAGAGCGGCAATGGCCCGGCGCAGTTCACCGCGGCGGCCGAGGGCGGCACCTTCGACACCTTCAACCAGGCGGGTACGGTGAGCGGCTCCGACGGGGCGTTTCACTACAGTGCGAGCGTCGCGCACTTTCACGCCGGTGCGACCCCGGTGACGCCGCTCGATCTGCTGCTGCCCGGCGAGGCGCGCATCGACGACTACGACGACAATCTCACGCTGTCGACGAAACTCGGGCTCGACGTCACTCCGGACTTCGACCTCGGGCTGGTGGCGCGCTACACCGACGTCCACTTGCGCAACTCCGGCGAGGACTATCTCGCGGTGGCGCCCTTCACCGGCTACCCGGCGCCCGAGCAGACCACCGCCGACACGGTCGAGTACGCCACGCGCCTGACTGCGCACCTGAAGTCCTTCGACGGGGTTCTCGAACAGACCCTCGGGCTCGCATATACGCACGATCGTACCGACACCGTGGAGCCGCAGACCCCGCCCGCCCTGAACACCGGCGAGCGGCGCAAGGCCGACTGGCAGGGGGACGTCAAGTTCGATCCCACCGAGACGCTGGTGCTCGGCGCCGAGTACGAGCGCGACGAGATCGATCAGCCGATCACCGCCGACGTGCACATCGGCTCAGCCTACGGCGAGCTGCAGTCGCAGATCGGTGATCATTGGTTTTCCGCGCTCAACGTCCGCAACGACGACAACAGCCGCTTCGGCGACAAGACGACCTGGCGCTTCGCCCCCGTGTGGCTGGTCACGCAAACCGATACCAAGCTGCATGCGTCAGTCGGCACGGGCTTCAAGGCGCCGACACTTTCCGAGCTGTACCAGAGCTTCCCGGCGTTCTTTTTCTTCGCCAATCCCAACCTCAAGCCCGAGAGCAGCACCGGCTGGGACGCCGGCATCGAGCAGGCAGTGGTGCATGACGTGCTGCGCGTAGGCGTGACGTACTACTACAACCGCATCCGCGATCTCATTACCACCGACGTCACCGGTACCACCTGGGCCAACGTCGGGCGCGCGACCACCGACGGCATCGAGAGCTTCATCGCTTACCAGCCGCTGCGCGAGCTCACGCTGCGGGTCGATTACACCTACACGCAAGCCGAGGACGACGTGCTCGAGCAGCCGCTGCTGCGCCGTCCGAAGCACCGCGGCAGCTTCTTGGCAACCTGGCAGGCGACACGCGCGTGGCAGTGGAACCTCGACGTGCTCGCCGTGGGCAACTGGGTCGACGTCAGCCGCGACGGTCTGACTTCGGGCCTCAGCGCACCGGGCTATACGACGGTGAACCTCGCGACCAGCTACGACCTCACGCCGCGTGTGGCGCTGTTCGCCCGCGTCGACAACCTGCTCGACCGGCACTACGAGAATCCCATCGGCTTTCTGCAACCGAGCATCGGCGTCTACGCCGGCCTCAAAGTGAGGTTGTGAGCAGCGCCCAGGGGAGAACTGTCAGCTGCAGGAGCGAGAGTGATACTCTAACGCTCGATGAGCGAGCCGAGTGAGACTCCGGCGCCCGGCGCCGCGCCCACCGAGGACGAGCGCACCTGGGGGATGCTCGCGCATCTCTCGGCGCTCGCCGGGCTGGTGATGCCGCTGCTCGGCATCGTTCTCGGCCCGCTCATCGTGTGGCTTGCGCGGCGCGACCAGTCCGCGTTCGTCGCCGCCCATGCCAAGGAAGCACTGAACTTCAACATCTCGGTGCTGCTCGCGGCGCTGGTGTGCGCGCTGCTGATGCTGGTGTTCGTCGGCGTGCTGCTCGGTACGGCGCTGTTCATCGCCTGGCTCGTCCTGACGCTCATTGCCGCCATCAAGGCGAGCGAGGGCGGGCTGTACAGGTACCCGTTCTCGCTACGGCTGGTGAAGTAGGCGGCCTAAGCCGGACCGGCTCCGGCGGCGGTCCTCCGTCGCTGCAAACCCCTTGTTTTGAAGGCTTTACGCCTGCACTGTACGGGCGTACAGTACTCCCATGCGCCGCACGATCATGGGCCGGCATGTCTACACCGGCCGCGGAGTTCTTTCGAATCCGCCCGGACGCTTCGACAAGCAGCAGCTCGAGGCGGTCGACGACGGCTGGTACCAGGACGAGGTCCCCGAGAGCCTGGAGACCACGCTCGAGCCGGATCACGCGCGCGAGGTCATCACCAGCAATGATTCACCCGACATTCCATTCGAACGCTCGATCAATCCTTACAGAGGATGCGCCCATGCGTGCGTTTACTGCCAAGCCCCCGAAACACCGGTGCTGATGGGTGACGGGCGCACACGTCCGCTGGCCGAGCTGCGCGTGGGTGACGAGATCTACGGCACGCGCCGCGGCAGTGGGTATCGACGCTACGTGAAGTCCCGTGTGCTCGCGCACTGGAGCGTCATCAAGCCGGCGTTCCGAACGACGCTGCAGGATGGCACCACGCTCATCAGCGGCGGAGATCACCGTTTTTTAAGCGATCGCGGCTGGAAATTCGTAACAGGGACCGAGCAGGGCAGAGCCCGCCGACCGCACCTCACAACATTGAACAAGCTCATGGGGACCGGCGCGTTCGCACCAAGCGTGACCACGAACGACGATTACCGCCGTGGCTATCTTTGCGGAATGATCCGCGGCGACGCTCATCTGGGAATCCACGACGCTCGTCGCGGGGATGGCAGCCCTACCAGACTCCATCAGTTCCGTCTTGCGCTGTGCGATCAGGAAGCTCTGGTAAGGACCCGCAACTACCTGCTCGACTTCGAGGTATCGACCTGCGGATTCCTGTTCCAGGCGGCTGCGGGTGCAAGGCGGGCCCTGCATGCGATAAGGGCCGGATCCGTCCTCAGCGTTCAATCGATCTACCGCCTGATCGCCTGGTCGCCGTGTCCCACGAAAGAGTGGTCGGCGGGCTTTCTCGCGGGGATATTCGACGCGGAAGGAAGCTTCGGTCAGAACGTCCTGCGCATCTCCAACACCGACGCAGTAATAATTGATTGGATTTGCAGGTGTCTGCGCGTCTTTGGTTTCAGGTTTGTCGTGGAACACGTCCACCACGACGACCGGAAACCGATTGACGTCGTCAGATTGACCGGTCGCCTGCGCGAGCACCTGCGGTTTTTCCACACGGTCGGTCCGGCGATCACCCGCAAGCTCGACATCGCCGGTCAGGCGGTCAAGAGCAACGCGCGCCTCGGTGTCGTCAGCATCGAGCCGCTGCAGACGATGCGGCTCTGCGACATCACCACGGAAACCGGGGACTTCATCGCCAACGGCGTCATCAGTCACAACTGCTATGCCCGTCCCAGTCACGCCTACGTGGGTCTGTCACCGGGACTCGATTTCGAAACGCGGCTCTTCTACAAGGCGGACGCCGCGCAGGTGCTCGAGGCACAGCTCGCCCGTCCCGGGTACGCATGCAAGCCGATCATGCTCGGCGCCAACACCGACCCCTACCAGCCGGTCGAGCGGCGCATGCGCGTCACCCGTTCGATCCTCGAGGTACTGACACGCACCCGCCACCCGGTCACCGTCATCACCAAGAGCGCGCTGGTGTTGCGCGACCTCGATCTGCTCGCGGAGCTGGCACGGCAGCAGCTGACGAGCGTCGCGGTCAGCATCACCACGCAGGACGTCGAGCTCAAACGGGTGATGGAGCCGCGTGCTGCATCGCCACAGGCGCGGTTGCGCACGCTGGCGGCGCTGCGCGCCGCCGGCGTGCCCTGCGGCGTACTGGTCGCCCCGGTCATTCCCGCCCTCACTGACCACGAGCTCGAGGGCATTCTGGAGGCCGCCGCGCACGCCGGTGCCGGCTGGGCCGGTTACGTGCTGCTGCGCCTGCCTTACGAGATCAAGGATCTCTTCACCGAATGGCTCGCGCAGCATTACCCCCAGCGCGCCGGGCACATTATGTCGCTGATTCGCGATATGCGTGGCGGCCGCGACAACGATCCGCGCTTCGGCACGCGCATGCGCGGCACGGGTCCTTACGCGGAGCTGCTGCGCAGGCGATTCCAGCTGGCCTGCCGGCGGCTCAATCTCAATTCCGGCGGGCGCGACACACTCGATACAACGTTGTTCCGGCCGCCCGAACCGCCCGCAGCACAGCTACGCCTCAGCCTGTAGCGCATCGGCGACGCCCGGCGGTGCCCGGGAACCCCGATCGCGCCGGGGCGGTCAGACTCAGGCAGGCGATGGCATACTTCGGCTGAACAATTCACGCGTGATCAGCGCCGCGCGACAACGCTGGCCGAGTGCCATGAACGAAACCGCGACAGTGAATTCCCCGCGGCCACTGAAGAGCCGTTACGTGCTGCACGAACGGCTGGGCGCCGGGGGGCAGGGCGAGGTCTGGCGCGCGCACGATCCGGAGCGCGGCGTCGATGTCGCCCTGAAGATCCTGCGCCCCGGGGCCGGCCGCAGCGAAGCGGCGTGGGACGCACTGCTGCACGAATACCAGTGCGCGAGCCGGCTCGATCATCCGTTCATTATCAGGGTGTTTGAACCGGAGCGCGACGAGGCGACCCTGCTGCTGTCGATGGAGCTGGCCACGGGCGGTGACCTGCGCCGTCTGCGCGGCGCCAGTTATCTCGCCGTGGTGCCGGTGCTTCTCGAGGTCGCACAGGCGCTCGAGCATGCGCACGAGCGCGGCGTCATCCACCGCGACCTGAAGCCCGGTAACGTGCTCTTCGATGCGCGCGGGCGCGTGAAGCTTGCGGACTTTGGCGTCTCGGGCAGCGCACCGGATCCTGGCACGGATGCCATGATCCGCGGCCTGTCGCCGTTCACAGCAAGTCCCGAGCAGCTGCGTGGTGAGCCGCCGACGCCCTCGGATGACATCTATGGCCTCGGCGCGTTGGCGTACGAGCTGCTGTCATCGCACCCGCCGCACTACCCCAACTTCGATGCGCGGCGCGTGCAGCAGGAGCCGGTGCCGCCGCTCGTGCCGGTTCAGCAGATTCCGCCGCAGCTCGACGCGCTCATCATGCGCATGCTGGCCAAGGATCCCCGCGAGCGCCCGGCCTCGATGCGCGAGATCATCGACGAGTTCGACGCCGCGCTCAACGACACGCTGACGTTCGGCTCCGAGGACGATGCCGCCGCCGGCACGCCGTCATTGCCGCCGACGCCGGCGCACTACCTGGACGAGCTATCCCTGACGCTGCCGCCGGGCGTGCGGCCGGGGGCCGCGCGGGCGCCCGCAAGCTCGCCCGCGCCGGCGATACCGCCAGTCCGCGCCTCTGGCGCGCCGCCGGCTGCCGCGCCGCCTGCAGCAGCGGCCCGTGCGCCCGCGGCCGTCTCCCGGCCCTCTGCCGCGCCCATGCCCGCGCCTGCCGCTGCGGCTGCACCGGCCGTGCCAGCACCGCTCGTGCCTGCGCCGGCAGGCGCCGTCGCGCCGGGCCCCGCAGCGGCTGTGACGTCCCGTACGCCGGGACTGCTCGACGAGCGGGCACTGCGAGACCTGCAGCTCGCGCCCGTCCGGGCGCCGCGCTTCGCGCCGATGCGCAGCGTCGTTCCACGGGTGCTCGCGGTATGCGTGCTCGTCGCCGCGCTGCTGATCGGCTCATTTGTCCTGCTGCCGCAGCGCTTCGGGGGGTGGGGGATGGCTGAGTTACTCGGTCGCGCACTGAACGGCGCGTCCGTCCCTGCCGCGGCGCCCGCGGGTCCCGCCGCCGCAGCGTCTGCGCCGATCACTGCGCCTTCCCAGCGCGATGCGCACGTGGCGCCCGCCGCGAGTGCCGCGCAGCCGCCCGGCGATGACGGTTACGCGGCGGCTGCCGGGCAGGGGTTTGCAGCTCTCGGTGCCGGCCGGCTCGATGAGGCGCGAGCCGCCTTCGAGAAGGCGCGCAGCATCCGGCCTGCCGGCGGCGAAGCGCTGGACGGATTGCGGCGCGTCGCCGCGGCGAGTGCCGCACGCCGGTTCGCGGCATTGCGCGCACAGGCTATCGACTTCGAGGCTCAGGAGCGCTGGGAGGATGCACTGGCGGTGTACGCGTCGGTGCTGCGGCAGGCCCCGGCGGCCGCTTTCGCGCAGGAGGGCAGCGCGCGCGCTACTGAGCGCCTGCAGCTCTCCGACTCGCTGCAGGCGCTCATCGATCACCCGGGAGCCCTGGCGTCGGCGCGCGCGCGGGGCCAGGCGGTGGAACTGCTGCAGGCTGCCGAAGACCAGCCCTCGCCCGGTCCGGTGCTGCGCGAGCAGATCGCGGGCGTCAGCGCGCTGCTGCCCGGCGCCGACCGGCCGGTGCACCTGGCGTTGGTGTCGGACAGCCTGACGCAGGTGTCGATCCCGAATGTCGGCACGTTCGGCAGCTTCGCGCATCGCGACGTCGACCTGAAACCCGGGCACTACACCGTGATCGGCACGCGCGACGGCTACCGCGACGTGCGGCTCGACGTGACCCTCGCTCCGGGACAGGACGTTCAGACGGTAAGCATCAGCTGCAACGAGCCGATCTGACCGATCCATGAGCGACGACGACGTTCTGGTCATCGGCGCCGGCCCTACCGGGCTGGTGCTGGCGCTGTGGCTGACGAAGCTCGGCGTTCGCGTCCGCATCCTCGACAAGACCGCTGGGCCGGGCACCACCTCACGCGCGCTCGCCGTACAGGCGCGCACGCTCGAGCTGTATCGTCAGCTCGACCTTGCCGACGCCGTGCTGGCGCGTGGCCACCGCGTCCCGGCGGTGAACCTGTGGGTAAAGGGTGAGCGCGCCGCGCGCCTCGGCTTCGAGTCGATCGGCGCGAGCCTGACACCGTACTCCTTCATGGAGATCTTTCCCCAGGACGAGCACGAGCGGCTGTTGATCGAGCGACTCGCCGCGTGCGGGGTGCAAGTCGAGCGCCGCAGCGAGCTGCTCGGCTTCCGCGAGGAGACCGACCGGGTGGACGCCCGCGTGCGCACCGCCCAGGGCGATGAGGTGCAGCTCAGCGCGCGCTACATCGCCGGCTGCGACGGGGCGCGCTCGCTGGTGCGCGAGACCATCGGCGCCGGCTTCCCCGGGGGGACGTACCGCCAGGTGTTCTACGTCGCGGACATCGAAGGCGCGGGACCCCCGGTCGACGGCGAGCTGCACGTGGATCTCGACGAGGCGGATTTCCTCGCGGTATTCCCGCTGGCCGGCACCGGCAGGGCGCGGCTGGTCGGCGCGGTGCGCGACGAGCGCGCCGATCGTGCCGAGACGCTCGACTTCGCGGACGTGAGCGGGCGCGCGATCGAGCACCTCGGGCTCGAGGTGCGCAAGGTCAACTGGTTCTCCACCTACCACGTGCATCATCGCGTCGCCGGCTCGTTCGCCCGCGGGCGCGCCTTCGTGCTCGGCGATGCGGCGCACATCCACAGCCCGGTCGGCGGCCAGGGCATGAATACCGGCATCGGCGATGCGATCAACCTCGCCTGGAAGCTGGCGGCGGTGCTCGGCGGGCGTGCCGACGCGGCGTTGCTCGACACCTACGAGGCGGAGCGCATCAGCTTCGCGCGCCGCCTGGTCGCTACCACCGACCGCGCCTTCAGTTTCGTCACCGCGGACGGTCCGCTCGCGGACCTGGTGCGCACCCGCGTGGCGCCGGTGGTGCTGTCCACGGCGGTGCGGCTCGACGTGGTGCGCAACTTCCTGTTCCGCACCGTCTCGCAGCTCATGCTCAACTACCGCGGCACGGCCCTGAGCGAGGGGGTGGCCGGGGCAGTCCACGGCGGCGACCGCCTGCCCTGGGTCGGCCGGGGCGCTCTCGACAACCATGAGCCGCTGCGCTCGATCGGCTGGCAGGCGCACGTGTACGGTGACGCCGTTGCGGAGCTGCGCGCTGCCTGCAGCGCGCGCCGGCTGCCGCTGCACATCTTTCCCTGGAGCGACGCCCAGGCCGCCGCGGGTCTGAAGCGCGACGCACTGTACCTGGTGCGACCCGACACCTACGTCGCGCTGGCGGCGGCGGCGCCGGCACCGCAGGTGCTGGAGCGCTATTTCCAGGCCCGCGGTCTGCGTTAAGCTTCGCCTCGCTCAAAACAACACCGGTCGCGGCCCAAGGGCAGCAGCGATGGCGGAGGAAAGCAGGATCGTGCTTCTGGCCGGCGCGAGCGGCCTCACGGGCGGTTATGCGCTCGAGGCGCTGCTCGCCGCGCCGGACGTGAGCCGCGTGCTCGCCGTGTCGCGACGCCCGCTGGGGCGCGAGCACCCGCGTCTCGCCAACCGCATCGTGCAGTTCGAGCGCCTGGAGGCGCAGCTGCAGGGTATCAGCTGCGACGCGGCGCTGTGCTGCCTCGGCACCACGCAGCGCAAGGCCGGCTCGCAGCAGGCCTTTCGCGCCGTCGACGTCGACTGCGTGCTGGCCTTCGCGCGCGCCGCGCGTGCCGCCGGCGCGCGCCGCTTCGCGGTGATATCGAGCGTCGGCGCACAGCGCGCCTCGCGCAATTTCTACCTGCTCACCAAGGCGGAGATGGAAGCCGGGGTGGAGGCGTTGGGGTTTGAATCGCTCGACATCCTGCAGCCATCGCTGCTGCTGAGCTGGCGCAGCGAGATGCGGCCGCTCGAGCTGCTGGCTGCCGCGTGCATGCCGCTGCTGAACCCGCTGCTGCGCGGTCGCTACCTGCCGTATCGCGCCATTTCCGCACGCACCGTGGCCGCGGCGCTGGTCGGCGCCACGCGCTCGGGGCGCCGCGGCGTGCAGCGCTATGACTACGAGGGCATCGTCGCGCTCGCGCGCCTGGCGCCAGCGCGCGGCCGCAACGCATTGCCCGCGAAGACACCCGCCGACGCGAAGTAGCGCGGCGGCGGCCGTTTCATTCACGCGCCGCGGGCCGGACACGCGGTGGAATACGCCGATCTGTATAAGGGTTTCTACGCACGGCGTTTCGTCAGCGCCGGCCGCTTCTGGTGAAGGCGCCGCTCAGCGTGAGACATAAGTGGCCGCGCGCGCGCGCTGTCGCCGATGAGTGACACCAGTTGAGAGTCCGGACACATTTTCGGACTTGACTGCGATCCGCGACGATTTGACACTGGGCCTCTGTGAAAAAGGCAAACCCGTCGAAAGACGGGGACGCAAAGCCACCGGTCTAAAGGAACTGGTTCCTATGACGGCGGGGCTGCCGCATCGCGCGCCGGCGCGCGCATTGGCACTTCCCTCCCCGTCACGCGAATCCGCACAGGTCCTGGCCGACCCGTGGCGCTGATGATGTTTCGTCATTCGGGGACGTTTCGGGGAAGTTATGACAGCAACGCCCAATTTAGCTTCCAACGCAGCTGCGGAAGCCGGGGCGGCGCCCGCGACCAGCGGGGCGCCGTTCGTTCTCAACCTGTGCTCATCGTCGACGCCGATGGCGCTCGCGCAGACTGATCTGCCCGAGCTCAGGCGTTTCACGTTCTTCGTCAGCCGGCGCTTCGAGGAGGGCCGCGAGCGCTTCCGGCTGCACATGGGCTACTTCGCCACGCTCGCCGAAGCCGAGGAGTGGCTGAACGTGGTTCGCGAGATCTATCCGGGTGCCTGGGCCGGTGAGGCTCCGGGGCGCAAGCTGCGTGAACGCGCCGCCGCGGCCGCCGCCGACCAGGCGCGGCATGCCGCCGGCCCGCAGGTGCAGGCGCTGGTGTCGCCGGCACGTCCGGCCTCGCCCGCTCCCGCTCCGCCACCGCCGCCGTCTGCCTTGCGTGTTCCGGTAGTGCACGCCGCTCCGCCGTTCGCGCAGCTTGCACCACGCGCCCTCGCTGCCGCGCCGGTTCAGCCGGCCCGGCCTCCAGGCAAGCCGGCAGCCGCGCCGACTGCCGCGCCGCCCGTGGCGCAGCCGGCACAGCGCACCGCCGCCGCGCCGCCGCCGCGCGCCGCCACGCCTGTTGCCCCGCGACCCGCTGCGGCCCGCCCGCAGCAGGCCGCCGCCGCGCCCGTGGCACCACCGGTCGTGGCCCCGCCCGCCCGGCCAGTCGCCCGCGGCGGACGTGGACAGGTGAAGCAGGTATTCGAAGATTCCAACGTACGTGAGGTGCTCAGGGCGCTCGGCGACGCCAGCGCGACCGGCGAGACGCGCCAGATGCATGTGCCGCCGCCGCCGCGCGAGACCACCGCCGAGCACGCCGGTCTCAGCGACACGCAGGTGCTGAAGCTCCTCGAGGTGCGCCGCTCCGCGGACAGCGAGGCGCTGCCGGCGGAGAGCGCCGATGGCGGCGCGATCCCGCTGCTCAAGCCCGATGACACCGGCACGCGACGCGCGCTCAAGGAGGCCGTGGCCAGCAATGCACCGGTGTCCTTCGCGGTACAGCTGCAGTGGTCGGTACAGCCCGCCGAGCTCGACAAGGTGCCGCCGCTCGCGATCTTCAGCGCCTACACGCTGTACACCGTCGAGGGCAGCCGCGACGGCCGCAAGTGGTACGGGCTGCGGCTCGGATTCTTCAGCGATGCGATTTCCGCCAAGCAGGTAGCGCACTACGTGCGCTCGGAGTTCGCCTCGGTGGCGGTCGTACCGGTGAGTCCGCAGGAGAAGGCACGCGCCACCGACCAGGAGATGGCGGCGACGCTCGCAGCGCCGGCACTGGCGCGCACCGAGCAGGATGAATTCAAGCTGATCGACGAGAGCGCCACGCCGTCGGTGCCGGTCGTCCCGGTGCCGCCCAAGGCGGCGGCGAAACCCGCCACCGCACGCGCGCCGCTGCGCGCCGCGGCGGCAGCGGCCAAGGGGCGCGCCCGCGGCACCGGCAAGGTCGGTGCCCGTGATCGTCGCGGACCGCACACGCTCGAGGAGACGCTCGAGATCCTCGGCGCCGGCGAGCTGTCGATCGACACCGGCAACGGCGAGACTCTGAACGACTCCGGCGTGCGTCACCTGCACGTCGAGGTGCAGAAGAACTCGCCGTTCTCCAAGCTCCTCGAGCGCCTCAGCGAGCGGCTGAAGAGGCCGTAGCGGGCGCGGCGGCGTCTGCGCCGCCGGCGAACTCCGCCAGCATCCAGCGGCGGTAGGCATCCAGGTTCGGCTCACGGCCGAGGAACCCGCTCACCAGCTGCGCCGCCGGCCGCGTGGCCCCCGCGGCGAGCACCGTGCGCCGGTAGCGCATGCCCGCCGGTCCACCGAGCAGGTCGTGGCTGTCGAACTGCGCGAAGAAGTCGAGCGCGATCACCTTGTCGAGCACGTAGGTATAGTAATTCGAGCTGTAGCCGTTCAGGTGCGTGAAGCTCGCCCACAGATGATCACCCGGCACGAAGGCGAAGGTGTTGTAGCGCTCGAAGTCGCGCTGGTAGGCGGCATCGAAGTCGAGCGTCGCCGGCGGCAGCGTGTGGAACTCCAGTGAGATCGCGGCGTACATCAGCTGCTGCTGCTGGCCGCTGGCGCGGCCGTAGGTATCGGCGTGGTTCATGCGCTCGTACAGCTCGCGCGGCAGCACCGCGCCGCTCTGGTAGTGGTGGGCGAAGGTCGCGAGCACTTCATAGTCGTGGAAGAACTCCTCGAGCATCTGCGACGGCGCCTCGATGAAGTCGCCCTCGACGTTGAAGGCGCCCTCGCCGGCGTAGGGTTGCTGGCCGCCGATGACGTGGTGCATGAGATGTCCGAACTCGTGCAGGAAGATCACCACGTCGCCGTATTGCATGAGGCCGGGATCGGCGCCGCCGCTGCCCGGGAAGTTGCACACCAGCGTGCCTTCCGGAAGCTGGCCCGGGAGCACGCCCGCCGCCAGCGGCTGCGTCGAGAACCACTTGTCCTTGCCCTCGCGCGGGTGCATGTCGAGGTAGATGCGGCCGAGCTTCGTGGCGCCCTCGTACACGTCGTAGGTGGTGACCGACGGGTGCCAGGTGGGCACGCCTGCAACTGCGCGGATGTCGACGTGAAACAGCCGCGCCGCGGTGGCGATCACGCCGCGCTCCACCGCGGCGTAGGGGAAGTAGGGACGCACGCTCTGCGAGTCGAAGCTGAACCTGGCGCGCCGGTACTGCTCGCGCCAGTAGCTCGCGTCGGCGGCGCTGATGTTCTGCAGCGAAGCATCGCGCGTGCGCGCGAAGGCGAGCAGCGCCGCATCCTCGCGCCTCGCCGCGTCGCGCGAGGCGTCGTCGACGCTCGCGAGGAAATCGTGCAGTTTCGCCGGTGAACCCATCATCTGGTCGGCCATGGCGAAATCCGCCCAGCTGGCGTACCCGAGCAGCTGCGCCAGATCCGCGCGCGCCTGCAGCAGCCCGCGCAGCGTCTCGGTGTTGGCCGGGTAGGCGACCGATTGCGAGGCGAGGAACAGTTTGTGCCGCAGCTCGCTGCTGTCGGCGAATCTGCGCGCCGGCCAGGCGTCGGGCGGGTCGGTGGTGATCTTCACGCGACCCTGCGCGTCGGGCGGGTGCGCCGCGAGGTAATCGGGCGGCAGCCCGGCGAGTTGTTCCCTGTCGACCACCACCGTGTGCACGTCATCATGCACCGCCCGCTCGAACTTCAGCCCGAGCTCGGTGATCCGGTCCTGCAGCGCCTTGATCCGTGCGCGCGTGGCGTCGTCCTTGTCGACGCCGGCCAGGCGGTACTCGAGCAGCGTGTGCTCGAGATAATGCCGCGTCGCGGCATCGCGCGGGGCGGGCAGCGCGGCGAGTGCGCGGTACACCAGCTGGTTGAGCGACAGCGCGGTGAGCGCAGCGTTCACCGTCTGGGTGAGCGCCTGCGCCTTGTCGCGCAACGCGCTGGTCGCTCCGACCCCGTACAGCACGCTCGACTGCACCGTGGCGAAAGTGAGCTCGTTGATGGCGGCGTCGTAGGGCCGCAGCGTGTTGGGCACGGTGCGCGCGCCCTTGACTGCGAGCAGCCGCGCCACGGCCGCATCGGCGCGCTGCATGTGATAGTGCACCCACGCGTCGAGAGCGGCCGGATCGTCGCCGCCGGCCCAGGCGTGCAGCGCATCGGCGAGCGGCGGCGGCGGCGCGGCGGGCAGCGGCGGCGCGCCGGCGCCGAGCAGGACTAACCCGAAGGCCACGAAGCGCCCGTGACGCGGTCGCGAAAACATGCCTGACTCCTTACAACATGCCGCGCGTGCGGCGGCACGGGCTGCGGCGCTGGCCGGCGGATTCTAGCCGCCAGCGCGCCCGTTTTGCGCACCGCACGCGCCGCGGGCGCGCCATGGCGCGCGGTTGCTGCGGTGAGCCGAAGGCGCGCGGCCTCACCCCAGTGCGAGCAGACCGATCTGCACGAAGCGCTCGGCGAGCGACAGGCGGATGTCATCGCCCACCTCGCCGGGGATCTCGCGCACCCTGAAGCGCGGGGTGTTCACCATGTATTCGATGCAGGCCTGCGCGCCGCGGTGCACGTACAGGTGGCCCCCCGGATAGCTGACGTCGATGCGCCCGGGGCTGGCGGTGAGGTGACAGAAGGCGAGCTCGCCCTGCACCAGTTGGCTGTCCAGGTCGATCGCGGGCGCCGCCGCCGGCATCGGCAGCGGGGCGAGCGCGGCAATGACGCGCGATGAGCGCCACTGCAGCGCACTGGCGAGGAAGCCGGGAGTGCGGCAGGCGGCCGCCAGGTTGCCGGCCGCCTCCGCCACCGGCGGCATCAGCCGCTCGAGTCCCTGGCCGCGCAGCTGGAACCCGAGTCGTCCGCCGACGGTCAGGCGCCAGCCGCGGTCGAGATCGGACAGATGATCGAGCGCTGCGATCACCGCCGCGCGCAGCGTCAGCGGCGTAAAGCCGATCGACACGTGCAGCGAGCCGCTGTCCGAATCGACGCTGTGGTAGGTGCCGCGCGGCAGGTACATCAGGTCGCCGGGGTGCACGTCGACCGAGTCGTGCGGGCCGAGGTCGGGGGCTCCCTCGGGAATGCTCTTCCAGGTGTTGTTCAGATCGGAAGGCTTGTTCGACACGTACCAGCGCTTGGTGCCGCGCAGCTGCGCAACCAGCAGGTCATGGTCGTCGAAGTGCACCGGAGCGCGCATGCCGCCGCGGCTCCAGAAGGCGGACACGGTCACCGGCTGGTGCAGCAACACTTCGAGGGCGCGCGCCAGCAGCTCGAGCGGCGGCGACAGCGGCCGCAGCTCCGGAAAGCGCACCGAGTAATTGCGCTCGTGCAACGCGGCGATGCGCTGCTGGAAATCCGCGCTGCCGGTGACGCCCTCGAGGCTCGGGGCGGGGGCGGCCGGGTTGGCGGAGTGAAAGGTGAGCTTCCCCGCCAGGTGCCAGGCGCCGAGCAGTACGCTCTCGGGGTCGGCGCCCAGCAGCCCGGTGCGCTCGCTGCCGGCGCCGCCTTGCACCTTGCGAAAGCCGCCGCTGAGCGTGTGGTCGAAGAACTCGTCGACCGTCAGCGGGCGCAGGAACTGCTCGAGCCGGCGTTGGGCCTCGTGGAACAACATGCGATCGTGACCTCGCTAGCGCTTGCCAAACAGCCGCTCGAGCTCGGTGCGCGCGCGGTCGACGGCGACGGTGTCGGGCGGAGTGTAGGCCGCCGGACGCGGCTTGAAGTGATCGCAGAAGTTGGCGTGCGTCTTGTCGCTCACCTCCTCGGCGGTCGGCTCGCGGCAGTGCTTGGCGACCCGCGTGTCGTAATCCACGCACATGCGGCACACGTGCAGCTCGGCGTGGCAGCCCGGGCACTCCTCGAGACGGCGCAGCGGCAGGGTCAGCTCGGCGAGCGCCGCGCCGCATTTCCAGCAGACGAGATCGTGGGCCATCCCCCTTAAGCCTACTACTGCTGGGCGGGCGGCGCGCTGCCGGCGCTGGGGGCGGGGTGCGCCACGCGGCTCAGGCGGTAGGCGGCGAACGTCGACCAGCCGCCGTCCTTGTCCTGCGACTCGAGCAGCAGCGAGCCGCTGTTGCCATCGGCGGCGAGCACCAGCGTGTCGCGGAACGCGCCTTCCGGGTAGAGAAAGATGAACACCAGCGTCTGCCCGCTGCGCTTGCCGCTGCCCACCACCCGGGCACCGGCCGCGCCGAACTGGTCGAGCCAGTGCACGACGTAGTCGTCGGCCTTGGAATCGTGACCGAAATACACCCGCGCCTGGTAGCCGGGCGCTGGACCCAGGTCGTGCAGCGACAGGCATAGCCACCCCTGACGCAGCAGCCAGCGGCCGCTGCCGTGGTAGTGCACCGGCTTGCCGCGCACGGTACCGGTGAGGATCCACTCACCGGCGAGTTGCCCGAGAAAGGGATCGACCGGCGGGGCGGCGGGAGCGGCGGCCGGCGCCGTGGCGCCGGCCACGATGAGCGCCAGTGCGTACAGCAGCGATCTTGAGTTGCGTGACATGCGCGCTCCTTTGGATAAGGTCAGCTGGGCCGCTCGGCGCGCGTGCGTTCGCGCAGGAAACCCTCGAGCACGCGGCCGGTGTGCGAGTGCCGGCGCCGCCGCACGATGTCGCGCGGCGCGCCCTGGGCGACGATGCGGCCGCCGGCGGGGCCCGCCTCCGGCCCCAGGTCGATGATCCAGTCGGCTTCCGCCATGATGTCGAGGTTGTGCTCGACCAGCACCGCGCTGTTGCCCGCGTCCACCAGGCGGTGCAGGACGTGCAGCAGCTTCTCGACGTCCGCCATGTGCAGCCCCACCGTCGGCTCATCGAGCACGTAGAGCGTGCGCCGCGGTTTGTGGCGCAGCAGCCGCGCATCCTCGCGCACCTTCGACAGCTCGGTGACGAGCTTGATGCGCTGCGCCTCGCCTCCCGAGAGGGTCGGGCTCGGCTGCCCGAGCGTGAGATAGCCGAGTCCCACGTCCTGCAGCAGCTTCAGCGCATGGTGCACGCGCACGTGCGCAGCGAAGAACTCCACCGCCTCATCGACGTTCATGGCGAGCACGTCGCCGATACTGCGCTCGCGCCACAACACCGCCAGGGTCTCGGCATTGAAGCGCCGCCCCCCGCACACGTCGCACAGCACCTTGACGTCCGGCAGGAAGCTCATTTCGATGGTCCTGATACCCTGGCCATCACACGCCTCGCAGCGCCCGCCGGCGGTATTGAAGGAGAAGCGGCTGGCGGCGTAGCCGCGCATGCGCGCCTCGCTGGTGCCGGCGTAGATGCGGCGGATCTCGTCCCAGAAGCCGATGTAGGTGGCGGGACAGGAGCGCGGCGTCTTGCCGATCGGGGTCTGGTCGACCTCGAGCACGCGGTCGAGGTGCTCGAGGCCGCGCAGCGCCGCGCAGCCGAGGAGCTTGCCGGCGGGGCGCCGCCGCGCGCGCCCGTTGCCGTTACCGGGCGCGATCAGCCGCCGCAGGTTGGCATAGAGCACGTCGCGCGCCACGGTGGACTTGCCCGACCCGGACACCCCGGTGATCACGACCAGCCGCCCGAGGGGGATGTGCACGTCGCTGCCGCGGATGTTGTGCAGCGTCACGCGCTCGAGCGTGAGGCGCGCCGTGGCCGCGTTCACCGGGCGATGCGGCTGCGCCGGGTGCAGCAGCGGCTCGCGCAGGAAGCGCCCGGTGGTGGAGCGCGGGTTGGCGGTCAGCTCCGCCACCGTGCCGGCGCCCACCAGCTCGCCGCCGCGCGTCCCCGCTTCGGGACCCAGGTCGAGCACGTGGTCGGCGCGGCGGATGGTGTCCTCGTCGTGCTCGACCACCACCAGCGTGTTGCGGTGGGCGGCGAGCTCGGTGAGTGCATCGAGCAGGATCGCGTTGTCGCGCGGATGCAGCCCGATGGTGGGCTCGTCCAGCACGTAGCACACGCCCTGCAGGTTCGAGCCGAGCTGCGCGGCGAGGCGGATGCGCTGCGCCTCGCCGCCCGAGAGCGTGGGGGCGGCGCGGTCGAGCTCGAGGTAGCCCAAGCCCACGCGCTCGAGGAACTTCAGGCGCGCGCGAACCTCCGCGATCAGGTCGCGGGCGATCTGGCGCTCGCGCGAGGCGAGTCGCAGCCGCGCGAAGAACTGCGCGCTGCTGCTCACCGCTGCGGCGGCCAGCGCGGCGATCGAGCGCTCGCGAAAGCGTACGTTGAGCGCGACCGGGTTGAGGCGCTGCCCCTGGCATGCGGGGCAGGCGACCGGCGTGTGCGCGTACCACTCGTTCCACCACAGCTCCTCGCCGCTCTGCTCGGCGTCGAACCCGGCCATCTCCACGCCGGTGCCGTAGCAGCTCTCGCACCAGCCGTGGCGCGAGTTGAAGGAGAACAGCCGCGGGTCGAGCTCGGCGAAACTCCTGCCGCAGGAGGGGCAGGCGCGCCGCGTGGAGAACACCGTCACGCGCGTCGCGCGCGCCGGCAGCACGTGTACCAGCCCCTTGCCGAAGTCGAGCGCGCGCGCCAGCGCCTGGCGCAGCGCCTCCTCGCCCTTCACCCCGATGTCGACCTCGGCCACCGGCAGCTCGATGGTGTGCTCGCGGAAGCGCGACAGGCGCGGCCACGGCGCGGTCGGCAGCAGCTCGCCGTCGACCCGCAGGGTGCGAAAGCCCTTCTTCGCCGCCCACTTCGCCAGGTCGGTGTAGTAGCCCTTGCGCGCCACCACCAGCGGCGCGAGCAGCGTGAGCTTGTGGCCGCGGTAAACGCGCAGCAGCCGCGCGGCAACCGAGGCGGCGCTCTGCGGCTCGATGGCGACATCGCAGTCGGGGCAGTACTGCGTGCCGAGCTTGACGTACAACAGGCGCAGGAAGTGATAGATCTCCGTGAGCGTCGCCACCGTGCTCTTGCGCCCGCCGCGGCTGGTGCGCTGCTCGATGGCGACCGTGGGCGGAATGCCGTAGATCGCGTCGACATCCGGACGCGTCGCCGGCTGCACGAACTGCCGGGCGTAGGCGTTCAGCGACTCGAGATAGCGGCGCTGGCCCTCGTTGAAGAGGATATCGAAGGCGAGCGTCGATTTGCCGGAGCCGGACACACCGGTGATCACCGTGAAGCGGTCGCGCGGGATGCGCACGTCGATGTTCTTCAGGTTGTGCTCGCGCGCCTTGTGGATCACCACTGCGTTCACTTCGCGACCGTTGATGGCCGCGTAGTGCGGCGGCGGCTCGGCCACCGTGGCCGGCGCCGGACGCGGGGCGCTCAGTGCTTGGGCGTAGGCCGCGAGCGCCTGGCCGGTGAACGAGCCGGGGTGGGCGCGCACCTGCGCGGGGCTGCCGGCGCAGACGATCTCGCCGCCGCGCTCACCACCCTCGGGCCCCAGGTCGATGATCCAGTCCGCCGCGCGGATCACGTCGAGGTTGTGCTCGATGACCAGCAGCGAATGGCCCGCGACCAGCAGCTTGCGGAACGCGCGCAGCAGCTTGGCGACGTCCTCGAAGTGCAGCCCGGTGGTCGGCTCGTCGAACAGGAACAGCTTGCCGCGGTGCGTGGCGCTCGAGAGCACGGAAGCTGCGTCCGCCAGGTGCCCGGCGAGCTTCAGGCGCTGCGCCTCGCCGCCCGAGAGCGTCGGCACCGGCTGGCCGAGCTTGACGTATTCGAGCCCGACGTCCGCGAGCGGCGTGAGCCGCTGCGCCACCTCGGGAACGTCGGCGAAGAAGGCGCGCGCCTCGGTTACCGTCAGATCGAGCACGTCGGCGATGCTGCAGCGGCGACCGTCGGCGCCCTCGCGGCGGATCTCGAGCACCTCCTCGCGATAGCGGCGGCCGTTGCAGTCGGGGCAGCGCAGGTACACGTCCGAGAGAAACTGCATCTCGACGTGCTCGAAGCCGTTGCCGCTGCAGCTCGGGCAGCGGCCGTTACCCGAGTTGAAGCTGAAGGTCCCGGGGGTGTACTTGCGCTCGTGCGCGGCGGGCTCGGCGGCGAATAGCGCGCGGATCGCATCAAAGGCGCCGACGTAGCTGGCGGGGTTCGAGCGCGTCGTGCGGCCGATCGGGCTCTGATCGACCATCACTACGTCGTCGATCAGCTCGGCGCCGGAGAGTCCCTGGAAGTGGCCCGGCGCCTCGGTCGGCTTGCCGCGGTACTTGAGCAGCGCGGGGTACAGCACGTCCTCGACCAGCGTCGACTTGCCCGAGCCCGACACCCCGGTCACGCACACCAGGCGCTTGAGTGGTATGCGTACGTCGATGTTCCTGAGGTTGTGCTCGGCGGCGCCCTTGAGCTCGAGCCAGCGATTGGAGCGCGCTTCGGCGATGACCTCGCCCGGCGCCTCGGCGACCCCGGCGTGGGCGCCATCGTCGGCGCGCACGACGCTGCGGCGGCCGTCGAGGTACTGGCCGGTGAGCGAGGCGCTGGCACGCAGCTCCCCCGGGCTGCCGAAGAAGACGATCTCGCCGCCGCGCTCGCCCGCGCCGGGCCCCAGATCGAGGATGCGGTCGGCTTCCAGCATGATCTGCGGGTCGTGCTCGACCACCAACAGCGAGTTGCCGGCATCGCGCAGGCGCTTCATCACGCCGATGACGCGCTGCATGTCGCGCGGGTGCAGCCCGATCGACGGCTCGTCCAGCACGAACAGCGTGTTGACGAGCGAGGTGCCGAGCGCGGTGGTGAGGTTGATCCGCTGTACCTCACCGCCCGAGAGGGTGCGCGACTGGCGGTCGAGCGTGAGATAGCCGAGGCCCACCTCGACCAGGTAGCGAAACCGCGCCCGCACTTCGGCGAGCAGCAGCTCGGTGGCCTCGTCGAACGGCCGCGGCAGCGCGAGCTTCTGGAAGAACTCGTAGCTGCGCTCGACGGGCAGCAGCATCAGGTCGTGGATCGACAGCCCGGGCAGCGCAGCCAGCGTCGCGGCGCTCCACTCGACACCGCACGGCAGAAAGCGCGGCGCGCCGCCCAGGGTTGCGGCGGCGAGCTCACGGCTGCCGACCCGCCACAGCAGCCCCGGCGTCTTCAGGCGCGCGCCGTCGCAGGCGGCGCAGGGGGTGTAGGCGCGGTAGCGCGACAGCAGCACACGCACGTGCATCTTGTAGGCGCGCGTCTCGAGCCAGGCGAAGAAGCGCTTCACGCCGTACCAGACTTTGCGCGACCAGGCGCCCTCGCCCTCGATGACCCAGCGGCGCGCCTCGGCGGACAGCTCGCGCCACGGCGTCTCGAGCGGGATGCCGCGCAGCTTCGCGAATCGCTCCAGGTCCTGCTGGCACTCGGTGTAGGACTTCGTCTGCCACGGCTTGATGGCGCCGCCGCGCAGCGAGCGCGTCTCGTCGGGGATCACCAGCCCGTAGTCGATGCCGATGGTGCGGCCGAAGCCGCGGCAGGTGTCGCAGGCGCCGAGCGGTGAGTTAAAGGAGAAGGCGCTCGGGGTGGGCTCCTGGTACTTGAGGTCGCACTCGGCGCAGTGCAGGCCGCTCGAATAACGCCACGTGGCCAGCGGCTGCGGCGGATCGCTGCCGTCGAGCAGCTGCGCGTCGAGGCGCCCGCGGCCGACGCGCAGCGCCGCTTCGAGTGACTCGAGCACCCGGCCACGCTCGGCGCCGCCAAGACGCAGCCGGTCCTGCACCACCTGCAGCGTGACGGCGGGCGGGGCGCTCCTGCGGCCGCGCTTGCGCGCCGCGGCGGCGGCCGGCGCCGCCGGCGCGGTCCCCGGCGCCGGCACCGTGCCGGCGGGGGGCTCGAAGAAGCGCGTGTAGCCTTGCCGTTCCAGCAGCTCGCGCACCTCGGCGACACTGAAGTTGGGGGGCACCGGCACCGGAAAGGTCAGCACGAGCCTGGGATCGCCCGCCGCCGCGGCGCGCGCGGCGAGGTCCTGGTAGATGCTCTCGGCGGTGTCGCGCCGCACCGGCTGGCCGCAGCGCTGGCAACACAGCGTCGCGGCGCGCGCGAACAGCAGCTTGAGGTGGTCGTTGAGCTCCGTCATCGTGCCCACGGTCGAGCGCGATGTGCGCACCGGATTCGTTTGATCGATCGCGATGGCGGGCGGGATGCCCTCGATGGCATCCACCACCGGGCGATCCATTCGATCCAGGAACTGCCTCGCGTACGGCGAGAAAGTCTCGACGTAGCGGCGCTGTCCCTCGGCGTACAAGGTGTCGAACACCAGCGAGGACTTTCCCGAGCCGCTGACTCCCGTGACGACGATCAGCTCGTTGATCGGGAGGTCGAGGTCGAGATTCTTGAGATTGTTTTGACGCGCGCCGCGAATGCGGATGGCATCCGAGCGAGACGGATCATTGGGTGGCATGGATGATTTAGTTTACCGGGAATTCGCGGCAGGCGAAGCGCGGAGTCGTTGGCATTCGAGCTCAGCTTATACAGTGTCGGCGAGCTTCGAATACTGTATGAAATTATCCAGAACGACACACCCAAACGCGCTCCGTGTACGGCCCCGGAAATGCGCGTTGCAG
>DATHQM010000095.1:0-26980 GCA_035482695.1 Steroidobacteraceae bacterium | reverse complement strand
CGGGCTCAGCCTGCGCAACGTGCTGGCGCGCCTCGAGGTGGCCGGCAGCGTGCACGATGCGCGCGCGGTGCAGTGGTATCTGCGCCTGCACGGGCGCGCGCCGCGCGTGCAGGCCGGCGCCTACGAGATTCCCGCGCGCGCGAGCCCGGCCGCGATTCTCGCGCTCCTCGAAAGCGGCAAGGTGATTCTCGAGCAGCTCACCGTCGTCGAGGGGGCGACGTTCGCCGACTTCCTCGCCGTCCTCGAGCAGCATCCGCGCGTGGCGCATACGCAAAGCTCGAGCACCGCCGCGCAGATCATGGCGGCGCTGGGGCATGCGGGGCAGGGGGCGGAAGGTGAATTCTTTCCCGACACCTACCGCTTTGCGGCCGGCACGCCCGACCTCGCGATCCTCGGGCGGGCCTACGATGCCATGCAGCGCGCGCTGGCCGGGGCGTGGCAGGAGCGCAGCGCGGGGCTGCCGCTCGCGACCCCGTACGAGGCGCTGATCCTCGCCTCGATCGTGGAGAAGGAGGCAGCGCTCAAGAGCGAGCGCGCGCTGATCGCAGGGGTGTTCGTCAACCGCCTGCGCCTGGGAATGCGACTGCAGTCGGACCCCACCGTGGTCTACGGGCTCGGCGTGAGCTACGACGGGAGCATCCACACGCGCGACCTCACGCACGACACACCCTACAACACCTACACGCGCGAGGGGCTTCCGCCGACCCCGATCGCGCTGCCGGGCCGCGAAGCGCTGCTGGCAAGCGTACAGCCGGCGCAGACCGGCGCACTGTATTTCGTGGCCACCGGGCTCGGTGACGGCGCGCACCACTTCTCGGAGACGCTCGAAGAGCATAATTCCGCGGTGCAGACCTATCTCACGCGCCTGCGCCGCGCGCAGCGTGCCGCCAACCCGCCCGTCGCCCCCGGCGCTGCTGCCGGCCAGGGGCGGCGCCCACCATGAGGCGCGGTCTCTTCATTACGCTCGAGGGCATCGAGGGCGCCGGCAAGACAACCGTCGCTCGGTTCATCTGCAGCGAGCTCGAGCGCGCGGGCATCGCGGTGCGCTCGACACGCGAGCCGGGCGGCACGCCACTCGCCGAGCGCGTGCGGCACATCGTGCTCGAGCGCGGACCCGAGCCGCTCTCGGCGCTCACCGAGACGCTGCTGATGTTCGCCGCGCGCGCAGTGCACGTCGCCAACCTCATCACGCCGGCGCTCGCGCGCGGCGAGTGGGTGGTATGCGATCGCTTCACCGACGCGACACGCGCCTATCAGGGCAGCGGCCGTGGCGTCGATGCCGCGCTGATCGAGGCGCTGGCGCAAGCGGTGCACCCGCAGCTCGCGCCCGACTGCACCCTGTTGCTCGACCTGCCGGTGCCACTCGGATTGGCGCGCGCCCGCACCCGTCAACACGGGGCTGCCAATGCCGATCGCTTCGAGGTGGAGACGCTCGAATTCTTCGAGAAGGTGCGCTCGGGGTATCTCGGGCTCGCGCGCCGCGAGCCGGCGCGCTTCCGGCTGGTCGATGCAACGCAACCGCTCGAGCGTGTCGAGGCACAGATCGGCGCCGTGCTGGCGGAGCTGCGCGCCAGGGCCGCGCACGCATGAGCGCCACGGGCGGCAACACCACATCCGGGGCTGCGCCCGCCGAGGCGCTGGCGCCCTTCGGACCGAGGCCCCCCTGGCTCAGCAAGCACCTGCAGGCGCTTGCTGCGGCACACGCCAGCGGACGCATGCCGCACGCGCTCCTCATCCACGAAGCCCCGGGCGCCGGTGGGGAGTGGCTCGCCATCTGGACGGCGCAACTGCTGCTGTGTGCGCGCGCCGCGCCGCCGTGCGGGGTGTGCGTCGCCTGCCGCCGCGTGGCGGCGTTGCAGCACCCGGACCTCACGCTGCTGCGCCCGCTGGACAATTCGCAGCAACTGCGCATCGAGCAGGTGCGCGAGCTGTCGCAGGAGCTGGCCCTGACGAGCCACGGGGGGGGCTACAAGGTGGCGCTGGTGAGTCCGGCCGATGCGCTCAACCGTTTTGCGGCGAATGCCCTGCTGAAGACGCTGGAAGAGCCCCCGGCGCGCACCCTGCTGGTGCTGGTGGCGGTGAGCCCGGGGAGGCTGCCGGCCACGGTCCTGAGCCGCTGCCAGCGGCTGCGCATTGCCGCCCCGGCACGCGCCGAGGCGCTCGAGTGGCTCACGGCCGCGCGCGGCCCGGGCGCCTGGGAGGGCGCGCTCGACGCCCTCGGGGAGGCGCCGCTGCTCGCGGCCCAGAGCGATCCTGCGGCAGTGGCGCAGATCGCCACCGAGGCGCGCCACACGCTCGAGGCGCTCGCCCAGGGCGCCGCCGATCCGGTGGCTGCGGCCGAAGGCTGGGCGCGTTCCGAGCTACCATTGCGGCTGCGATGCTTTGAGAATTGGCTCACAGAACGCATTCACCGCAGCGGGCGGGACGCGGCCTTTTTCACGGAAGTGCGGCCTGCCCCCTACTTGTCAGGGGTGGGCGCGTTCTTGAATATACGCGAGCTTTTCGGGCTGGTTGACCAGGTGCGCGAGTTGCGCGCAACGTTCGACGTACCACTCAACCGAGGACTGGCACTCGAGGCTCTTTTCAGGCGGCTAACGCCCCCGCAACGGGAGCGGGGCAGGGGACAAGGATGAATGCGAGACCGGCACATTTGGGCGGGGACAGGAATTTGCGAGCGAGCGGAAACAAGCCCGGGCTGCTGACCTTGACCATCAAGGACAAGAGCGCCTTGTATCTGGCCTACATGCCGTTCGTGAAGAACGGCGGCCTGTTCATTCCCACCAACAGCAACTACCGCCTGGGGGATGAAGTCTTCATGCTGCTGAACCTCATGGGCGAGGACGAAAAACTGCCGGTGGCCGGGCGCGTCATCTGGGTGACCCCCAAGGGGGCCCAGGGCAACCAGGGCAAGCGCACCGCGGGGATCGGCGTGCAGTTCAGCGACCAGGATCGCGGCCAGACGCAGAAGAAGATCGAGACCTACCTGGCCGGCGCGCTCTCGGGCGACAAGGCTACCCACACCATGTAGCGTGGCGGCCGATCCGGCCGCCGGCGGCACCCGCCGCACCGCTGCTCCACGTACACCCCCAAGCCGCGCGGCTGAAGCGCGTTCAGAGCTTATCGGCCGCGCCGCCGCGCGTCAGCGGCAGCCCGGTGTTGCTCATGCCACCCTTGAGAACATAGGCGTCGAAGCCGCGCTCGACCAGGATGTAGGCGGCGGCGGAGCTGCGCCGACCGGTGTCGCAGTAGACGATGTAGGGCCGGTTGCGATCGAGCGTCGAGAGCTTGAGGCGCACCAGGTATAGCGGCACGTTGATGCCGCCCTCGATCGCGAGGTTCTGGTGCTCGCTCGGCAGGCGTACGTCGAGCCAGCGCGCGCCGCGATCGGTGACCAGCGTGCGCGCCTCCTCCGGCGTGACCCACTGCAGCAGCGGCTCGTTCATCAGCTCGCGGAAATCCTGCTTGTTGAGCCGCATCAGCACCCCGTCCGTGACCATCGTGACGGTGGCGTTGCGCTTGGCCTCGGCGATCAGCGCCTCCTCGCCGAAGGTGTCGCCGACGCCGAGCTCGGCGAGCTTGATGCCCTCGCGGCTCAGCGGGGTCTCGCGCGTCACCGCGCACTTGCCGTTGACGATGATGTAGAAGTAGTCGCCCTCGGCGCCCTGCTTGATCACCACCTCGCCGGCCTTGCACGGCACGCGCTGCAGGCGCTGGAAGATCGCCTGGATGTTCGCGGGCGGAATGCGGTGAAAGGCGTTGGTCTGCAGCAGCGTCGTCATCCAGTCGTCGGATCCGGCGCTCTGCAGCTGCGCCTGCAGTTCCTCGACTTCGTAGCTGCCGGTCTGATCCCAGGTGATCATGACATCCAGCAGGTCGCTGTCGATCGACAGGTAGCTGATGTCGTCCATCGCGCGCACCGTCACGCGCCGCGGCAGGTGCGGGGAGAGCGGGTTGCGCGCCTCGGGCGTGCCGCCGCGCACTACCGACAGGTTGTGCTCGCCGTCATCGATCTCAACGCCGCCGCTCACCAGCCATACGGTGCGCTTGTCGCTGTCGCCCTTGCTGAACAGCGCGCGCCCGGTCGACAGTGTGCGCACGCTCACCTTCTTGGCGAGCGCCGCGAGGTTGTCGCGCTTCATCGCGTCGAGCGGCGCGAATGTGCGCAGCAACTGGACTGAGGCTGCCTGTTCTTCGGACATCGTTTCCCGTGACCTTCAGGGGGCTACATCCGCAGCGCGGTGCTGCGGCGTGATGCCCGTTGGATGGTAGCACAGGGTTTTCCGGCCACTTGAGGCCCGTCACGCTTTTTCACCGTCGCGCACGGCCCGCCAGCCGTCGTCCGGGCGGAAACGTGAACCGTAGCGCGTTGCCAGCGCCTCGAGCCGCGCGACCACCGCGTCGACGCCGCGCGCGCGCGCATAGGTCAGCGGGCCGCCGCGGAAGGGCGCAAAGCCGGTACCGAAGATCACCGCGGCATCGACCAGATCGGCGCTCGCGACGACCTGCTCGCGCAGACAGGCGACGCACTCGTTCACCAGCACCAGGATCAGCCGGTCGCTGAGATCGGGCGGTGCGCTGGCGCCGGCGGTGGCCGGCTTGAGTGCCTTGCCGTCGCGCCACTCATAGAAGCCCGCGCCGCTCTTGCGGCCGAGCCGGCCGGCCGCGATCAGCTCCGCGAGGCGCGCGATCTGCGTCACCGGCCGCTGCAGCTGCTGCGCGATGATCTCGCCGACGTGCGCGGCGACGTCGAGTCCGACGACGTCGGTGAGCTCGATCGGCCCCACCGGCATGCCGAAGTTCACAGCGCACTCATCGATCACCTGCAGCGGCGTGCCTTCCTGCGCCGCCAGCATTGCCTCGTACAGGTACGGGGTGAGCACGCGATTCACCATGAAGCCGGGCGCGCTGCGGCAGGACACCGGCAGCTTGTCGAGGCGGCGCGCAAACGCGGTCGCGGCCTGCACGGCCTCAGCGGCGGTGCGCGCGGCGTGCACGATCTCCACGAGCGGCATCTGCGCCACCGGGTTGAAGAAATGCAGTCCCACCAGGCGCTCGGGGCGCGCGAGCTTCGCCGCCAGCGGCTCGAGCATGAGACTCGAGGTATTGGTAGCGAGCAGCGCGCCGGGCTTCAGCAGCGGCTCGATGCGCGCATACAGCTGCTGCTTCGCCTCGAGGTTTTCGAAGATCGCCTCGATGAGGACGTCGGCGCCGGCCACGCCGTCGCCGGCGACATCCGCACGCAGCCGCGCGCGCGCCGCGGCGTTCTTCGCCGCATCGCGTAGCCGCCGGTCGAACAGCTCCTGCGCGCGCTTGAGTGCCGGCTCGACGAACTCGGGCGCCCGATCCTGCAGCGTTACGTTGAAGCCGCGCAGCGCCGCCCACGCGGCGATGTCCCCGCCCATGACGCCGGCCCCGACCACGTGCACGTTGCGAACCTCCGCGCCGGCCTTGCCGCCGGCGCTCTTCAGCGCATCCTGCAGCAGGAACACGCGCACCAGGTTGCGCGCGGTGTCGGTGGTGAACAACTGCGCAATCGAGCGGGCCTCCGCTTCGAACGCCGCCGCACCGTACGCGCCGTAGCGGTACCACAGGTCGATGATGGCGTAGGGAGCAGGGTAGTGCGCGCGCGGTGCACGCTGCGCGACCTGCGCAAGCAGCGCGCGCCGCACGAAGCCGCGCAGCGGCGCAAGGTTGAGCAGCCGCTGCGCCAGGGGTGCGCGCCGCGGCGCCGGCGCACTGGCCAGCAGCTCGCGGGCGCTGCTGCGCAGCTCGGCCTCGCTCACCAGGCGGTCGACCAGCCCGGCGGCGAGCGCCTGCGCGGCGCGCAGCGGCTTGCCGGTCAGCATCATCTGCATCGCGACGCGCACCCCGGCGACGCGCACCGAGCGCACCGTGCCGCCGAAGCCCGGATGAATGCCGAGCAGCACCTCGGGCAGCCCGAGCAACAGGCGCTCATCGCCGACCGCCACGCGGTAGCGGCAGGCGAGGGCGAGCTCGAGGCCGCCGCCGAGCGCGAAGCCATGAATCGCCGCGACCGTCGGGCAGGGCAGGCTCGCGAGGCGCGTGAGCACCTGCTGGCCGCGATGAATGAGCTGGTAGCCGGAAGCGGCATCGGCGATGCCGGTGAACTCCTTGATGTCGGCGCCGGCTACGAAGCCGCTCTTCTTCGCCGACATCACCACCACCCCGCGCGGCAGCCGCCGCTCGAGCGTCGCCAGCAGTGCGTCGAGCTCCGTCAGCACGCCCCCCGACAGTACGTTGGCCGAGGTGCCGGGCTTGTCGAGAGTGAGCCAGGCGATGCCCTCGGCATCGGTCTCGAGCTTCCAGGACGCGCTGGCGGTGTCGTTCATGGTTTGAGCTCCTGGCGCCGCGTCAGCCTCAGGCGGCCGAGACGGCGCGCACCGCAGCCCCGGCGCGCACGCGGAAATCGCACACCAGCGGGCGGTGATCGGAGAAGCGCACGTCCGGCACGCGGAAATCACTCACCTCGATCCCCTCGGTCACCAGGATGAAGTCCAGCTCGATGCGCGGCACGCGCGCCGGGAAGGACGGCAGGCCGGCGGTGTTGGCGCTGCGCAGGCCGGCCGCGCGCATGAACAGGTAGATCTCGTGCGTGCCCCAGAAGGTATTGAAGTCGCCCGCCACGATCACCGGCTTCGCCGACTGCACGATCAGGTCGTGCAGCGAGCGCAGCTGGTACTGCCGGTGGCGGAATTTCACCGACAGGTGCACCAGGAACACGCACACGTCCGACAGCTCCAGCTCGATGATCAGCCGCTTGATGCCCATGTCGAAGTAGTGGAAGCGCTCGCCGTGCACGTTGGGCGCGGACAGGAACGCGTTGCCCTGCTTGCGCACGATGGGCATGAACTGATTGATCGAGCCGGTGCCGTACTTGCACTGGTAGGTGGAGTAGTGGCCGAGCTGCCGCGCGATATGCTCGGCCTGGTTCACCCGGCCGCTGCGGATCGAGCCGGTGTCTACCTCGATGAGGCCCACCACGTCCGGCCGCTCCGCGCGGATGAACTCGGTGATGCCGCCGAGCACCTTGCGGTTGCTGCGCAGGTAGCCGGCCCCCGGCAGCGGCAGATGGAACGCCGGCCCGGTGCCGGTCGCGTAGCGGATGTTGTAGAGGAGGAGCCGCACCTGTGGGGAGAACTTGGCCGTGGAAGTCGGGAAACAGCCATTCTATCGTGCCCGCGGGCCGCGCGTGGCGGCTGCTGCGGTGCGCCGGTTTCGCCGTCCGTGCCCTTGTGCGAGACTCGCGCCATGTCGCAGGCCAACCCGCTCCGGCTGTTCGTCACGCATGCCTGGCAGGCGAGTGACGACTACCTGCGCGTGTTCGAGTACCTCGAGAGCGCTCGCAGCTTCTTCTATCGCAACTACAGCACGCCCGACCGCCCGCCGCCCGGGGACAGGGAAGCCGCGCGTGAGGACCTGCGGCGGCAGATCGCGCCGGTGGAGGCGGTGATCGGCCTGTGCAGCCTGTTCACCACGCACCAGGAACTGCTGACTTTCCAGCTGCTGTTCGCGCAGGCGAGCCACAAGGCGGTGGTGCTGTTGAAGCCGTTCGGTGTGCGCCAGGAAGTGCCCAAGCCGATCCTCGATCTGGCGAACGAGGTGATCGAGTGGGACGAGCGCGCGCTGGTGGATGCGATCCGCCGCCAGGCGCGTCACGAGGAGACGACGCGCTGGGACACGATCGAATTCAAGCTCGAGTGAGGCTTCACGCCTCGGCGGCGTACAGCGCGATCATCTGCGGCACCGTTTTCAGCAGCTTGCCGCGCGCGGCGGCGCTGCCGTTCAACAGCTGCTCGTCGCGCTCCGGCTCTACCACGCGCGCCGCGGCCTGCACCGCGGCGCCGAACAGCCGTACCACGCTGGCGGCGATCTCGTCCGCCTCGACGTTGGACAGCTTGCGTACGGTGGCGCGCACGGCGTCCTCGCCGCGCAGCGGCGGCTCGCGCGTCAACGCCGCATAACAGGCACGCAGCGGCGCCCGCAGCGCATCGGGCAGCTCATCGACGTTGACCAGCGCCAGGTGATTGCGGTACGCATCCGCGAGGCGATCCTTGATATTGCCCGAGCGCGCCAGCGTCACCGCAGCCGCTTCGAACTGTTCCCACGTAGTGCTCATGACTACCTCGGCTCGCGCCTCATCCGCAGTCAGGTTTATCTGTAGTTTGAGCCTGCGGGGCGGCGGCGGCGTACGAATTATTGTTGTGTCAGGTATCTCGTCGGAATCGCAGGGCGCTCAAGCGCCTGGGCGCGAAATATAGCGCAGTCTCTAGGAAAAAAATATGGTCCTGGCAGCGCCGGAGCAAGAGGAAGCGCGAGGGCACAGCGGCCCGCGGAAGCATCGGGCGGCTGTCCCCTTAGGTACAGGGCCGGGAAGTTGCGGCCCCTCGCACCAGTGTCCGTGATCCCGAACCAGTCTTAAGTGATCATCTTATCTATTTGATTAAGAGATCAATTTGACCAGCAAAAGGCGGTGTTGTTGACGCCCCCCGACGTGAATGCGAACTGCGCCCCGGTCGAGTCGACCGAGAAGGAGGCGCACTGCGTGTCGCCCGCCTGGCTCAGTCCCGCCACGGGCGTGGCGGTAACGGTGTAAGACGGGGTCGCGACCGCGCTCGGGGCGCAAGCCGGGGAACACACGTTCAGCGTGTAATAGCCGCTGCCGATCGCCGCCGGAAGGGCGGCATACCCCAGCTGCGCCGGGGTTTGCGTGTAGGCCGTGCTGGTGCTGAAGTAGCGCTCCTCGCGTCCGGCGGCATCCAGCAGTGCAGTCTTCGCCTCGGTCCGCCGCGATTGCCGGATCTGTTGCATGTAGGAAGGCACGGCGATCGAGATCAGGATGGTGGCAATTACCACCACAATCATCAGCTCGATCAGCGTGAAGCCGTCGCACCGGCGTGCTGCAGTAGAAGATCGCATGATGAGTCTCACTCCAGTGCTTAGCGACGCTCGACCCAGCTCAGGCGCCGGCCGGTCGTGTTGGGCGGCAGGTTCAGACCCAGAGTCCCGCCCGTCAGGGCCCCGTTGGCTCCGGTCTGGTTCGTCTCATACACCAGGTACTGCGTACCCGAGGTGTTCGAGGTGATGAACGAGCTGCCGGTCGCGTTGGTGAGCAGGCCGATGGCGTTCGGGTCGGTATAGGCGGCATTGCCGCTGACCGTCGGGTTGGCCGCCTCGCTCGGCGGCAGGAACACCTCGTTGAAGGGCGCACCCGTCAGTGCCTTCAGCACGTAGGTGAAGCCGTTGTCGGTCACCGAGGCGCATGAGGTCGGATTGTTCGGCGCCGGCACGATGGTATTCACCGTGAGGGCCTGCGACACCAGCTCGGGGCTATAGATCACCTGCTCCTGCGCGCCCGGCAGATTGATGTACCAGCCGAACTTGCCCGCAGCACCGGTACAGCCGGTCTGACCGGCCCAGCAGACGGTCGCCGTCGAGGAGACGTCCCGATCCTGCGTCGTGGCGTTGATGGTCACGACCTGCTGTTGCAGGTTTGCCTGCCCGACCGCGTAGTTGTTGGTGCTGCTCAGCCCGGTCGACGCGGCCGTCAACGAGGCATAGGTCGCATTGGCCGACAGCGTGTTCCAGGCGCTCATGTTCCAGTCCCACACGCCATACAAACTCTGCGTGCCGGTCGCATAGCTGGCCGCATTGAGGGCGGTGAGCGGGAACTTCTGGCCGGTGCCGAACAACAGCATGATCTGCGCCTGCATGCCGGGGCTCGGCGCACCCGAAGCCACGACGATGCCGGTGGTGATCGGCTGGCCGGCGGGCGACTTGAATACCGGGCCCGCCGTCACCGCCCAGTTCGTCTCGGTGGCGCTCGTCAGGTCGAAGCGCCAAACATTGCCCTGGATATCACCGGCGTACACGTAATCGGTGATGTGGTCGCCGTCGAGGTCCGCAGCGGCCGGGAAGGCGATGCCGTTCGGGCTGGCGACGCTGCCGGTGTGGGTGCTGAGGTAATAGAAGGTCTTGGCGGCGGTGTTCGGATTGATGGTCATGACGAAGATGCCGGCATCGCCCGTGCTGCTGCCGAGCCCGTTGCCAAAGATCACCGCCCACTTGCCGTCGTGCAGGCGGCGCAGCTGCGGCGTGCCGTAGGTGTTGCCGAGATTGTTGCCGCAGTTGGCCGGTGTGTTGTTGAAGCAGCTGATGGTGGAGGGCGTCCATTCGCCGATCACCAGGCTGGCGGCGTTACCTTCGGCGAAGTTCGTGGTGGAGGGGTTGGTGACGTCGAGCGCGTAGAGCGCCGCGCCGCCCGGGCCGAGCCCGCCGACCAGCAGGGTGTGCCACTGGTTCTGGTAGAAGACGTCGCCCGTGGCAGGCGTCGCATCCACGAAGAAATTGTGGCCGTACTGGGAATTGGAGAAATCGAGGGTCGAGTTGCTGGAATTGTGGATGGTCTGCACGACCGCCCCCGGCATGTAGGCGAGCACTTCCGTGCCGTCGTTGCCGGTGGTGACGAAGTTGCTGTTGACGTCGAACGAGCCGCTGCGGAAGCCGTGCACCAGGCCGTCGTCGGAGCCGACATATACCACGTTGAGGCGTGTCTGCACCGCAGTGATGAATGCCGGATAGCTCTGCGCCGAGCCGCCGTTCTCCGGGAGCGGATCGGCGGCGTTGATCCGATCGGCCCACACCGCGGTATACGGTGCGATCGGCGGCCCCACCCAGGCGGGGCTCGAGTCGACGATGTCTGCGAGCACGCTCTCGCGCCGGCGGTAGAGGCCGACGCCCGCCGTGCTGATCTCGCAGCTGCGGTCGCCACGCAGGTAGGCGACGCGGTCGGTGTTGAGGTAGGCCGTCGACGAGTTGCATTGCGACGTCGCGACGTCGCCCGCGGTGATCGCGGTCTGCTGCGCGGCCGTCAGGTTGGTGTACTCGAACGGAATGCCGGTCGCGCCGTTCCACGAGAGGATCACACGGCTGGTCGGCGCCTCCGCTGCCTTGTAGCCGGCCACGCCCGTGCTGTTGCAGGTGCCGGTGGCGAGCACGCCGGTGAGGACGCAGTCCGCATCCCAGTTGGCGGTGGGGGAGATGATGACGTTGCCGTAGGTATCGAAGCTGAGGCTGCTCGCCGTCACCCGTCCGGTCCAGTCGGCACTCGGATTGTAGTAGGCGAAGTAAACCTGCGTGCCGGTCTCCACCTTGGCGGATTGCTTCTCACTCACGCCCGCGGAGGCCGACGAGGAGTTGGCAGGATTCGCCTTGAAGCACAGGATCTCGTGGATGTTCGTGTCGCCACCGGTCGAGCCGGCGAAGCCGAACAGGAAGTTGGCCGGCAGCGGGCCGTTGGCAGTGGTGATGTTCTGGCCCTTGATCACCGAGGTGTAAGCGCCGCCGTTGATGCTGTAGGAAAGGCTCAGCAGCCCGTTCTGGCTGATCTGCAGGGCGTAGAAGATAGGCGTGGCCGCGGAGCGGATCGTGGCGGCTTCGTTGGCGATCTTGGTGCCCACCGGCAGCACGACGTAACCGCTCGGCTGCGCGGTGTAGTCGAGGATCGGCGCGATATAACCGGGGTTGCCTACCGTGCCGGAACCGATGTTTACGGGATTGGTGAGGCTGGTCGCGCCGACGTTGGTCGGATTCGACGCGTTGCGGTAATTCCACAGCGTCCCGGTCGCGCAGGTGTTCTGTACCGCCGCCATCGCGTCGGTGGGATTGCCGCTGCACAAGCCGGTGCCCGCGTTGTACGAACCGCCGTTGATCTGGCACGACGTGGCGAGGGAATTCGGATAGTAGGGCTTGCTGTTGCCGGGATTGCTGGTGCCGCCGTAAGCCCCGTTCAACGTAGCCCAGGCGATGTTGCCGGCGCCGCGGATGCCGATGCGCCCCGGCTGGTAGCCGCCGCCGCTCGCGGTGTTGTCGCCGGAGGCCGTCGTGCCGCTCTCGCCCAGGGTGTTGGCCGTGCCGTTGAGGAAGTTGCCGTACTCGTCGATGCCGAGACCGAGGTAGCCGCCGATCAGCCCGTTGAAGGGCGTGTTGCTGTTCGAGCAGGTGTAGCCAAGGCTGCCACCCCAGGAGCCAAGGCCGTTGCCGTCGCCGCTGCCGACACCGGTGATGGTGGCGGTATTGAGCTGCGTGGCATCCATGAGGACGAAGCTCATGCCGTCCGCGCCGTCGCCGCCGCCGCCGCCCGAGTCGCCAAGGTACGTCACGGTCTTGAATGTGATCGACACGCCCTGGCCGGTGGGGAAGGGCGTCGCGAAGACGATGCCGCCATTCTCCGAGTAGCCGTAGGGGAACCCGTTGGTGAAGCGCAGCGCGCCCTGGCCGGTCAAGGGATTGGTGGCGTTGCTTGGGTCGGGAAAGGTACCGTTGAAGCCGCCGACGAGGTGCTCGCCTGAGCTCTTGTTGTAGTAGGTGGTGGCGATGGTCGTGCAGCCGGGGATCTGTCCGCCGCTGCCCACGCCGCCGGAAACCGTGGGTTCCTGCCCGGGCAGCGTCGAGGCGGTGAGGCACGCGCCGTTGAAGAACCACCAGCTGTTTTGCGTCTGCCGGCCGCTGAAGTCCTCGCTGATCGAGGTCTGCGCCTGCGTCGCGAACGGCACACTGAGCGCCGCCAGCGCGGCAAGCAAACTAATAAGATGACTGTTGCGGTTGATCACAAACCACTCCTGTTGACGACGCCCTGCTGGACCTCGTAAGTGCTCTCGACCACAGCCACGCTGGCAGTCGCGCCGCCGTAGCCATAGGCATCGATCATGTAGGCCTCGCCCTGCCCGTCGGCCGAGGGTCCGAGGTCGGAAACGTAGAAAGCGGGTGTGGCGGCGTAGGGCGGGTCGTTGTTGGCCCCGGGCACGCCGGCGGTCACGCTCATGCCGGTCGGCAGATACGTCGTCTGGATGGCCCAGGGCAACGTGGTCGGCACCGTCTGCACGCCGTAGAACTGCGCGAGCGTCTGGTTGCAGATCTGCCCTTCGCCGGCATTGGCGCTCAGTGTGCCGGCGGCGCAGGCGACCGCACCGACCGCACTGTTGGTGCCCTGGAGCAGCCACCACTCGGCGTATTGCTGCGCGCTCGTCGCGGCGTGCAGCGCGCGATCCTTCTCGCGCAGGTTGCCGGCGATGTGCTCCTGCGTGCCGAAGCTGCGGAACATGGCGAGCGCGATGATGGTCATGATCATCAGCAGCAGCAGGCTCGTCATGAGCGCGAAGCCGGACTGCGTGACGGGGGGGGCAGTGCGGCACTTCATGTGTGCATCCCCGCGCGCCCCATGACCTGCACGATGCGTTCGAACCTTATGGTCGCCGGCTGCTGTCCGGAACTTCCGTACAGGGCGGCGAGGGGATTGGTGAACACCAGCACGATCCGGACCGAGCTGATGTTGTCCCAATCGGTGTTCAGCATCTGGTCGGAGGTGAGATAGGTATCGACGTTGTAAGTCGTGCTCGGCGAGTTGCGGTTGACGCCGAAGTAGATGGTCATGCTCTGCACGCCGTTGACCAGTGCCACCGGCGCATTGCTCGTGTTGTTGGTCACGTTGCTCAGCTGGCAGAACAGCTGTCCGGGGACGTTGCCGGCTGGCGGCACGACCGTGAATTGGTTGGCATAGGCGTACGAGGAGCCGGCGACGTTGTTGGTGCTGCCATCGCAGAGAATCACCCCGTCCTGACCGTTGCTGCGATAGCGCACGCCAAGGTAGTCGGGCTGGCCGCCGACGTGGGTGCCGACGAACGCCTGGCCCGTCGCATAGGTCTGCCATGCCTGCGGCCCCTGCCAGTTCGGCAGCGAGGTCGCCGGAGTCCAGGCGGTGGCGCTGGGAAAGTAGCCGCCTGCCTGAATTACGTCGGTGAGCACCGTCATGGCGAAGCGCTGCGCATCCTGCAGCTGCGCCAGCGCCTGCTGGTTGAGATTGGCATTGCGCACGTTCTGCACGACCGTCGCCAGTCCGAACAACAGGAATACCGCGATGCCCACGGTCACCATCAGCTCGACCAGGGTGAAGCCGTGCTGCGCGGCCGGGCGGCGTATGCCGTCGTTGTAGTAAGCGTTCATGGTTCCACGTACAGCGTGTAGGTTGGTGTGTCGAAGGCCTGCCCGACGTTATTGCCGGTCGCCTGCTGTGCGGCTTCCTGGGAAGTCATGGCGACCGCCACCTCGTTCCAGGTGATCTGGATCGTGCAGGCCGGCGGCGCAGCGTTGCCGGCGATCGCCGGGCAACTGATCGTGGTCTTGGAGTTCGGCAGCAGGCCCTCGACATCGGTGAGCCAGCTGGCGACGTCGTAGCCAGCGAGTTGTACCGCCGTACATTGCGCGCCACCGCCGGACGAGCCGACGCAGGCGTTGGGAGTGACCATGTCGGTGATGGCCTGCGCCTGCAACGCGCCATCGGTGGAGGTGACGACCGGGGCGCCCGCCGGGTTCAGCACCGTCGTAAGCGGCGGATTATTGGCCCAGTAGTTGCGGTTCGAGTGCATCGACGCTGCCAGGCTCGCCGCCTCGATCGCCGCGAGCGAGCGCAGGCGTGAGGCGGTCATGTTGGACAGCGCCAGTGCCTGCATTTTCGCGATCCCGAGCAGCCCGATGCAGATCACGATGACGGCCACCATGACCTCGACCAGCGTGAAACCCCGCGCCCGGGACGGTGTGTTTGCGCGTCTCATTGGCAAAGCATTCCGGAGAAGTTATTGAGGTTCGTCTGAATCGAGGCGAGCCCGATCGGCGTGAGCCACAGGCAGCGCGTGTACAGTTTGTTCGCGGTCCGCTCATGCAATGTGAACAAGGTGTTGGGAAAGCCAGCCGCAGTGGTCGCGAAGCCCTCGCGGTTGTATGTCACCTGACTGATGCCGCTGCTGGGTATGAAGGTGTCCGGCACGTTACCGGTGAATGCGGCCTGCACTCGCTGCACCGAGCCCGCGACCGGCGTATTGTTGTTCGGCGGATTGGAGTACACGATCCAGCCGCTCTGCCACGTCGCAGCCCCTGAGCAGGTGACGCCGTCGTTCGACACACACACGGTGACGTACTGGCCCTCCTTGAGGGCCTCCGCGCGCGCGTACATCAGGTCGCCAAGCAGCCCGTTGGCCTCCGAGGACAAGCGGTACGAGTTCGTGATGTACAGGTACGAGGGCAGCCCCACGCTCAGGAGGATCGTGAGGATCCCGATGGTCACGAGGAGCTCGACCAGCGTCACGCCTGTTTGCCTGTTCATGGGGCGGCAATTTACTGGAGCGGAGCCGCGAGCAATGCGGTAGTGCGTCACACACGGCCGGCCAGCCGACGGACGGGCCGCGGGCGACTACGGACGGTCGGTTGCCGGCAGCTGTACCCCCCGATAGCGGGGGCGAGGGGGCCTTTGACACATTCTGCGCGCGGCGTGACGGGCTGACCGCCGCCGGACATCGCCGCGAACCGCGTGCCGGATCTTTGTTTTTTTTGGGTCTGCCCGTCGCCGCTCAGCCCCGCGTCGCCGCGTGGAGCCGCTCGGCGGCGGCCAGTTGCTCGCGCGCCAGCTGCGTGCTGAGAAAAATCTCGAGCCGCTGCATGTCGACAGGCTTGGTGAGGTGCATGTCGAAGCCGGCCGCGGCGGCCTTGAGCCGGTCCTGCTCCTGGCCCCAGCCGGTCAGGGCCACGCTCACCGCATGCCTTCCCCAGGTCTCGCGCCGGATGCGACGGATCACTTCGTAACCATCCATTCCGGGCATGCCGACATCGACCAGCAGCGCCTGCGGGTGCTCACGGTCTCCAATCTCCAGCGCCTGCTGGCCGGAATACGCGGTGAGCACGCGGTAGCCGCGGAACTGCAGGGTCATCGACAAGGTATCGGCCGCATCGCGGTTGTCATCGATCACCAGCACCTTGGCGGCCCGCGCGGTGCGCTGTGCACCACCGGCAGCTCCCGCCGTCGGCTCGATCGACGGCGCCAGCGCCGCAGCGGGCAGTCGCACGACGAAGCGGCTGCCCATCCCGACTCCCGGGCTGTGCGCCTCGACGGTGCCGCCGTGCAGCTCCACCAGCCCCTTGACCAGCGCGAGTCCGATGCCGAGGCCGCCCTGAGCACGATCGGCCGAGGAATCGACCTGCGAGAACATGGTGAACAGCCCGGGGATGGAGTGCGCCTTCAGGCCAATGCCGTCGTCGGCGACCGTCAGCACCAGCCCGCCGTCCTGCACCACGGCGGCGAGCTCGATGTGTCCATGCGGATCGGTGTACTTGGCAGCGTTGGTGAGCAGGTTGGAGATAACCTGCGCGAGGCGCAGCGGGTCGACTTCCAGCGTCACCGGCGTGGCAGGCAGCGTCAGCCTGAGGTTGTGCTGCTTCGCCTCGATGAGCGGCTGGGCGGCCTCGAGCGCCACCTCGCACACCGATCGCAGCTCGACATACTCTTTCTTGAGCTCGAACTGCCCGCGCGTCACGCGCGACACGTCGAGCAGGTCATCGAGCAGCAGCGACATGTGCTGCACCTGCCGGGCGAGCACCTCGCGCGCCCATTCGCGTTGCTCTTCGTTCGCCTCGGGCGACTTGAGGATGAGCACGGCGTTGCGGATCGGCGCGAGCGGATTGCGCAGCTCGTGCGCGAGCGTCGCCAGAAACTCATCCTTGCGACGGTCCGCGTCGCGCAGCGCCTGCTCGCTCGTGAGCAGCGCGCGGGTGCGCTGCTGAATCTCGGCGAGCATGTTGTTGAAGGCGTCGACCACCAGGCCGAATTCGTCGTCGGTGGTCTTGGACGCGCGCAGCGAGTACTCGCGCCCCTCGATGATCTGCCGCGCCACGCTCGCCATCGATCCGAGCGGGCGGGTGACGCTGTTCTGCAGCCAGCCCACCGCGAGCAGCGCGCCGACCAGGCCCGCGAACATGACCAGGCCGAGAATGCTCAGGTAAGTCATGACGTGACCGCGCACGTCGTACTGCGCCTGCAGGTAGATCGTGCCGAGGTACTCGCCGTTCTGCGCCACCGGCAGCAGCAGCTCCAGCCGGCCGCCGTGGTAATGCACGCCCGGGCTCAGGGCGGGCGCGCGCAGCGGCGACGGACTGGCGCCGTCGCGCACGTACTGCACGTACAACCGTCCGTCGCCATCGTAGAGCGCGGCGCTGCGCATCGTGGGCCACGCCTCCAGCGCGGCGAAGTCGCGCCGCGCGCCTTCGCGATCGTGGAACTTCAGCGCGGGCGCGGTGGCGCGCGCCAGGATGCTGCCCGCGGTTTCCAGGTCGGTACCCCAGGCGCGCCGCTCCTGGTAGAGATCGGTACCGAGCAGGCTTGCGCCGGCAACCAGCAGCGCGACGGCGGTCGTCAGCAGCACCACCGCGAGCAGCTTGCCGGTTACCGATCGATGCGCATGGCGAATCGAGCCGAGCGAGCGCCAGCCCGTCAGAAGGCGCTGCACCAGTCCCAGGTGCGTATTCGCGGTGACCACCACGATACTCTAGCCCATGTAGCGCCTGCGCCGGCTGGGCGTCGCCGCGGGCCGACGGTGCTTGCCGCTGCGGCAGACCTTGGCCAGCCAGCAGGGTGCGGCGGTGGAAGAGGGCGCGAGCACGCGGCGCTGTCGCCTCCCGCACGGCAGTGCGTCAACTCCCGCCGCCGTGCTCCTGGCGAACGTGAATCCTGTCACACGCCGCTCGGCGCGCACCTGAAGAGAGCCGCTCCCGGCTCAGCGGGCCTGTGCCAGCGTCAGACTGCGGACCCCGTCCCGATCCCGGCAGTCAATCCTGTGAAGTTCCTCCGCCGCCAAAATGCGAAGAAGCAGCAAATATCCCTACGTCACTACATCGACCTCCTAAGTGAGGTGGGAGTACGGCCGATGATGCCGATCATCTTCGCCGTCTTCGGGGACATGGATTCAGCTGCCATCGCCGCGCTCACCGTCGCGCGCGACTGCCCACGGCAGTACGAGTGTGGCGGAGTGATCTACGAGGACGCAGATCACTACTACCACGTGAGTGCCCCGCTGACCTCGCACAAGCATTTCGGGGTCGACATCGTGCAGTACGGTGAACCGACACCCGTTGGGTGGCGAATCGTGGCGGACTATCACACGCACATCTGCTCGCCGCACAACCGCCTGTTCGCCAACTTCTTCTCGCCCGCTGACGCGTACGTCAACCAGGGCTTCCACACCGTCGGATATATGCTGAGCCTCTGTGACGGGAATGTGCGGCGTTACGACCCCGCGCAGGACGACCGGGATGATGAGGTCGTGCATTTCACCAGCGGCCGTGAGATCTACCTCACCTGCGGGCACATTGCCGGGTGGATAGATACGAGCTACCCCGCAAACGCGACGTGGAAGCCGGTGATCGGCTATGAGTCGATAGTGCTCGGCGCGAACCCCAGGACGACCGGACCCGACAAGACCGTCAGTCACGCGAGCGCCAAGATCGGGAGCACGAGCGCGCGCATTGCGCATCCGGGCCCCTGATTTACGGCGGGCTCATCACGCCAGCGATCCGAACCTTACGGTCCTGCTTCGCATCTATAGCAAGCGCAAGGGCGTAGAGTGCGACTATGGCCCCTTCACAAAACAGCTACTTCGTCCGCCTGCGCCCAGACCTCTCACTACAGGTGGCCAGCGAGTTCCGCTCATTCGCGAAAAAGCCGCCGTCCGGCAAAGCACCAAGTGAAACCCGACTGATTCTCGAGTGCGTGCGGGTCGACTTGCTTCACCCGATCTACGCGAAGCTGACTATCAACCTTGGCGAGGGAGCGCCAGCGATGGACCTCTGGGTACCCCACGCGATGATCCTGATGATCGGAGACATCAGCGAGATGGGACGCGCTCCTGTGGTGTTCACACCAACGGAATAAACGCTCCCCGATTTGCAGGAGAGTGCGGGTCTATTGCGCCGGCGGCGCCCAGCCCAAGGTCACCTCCGGGTGCATATGCTAGTTCGCATAATGTATATTATGGTAAATTACAGATAAGGTGCGCCAACGGCCGCGGACTGCGGGCGTCTCATAAGGCCAGCCTCTTCCCTGCAGGACTCCTTATTCAGTCAGTGCGGGCGGCACGCGAGTTCGGAGATGCAGCACGCACGCCGGCCCTCACACATCGAGGTGTCCGGCCTGCGTGCCCATCAACACCGAGTTACTGGCGCTTCAGCCAGCTTTCGTCGGCACTGTTTACCCACTCGTCGACCTGTTTCTGTGCGGCGTCCTTCGCCAGCCCGTAGCGCTCCTGGACCTTACCCGCGAGCTCCTCGCGGCGGCCTGCGGCCTGGGTAAGATCGTCCTCGGTGAGGCGTCCCCACTGCTGCTTGGCCTTGCCCTTGAGCTGCTTCCAGTTTCCCTCGACACGATTCCAGTCCATGGTGAATTCTCCAATAGTGGCTGATCCAACACGCGCAACGTTACCGTCGCCAGCCTGCCGTTTGAAGCGCTGCCATTCGCTTCGCAGGGTCGGAGAGCGCCTACGATGCGTCGGAATGCCCGCCATGCGGCATCAAGAGCAAAGCTTGTCCGCTCGTCGCGACCGTCACGGTGCGTTTGTCGCAGGTCCGAGAGTCGTGTGAGCGCGAGGTATCATCTCAGCCGGCGCGATTTTGCAGCCGCACTGGGCGGTGCCGGGATACTCCTGCTCGGGGCGACTCGCGCAGCGTGCGGACGTGCCACCGGGACGGGGTTGGCTACGATGAGCGACGCTGACGGATTGAAAGCTCTCGCGCTGCAGGCGGGGACGGTGCTCCGCAAACACGTGGCCGCAGGCTATGCAGCGGGCGCGGTGGCGCTGATCGGCCGCCGTACAGCAGCCGAAGTGGTCGCCGTCGGCCCGCAGGGGTTGGATTCGTCCAGGCCCATGGGGCGCGACAGTGTGTTCCGCATTGCCTCACTCACCAAGCCGCTCACCGCGGCGGCCGCGATGATGCTGGTTCAGCACGGCAAGCTGCGCCTCGACGCGCCGGTCGAGCGATGGCTTCCCGAGCTCGCCAACCGCCGCGTGCTCAGGCAGCTCGATAGCGCCTTGAGCGACACGGTCCCTGCCAGGCGGCCGATCACGGTCGAAGACCTGCTGACGTTTCGTTGTGGCCTCGGGATCGTGCTGGCACCTGCCGACACTTACCCGATCCAACGTGAGATCGCGGCGCTGCAGCTGATCGGATTCGGGCCGCCCGATCCGACCTATCCCACGGCTCCTGACGAATGGCTACGGCGGCTCGGCACACTGCCGTTGATGGCGCAACCAGGCGAGCGGTGGATGTACAACACCGGGGCGTACATCCTGGGCGTGCTGCTCGCCAGGGTGTCGGGCCGTTCGCTGCCTGACCTGCTGCAACGCCTCCTCTTCGAGCCCCTCGGCATGCGGGACACGGGGTTCGCTGTGGCCGCGGCGAGTCGGGCACGCCTGGTCGACGCGTACCGTCTCGAGGACGGTCGGCTGCAGCTGTTTGACGCCGCCGCCGCGAGCGCCTGGAACGTGCTGCCGCGCTTCCCGGATGCCGGCGCCGGGCTGGTCAGCACCGTCGACGATTACTTTGCATTCTCGCGCCTGCTGCTGCATGAGCTTGGCGGCTCGGAGCGGCTGCTCTCGCCGGCGTCGGTCACTGCCATGACGACGGACCACCTCACCTCAGGCCAACGGGCCGAAGGATCTCCCATCCTGAGCACGGGACGCGGCTGGGGCCTTGGCATGTCGGTGATCACCACGAGCGGCGTGGAGGGTTTACCCCCGGGTGCAATCGGCTGGAATGGCGGACTGGGCACCACCTGGGTCGCCGACCCTCGCTCGGGAATTACCGCCATTCTGCTCACGCAGACCCGGTTCACCTCCCCCGTCGCGCCGGCCATGCACCAGGAGTTCTGGCGCGCGATCTTCTCGCCGCCCGTGGCCTAGCGGCGGCGGGCCTGCAGGGGGGTTGGTCCGCCGCACCGGCGTGTGAAATACTAGTGCCGTCAGGTCACTAGCCGCACAACCATAACCAGAAGCAACGCAGGAGTGAGCGATGGCCGCGACGAACTTGCCAATGTACGAGGGGATCGACAAGTCGCATCGCCGAGTGATCTTCGCCTCAAGTCTCGGCACGGTCTTCGAGTGGTATGACTTCTACCTGTACGGATCGCTGGCCGCGATCATCGCCAAGCAGTTCTTTTCCGGTGTAAACGAAACCACCGGGTTCATATTCGCACTGCTGGCGTTTGCCGCCGGCTTCGCCGTGCGGCCGTTTGGTGCGCTGATCTTCGGGCGCCTGGGTGACCTGGTCGGCCGCAAGCACACCTTCCTTATTACGATCGTGATCATGGGTCTGTCGACGGCGCTGGTCGGCGTGCTGCCCAGCTACGCGAGCGCCGGCGTGATCGCCCCCGTGGCGCTCATCGTCCTGCGCCTGCTGCAGGGGCTCGCTCTGGGCGGTGAATATGGCGGAGCGGCCACCTACGTGGGCGAGCACGCGCCCCAGGGCCAGCGCGGCCGCTACACCAGCTGGATCCAGACCACCGCCACGCTGGGTCTGATCCTCAGCCTCCTGCTCATTCTCGTGTGTCGCGCCTGGCTCGGGCCCGAGTTCGACACCTGGGGCTGGCGCATCCCGTTCCTGCTGTCGACAGTGTTGCTCGCCATTTCGGTGTACATCCGGCTGCAGCTGGCCGAGTCACCGGTGTTTCTGGAGATGAAGGCGGAAGGCACCCGCTCCAAGGCGCCGCTGACGGAGTCCTTCGCGCGCTGGGAGAACCTGCGCCTCGTGATCCTTGCGCTGCTGGGCGCCACGGCGGGCCAGGCGGTGGTGTGGTACTGCGGGCAGTTCTACGCCCTCTTCTTCCTCACGCAGGTCCTGAAGGTCGAAGCGCAGACCGCAAATCTGCTCATCGCCGCGGCGCTGCTGATCGGCACGCCGTTCTTCGTGGTGTTCGGCATCCTCTCGGACAAGATCGGCCGCAAGAAGATCATCCTCGCCGGCTGCCTGCTGGCGGCGATCACCTACGTGCCGATCTTCCAGGGCCTCACGCACTACGCGAATCCTGCCATCGAGAGTGCCTCGAGCCACTCGCCCGTGACCGTCCTGGCTGACCCGAACTCTTGTTCCTTCCAGTTCGATCCGGTCGGCAAGAAGAAATTCGTCCAGTCCTGCGACGTAGCGAAAGCGGCATTGGCCAAGGCCGGCGTGCCCTACCGCAACGAGGCGGCGGCGGTCGGCAGTGTCGCCCAGATACGCATCGGGGATGCGCCATTCATCCCCTCGGTCGAGGGCGCCAGCATGTCCGGGGCCGATTTCAAGGCGGCGACCGAGAAATTCTCCAAGGCTCTGAGCGGTGCGCTGAAGGAGGCCGGCTACCCGGCCAAGGCTGATCCGGCGCAGATCAACCTCTTCATGGTCTGGCTGCTGCTGTTCGTCCTGATGCTCTACGTCACCATGGTTTACGGACCGATCGCGGCGTGGCTGATTGAGCTGTTCCCCGCGCGCATCCGTTACACCTCGGTGTCCCTGCCCTACCACATCGGCAACGGCTGGTTTGGCGGCTTTCTGCCCACGATAGCCTTCGCACTGGTGGCTCTCACGGGCAACATCTACTACGGACTGCGCTACCCGATCGTCGTCGCGCTGATCACAGTGGTCATCGGACTGTTTTTCCTGCCGGAGACCAACAAGCGCACGGTTCGCTAGAACCGCGCGGGCACAGCCAGATCATCGCGCGGTTCCTGCGCTTCGCAGGAACCGCGCGATGGGGCTCACCGGGCACGTTGCACCGGCTGGGGGGATCGCGGTATGAACGGTACACAAGACAAGCGTCGCGGCTGGAGCTGGTGGTACCTGCTGTTCGTCGTGCAGTTCGTCGCCGTGCTGTGGCCGCCCTTCTATAACAGCGCTGCACCCTACTGGCACGGCATACCTTTCTTCTACTGGTACCAGATGCTGTGGGTGATCGTCAGCGCGGCGTTCACCGCGATCGTCTACTTCGCGACCAGGCAGTAGCCGGCTACAAGTACAACCTGCCCCGGGGGATGCGATGCAGGATCTGAACTGGGTGGCGCTCAGCGTGTTCGTCGCACTGTTCGCCTTCATTACCTGGCTGGGGTTTGCCGCTGCGCACTGGCGCAAGGGCGATCTCGACCAGCTGCACGAGTGGGGACTCGGCGGCCGACGCTTCGGCACCCTCATCACCTGGTTCCTGGTCGGCGGGGATCTGTACACCGCCTACACGTTCATCGCGGTTCCGGCGCTGGCGTTTGGCGCCGGGGCGCTGGCGTTCTTCGCGGTCCCCTACACCATCGTCATGTATCCAATACTGTTCCTGGTGTTTCCGCGCCTGTGGTACGTGTGCCATAAGCGCGGCTACATCACCACCGGCGACTTCGTGCGTGGCCGCTACGGCAACCGCTGGCTGGCGCTGGCGATCACGCTGACCGGCATCGTCGCGACCATGCCGTACATCGCGCTGCAACTGGTCGGCATCCAGGTGGTAATCGGCGCGCTCGGCATCTCCGGGACAGGATGGGCCGCGGATCTGCCACTGCTCATTGCCTTTGCGGTGCTGGCTGCATTCACTTATTCCAGCGGACTGCGCGCGCCGGCATCGATCGCGATCGTCAAGGACATCCTCATCTATATCACCGCGTTCGTCGCGGTCATCGTCATTCCCATCCAGCTCGGCGGCTTCGGCAAGATTTTCGCGGCAGTGCCGGAGGCGAAGCTACTGCTGAAGGTGCCCACCGCGCACTCCAGCGCCGAATACAGCGCCTACGCGACCCTGGCGCTCGGCTCGGCGCTGGCTTTGTTCCTCTATCCGCATTCCATGACCGGCATCCTCAGCGCCAGCAGCGGCCGTGCCATCCGCCGCAACGCCGCCCTGCTTCCCGGGTATACCTTCATGCTGGGACTGCTCGCGCTGTTCGGTTTTTTCGCCATCGCCGCCGGCGTCAAGGGCCTGCCGGAGTTCGCCGCCGGCTTCAAGCAGTTCGGCAACAACTACGCCGTGCCGGCGCTGCTGCTGCACAGCTTTCCGTCGTGGTTCGTCGGCATCGCCTTTGCTGCCATCGGCATCGGTGCACTGGTGCCCGCGGCGATCATGTCGATCGCAGCGGCCAACCTCTACACGCGCAACATCCACCGCGAATTCATCAACAAGACTCCGACCGACCGGCAGGAAGCGCAGATGGCGAAGTGGGTATCGCTCATCGTCAAGGCCGGCGCGCTCGCCTTCATCGTGTTCGTGCCCACGCAATACGCCATTCAGCTGCAGCTGCTGGGGGGCATCTGGATCATCCAGACCCTGCCGACGGTGATGTTCGGCGCCTATACGCGCTGGTTCAATGCGTGGGCGCTGCTGCTCGGCTGGGCAGCCGGTACGCTGCTCGGCACGATGATGGCGGTGCACGTGGGTTTGAAGCCCACCTTCCCGCTGGAAGTCGCCGGCTACACACTGCCAGGCTATACCGCCCTCTACACGCTCATTCTCAACCTGGTGCTGGCGGTGATTCTCACGCCGCTGCTCAACGCCCTTGGCTCGCGGCAGCTGGCGGTCGATGAAACCGCGGCGGCCGATTATCAAGCCTGAGCGCGCCGCGCGCGCCCGGGCGCTCTTCCCGTTCATCACCAGTCTGCTCGGGCGCGGACGGACTCGGCTCGCTCATGCCGGGATTCGAGCCGTGAAACATATAGGATGGGGGGTATGGTATTGGTTGACTTTGTGACCGTCGCCGCTAGAATCCCCGCGCCTGGCGATCGTACCGGGTACCCGGTAGCGTATCTGCGGCACGGCAGGCACCGCGCCGCCACACGCGGCACGGCGCGCGCGCCGCAGTGACGCGGCGCGGGTGTGCGCTGCGGGCACGCCCACTCGACGATCTGTCACACGGCTGCAATTAGACTTTAGGGCCTTTGTTGGGAAGTGAGCGCCATGGAACCACCCGCACAGGATCAACCGGAAGGACAGGCTCATCCTGAAGGGTCGGACTTCCCGGAAATTCACGACCACTCCGCCACCGCCGCCGGGCGCGCGTTCCTCCTCGGCGGGCTCGCGCTCGGGCTGCTGCTGGTGATCGCCCTGCTGACCCACGGTTTCGGCCTGTTCGCCGGCCACGGCGGCTCAGGCGAAGAGGCCCCGCTGCTGGTGCACCAGGGCAACCGCATCTTCGTTCCGGAGAGCTCACCGCTGCGGCAGCGGCTGACCGTGATGGCGGCGGCGGCACAGCCCGAGAGTCCCCTGATCCACGCGCCGGGCATCGTCGAGTCCGACCCGGCGCGCACCGTGACGGTGCTGCCGCCGGGCACGGGACGGGTCCATGAGCTCAAGGTCGCGCTTGGCGATCGCGTGCAGCGCGGCCAGCTGCTGGCGCTCATCGATTCCCCGGATGTGGCGCAGGCCTACGACGACAACGACAAGGCGGCGAGCGCCGCGACGCTCAGCGCGCGGATCCTGCAGTACCAGGAGGCGCAGCTGAAGATCGGCGCGGCCTCGCAACGCGACCTGGAGCAGGCGCGCAGCGACAACGAGCAGGCGCAGGCGGAATGGCTGCGCAGCCGCGAGCACCTGCGCGCCATGGGTGCGGCCGAGGACGCCCGCGGCGAAGCACGGCTGCTGGCGCTGCGCGCCCCGGTCCCCGGCAGCGTGACCGCGCTCGCCACCGCTGCCGGCGCCACTATCAACGACGACACCCAGCCGGTCATGACCGTCGCGGATCTCTCGGTGGTGTGGGTGACCGCGCTGGTGGCCGAGAAGGACCTCACCCAGGTCAAGCGCGACCAGGATGCCGATGTCGCCGTCGATGCCTACTCCGGCAGGACGCTGCACGGCAAGGTGCTGTTCGTCTCCGACGTCCTGGAGGCGGATTCGCACCGCAACAAGGTGCGCATCGCGTTTGCGAACCCCGACTACGCGCTGCGGCCCAACATGTTCGCCACCGTGACGCTGCGCGGCGAGCCGCGGCGGCGCGTGGTGCTGCCGAGCTCCGCGCTGCTCATGAACAACGACCGCACCAGCGTGTTCGTGGCCACCGCGCCCTGGACCTTCGAGCGACGCGCCGTCGAGGCGCTGCTGGAAGAGAGCTCCACGGTGACGATTGCCGCCGGTGTCGAGCCTGGCGAGCAGGTCGTAGTCCGGGGTGGAATCCTGCTCAATGATTGACCAGTTCGTCGACTTCTGTCTGCGCCGGCGCGTCGCGGTCATCGTCATCGCGGTGCTGCTCAGCCTGTTCGGCATCTACGCCTGGGAGACCCTGAGCGTCGAGGCCTATCCCGAGCTCGGCGACGTCTCTGCACAGGTGACCACGCAGCTGCCTGGACTGGCTGCCGAGGAAGTCGAGCAGCTGATCACCGTGCCGCTCGAGCGCGAGATCAACGGCACCCCGGGGCTGCTGTTGATGCGCTCGGAGAGCACCTTCGGCCTGTCGCTCATCACCGTGTTGTTCCGCGACGGCTACGAGGACTACTGGGTGCGCCAGCGCCTGCTCGAGCGCATCAACCAGGTCACCCTGCCGAGCGGCGCTGCGCCCTCGCTCGATCCGGTCGCCGGCCCCGGCGGTGAGATCTACCGCTACACGCTCGAGTCCGACACCCGCAACCTGCAGGAACTGTCGGAAATTCAGCGCTGGACCGTGATCCCGGCGCTCAAGTCGGTTCCCGGCGTGGTGGACGACAGCAACTTCGGCGGCTTCACCACCGAATACCAGCTGGATCTCGATCCCCGGCAGCTGAGCAACTACGGCCTCGGCATCACCGACGTCATCAACGCGATCAACAGCAACAACGCCAACGCCGCCGGCGGGCGCGTATCGCGTGGCGATCAGAGCTATGTCATCCGCGGCGTCGGCCTGATCAGGAGCCTGGCAGACATCGGCGCGACCGTGGTCACGCAGGTGAACGGCATACCGGTGCTGGTGCGCGACCTGGGTCGCACCACGCTAAGTCACCAGGAGCGCGAGGGCATCCTCGGCAAGGACAACAACCCGGACACGATCGAAGGCATCGTGCTGATGCTGAAGTACCAGAACCCGTCGCAAACCCTCAAGGGCATCCATGCCAAGGTCGACGAGCTCAACCGCCAGCTCGCCAGACAGGACGTGCGCATCGTGCCGTACATCGACCGCGA
>DATHQM010000094.1:0-47850 GCA_035482695.1 Steroidobacteraceae bacterium | reverse complement strand
GAAAGGCGGCCAGTGTCTTGCCGGACCCGGTGGGGGCGGCGATCAGTACGTGCTGGCGGGCGGCGATCGCCGGCCAGGCCGCGCGCTGCACTTCGGTCGGCGCTGCGAAAGTGCGGGCGAACCAGGCCGCTACGGCCGGATGGAAGGAGGCGGGCATGCGCGAATTGAAGCACAACCGCGGCTCAGTGCGCAGTCGGCGGCGCGAGAATTCATACAATGTACAGCGCCGCCAACGGTGGTGTGCTGGATACGACGTAGCGGCCGGCGCCGTCAAACGGGAGTAGAGTTAGGCCGTTGCCGAAGGTTGTCTGGAGGTAACTGCCCGATGTGGGACGACAATCAGGAAGACCTGGCGCGGCGCAAGGTCGTATGGCTGATCGGCATCATCGCCGCGATCGCGGTCGCCCTGGGAGGGTGGTACTGGTACGCATCGCGCCGGGCGCCCGCCGCGCCTGCGGCAACCGCGACAGCGCCGGCGCCAGCCGCCAGCAGCGAGCCGCAGATCGCGAACCCGATCCCCGCAGGGGAGACCGCGGCATTGCCGGCCCTGAACGACAGCGATGCGGTAGTGCACGACTCGCTCGCCGGCGTCATCGGCCGTGCTCCGGTCGAGCAGTTTCTCGTGCCGCAGAACATCGTGCGGCACATCGTCGCGACGGTCGACAATCTGTCGCAGCGCAAGGTCGCCGTCGAGCTGCGTCCGGTGAAACCGACTGCCGGCCAGACCGTGACCGCCACCCAGGGCGACGTCATCACCCTGTCGGACACCAACTTCGCGCGCTATGCGCCGCTGGTGCACGCGGTGCAGGCCACCGACGTCAAGTCGCTCGCGCTGGTGTACCAGCGTCTGTACCCGCTGTTCCAGCAGTCGTACGAGGATCTCGGCTATCCGGGCAAGTACTTCAACGACCGCCTCGTGCAGGTGATCGATCATCTGCTGCAGGCGCCGGAAGTGGCCGGCCCGATCCGGCTGGTGCAGCCGAAAGTGATGTTCCAGTATGCGGATCCGAATCTCGAGAGCAGCTCGGCGGGACAGAAACTGCTGATCCGCATGGGACCGGCGAACGAGCGCATCATCAAGCAGAAGCTGCGCGAGTTCCGCGCCGAGATCGTCAAGAAGAACTAACACTGCTTTGAAGGACTGCGGACATGGGCGACGCCACGGGGACGGAGGAGGCAGATCTCGGCAAGGCGCTCGCGCAGCTGCGCTCGGTGCTGATCGCGGGCGAGACGCTTGACGCCTGGGCCATCCAGCGACGGCTGTTCGCCCTCACTCACCGGCGGCAGCTGATCGCCGCTACCAGCGGGCGGCTCATCGTGCTGATGCGCCGGCTGCTCGGCGGCTTCGACGTCACCACCATCCGCTGGCAGGACCTCGAGGAGGTCACGCTGCGCGTCGGCATGCTGAGCGCGGATCTGGCGCTGCGTGCCGGCAAATCCACCGACCTCGCCTCGCTCGGTGCGCAGGGTGCGCAGCTCGTCGAGTTCCGCGGCCTGCGCCGCAACCAGGCGCAGGCGGTGTATCGGATCTGCCAGGGACAGGACCAGGCGTGGCGCGAGAAGCGCCGCGTGCGCGAGCTCGAGGAGCTGCGCGCCCGCTCCGGCGGCATCCAGGTGACCTCGGGCCCGATGGCGCAGCCGGCTGGCAACGGCGACGCCGTACGGCGCCTGCAGGAAGCCAAGCAGCTGCTCGACGCCAGGCTCATCACCGACGCGGAGTACGAGGCGATCAAGGCGAAGATCGTCTCATCCTAGGCTACGGCGGCCGCTGGCGCAGCTCGCGCACCGCCGCACTGCACCAAGGGTGACGACGGCCGCTGGTGTGGATCCTGCTGCGCCGCCAACTTTGTCGCCTATGCACAAGTAATCCACAAGCAATCCACAGCACAGGTGTTATAGGCTTTTTGTATGGCCATCCGCTTTCGCCGCCGCCGCCCGGTCCAGAACGAGATTCTCGGGACCTACAGCTTCCCGAGCCGCACGGTGCAGGTGCTGCGGACGCAGGACGATCGCATCCTGTGGACCTGCGACTGCGAGCGCTTCCGTCGCCAGGGCGAGCAGCGCGAGCCGTTGTGGTGCAAGCACATCGCCAAGGCCGCCGCCCGCCGCTCGCTCGAGCGCCTCACGCGCCGCGTGGCCGTGCCGCGCGGCACGGAAACGGAGAGCCTCACGCTTCGATCAGGCCGTGACGTATCGCGATCAGGGTGAGCTCGGCCTGGTTCTGCACACCGAGCTTCTGCTTGATGTTGTAGAGATGCGTACCGACGGTGGAGGCGGATAGCTTCAGATCGTCGGCGATGCGCTGCACCGTGGCGCCCCCGGCCAGGCGCACAAACACCTCGAATTCCCGCTCCGAGAGCCGCTCGACCGAGGACTTGCCGGCGCCTTCCATCTCATCGAGCGCCAGCTTCTGCGCGAGCGCCGGATCGAGGTAACGCTGACCTGCGGCCACCGCGCTGACCGCTTCCAGCAGCGCCTCGGGGGCGCTGCGCTTGGACAGAAAGCCGCGCGCGCCTTCGCGCAGCGCGCGCCGCGCGTGCAGCGGATCATCGTGCGCGGAGAGCGCGAGGATGCGCGCCTGCGGATGGCGCGCGCGAATGCGCCTGAGCGCTTCCAGTCCGCCCATGCCGGGCATCGCAAGGTCCATGACCACCACGTCGGGGGCGACCTCGAGGTAGTGCTGCAGGGCGGCCTCGCCGGAGTCGGCTTCCCCGACCACGGTGATCTCGGCGTGGGCCTGCAGCAGCAGGCGGAAACCGGTGCGCACCACTGCGTGGTCGTCGACCAGCAATACGCGGATCATGCGCCCGCCGCGAGCGGGATCTCCGCGGTCAGACATACGCCGTGCGGCTCGCTGTTACGCACCTGGAAGGTTCCTCCGAGATGCTCCACGCGCTCGGCCAGGCCGCGCAGCCCGAAGTGGCCGGGCCGCGACCAGTTCTCCGGCAGACCCACGCCGTCGTCGCTGACCGCGACGACCATGCGCGCAGCCGTGGAGCTGACCTCGATCATAACGCGCGTGGCGCGCGCGTGGCGCAGCGCATTGACCAGCCCTTCCTGCACCACGCGGTAGGCGGCGAGCGACACGCTGGCGCCCAGATCGGCGGGCAACTCGTGCCGCAGCGACAACTGCAGGGCGGGGTGGCGGCGCTGCCAGTCGCGCACCAGGCTCTCGAGCGACTCGGCGAGCCCGAGCGTATCGAGCGACAGCGGGGCGAGGCGCGGGATCAGCCCGTGCATGGCGTCGTAGAGCCGCCCAGCCTCCTCGCTGATCAGCCGCGCCGCTTCGCTCATCGGGGCCTGGGTCGACTGCGTGGCGATGGCCATGGCGAGACTGCGGATGGCGGTGACCGACTGGCCGAATTCGTCGTGCAGCTCGTGGGCGATCAGCCGCCGCTCCTCCTCGATGCTCTGTCCGACCAGCAGCGCCAGTTCGCGGCGCTCCTCGAGCCGCGTGCGCGCCTCGCGCGCCTCGCTCTCGGCCTGCAGCTTGTCTTCCACCGCCTGCGCCATGCGATTGAAGGCGGCACCGATCGCGTGCGCCTCCGCTCCGGGAAGCGCGGGCAGCCGGTAGGTGAGCTCCCCGCGCTGCAGCCGCTCGAGCCCTTCGACGATGACGGGAAACGGCGCGAGCGCGCGGTCCACCAGCCAGAAGGCGAGTGCGCCCAACGCAATCAGCATGCCTGCGGCGATGGCGAGCAGCCGCGTGAGGTCATCCCAGGCATCGAGGATGGCGCGCGAGGGCTGCGCCTCGATCACCACTTCCGCACCGTCACCCAGGGTGAAGGTCTGCCGCTGCGGCTGCGGCGCTAGCAGGTGCGCATACCAGCCGGGCGCTTCGCGCCCGGCCTTGTAAACCGGCGGCGGGGAGTGATAGAGGAGCCTGCCGGCCGGATCGCGCAGCGTGATGTCGTTGGCGCGCACGTGGCCCAGGCGCTGCAGCATCTGCTGCACCTCGGCCGTGCCCCCGGCCGCCGAATAGGTGAGGATCAGGCTGCCGATGACCTGGGCGGCCACCCGGTTGGCCGCCTCGATCTCTTCCCGGACCGAGGAGCGGGCATCGCGGACCTCGTCCGCCACCAGCACGGCGAGGAAGATCGCCGTGACCCCGGTCAGCACCAGGTTGAGCCGCGTGCGCAGCTTCATGGAGGGGTGTGACGTGTCCTCAAGAAAATCATGAGGCCACTTTCATGATGATCCCCTTTCGCCTCCGGGCTGGCGGGAGAAGGATACACGGGTAGCGGCGCGGGCCGCCCTTACTGACCAACCAGGAACATAGACTATGCGCTGGGAAAAGCCACAAGCTCGTGATTTCCGCTTCGGCATGGAAATCACGATGTACATTGCGAACCGCTGAAGACTGAACAGGGCTTCGGAGCCTGGCCGCCGGGCTCCGCCAGCTCTTTGGTTTGAAGATCCGGGTGCTGGGGTCGGCCGCCGGCGGCGGTTTCCCCCAGTGGAATTGCAACTGCCATAACTGCTCGGGCGTGCGCAACGGCACGCTGCGGGCGCTCTCCCGTACCCAATCCTCGATCGTCGTGCGCGGCAGTGATGCGGCCGCCTGGGCGCTCGTCAACGCCTCACCGGACGTCCTCGAGCAGCTGCGCGCCAATGCCGACCTGCAGCCGGCACGTGCGCCGCGCGACACCGGGATCGTCGCCATCGTGCTGGTGGACGGACAGATCGATCACACGACCGGCCTGTTCATGTTGCGTGAGTCCACCCGGCCGCTGCGGGTGTGGTGCACGGACCAGGCGTGTGCCGACCTGACGCACGGCAACCCGATCTTCGGCGTGCTGGCGCACTACTGCGGTGTCGAGCGGCGTGCGCTGCGGGCCGATGGCAGCGAGTTCACCGTCGATGGCGTGCCGGGAATCCTGTGGCGCGCGCTGGCCGTACCGAGCAAGCCCGCGCCCTTCTCGCCGCACCGCGAGGCGCCGGTCGCCGGCGACAACGTCGCGCTGGTGATGACCGCCGCCGGCAGCGGGCGCAGCTGCGTGTACGCTCCCGGGCTCGGCTCGATGGAGGAGAGCGTGTGGCAGGCGATGCGCGCGGCCGCATGCGTGCTGGTCGATGGGACCTTCTGGCACGATGAGGAGATGATTACGCTCGGACTATCGAGAAAACGCGCCCGCGACATCGGCCACCTGCCGCAGCAGGGGCCGGGCGGCATGCTCGAGTGGCTCGCGCAGCTTCCCGCCGGCACGCGCCGCATCCTGATCCACGTGAACAACACCAATCCCATTCTCGACGAGGACTCGCGCGAGCGCGCCGAGCTCACGCGCCGCGGCGTCGAGGTGGCTCACGACGGCATGGAGATCGAGCTGTGAGCGCGCCCGCCTGGACGCGCGAGGAATTCGAGCAGCGGCTGCGCGAGCGCGGCCGCGCCTACCACATCCACCATCCGTTCAACGTCATGCTGAACACCGGCAAGGCGACGCCGGAGCAGATCCGCGGCTGGGTGGCCAATCGCTTCTACTACCAGATCAACATACCGGTGAAGGATGCCGCGATCCTCGCCAACTGCGACGAGCGCGCGGTGCGCCGCAACTGGGTGCAGCGCATCCTCGATCACGACGGTTACGGGGACGATCCGGGCGGTATCGAGTCCTGGCTGCGCCTGGCGCAAGCCGTCGGGCTCGAGCGCGCCGCGGTCGAGAGTCTCAGGCAGGTGCTGCCGGGGGTGCGCTTCGCGGTCGATGCGTATGTGAACTTCGCGCGCCGCGCTCCCTGGCCGGAAGGAGTGTGCGCTTCGCTCACCGAGCTGTTCGCACCGCAGATCCACCAGCAGCGGCTCGCGAGCTGGCCGGAGCACTACCCGTGGATCGATCCGGCGGGCCTGCGCTACTTCCAGAGCCGCGTGAGCCTGGCGCGCCGCGACGTCGAGTTCGGGCTCGCCACGACGCTCGAGCGCTTCGCCACGCGCGCCGCGCAGGAGCGCGCGCTCGGGATCCTGCAGTTCAAGCTCGATATCCTGTGGCAGATGAGCGATGCCATGGCGCTCGCCCTCGGGGTGACGCTGTGAGCGAGGTCGCGGGCAGTGCGCGGCCAGTCATCGCCAAGGGCCTGCGCCTGCAGTGGGAAGCGGCGCAGGAGGCGCACGTGCTGCTCTATCCGGAGGGCATGGTGAAGCTGAACAGCAGCGCCGGGGCGATCCTCAGCCGCTGCGACGGCGTGCGCACGGTGGCGGACATCATCGCGGACCTGGAGCGCAGCTACGGCATGACGGGATTAACCGAGGACGTGCAGGCGTTCGTCGTGCTGGCGCTGGAGAAGCGCTGGCTGGAGCTGGTGGCATGAGCAGCACCCAACCCGCAAGCGGCGTGGGGCCGCCGCTGAAGACATCGCCTGGTGTTGGGCCGCCGCTGAAGACATCGCCAGGTGTTGGCCCACCGCTGTGGCTCCTCCTCGAGCTGACCTACCGCTGCCCGCTGCACTGCGTGTTCTGCTACAACCCGACCGAATTTGCACGTACTGGCGCGGAGCTCGGGACCGGTGACTGGCTGCGCGTGCTGCGCGAGGCGCGCGCGCTCGGCGCGGTGCAGCTCGGGTTGTCGGGCGGTGAGCCGCTGGTGCGCGATGACCTGGAGACGATCGTCGCCGAAGCCCATACCCTCGGCTTCTACAGCAACCTCATCACCTCCGGCATCGGCATGACGGAGGCGCGCATCGGCGCGCTCAAGCAGGCCGGGCTCGATCACATCCAGCTCTCGTTCCAGGACAGCACGCGCGAGATGAACGATTTCCTGAGCAGCACGCGCACCTTCGAGCTGAAGTCGAAAGTCGCCGCGCTCATCCGCGCGCACGACTACCCGATGGTGCTCAACGTAGTGCTGCACCGCCTGAACATCGATCACGTGGGCGAAATCCTCGAGATGGCGCAAGCCATGGGGGCGCAGTACGTCGAGCTCGCCAACACGCAGTACTACGGCTGGGCGTGGCTCAACCGCGCGCAGCTGCTGCCGAGCCGCGCACAGCTCGAGCGCGCGGAAAGCATCACGCAGCGCTTCCGCGAGCGCGTCGCCGGAAAGATGCAGATCTATTTCGTGGTGCCCGACTACTTCGAGACGCGCCCCAAGCCGTGCATGAGCGGGCTGGGGTCGGTGTTCCTCGCCGTGGCGCCCGACGGCACCGCCATGCCCTGTCACGCCGCGCGCATGCTGCCTGGGCTCGAGCTGCCGAACGTGCGCAGCGCGGACGTGCGCAGCATCTGGTACGACTCGAGCGCGTTCAACCGCTTCCGCGGCGATGCGTGGATGAAGGAACCGTGCCGCAGCTGCCCCGAGAAGCACAAGGACTTCGGCGGCTGCCGCTGCCAGGCGTACCTGCTGACGGGGGATATGGATAACGCCGATCCGGTCTGCGACCTGTCGCCGCACCACCAGCTGGTGACGGAAGCGGTGGCGCGCGCCGCGGCCGGCGCTGCCGCCGGCCCGCTGCGCGAGCAGCCGCTGGTATTTCGCGACCACCGCACCTCGATCCCGGTAGTGCCCGGCGCCGCGGGCCGCACCTAGAGCGCGTCAGCCGCCATGCCCGTGCGCCAGGTACTGAAGATGGGCGAGCCGCTGCTGCGGCAGGTGGCCGCCCCGGTCACGCGCTTCGATGCGCAGCTCGCCGCGCTGGTCGCCGACCTGGACGACACCATGCGCGAGCTGAACGGCGCCGGCATCGCCGCCCCGCAGATCGGCGTGAGCGCCCGCGTGGTCATCTTCGAGCTCAAGGACAATCCACGCTACCCCCATCTCGCCCCGGTTCCGTATACGGTGCTCGTCAATCCGCTTGTCACGCCGCTCGGGGCCGAGGAGGATGAAGGTTGGGAGGGCTGCCTGTCGGTGCCCGGGTTGCGCGGCCTGGTGCCGCGCTTTCGCCGCTTGCGCTACCAGGGCTTCGACGTGCAGGGTGCGCCCATCGACCGGACCGTGGAGGGTTTCCATGCCCGCGTGGTGCAACACGAAGTGGATCACCTGGACGGCATCCTGTTTCCGCAGCGCGTGCGCGACCTGCGCAACTTCGGCTTCGAGGACGCGCTCGCCGCCCAGCTCACACCGATGCCGGACTGAGCTCGCATGAAGGAGCGCGACACCAGCCAGCGCGCCGCCGGGACGTTCGACGTGAAGGTCACGCCGCAGAAGCCCGACACGCAGATCGCGCGCGCGGCCAACCTCGGCCGCCTCACCATCGACAAGCGCTTCCACGGCGACCTCGAAGGAATCAGCAAGGGTGAGATGCTGGCGACCCAGACCGAGGTGCCGGGCTCGGCGAGCTATGTCGCGCTCGAGCGCGTGACCGGCAAGCTCAACGGCCACAGCGGCAGCTTCGTGCTGCAGCACAGCGCGACCATGACCCGGGGCACGCCGGTGTCATCGATCAGCGTCGTGCCGGACTCCGGCACCGGCGAGCTCAGGGGCTTGAGCGGCAGGATGACCATCACGGTCGCCGCCGACGGCGGCCATTCCTACGACTTCGAATTCCGGCTCGAGTCCTAGCGCGGCGGCAGCGGCGCGGCGCCGCCGCGCACGTCGCGCGTCATGCGCAGCGCCGACTCCACGCCCTGGTAGTAGCCGGGTATCTCGCCGATCTCGCGGTAGCCGAGCGAGCGGTAGAAGGCGCACGCGCCCTCGTTGCTGGCGCGCAGCTCCAGCCCGATGACGAACGTGCCGGCGGTGAGCGCCGTCTCCTCGAGCCAGCGCACCAGGCGCCGCGCGACACCGCGCCGGCGGTGGGCGGGAGCGACTGCCAGCAGGTTCAGATGCGCGACGTCCTCGGCGTACCGCATGATGGCGAAGCCGGCGAGCTCGAGTCCGGAGCGTGCGGTGAGCACCACGCTGTCAGCATTGCGCACGTGCCAGCCGATGCGTGCGGCACCCCACGCCGGACGCAGACCCTCCTCCACCAGCTGCCGCGACATTGCAGCGAGCTGCGCGGCGTCGGTGACGCGCGCCAGTTCGAGCCGATAGACATGCAGGCCGCCGAGCATAGCCTTGTGCGCGACACGCACCCCGCCACCTGAAGACCTGCGCCAGCATGTCGCGCCCCCGGCAGCGGCGCAAGCGTGCTGTCAGGCGAGGGTGTGGAACACCTTTTGCACGTCCTCGTCCTGCTCGAGCCGGTCGATTACGGTGAGTGCCTCGGTCGCCTGGTTTTCCGGCAGCTCGGTGGGAACCGTGCAGATGTACTCGTGCTCGGCCGAGAGCGGCGTCAGGCCGCGCGCCTCCAGCGCCCCCTGCAGGCGGCCGAAGTCGGCAAAGGCGCAGCGAATTACCAGCTGCGGTTCGCCCTTCTCGCCGGTGCTCTCACCCATCTCCTCGAGGCCGTGATCGATCAGGTACAGCTCCAGGTCGTCCTGGTCCAGCCCTTCCGGGCTCAGGCGGAACACGCCCATCTTGCGGAACAGGAAGCTGACGCTGCCACTGGTGGCGAGGTTGCCGCCGCCGTTGGTGATGATGTTGCGCACCGCCGCCACGGTGCGTGTCGGGTTGTCGGTCGCCGTCTCCACCAGCAGCGCCACCCCGTGGGGCGCGTAGCCTTCGTACAGCACCTGCTGGTAGTTGGCCGCGTCGCGGCCGGAGGCGCGCTTGATGGCGGCCTCGATCTTGTCCTTCGGCATGTTGACCGCGCGCGCGTTCTGGATGGTTCGCCGCAGCGTCGGGTTGGAAGCCGGGTCGGAGCCGCCCGACTTCACCGCCATGGTGATGTCCTTGGCGATGCGCGCGAACTGCTTCGCCATGCGGTTCCAGCGCGCGAACATCGTGTGCTTGCGGACTTCGAAGATGCGCCCCACGCAGGCATGGTGCCCGAACGGCAGGGGGGTGCGCCAGCGGCGCGCGGGGCGGGGTGCGGTGAGCGCCGCGTCGCCCTCGGTGGGGACGGTGCGGGATCCGTCGCCGTCAGTGGCGACGGTGCGGGATGTCTACGCGAGCTGTGCCTGCAGCAGGCGCATGCGGCGCAGCTGCAGCGAGAGGCTGCGCTCGATGTCGCGCAGGCGGCCCTGCAGGTCAGCCTTCTTCTCGACCAGCCACTGCTCCTTGAGGCGCGCCCAGTCGGCGAGCGCCGCGAGGAAATTCTCGTACTCCTGCGCGAGGCGCGCCCGCAGCTGCTCGATGTGCGAGTGGCCCGGTAAGCCGGCGAGACGCAGCTGCACGCGCGTGAACTGCATGGCGAGCAGCGCGCGCTGGATCTGGAACGTCGGCGTACGCTTCAGGCGGCGCGTCAGGCCGAACGGGTGCAGCATGGCGATCAGCCACTTGGTGGGATCCCACTGCCACCAGCGCACGCCATTACGGTAATCGTGGGCGAACATGTGGTGGAAGTTGTGATAGCCCTCGCCGTAAGTGAGCACGGCAATCACCGGGTTGTCGCGCGCGGTGTTGTCTTCGGTGTAAGGGCGGATGCCCCACATGTGGGCCAGCGAGTTGATGAAGAAGGTGATGTGGTGGCTCCACACCAGGCGCAGCACGCCGGCGAGGATCAGCATGCCCCACAGGTCGTGGAACAGCAGCCCCGCGAGCAGCGGCAGCCCGAGGTTGGTGGCCAGTGCGAGCGGCAGGTAGTAGCGGTGCTGGAACACCAGCATCGGGTCCTTCCTGAGGTCGGGGATGTTGCTGAAGTCAGTCTTGCCGCTCGGGTACTCGCGCAGCATCCAGCCGATGTGCGAGAACCAGAAGCCGCGCCGGGCCGAGTAGGGGTCAAGGTCGACATCGTCGACGTGCACGTGATGCCTGCGGTGCCCGCTGCACCAGATCAATGCGCTGTTCTGCAGCGCCATGGTGCCGAACAGCAGGTAGCACAGCCGCAGCGACCAGTGCGCCTCGTAGGTGCGGTGCGCCCACAGACGGTGGTAGCCGGCGGTGACGGCCATGCCGTTCGCGCCCACGAACAGCACGAAGACCACCCAGTCCGCAGTCGTGAATCCGTGCGTGAGCCCGTACCACGGCACCAGGATCAGCGCGGCGAGCGAGGTGAGCGTGAACATCAGTACGTTCACCCAGAGGAGCGGGGCTTGCTCGGTACGGGGCTGCTGGTCGTTCATGCGGGTATTGCGGCTCTATATCGCGTCAGGGCGCGGTAACTTAGCACGCCTTAAGGGCCGAAGTGGGACTTGCGTCGTCTTTGCGCGCCCCGCAGCCCCTGCGGGGCGTTTAACGCGCACGCGCACGCGCCGCTGCGCCGATTTCAGAACTTGACCATGACCCCGGCGCCCCACACGACCTCGCGCGTGCGCAGATCCGGGTACCAGACCCCGCCCTCGTTCGCGCACACGTCGGCAGCGGCGGCGCTGCCGTTGTTGCACACCAGGCTCGCCGGGGCGCCGTTGTTGCCGGTCGGTGGCGTCACGCCGCCGGCTCCCGACCAGTAGGGAACGCTCGAGTGGCGGAACGTGGCCTCCGTCCACCAGGTGAGCCAGGTCTTGGGCATGTACTGGAAATTGAGCTGCGCGTCCCACTGGTAGAGCTTCTGTCCGGGGTTCTCGGTGAAATACGGCGTGCCGCTCACCGCGGTGGCGCCGTTGATGGGCGGCACAAGCGCCAGGTAGCGTCCGGGGTTGTTCATGAACCCGCCGCCGAGCGTTACTGCGTAGAGATCGTGATCGAACCAGGTGCGGTCGTAGAGCATCAGCCCGAAGAAGCTCTCCTTGTTGGGTCCGTGCGAGCAGTGCACGCCGCCGCCGTATTCGCACCCCAGGTCCCAGGTGAAGGACGTCGCCATCTTCGATATACCTGCGCCCGTGCCGGCGCCGTCCTTCGCGTCGTAGTATTTCCACTCGATGCTGTCGTCCTCGTGCACGCGCGTGACGTTGGCGTAATTGACGTACGTGCCGTTGGGATTGGGTAGGCCGATGGCGGCGTTGGGATTGCCGCCGTTGGCGGGGAAGCCGCTGCCGCTGGCGAGGTTGTCCTGACCGATGCTGTAGCTGTTGAGCACCAGCCGGAACCAGTCGTTCGGGATCCACAGGATCTGTCCGCCGACGCCCGGATGGCTGTTGTACTTGGCGTAGGACTGCCAGCCGTTGATCAGCCAGGGTTCGATCTTCAGGGTCTGGGTCGGGAACCATTGCACGCGCAGCCCGTTGAAGAACCACGGCGTGTTGGACGACACGAACGAGGGCTGATAGGTCCAGTTGTCGAAGTTGTAGTAGCTGAACAGGCCGATGTACGAGAGGAAGATGCCGGCGTCGACGTTCAGCCCGTGATTCACGTCCCAGTGATAGCCGGCGTTGGCCTCCGATAGGTACTTGTAGGCACCCTGCAGATCCCACTCACCGACGCCGAGGCTCGCGTCGTTGCGCGGCGTGGTGACCGCATACAGGCCCATCATCGACAGGAAGCGTGCCTGCACGCCGTCCCAGTGGAAGTTGCCGCCGAAGCTCACCTGCTCGATCTGGAACTCGCCCGAGCGGAACTCCTCGGTCGAGCCGACGATGGTGTGATCGACCGGGTGATTGAAGTCCTGCAGGTAGTTGACGTCGAAGCGGATCTCCGGCGTGAAGAATTTCGTGTCGAATATCGGCGTGGTGGCGCGACCGGCGCCGTTCGCCCAGCCTAGATCACCGACCGCGAACGGCGTCTGGGTATCGACGGCCGGAGCGGGCGCGGGCGCCTGCAGCGCTTCGGGCACGATCCTGGCGACCTCCTGTGCGACCAGCTGCGCAAGGGTCGCGGGCGCGGCCGCGGGAGCTGCGGCTGCGGGAGCTGCGGGAGCTGCGACCGGCGCCGGCGTGGCAGCTGCCGCCACCGCCGGCCCTGCCGGAGCCGCAACGCTCATCACCAGGTCATGACGCGCGGCCTTGCCGGAAGTCACCACCAATGACTGCGCGGTGACGGCCGGGGCGCCCGCGAGCTCCGCGGTCACGGACCACGCTCCCGGCGGCAGGTCGGCGAACGAATAGACGCCGTCGCTGCCGGAGACGGTGGCGCGAATGCCGTTGCCGTCGGCGCGCACCGCGGTGACGGTGGCACGCGCCACCGGCGCGCCGGCGGCATTGGTCACGAGGCCGACGATGGCGCCGAGCTCCGCCGCGAAAGCCGCCGGCAGCAGCAGCGCGCCGGTGAGCGCAACGAGCAGCAGTTTCTGCAGGTATCGCGGCATTCGCATGGAGTCGTACCTCTTAAACACACAGACGCCGGCCCAGCGCCGGCGGACCTCCCATCGTACGCAGGGGCACCTGTGCTGCCAGACCAAATGGCGTTAAGAAATTCCATGCGGCCGCGCGGGCCGACAGCGGCAGCTGTGCTAAGTTTGCCGACCGTCCGGGAGTGCGGGAGTGTCCATGGGTGCAATTCGCAGAGCGGCGCGCTGCTGTGCTTTGGCCGGTGCGCTGGCCTCAGGTCAGGCGAGTCTCGCCGGCGCGCAAAGCGCACCCATGCCGCCGGCAGTCGGGAAGGCCGCAAACGGCTACATCACCCGTGCGGCGCTCGAAGCGCCGATCCGCTTTCTCTCCTCGGATCTGCTCGAGGGACGCGGCCCGGCCACGCGCGCTGATCAGCTGGCGCGGCTGTACCTGCAGACCCGGCTCGAGGGCATGGGACTGCAGCCCGCATTCGCCGGCGGCGAGTGGCAACAGCCCTTCGACATCGTCGGCATCAAGTCGGCATTTCCTGCGAGCTGGAGCTTCGAGGGCCAGAGCGGGCACGTCGATCTTGCCTGGCGCGCGGACTACATCGCCGCCAGCGGTCTGCAGACCGATAAGGTCGCGCTGAGCGATGCCGAGCTGGTATTCGTCGGTTACGGCATCCAGGCGCCGGAGTACCAGTGGGATGACTTCAAGGGCGCCGATCTCGCCGGCAAGATCCTGGTGATGATGAACAACGACCCGGACTGGGATCCGCAGCTGTTCGCCGGCAAGCGCCGCCTGTACTACGGGCGCTGGGATTACAAGTACGAAAGCGCGGCGCGCCAGGGCGCCGCCGGCGCCATCATCATCCATACCACGCCCTCGGCCGGCTACCCCTGGCAGGTGGTACAGAGCTCCTGGGGCGGCGAGCAATTCGCGCTGCCCGCAGGCGACGAGCCGCGCCTGCGCGTCAGGGCCTGGGCCACCGAGGATGCGGTGCGGCGCATGGTGCAGGCCGGCGGTTACGACCTCGAGCAGCTGCGCGCCGCCGCGCGTTCGCGCGACTTCAAGCCGGTGCCGCTCGGGGTGCGTACCTCGCTCAGCTTCACCAACACGCTCTCGCGCGGGCAGACCGCCAACGTCGGCGGCGTGCTGCCGGGGAGCGATCCGCGGCTGGCGGCGCAACTCGTGGTGCTCTCGGCCCACCACGATCACTTCGGCATCGGCGAGCCGGACGCCAGCGGTGATCGCATCTATCACGGTGCCGTCGACAACGCTTCCGGCTGCGCGCAGGTGCTCGCCATCGCGCGCGCGCTCGCGGCGCTGCCGCAGCGGCCGCGCCGCTCGGTACTGGCGCTGTTCGTCGCCGGCGAGGAGCGCGGGCTGCTCGGCTCGATGTACTACGCCCAGCACCCGTCGGTGCCGGCCGGGCGAATTGCGGCGGACATCAACATCGACGGCGGCAACATCTTCGGCCGCACGCACGATGCGACGCTGATCAGCATGGGCAAGTCCTCGCTCGATGAGATCGCGGCGCGCGTCGCGCACTCGCAGGGGCGGGTGCTCAAGCCCGACCAGTTCCCCGACCGCGGCTACTACTACCGTTCGGATCAGTTCTCGTTCGCCAAGGTGGGCGTGCCGGCGCTGTTCTTCAGCGACGGCACGGACTTCATCGGCCGGCCCGCCGGGTGGGGCCGCCAGCAGATCGAGGAGTGGGAGCTGAAGAAGTACCATCAGCCCGCCGACAAGCTCGATGGCAGCTGGAATTTCGACGGCATGATTGAGGACGCGCAGCTCGATATGCTCTCGGCCTGGCTCATCGCGCAGGCGGACGCCCTGCCGACGTGGAAGCCCGGCGATGAGTTCGAGGCGGCGCGCAAGCGCGCGCTGGCCGCGCTGAGCCATTAGTCCCTGGCGGGAGTGCAGCCCATGTTCGAGCATCTCGAGCCGGTGGTCCAGGACACGATTCTCGGCCTGATGGCCGCGTTTCGCGCCGATCCCGATCCACACAAGGTCGATCTGGGCGTGGGCGTGTACCGCGACGAGCGCGGCGAAACGCCGGTGCTGCCCGCGGTACGCCTGGCCGAGGGCGCACTGCTCGCGCAGCAGAGCACCAAGACCTACGTGGGTCCGGCCGGCAATGCGGGATTCAACCAGGCGATGGAGCGCCTGGTGCTGGGTGCCGCACATCCGGCGCTCGCCTCCGGCCGGGTGCGCACCGTGCAGACTCCCGGGGGTTGCGGCGCGCTGCGACTCGGCGCCGAGCTGATCCGCGTCGCCGCGCCGGATGCCACGGTGCACGTGAGCGCGCCCACCTGGGCGAATCACGTCCCGCTGCTCGCCGGCGCAGGCGTGAAGCTTGCGACCTATCCGTACTTCGACACCGCGAGCGGCGGGGTGCAGTTCGCGGCCATGCTCGCGGCGCTCGAGCGGCTGCCGCCGCGCGCCGTGGTGCTGCTGCACGCCTCGTGTCACAACCCGACTGGTGCGGATCTGTCGCCGCAGGAATGGCGCGAGGTGCTCGCGGTGCTGAAGCGCCGGCAGCTCATGCCGTTCATCGACATGGCGTACCAGGGGCTCGGCGAGGGCCTGGAGGGCGACGCCTTTGCATTGCGGCTGCTGTGCGCCGAGCTGCCGGAGGTGTTGTGCGCGGTGTCGTGCTCGAAGAACTTCGGCCTGTACCGCGAGCGCACCGGTGCGCTGCACGTGCTGAGCGAGTCGCCTGCCGCAGCGGAGGCGGCGTTCAGCCAGCTGGTGCGCATCGCGCGCGGCATCTGGTCGATGCCGCCGGACCACGGCGCGGCCATCGTGCACGGCATCCTCGCTGATGAGACGCTGCGCCTGCAGTGGGTCGGGGAAGTGGACGCCATGCGCCGCCGCATCGAGGGCCTGCGGCGCGAGCTGCTGCAGCAGCTGCGTGAGCATTGCCCGCAGCGCGATTTCGGCTTCATCACGCGCCAGCGCGGCATGTTCTCCTACTTCGGCATCAGCACCGCGCAGGTGCACGCGCTGCGCGAGCGCCATCACGTCTATATGACCGACGACAGCCGCATGAATATCGCCGGGCTGCGTCGCGAGAACCTCGGCTACTTCGTGCGCGCGGTGGCGCAGGTGCTCGAGGCGGCACGCTGATGCAGATGGCGGCGCAACCGGGCGGCGGGGAGCGGCAGCTGCACGAGCTGCGGGCGCAGCTGCGCGCGGCGACGCTGCGCCCGGAGGACGAGGCCGCCGGCGAGGCGCTCGCCGATCTCGCGGCGACGTCCGGCTTGCTGGCGGCGGCGAGCGCGCGCGCCGCGCGCTGGGTGGAGGCGGCGCGCGCGGACCAGCGCTCCCGGCCGCTGGTCGAGCGCATGCTCGAGCAGTTCCCGCTCGACAGCGCCCAGGGCAAGGCGCTCATGAGCCTGGCGGAGGCGCTGTTGCGAACCCCCGACCCCAAGCGCGCCGACCAGCTCATCGCCGAGCGCCTCGCTACAATGCGCAGCGCGGGCGTGCCGGGTGACACCGACCTGCTGCTGCGGACCGGTTTCACGCTGCTCGGCGCGGCCGGGCGCCTGCTGCCCGACGTGCTGGGCGAGCTGGCGGGCGGCTTCTCGGCGGCGCAGCTCACCGCGCCGCTGATCGCCCCGGTGGTGCGCGCGGCGCTGCGCCAGTCGATGCAGCTGCTCGGCGACGCCTTCATCGTCGGCGAGACCATCGACGCGGCGCTCGCGCGCGGCCGCGAGGATCCCGAGCTTGCACTGTGCTCGTTTGACGTGTTGGGCGAGGGGGCACGCACCGCTGCCGACGCGCAGCGCTACTTCGAGGCCTATGCCCACGCGATCGAGGCGCTCTCCGCCCAGGCGCGCGGCACGACCCACGCACGCTCGGGCATTTCGGTGAAGCTCTCCGCGCTCGAGCCGCGCTACAACCTGCTGCAGAGCGCGCGCGTCACCGAGCAGCTCGGTCCGCGCATGCTGCAGCTGGCGCGCGCCGCAGCCGCGGCCGGCATCGGCTTCACCATCGACGCCGAGGAAGCCGATCGTCTCGACCTGTCGCTCGACATCGTCGAGATCCTGGCGCGCGATGAGCTCACCCGCGACTGGGACGGCCTGGGGCTCGCGGTGCAGGCCTACGGGCGGCGCGCGCCGCTGGTGCTCGGGTGGGTCGCGCAGCTGGCGCGCGCTACCGGCCGCCGCATGGGCGTGCGGCTGGTGAAGGGGGCGTACTGGGACAGCGAGATCAAGCGCGCCCAGGAGCGCGGGCTGGCGAGTTTCCCGGTGTACACCTCCAAGGCCGCCACCGACGCGAGCTTCCTCGAATGCGCCGGGCACCTGTTCGCCGCGCGCGCGGTGCTCTACCCGCAGTTCGCCACACACAATGCTTTCACGGTCGCCGCGGTGCTGGCGTTGGCGCCGCCGGGCACCGCGTACGAGTTCCAGCGCCTGCACGGCATGGGCGAAGCGCTCTACGCGGCCGCGCGCGCCGAGGTTCCCGCCCTGCCGCCGGTGCGTGTGTACGCGCCGGTCGGTACGCACGAGGAGCTGCTGCCGTACCTGGTGCGGCGGCTGCTCGAGAACGGCGCCAACAGCTCCTTCGTCCACCAGTTCCTGAATCCGCAGATTCCGGTGGAGCAGGTGGTGCGCGACCCGCTCACCGCGCTGACTTCCGCGGACGCGGCGCCGCGCGTGCGCGAGCCGGGCGCGCTGTTCGGCGCGGAGCGCGCCAACTCCACGGGCGAGGATTTCGGCGACCCGGCGGCGCTCGCAGCACTCGAGGCCGAGGTGGGCGCGTATGCGCGCACGCGTCACAACGGCGGCCCGATACTCGACGGCGCGACGGCCCGCGACCTCGACGTTCCGGTCAGCTCGCCGGCCGATACCCGCGAGATCGTCGGCTTCACCCGCGACGCCAGCGCGGCGGAGATCGACCGCGCCATGACGGTGGCGGCGGCGGCGCAGGCGGAGTGGGACGCCGCGCCGGTGGCGGTGCGCGCCGCCTGCCTGGAGAAGGCCGCGGAGCTGCTGCAGCAGCGGCGCGGGTTGTTTCTCAGCCTGCTGGTGCGCGAGGCGGGCAAGACGCTTCCCGACGCGGTGGCCGAGTTGCGCGAAGCGGTGGACTTCTGCCGTTACTATGCGGCCCGCGGTCGCGAGTCGTTCGGCGCGCCACTCGAGCTGCCCGGCCCTACCGGTGAGCGCAACACGCTCATCCTGCAGGGGCGCGGCGTGTTCGTGTGCATCAGCCCGTGGAACTTCCCGCTGGCGATCTTCAGCGGGCAGATCACTGCGGCGCTGGTCGCGGGCAACGCCGTGATCGCCAAGCCCGCGCCGGCGACGCCGCTGATCGCGCACGCCATGACGCGGCTGCTGCACGAGGCGGGCGTGCCGCCGAAGGTGCTGCAGCTCACACCGGCCGACGGCCCGGCCTTCGGCGAAGTCGCCCTCGCACACCCGGCGCTCGCCGGCGTGGCCTTCACCGGCTCCACCGCCACCGCCGCGACCATCAACCGCGCGCTCGCCGCACGTTCGGGCGCCATCGTGCCGCTGATCGCCGAGACCGGCGGCGTCAACGCCATGGTGGTCGATTCCACGGCGCTGCCCGAGCAGGTGGTCGACGATGCAATCGCCTCCGCCTTCACCAGTGCCGGGCAGCGCTGCTCGGCGCTGCGCGTGCTGTACCTGCAGGAGGAGATCGCCGATCGCGTGATCGCCATGCTGATCGGCGCGATGCGCTGCCTCGCCATCGGGCCGCCGGGCGAGATCGCCACCGACGTCGGCCCGGTGATCAGCGCCGCGGCCCGCGCGCGCCTCGCCCAGCACGCCGCGCGCATGCGCGGCGAGGCGAAACTGCTGTATGCCTGCGAGCTCGATCCGCGCCGCACCGCGCACGGGCACTTCTTCCCGCCGCAGCTCATCGAGCTGCGCCGCCTCGATCAGCTGCGCACCGAGGAGTTCGGCCCGATCCTGCACGTGGCACGTTATCGCAGTGGCGAGCTGCCGCAGGTGCTGGCCGCGATCCGCAGCACCGGCTACGGCCTGACCCTCGGCGTGCACAGCCGCCTGGAGAGCGTGGCGCAACACCTGTTCCGCTCGCTGCCCATCGGCAACACCTATGTGAACCGCAACATGATCGGCGCGGTGGTGGGCGTGCAGCCGTTCGGCGGCCAGGGCCTGTCGGGAACGGGACCCAAGGCGGGCGGACCGCACTACCTGCTGCGCTTCGCCAACGAGCGCACGCTCACCGTCAACACAGCCGCGATCGGCGGCAACGTCGAGCTGCTGGCCTAGAGAGTCACGCCCCGATGCGCCTTTCGCGCGAGAGCTAAGCGATGGGCTACCGGGTGCGGGTGGCGCTGCTCGACGATGTGCCGGGTCTGCACGCACTGATCGCGCGCTCAATCCGCGAGCTGGGAGCTGCCGACTACACGCCGCCGCAGATCGAGGCGGCGCTGCAGGGAGCGTTCGGTGTCGATACCGGGCTGATCCGTGACGGCACGTACTTCGTGGCAGTGACGGAGGCGGACGAGATCGTCGCATGCGGTGGCTGGAGTCGCCGGCGGACGCTGTTCGGCAGCGATGCGCGCAGCGAGCGCGACGAGTCGTGGCTCGATCCGCGCACCGAGGCGGCGAGGATCCGCGCATTCTTCGTCGATCCGGCGCACGTGCGCCGCGGGCTCGGCCGGGCGATTCTCGAGCGCAGCGAGGCCGAGGCGCGCCGCCACGGATTCCGCGCGTTCGCGCTGATGGCGACGCTGCCCGGTGTCAGGCTGTACGAAAGCTGCGGCTACCGCGGCGGCGAGCCAGTCGATCATCCGCTGCCCGGCGGACTCACCATCCGCTTCCTGCCGATGATCAAGCGCTGAAGACGCAGCGCGGATCGACGGTTACTTCAGGCCGCCGCAGCCGGCTCGAGGATCGCGAGCAGCGCGTCCTGTGAATCGAGCGGCGCCGAGCAGCTGCTGCCCCGGCATACGTAGGCCACCGGCGCAGCGCGCGAGGTCTTGTCCGCGAGCGCCGCTGGCAGACCTTCAGTCTGTGAGGGGATCGCCAGCGTGAGCCGCCGCGGCGCGTAGTGGCGCGCGAGCTCGAGCCGCCATCCCTCGATGGTGCGCGCTTCGCCGCGCAGGATGACGATCTCGGGCGGATCGAGCAGATCCTCCAGTGCCAGCAGCAGGCTCACGTGTCCCTGCGGGTAGCGCTCGAGCGCCCCCCACGCCGCGCGCAGCGTGCCCTCCGCGGCGGCGAGGTAGCGCGGCTCGCCCAGCAGGTGTCCGAGCCGCAGCAGCACGCTCGCGGCGATGCCGTTGCCGGCCGGGGTCGCGTCGTCGGCGAAGATCTTCGGCCGGTGAATCAGCGTCTCGTGGTCGTCGGAGGTGAAATAGAAGCCGCCCGCGGGGTCGGCAAAATGCGCGAGCACCACGTCCATGAGCTGCTGCGCGAAGGCGAGCTCCTCGCTCGCGAAGCGCACCTGCTGCAGCTCGAGTACGGCATCCGCCAGACAGACGTAATCGTCCAGGTAGGCGTTGAGATGCGCGCGGCCGTCCATGAAGGTGGCCAGCAGCCGCCCCTCGCGCCACAGCGTCCCGCGGACGAAGTCGAGCGCGCGGGTGGCGGAGGCCGCGAGCTCATCGGAGGCCAGCGCGCGGGCGGCGATCGCCATGCCGCGGATCATGAGCCCGTTCCATGAGGTGATGATCTTCTCGTCGCGGGCCGGGCGCACGCGCGTGGCCCGTATCGTGAGCAGCCGTGCACGCGCGCTGTCGATGAGCTGCTCTACTGCCGGCGGCGTGAGGCCCAGCCGCGAGGCGAGGTCCGCGCTCGGGACCGCCACGCGCAGGTGCCAGCGGCCCTCGAAGTTCGGCGGCAGATCGAGCCCGAAGTGCGGCGCGAACACGCGAAACTCCTCGCTGCTGAGCGCCGCGTGGACCTCCTCGCGATCCCATACGTAGTACTTGCCTTCGTGGCCCTCCGAGTCCGCGTCGAGGCTCGAGTAATATCCGCCCTGCGGCGACTGCATCTCGGTCAGCACCCAGCCGGCGGTCTCGCGCGCCACGCGCGCGTACAGCGCATCGCCGCGGGCGAGCGCGGCCTGTGCGTAGACGGCGAGCAGCTCGGCGTTGTCGTACAGCATTTTCTCGAAGTGCGGGATCATCCAGTACTCGTCCACCGCGTAGCGGCAGAAACCCCCGCCGAGCTGATCGTTGATGCCGCCCTCGGCCATGCGGCGCAGGGTGAGCGTCGCCATGTGCAGCGCCTGCAGATCAGGCTCGGGCGATGCCGCACTCGTCTGCCAGCGGCGCAGCAGCCAGGCGAGCGTCTGTGGGTGCGGGAACTTCGGCGCACCGCCGAAGCCGCCGTGCTGTGGGTCGAAGCTGCGTGCGAGCTGCGCGCGGCAGGTTTCGAGCGGTGCGACGGTGAGCTCGCTGTCGGCGCCGGCGGGCGGCGGATTGAGCTCGGCGAATGCGGCAAGCAGCGCGTCACTCTGCGGCCCGAGCTCGCCGGCATGCTCGCGGTACCAGGCGGCGACGCGCAGCAGTATGTCGCTGAACGCCGGAAGTCCGAAGCGGGCTTCCTTCGGAAAGTACGTGCCGCCGAAGAACGGCCGTTGCCCGTCGTGTGTCAGGAACATGGTGAGCGGCCAGCCGCCGCCGCGCTGCGTGAGCATCTGCTGCGCGATCTGGTAGATGCGGTCGATGTCGGGACGCTCCTCGCGATCGACTTTGATGTTGACGAAGTTGTCGTTGAGGATGCGCGCGGTGGCTTCGTCTTCGAAGCTCTCTTCATGGAGTACTGAGCACCAATGGCACGCGTTGTAGCCCACGCTCAGATGGATCGGTTTGCTATCCCTTCGTGCGCGCTCGAGTGCCTCGGCTCCCCACGGGTACCACTCGACGGGATCGTGAGCGTGCTTCCGTAGGTAAGGACTCGTCTCAGTCGCGAGATGGTTCGTGTAGGAATGCTCGGTCTGCATCATGTTTCCAGGTCCAGCCCTTATGGCTCGGTCGCTTGCCGCTCTTGAGCTCGTGCATATGAACCACACACAGGTCGCAAGCGCGACAGAAAGCGCTAAGATTCGTGATTCTCACAACTGCGCCGCCGGGTGCGATGAATCCCTTGTGCACCAGGGGTAGCAAGCGCTTCTTGCCGCGCACATGGGTCCATCCGCGATGCGAAACGATGCGACCATTCGCTACAGCGAGCATGTGAGAATTTTCGAGGCCGTGCTCGCGACAAAACTCAGCGAGATTCCGTATCGGCGCCGCGAGCTTCCCGTCCGGATCGACAAATCCTTCGTACGTCTTGACGTAATCGCGACGGCGCACACTATTCGTGTGGGTCCATCCCCGATAGGACTTGAGTTTGCTGCGGCCCATTGCGAGGCGATGCATGGATCTGTAGTCCAGTCCGTGGCGCCCGCAAAAATCCGACAGCCCGACGATTACGACGGGACGGCCTGACGGGTCACGGAAGCCTGTCCATGCTCTCGCGATCCCTTGCCCTGCGGATGTAGCTTGTAGTTTGACGTTGAATCCGACGCGAGAATCGGTGCAGCCGGTCTGCTCGATCCACCGCTGCTCGGCTTCCAGAAGCTTAGCCGCGTCGACGTACTCTAGTACCAGAAGCTCAAAGTTCATTTCGCCGTAAAGCTTCCAGGCATTCTGCATATAGGGGTTGCAATGCGAGCCCCTTCGCAGATCGCGACGGTGGTTATCCCAGCGCACCCGAAGATTCACAGCACTGCCGACGTAGATCTTGCCGTTTCGTTTACAACGGATCTGATACACGCCGGAGGCGTCGGGAATATGCCCGTCCTCCTTCTCTATCGGCATCGTGCCACCTCACATGGCAGTGCGACACACACCTTAGATCATAGCGCGTCGATGAGCCGCCGAGTTCGCCTATCGCCGAAGGATCTGCGAGGCGTTTGGGTCGATTGGGTATACTCCGCGTCCCCCGTTTCCCGCCCCGGATTCCATGCCAGCTCCGCAAGCCCTGCACGCCGACTCGGCCGACGCCCCCACGCCCGTGCTGTGCCTGAAGCGCGGCGAGGATCGGCGGCTCGCGGCCGGACACCTGTGGGTGTTCAGCAATGAAGTCGATACTGAGCGCACCCCGCTCACCGCGTTCGCGCCCGGTGCCGTGGCGCAGCTGCGCTCGCACCGCGACGCCTTCCTCGGTTACGCCTACGTCAACCCGCACGCGCTGATCTGCGCGCGCATCCTGTCGCGCGAGCCGTCGCTGCCGGTCAGCGCCGAGCTCATCGAGCGGCGCCTGCGGGCGGCGCTCGCGCTGCGCGAGCGGCTCGGGGAGGCGCGCTACTGCCGCTGGGTGTTCGGGGAATCGGACCTGCTGCCGGGGCTGGTGCTCGATCGCTACGGCGAGCTCGTCGTCGGGCAGATCGCCACCGCCGGCATGGAAGCGCTGCGCGAGGAGATCACCGCCGCGGTGCGGCGCGTGGTGAGCCCGCGCGGACTGTTCTGGAAGGACGACTCGGCGGCGCGCGAGCTCGAGCAGCTGCCGCGCTTCGCCGCGCCCGGCTTCGGCGAGGTACCCGAGGAAATCGAGGTGCTGCAGCAGGGCCTCACTTTCCGCGCACCGCTCGCCACGGGGCAGAAGACCGGTTGGTTCTACGACCAGAGCGCCAATCGCGCCCGCTTCGCGCGTTATACCGTCCCTGGTGCGCGCGTGCTCGACGTGTGCAGCTACGTGGGCGCCTGGGCGGTGACCGCGCTGCGCCACGGCGCGGCGCGCGCCTGCTGCGTGGACTCCTCGCAGCCGGCGCTGCAGTTTGCCGCGGCCAACGCGCAGCGCAACGGCGTGGCGCTCGACACGCTGCACGCGGATGCCTTCGAGGCCCTCGCCGCGCTCGCGGCCCGCGGCGAGCAGTTCGACCTGGTGGTGCTCGACCCGCCGGCGTTCGTCAAGCGCAAGAAGGACGTCTTCAAGGGGCAGGCGGCCTATCGCAAGCTCAACCAACTGGCGCTCGCACTGCTGGCGGACGAGGGCGTGCTGGTGTCGTGCTCGTGCTCCTACCACCTGAGCGGCGCCGAGCTGCTGCACGCCATCCAGGGCGCGGCGCGCCACAGCGCGCGCTTCGTGCAGGTGCTGGAAGCGGGCGGCCAGTCGCCCGATCATCCGTTGCATCCGGCCGTCCCGGAGACACGTTACCTCAAGGCGTTCTTCTGCCGCGTCACGCGCGCGGTCGGCTAAACTTCCCGCCCGATGCTCACTTATCCCGGTTTCGATCCGATCGCTTTCCAGGTCGGCAGGGTCAAGGTGCACTGGTACGGCATCATGTACCTGCTGGGCTTTGCCGCTGCCTGGTGGCTGGCGCGGGTGCGCGCCGCGAAGCCCGGCTCGACGTGGAAGGCGGTCGACGTGGACGACCTCATCTTCTACTGCATGCTGGGCGTCATCCTCGGTGGGCGCATCGGCTACATCCTGTTCTACGGGCTGAAGTTCTGGGCGGCCGACCCCTGGTATCCGCTGAAGATCTGGGAAGGCGGCATGTCCTTCCACGGCGGGCTGCTCGGGGTAGTCGCCGCGATGACGCTGTTCGGCTGGCGGCGCGGGCGCAGCGCCGCGGACGTCTACGACTTCACCGCGCCGCTGCCGGCGCTCGGGCTGTTCTTCGGCCGCATCGGCAACTTCATCAACAGCGAGCTGTGGGGCAAGGTCACGACCGTCCCGTGGGGATTTCGCGTCGACGGCCAGGTACGCCATCCTTCGCAGCTGTACGAGGCCTCGCTCGAAGGGCTGCTGCTGTTCGCCGTCATGTGGGGGTTCACCTCGCGCCCGCGGCCGCGGCTGGCGCCGTCGGGCCTGTTCCTGGCGTTCTACGGCGTGGCGCGCTTCCTGGTGGAGTTCGTGCGGGTGCCCGATGAGCATATCGGCTACCTCGCCGGCGGCTGGCTCACCGAAGGGCAGCTGCTGTCGCTGCCCATGATCCTGGCCGGCATTGCTCTCATGGCGTGGGCCTATCGCAGCCGCGTGCCGTCCGGCAACTTCGCGATCGCGCACTGAAGGGGCGTCGCCGTGAAGCAGTACCTCGAGCTGGTGCAGCGCGTGCGCAGCAGCGGTGTGCCCAAGGCCGACCGCACCGGCACCGGTACGCTCTCGCTGTTCGGCTACCAGATGCGCTTCGACCTGGCCGCCGGCTTCCCGCTGCTGACCACCAAGAAGATCCATGTGCCGGCGGTGGTTTACGAGCTGCTATGGTTCCTGCGCGGCGATACCAACGTTGCCTGGCTGCACGAGCACGGCGTCAGCATCTGGGACGAGTGGGCGGACGAGCGCGGCGAGCTCGGGCCGGTGTACGGCCGCCAATGGCGCGCCTGGGCGAGCGCTGACGGGCGCAGCATCGACCAGATCGCGCAGGCGGTGGAGCGGCTGCGCAGCAACCCGGATTCGCGCCGCATCGTGGTGAGCGCCTGGAACGTCGGCGAGCTCGAGCGCATGCGCCTCATGCCCTGCCACGTGCTGTTCCAGTTCCACGTCGCCGCCGGCCGGCTTTCCTGTCAGCTCTACCAGCGCAGTGCCGACGTGTTCCTCGGGGTGCCTTTCAACATCGCCAGCTACGCACTGCTCACGCACCTGTTCGCGCAGCAGTGCGATCTCGCGCCGGGCGAGCTCATCTGGACGGGCGGCGACTGCCACCTGTACCGCAACCACCTCGCGCAGGCGGATCTGCAGCTCGGCCGCACGCCGCTGCCGCTGCCGCAGCTCACCATCCGCCGCCGGCCGCCGAGCATCTTCGAGTACCGCTACGAGGACTTCGAGTTCGTGAACTACCGCCACCACGAGCCGATCCGCGCGCCGGTGGCGGTATGAAGCCGTCCTTCGAAGTGCGCCAGTCGCCGCTGCACGGGCTCGGTGTGTTCGCCACGCGTCGCATCGGCAAGGGCACACGGCTGCTCGAGTACTGCGGCGAGCGCGTCTCGCATGAGGAAGCCGACCGGCGCTACCAGCACAAGGACGGCGCCGACAACCACACCTTCCTGTTCATCATCGATGCACGCACGGTGATCGACGCCGGCGTCGGCGGCAACGAGGCGCGCTACGTCAATCACGCCTGCGAGCCCAACTGCGAGTCGGTGATCGAGCAGGGTCGGGTGTTTATCGACGCGCTGCGCAGCATCGGGCCGGGCGAGGAGCTGACCTACGACTACCAGATCCAGCGCGAGCCCGACGACCCGCCCGACATCGACGCGATCTTCGCCTGCCGCTGCGGCTTGCCGGGCTGCCGCGGCACCATGTTGTGGCCGCCGCGGCGTCGCGCGGCGTCCGGCAGGCAGCGCAGCCCGCGGGCCGGCTGAGGCCGTGACGCCCACATGAACAACCAGCCGCGGCGGCTGACGCTCGCCTCGCTCGTCGGCGCCATCGGTATCGTCTACGGGGATATCGGCACCAGTCCGCTCTACACCATGCAGGAGGCGGTCGGCGCGGCCGGCACGTTCAACCGCCAGGCGGTGCTCGGCGTGTTGTCGCTGATCTTCTGGAGCCTCACCATCTCCGTCACCCTCAAGTACCTCACCATCATCATGCGCGCCGACAACCAGGGCGAGGGCGGGATCCTGGCGCTGTTCGCCCTCGCCCAACGGCGGCTGATCACCGGCAGCACCTGGGCGAAGGTGGCGGTCTGGCTGGCGCTCATCGGCACGGCATTCTTCTTCTGCGACGCCCTCATCACCCCGGCCATCTCGGTGCTGAGCGCGGTCGAAGGCCTGGAGCTGTTCGACCCGGACTTCAAGAAGGCGGTGATCCCGATCACGCTCGCCGTTCTCGCCGTGCTGTTCGCCTACCAGCGCCACGGCACGGCCCGCGTCGGCAGCTTTTTCGGCCCGATCATGGTGGTGTGGTTCGTGGTGATCGCCGTCGTCGGCGTGGTGCCGATCGTGCGCGTCCCGCAGGTGCTGGCCGCGCTCAACCCGCTCGCCGGACTCGGGCTGCTGGTTCACCGCCCGCAGGTGGCGCTCGCGATCATCGGCGCGGTGTTCCTCGCGCTCACCGGCGCCGAGGCCCTGTACGCCGACATGGGGCACTTCGGCCGCCAGCCGGTGCGCGTCTCCTGGTACGTGCTGGTGGGCCCCGCGCTGGTACTCAACTACTTCGGCCAGGGTGCGCTGCTGCTCGAGCTGGGCAAGCCCGTCGACCATCCGCTCTATCACCTGGTCCCGGCGGCGCTGTTGCCGTGGATGGTGATACTGGCGACCGCGGCCACCGTGATTGCCTCGCAGGCGACCATCTCCGGCGCCTTCTCCATGGCGCGCCAGGCGGTGCACCTCGACCTGCTGCCGCGATTGCGCGTGCTGCAGACCTCCGCCCTCGAGCAGGGGCAGGTCTACGTGCCGACCGTCAACTGGCTGGTGTTCATCGCGGTGTGCGCGTTCGTCGTCGGCTTCGGCTCCGCGGACGCGCTCTCGGGCGCCTACGGCGCGGCGGTGGTGGGCACCATGGTGGTCACCACGGTGCTCGGCGCCTTCGTCGCCGCCACGCAGTGGAACTGGCCGAAGTGGCAGGTGGCGTCGCTGTTCGGCCTGCTGCTGATCGTCGACCTCGCTTTCGTCGCCGGCAACATGACCAAGGTGCCGACCGGCGGCTGGATCCCGCTCACGCTCGGCGCGATCCTGTGCCTGATCTTCACCACCTGGCGCAACGGCCGGCTCGAGCTGCGGGCCGCGCTCGCCAAGCTGGCCGTGCCGCGCGCCGAGCTGCCGAAGCTGGTCGCCGGCGTGCACCGGGTGCCGGGCACCGGCGTGTTTCTCGCCAGCAATGCGCACCTGGTGCCGTCGGCACTGATCCGCAACATCGAGCACAACGGCGTTGTGCACCAGCGCGTCATCATTCTCAACGTCGAGATCAGCGACACGCCGCGCCAGGACCCGGTGCACCGCCTGCAGATCGAGGAGAGCATGCCGGGGGTGTTCTGCATCACCGCGCGCTTCGGCTTCATGGAGATGCCGGATGTCGCCGAGGCACTCAAGGCCTGCCGGGCCCGCGGACTGCGGGTATTCACCGAGGACAGCTCGTTCTTCGTCGGCCGGCACGTGGTGCGCGCCCGCCCGCTGCCGGGCTGGCGCGGCCTGCAGCGGCGGCTGTTCGCGCGCATGCAGCGGTACAGCACGCAGGCCGCGGAGTTCTTCCGCATGCCCTTCCGCGACGTGGTGATTCTCAACACGTCCGTCGAGATCTAACACGGTCGCCACGCGCCTACCGATGGCGCTCCCGGCCCGATCCTTGCAATAATGCGGCATGAACGTCGCACAGCCGCTGATCTCCCTGATCGTCGCCATGGCGCAGAACGGTGTCATCGGCCGCGACAACGCGTTGCCGTGGCGGCTGCCGGCCGACCTCAAGCGCTTCAAGGCGTTTACCCTCGGCAAGATCGTACTCATGGGACGCAAGACCTTCGAGTCGATCGGCCGGCCGCTTCCGGGCCGCGACAACCTGGTGCTGACGCGCGACCGCCGCTGGTGGGCCTCCGGCGTCATCGTCGTGCACTCGGTGGAGCAGGCACTGGCGCAGGCCGGCGCCAACGAGCTGGTGGCGATCGGCGGCGCGCAGATCTACCGCCTGCTGATGCCGTTCGCGCGCCGCATCTACCTGACGCACGTGCACGCCGACGTGCCCGGCGACACGTTTTTCCCGGACTTCGATCCCACGCAGTGGGACGACGTCGAGTGCCGCATGCACCCGGCGGACGAGGAGCACGCCTATCCCGTCACGTTCGTGACCCTCGAGCGCCGCAACGCCCCCGAGGCGCCGCGTCATCACTGAAGACCCCCGTCGCACCCCGGCCGCCATGTTCACCTACGTCTGCCTCGGCACCAACGACCCGGAGCGCGCGGCGCGTTTCTACGACGCGGTGCTCGGCGCGCTGGGTCACCGGCGCTGCGAGGCGTCCGCGGAGTGGCAGACGGCGGGCTGGCGCGGCTGGGGTACGTATGAGCGCGGCGGCGCGAGCGAGCTGGCGCTGTGGCTGTGCCCGCCGTTCGACGGCCGTCCGGCGAGCGCCGGCAACGGCGCCATGGTGGCGTTGAGCGCGCGCTCGTGGCGCGAGGTCGAGCGCTTTCACGCGGCGGCGCTCGCGCACCAGGGCACGAGCGAAGGTGCGCCCGGCCTGCGCCCGCACTACGACGCGGATTTCTACGCTGCCTACGTGCGCGACCCTGACGGCAACAAGCTGGCGGCGGTCTGCCGCGGATTCACCACCCCGCAGGAGTGAGTCAGGCCCGCTCGAGTGGCTTGAAGAAGATGGTAGTAGCGCAGGGACGGCCGTCGGGGAACAGCGCGTAACCGGGAATCTGTCCGCAGCGCTGCCAGCCGTGGCGGGCGTACAGCCGCTCGGCATCGCCGCTGGCGGTATCCAGCACCAGCAACGTGCGCTGCGCGTCGCGCGCCGCCTGCTCGGCGGCGTCGAGCAGCGCCGCGCCGACACCCTGGCGGCGGGCGCGACGATGCACCAGCATCTTGGCGATCTCGGCGCGATGCGGCTGGTTCTCCGGCAGGGCCAGGATCACCTGCACCGTGCCGACGATGCCGCCGCCGGCGTCCTCGGCCACCAGCAGCACGCGCTCCCCGCAGGCCGCGCTCGCACAGACGCCGCGCCAGAAGGCGCTCGCCCGTTGCGGCGTCAGCGGCGGCATGAAGCTCACCGAGGCGCCGCCCGCGACGCAATCGATCAGCACCTCGCTGAGCGCCGCGAGCTCGCGGTCGCAGCAGGCCGTCAGGCGGCGGATGCACAGCTGCCCGGGCACCTTCGATCTACAGCGGCGCGAGCCGCGTCGTTACCAGCTCGGCCGCGCGCGCGCCGTCGGGTTGAGCGCCAGGACCCGCATCGAGCTCGCGCAGCAGCTGTTCCTGCACGGCACCGCGGCGCAGCGCTTCCGCGTAGGGAATCTCCGGATGGAACATCACCATGGAGTAGCGCGGGATGAAGCGCTCCGGGAAGCGCCGCTCCAGCTCCAGCGCCAGCGTGCGGCGGCGCACGAAACCCTCGTCGAGCACCGCGGCGCGCATCTCGGCGTAGTTCTCGAGCGCCATGCGCGCGATCGCCGCGGCGTTGGGGGCGCGCGCGGCCTCGAGGGCGGCGAACGCCGCCGCCCAGTCGGCGCCGTGGGACTCGAGCAGCTCATCGAGCTGCGTGCAGTCCTCGAACGCGGCGTTCATGCCCTGGCCGTGAAAGGGCACGATGGCGTGCGCGGCGTCCCCGAGCAGCAGCACCTCGCCGCCGTGGTGCCAGGGCGTGGTGTGCACGGTGCCGAGCTGTCCCTGCGGGTGGGCGGCAAACTGCGCGGCGAGATCCGGCAGCAGCGCCAGCGTGTCGGGAAACTCGCGGCCGAAGAACTCCGTCACCGCCGCCGCGCCGTGGAGAGTGGCGAAGCTCGGCGCGCCGCTGCGCGGCAGGAACAGCGTCGCGGTGAAGCTGTCGTCGGTGTTGGGCAGCGCGATCAGCATGAAGCCGCCGCGCGGCCAGATGTGCAGCGCATGGCGCTCGAGCGCGGCGCCGGCAGCGGGGGAGATGCTGAGCTCCTTGTAGTCGTGGTCGAGCCACTCCTCGCGCACCTTCACCAGCCCGGCGGCCGCCAGGCTGGCGCGCACCGCCGATCCGGCCCCGTCGGTCGCCAGCGTCGGGGCGAGCGGCACGCTGTACTCGCCGCCTTCCCCGCGGAACCTCAGGCGGGAGGCGGCGCTGTCCGCGCCGAGGCAGGTCTGGCCGAAGCGCACGCTGACGCCGCCGTGGCGCGCGGCTGCGTCGATGAGCACGCGGTTGAGGTCGGCGCGGCCCACCGAGTAGATCACCTCGTGCTCGCGCTGGCCGTAGGGTTGCAGCGCGGCGCGGCCGGACCGCTCGTGCACCATGCGCCCGCGCATCGGGATCAGCAGCGGCTGCACCTGCGCGAGCACCCCGGCGCGCTGCAGCGCGCGCAGCCCGCGGGCGGCGAGCGCCAGGTTGATGGAGCGGCCGCGCTCGGGCTGCGCCTGCCGCGGATCCGCACGCCGTTCGAACAGCGCGACGCGTAGGCCACGGCGCGCCAGCAGCAGCGCCAGCAGGGCGCCGGCCAGGCCAGCCCCGACGATGTTGACGGCGCGCGGCGCCTGCGTCATGCGCCCTCCGCGAGCAGTTCGCGCAGCGCCTGCGCGAACTGCCACACGTCCTCGAAGCGGTTGTAGAGCGGCACCGGCGCCACGCGCATGATGTCCGGCGAGCGCCAGTCGCACACCACCCCGCGCGCGCTCAAGCCATCGAACACGCGCCGGCCGCGCGCGGCGCCGGCGGCGAGGCGCAGCGACAGCTGGCAGCCGCGGCGCGCACTGTCGCGCGGGGTGAGAATCTCGACCGCCGGCGCGAGCGGCCGCAGCAGCGCGTCCAGACAATCGGTCAGCGCCACCGACTTCGCGCGCAGCCGCTCCATGCCCGCCTGCATGAACAGCGCCAGCGAGGCGATCAGCGGCGCGGCGGCGAGAATCGGCGGGTTGCTCACCTGCCAGGCGGCGGCGCCGGCGGCAGCGCGGAATTGCGGCTCCATCAGGAAACGCGTGTCCGCCTCGTGGCCCCACCAGCCGGCGAGACGCGCGCCGGGCAGCGCGCCGCCGTGCTGCGTGCGCGACTGCGCGCCGCTATGGCGCTCGTGCACGAAACAGCCGCCGATCGCACCGGGGCCGCCGTTCAGGTACTTGTAGCTGCACCACACCGCGAAATCCGCCTCCGCCCCATGCAGCTCGAGCGGCGTGTTGCCGATCGAGTGCGCCAGGTCGAAGCCGGCGATGCAGCCGCGCTGGTGTGCGGCGCGCGCGAGGCGCGCCAGATCGAACGCCTGGCCGGTGCGAAACTGCACCCCGGGCCACAGCACCAGCGCGATTTCCTGCCCGTGCCGCTCGAGGCACTCCTCGATATGCTCCGCGGTGAGCGTGGCAGCGCCCGGCGGCGGCGCCAGCTCGAGCAGCTCGCGCTCGGGGTCGAGTCCGTGCCACGCGATCTGCGAGGCCACCGCGTGGCGGTCGGAGGAGAAGGCCCCGGCTTCCATGAGGATGCGGCTGCGCGTCCCGCGCGGGCGGTAGAAGCTCGCCAGCATCAGGTGCAGGTTCACCGTGAGCGAGTTCATGGCGATCACCTCGCCCGGGTGCGCCCCGGCGAGCGCCGCCAGCCCCGCGGTCAGGTTCTCGTGATAGGGCACCCACGGCCGCCGCGCCTGCTCGTGCCCGAGCACGGCGAGGCGCGCCCAGTCGTCGAGCTCGGCGCTGAGGATGTCGCGGGCGGCGAGCGGCTGCAGTCCGAGCGAGTGGCCGCACAGGTAAACGAGCGCGGCGCCGTGCGCATCGCACGGCAGCGCGAAGCGTGCGCGCAGCTCGCGCAACGGGTCGGCGGCGTCGTGCGCCCGCGCCTGCTCGAGCGTCAGCGGCCTGCTCATGCGCCGGCGGTGAGCGGGTAGAGCAGCGGCCGGCACGGCACCGCGTCGCCGTCCAGCGCCGGCACCTGCAGCTGCAGCAGGTAGCAACCGTCGCCCGCCGCATCGGGGACGAAGGCCAGCTCGGTGATCGTGGCGGTGGCGCGCGTCGCCGCCGCGAGCTGCACGCTCCCCGGGGGCAGACCGAAGAAGATGCGGTGCGCCGTCAGCCGGCCGGCGTCGTGCGTACGGTCGATCGAGGGAACGTCCACCACCAGGTGCACGATGCCGTGGCTCACCAGCCAGTGCGCCGCTTGCTGCGACAGGTAGGGCGGATTCCTGCCGGTGTAGTCGCGCGTGCGCTTGTCGGTGTCGTTGGGCAGCGTGCGCACGATGAGCGCACACGGTGCGAACGGCATGTCCGCGCGCCACAGCGCCTCGAGAGCGGCGCGCTTGATGAGCCGGTCGCCGTCCTGCGGCGCCGGGTCGCTGCCCTCGTCGCCGGCCGCCTCCGGGATGACCGACAGCAGCAGCGCCGGCAGCAGGGTGGTGGGCGTGACGCGCCAGGCGTCGAGGCGCTCGCGGGTCAGATGTCCGGCGCACTCGGTGTGCGTGCCGTTGCAGTGAGGGATCAGCGTGATCACCTCGCAGTTGCAGCTCGCGCCGCGCTCGACCGAGCCTTTGAAGCCGAAGCCGGGCGTCTCGAACGGCCGCGCGCTGGCGCGCGGCGCGCCGAAGTGCCGCGGCTGGGCGCCGGCGAAATCCAGTGCGACTGCCAGGTCCACGGGCGAGGCCAGGTCGATACCGACCTCGCCGCCGGCGAGCGCGACGCGCGCCTGCATTAGGTGCGCTCCATGAGCGCGCCGCAGCGGCTGCAGGTGCGCCGCTCGCGACTCGCGAAGAAACGCTCGAATACCGGCGGAAACTGCTTCTCGATGTCGGTGAGCTCGAAGAACTCCTCGTACAGGCGCTGCCCGCAGCGCTCGCAGTACCACTGGAAGCCGTCGCGCTCACCGGGGCGCCGCGCCCGCTCGATCACCAGCCCCACGCTGTTGGCCGGGCGCTGCGGCGAGTGCGGCAGCAGCGGCGGAATCAGCAGCACCTCGCCGGCGCGGATCGGCACATCGACGACACGCCCCTCCTGGATGGTCCGCAGCACCATGTCGCCCTCGAGCTGGTAGAAGAACTCCTGCCCCGGGTCGACGTGGAAGTCCTTGCGGGCATTCGGCCCGCCGACGACCATGATGATGAAATCCCCGTCGGTGAACACGCGCTTGTTGCCGACCGGCGGCAGCAGCTGCGCGCGGTGCGCGTCAATCCATTGCCGTAAATTGAACGCCTGCATGTGTCCTCCGCGCCGTTTGGCGTATGTTACGCGCTGCTCAGGCGCAACGAGGGGTATGCCAATGGATCGCAACGCCGCGACTACCGTGGTGGGCACAGGCCTGCTCGCGCTGGCGCTCGCAGCGGGCGGCTGCACGCACCTGCCCTGGTACAAGCACCAGGCGGCCGCCGCGCCGCCCGCGGCGGTGCACGAGCTCGACATCGCCGGCGCTGCCCCCGGCTCCTATCCGCAGCACTGGCAGCGCAACACGCTGCTGGTGGATCTGTCCTCGGCCAGCGGCGCGGGCAGCGTGCTCCTGCAGCCGGTCGACGGTAACGCCTGGCCGGTGCGCCTCGCGTTGCGCGTCACCCCGGGCGCCATCGGCGTGCTGGAAGTGCGCGGCGCGCAGCGCGTGATCCTGCCGATCAGCGCCGGCGGCAAGCCGGTCGACCTGGAGCTGCCTCCCGGGGTCTATACGCCCACGACCCCGCAGTTGACGGTGTCCTGGGGAGCGGCGGTCGCGCCGCAGCCTCAGTCGCCGCCGACGCGCTGATAGGCGTCGCACGCGACGCTCACCAGCGGCTGTTCCGCGTCCAGGTTCAGCGCCGTGAGTGCGCCGCCCCAGACGCAGCCGGTGTCCAGCCCGACGACGCCGGGACGCTGCACCAGCCCGAGCGCCGACCAGTGGCCGAAGATGACGCGGGCGTTGCGAGTGGCCCGCTGCGGGTGCTCGAACCACGGACGCAGCGGCGCGGGCGGCGGGGGCGGCGGCCCCTTCAGACTGATGTCCACGCGGCCGTCGGCGCTGCACAGGCGCAGCCGTGTCAGCACGTTGATGGTGAAGCGCAACCGCTCCATGCCGCGCAGCTGCTCGTCCCAGCGGTCCGGCTCGTTGCCGTACATGTGCTCGAGCAGCGTGCGCGGTTCGTCCCGCAGCGCGCGCGCCACCTCGGCGGCCAGTTGCAGCGTGAGCGCCACGCTCCACTGCGGCACCACCCCGGCGTGCACCATGAGATCGCCGGCCTCGGCGTGCGCCAGCGGACGCGTCAGCAGCCACTCGAGTAAGGCGTCCCGATCCGGCGCCGCCAGCACCTCACCGAGCGTATCGGAGCGGCGGCGGCGCTGACCGGCGAGCGCCACCGCCAGCAGGTGCAGGTCGTGATTGCCGAGCACCACCACCGCGTTGTCCCCGAGCGCGCGCACCAGGCGCAGCGTCGCCAGCGAGCCGGGACCACGATTGACCAGGTCGCCGACCAGCCACAGACGGTCGCGATCGGCGGAGAACTTCAGCCGCGCCAACAGCGCGCGCAGCTCCTGGTCACACCCCTGCACGTCGCCGACGGCATAGCGGGTCACTGCAGAATGCCGGGCATGGCGAGGCGGAAGGGCTCGATCGCGGCGTCGAAGTGCGCGCCATCGTCGGCGAGCATCTGGTAGCTGCCCTGCATGGAGCCCACCGGCGTCTCGATCACCGCGCCGCTCGAGTAGCGAAAGCCCTGGCCCGGCTTGAGGTAGGGCTGCTCGCCGACGACGCCGTCGCCGCGCACTTCCTCCACCTTGCCGTTGGCGTCGGTGATGACCCAGTGGCGTGTCAGCAGCCGCGCCGGCACCTGGCCCTCGTTGCGGATCGTGATGGTATAGGCGAACACGAAGCGGCGCTCGCGCGGGTCGGACTGCTCGTCGAGGTAGCTGGTCTCGACGTCGACGCGGATCTTGTGCGCGGCGGAGCTCATGACGTGTTCATTCTAACGAAATGCCTCAGCCACGGCCGGTGCGCATCGCCAGCACGTCGCAGGGTGCCGCGTGCAGCACCGTGTCCTCGGTGAGGTTCACCAGTATCGACAGTCCGTGGCGCTCGCGGCTGCCGAGCACGATGAGATCGCTGCGCCGCTCGCGCGCCACGCGCACGATCTCGGATTTGACGTTGCCGCTTTCCACGCGGCAGGCGGCACCCGGCAGACCGAGCTGCACCGCGAGTGCCTGCAGTCGCTGCCGCGCGCGCTCGAGCAGCTCCTCCTCGATCTGCACCGAGGGCATCAGCGTCTCGCCCATCGGCTCCACCGGCACGAACTCCACCACGTGCAGCAGCTCGACCTCCGCGCCGATGGCGGCGGCGAGCGTCTGCGCCCGACGCCCGATCGTCACGCTGTCTTCGGTCAGGTCGACGACCAGCAGCAGCCGCTGATAAGGCGCCATGTGCGTCCCTCCTGCACCAACCCTCGTGCGCGAAGACTAGCCGGCGGCGGCGGCGCGGTCGAGAGCTTCGGCGAGGGCGTTGAACGCCGCGGGCGGCAGCGTCTCGGGCCGCGCCCCGGGGTCGACGCCGCAGGCGCTGATCTCCTCACGGCGCAGAAGTTGACTTAAGGCATTACGCAGCGTCTTGCGGCGCTGCGTGAAGGCCGCCGCCACCACGGCGGCGTAGTGCGGGCTGATGGGGAACAGTGGGGTGGGCCGCACGGTAAGCCGCAGCAGCGCGGACCACACCCGCGGCGGCGGCTGAAAGGCGCCCGGACCCACGTCGAACAGCCGCTCGACCGCGAACTGCGGTGCGAGCATGACGCTCAGCCGCCCGTAGTCGGCGTCTCCGGCAGCGGCGGCGAGCCGCGCCGCCACCTCCCGCTGCAGCATCACGGTCAGGTCGGCGATCACGGCCGTGGCGTCCAGCAGGTGAAACAGCAGCGCGGTGGAGATGTTGTAGGGCAGGTTGCCGACGATGCGCAGCTTACCGCCGCGCGCGGCGGCCAGCTGGCGGTAGTCGAAGCGCAGCGCATCCCCCGCGTGCAGCCGCGCGTGCGCGGCGCCGGCGAAGCGCGCACCCAGCAGCGCGGCGAGGTCGCGATCGATCTCGATGGCATCGAGCGTGCAGCCGGCGCACTCGAGCAGCCGCCCGGTGAGTGCGCCGCGCCCCGGGCCGATCTCGACCAGGTGTTCCCCGGGGCGCACGTCGAGCGCGCGCACGATGCGCTCGATCACCGCCGGATCGTGCAGGAAATGCTGCCCGAAGCGCCGGCGGCGCGGCGGCGTGCGCGGCGCCGCGGCCGGGCGCATCAGCGCCCGGGAGCGGCGAGGCGGCTCGCGAGCTCAACCGCCGCGGCGAGGCTGCCCAGGTCGGCGCGGCCGCTGCCCGCCAGCTCGAGTGCCGTGCCGTGATCGGGCGAGGTGCGCACCACGGGCAGCCCGAGCGTCACGTTGACCGCGCGCTCGAAGCCTGCGTACTTGACGACCGGCAGGCCCTGGTCATGGTACATGGCGAGCACTGCGTCGTAGCGCGCCAGCACCTGCGGCACGAACACCGTGTCGGCGGGCAGCGGGCCGCTCGCATGGATGCCCGCGGCGCGCAGCCGCTCGATCGCGGGCGCGATGACGCGCGACTCCTCGTCGCCGAGGTGCCCGCCTTCGCCGGCGTGCGGATTCAGCCCGCACACCGCCAGACGCGGCGCAGGAATACCGAAGCGCCCGGCGAGCTCGCGGGCGAGCACCGTGCCCACCTGGTACAGGAGCTCCACGGTGAGCGCCGCGCTCACCGCCTTGAGCGGCAAGTGCGTGGTGGCCAGCGCCACGCGCAGCTCGCCGTTGGTAAGCAGCATCACCGGGTGCTCGCTGCGCGTGCGCCGGGCGAGGTACTCGGTGTGTCCGCTGAAGCTGACGCCGGCAGCGTTGATGACGCCCTTGTGGACCGGCGCGGTGACGATGGCGTCGAACTCCCCGCTGAGCGCACCGTCGACCGCGCGATCGATCAGTGCCAGCACGTAGCGCGCATTGGCCGGATCGGGGTGGCCGGCGACGCTCGGCGTGGCGAGCGGCGCGTGCGCCACGGCGAGCGTACCTGGTACGTGCGCCGCGCTGCGCGCGGCCGCAGCGCCCGGGTAGCTCGTGAGCGTGACCGCCAGTTGCAGCGCGCGGGCACGCTCGGCGAGCAGGCCGCGGTCGCCGAGGCACACCAGCTCGCAGGGCAGCTCGCGCAGGGCGAGCGCCAGGCACAGCTCGGGGCCGACGCCCGCGGGCTCACCTGAGGTCAGAGCGATGCGGGGAATCGGCCTAGGATTTGTATTCGACGTACGCTTCGTCCCGCATGCGCCGCAACCATAGCTCGGTCTCTTCGTCCGACTTGCTGGCGCGGATCGCTTCCATCGCCTGGCGGCGCTTGAGCTCGTCGCTGTTATCGAAGCGGCGGTGGCCGAGCATCTGGACGATGTGCCAGCCGAACTGCGTCTTGAAGGGCTCGCTGATCTCGCCATCCTTCAGTTCGCCGATGGCCTTCTCGAACTCCGGGGCGAACACGCCGGGGCCGGCCCAGCCGAGATCGCCACCCTCGGCCGCCGAGCCCGGATCCTCGGAGGACACCTGGGCGATGCCGGCGAAGTCCTCGCCCTTGAGAATCCGCTGGCGCAGCGCCTCGAGCTTGCCGCGCACGGTGGCATCGTCCACCAGCTCGGTGGGTTTCATCAGAATGTGGCGCAGGTGGATCTGGTCTTCCATGGCGTTGTCAACGGTGCCGCCGCGCACCTCGTTGAGGCGGATGATGTGATAGCCGGTCGGCGTGCGCAGCGGCTCGCTCACCTCACCGGGCTTGAGCTTCGCGATCGTGTCGGCGAGGAAGGTGGGCAGCTCGCTGCCCTTGCGCCAGCCGAGTGCGCCACCTTCGAGCGCGGTCTGGCTGTTGGAATAGGCGAGAGCGAGCTTGGCGAAATCCTCGCCACCCTTGGCGCGATCATGGACCTCCTGGGCGCGCTTCGCGGCGGCATCCAGCTGCGCCGGGCTGGCTTCCTGGCCGACGGCGATGAGGATGTGCGAGACGTTGTATTCGCTGCGCTCGGAGGGCGTGCGCGCCTGCTTCTCGAGGAACTGGTCGATCTCGCGCGGCGTGACGCTGATGTGTTGCAGCACGTCGCGCTGGCGCAGCAGCGTGATGGTGATCTCCTTGCGGATATCGTCGCGGTAGCTCGGGTAGTCGACGCCCTGCTGGGCGAGCGCGGTAGGCAGCTGCGACAAGGTCATGTTGTTGCGCTTGGCGACATCCTGCAGCGCGCCGTTCAGCATCTCGTCGGTCACCTTGACGCCGGCGTGCGTGGCGCGCTGCAGCTCGATCTCCTGTACCACCAGGCGCTCGAGCACCTGCTGGCGCAGCACGTTCTGCGGTGGCAGCTCGAGCTTCTGCTCGCGCAGCCGCTCGCTCACCACCTCGACCTGCGTCTCCAGATCGCTGTCGAGCACCACGCCCTCGTTCACGATCGCGACCACACGATCGAGCAGCTCGCCGCGCGTGGCGAGCTCGCGGGTCTGCGCCCACGCGCCCGGCGCTTGCAGGGCCGCCGCCGGTATGAGCCCGAGCCACGCCAAAGTCACTGACCGTCGCATGTATGCCGCCTCTACCAGACGCCCTTGAGCGGGCCGGGATTCCTGTTTGTCATTCCCTCGGGCGGCACGTAACCCCGGATCTCCTGCCCCAGGGATGCATCCGTTGCCGATCCGACACTCGCCAGGCCTCCGAGTTCCAGCTGCAGCCAGACGCCGGTGTCCTGGGTTCCATTGTGATTGCTGACGTAGCGGCGCACTCCGAGGCGCGCCCGCCAGCAGCACGCACGATACTCGAAGCCGGCGAAACGCTCCAGGAATCCGACCAGCGGCACCGATACCGGGACGCCGTTCTGCGGGGTGCCCGGCTGGACCGCCTGCTCCAGGTTGTACTCGTGGTCGCTCAGCGAATAGATTCCCCGGGCGAACACGTTCCAGTTGCGCCCGATCGGCCAGGCGCCCGAGGCCTCGACCTGGTCGAAGGTGTAACGTTCGTAGCGGTAGGCGAGGTTCACGACCGAGTTGCCGGCGGGCTTGTACTGCAGGTTGAGCTGTGTCTCTTCGCTCCCCTGGGTCTGTGGGTCCCACAGCACACCGACGCCGGCGCTCCAGTCCTCGAACGCCGTGAGCGCCAGCTGCGCGACCAGGTTCGAGCGCTTCTCGGTGCCCGGCACCTCCCCGGGCAGCAGCACCCGCGGGGGCTCGAACGAGTAGGTCTGGCCGAAGGTCGCGGCAATGAACTGCCGCCCGTTCTGCGCATCGAGCAGCCGGCTCGTGACTCCGACCGTCAGCTGGTCGGCATCGCTCTGGCGGTCGGCGCCGACGAAGCGGTTGGTGCGGAACAGCTCCACCGGGTTCAGCAGGTCCGGAAGCGCGCTGTCGAACACCGGCAGGTCCTGCTGGTCGCGGTAGGGCACCTTCAGGTACAACAGGCGCGGCTCGAGGGTGAGGCGGCGCTGGTCGTGCGAGCCGCTGGCGCGCTCGAACTGAAGTCCGCTGTCGAAACTGGCGATCGGTACGGTGCGCGACGGCGAGCGCGGCTCACCGGGCAGCGTGTAGTCGAGCTCGTACTGCGTCGCGCGCCAGGCGAACGCCGGGCGCACGAAATATCCCGGACCGCTCAGATCGAGGTACACCCCGGGCGCCACGTCCGCGCGCCAGCCGCTCACTTCGAGTGTGCCGCCGGGGCGCTGGAAGTCGACCAGCTCGGAATCGAAACCGTAGTGGAAGATTCCGCCGAGGGTGAAGTCGCTGCTGGCGGCGATGCGCGGCACGCGCGCGTACGGGCGCTCATCGAGCGACAGGGTGTAATCGATGGTCTGGTACTGCTGCGCCTCGCCGTCGACGCGCCAGTGCTCGTCGCGATAGGAGAAGGTGGCGCTGCGCTCCAGGAACGCGGTGCTGGTGCCTTCCGGACCCTGCGAGAAGTCTTCGAAGTAGAACGGATCGCTCACTTCCTCGGCGTGCAGGGTCAGGCGCCAGAAGTCCGGCAGGTCGGCTACGTCGAGGAAACGCACGCGATCGCGGCTGCCGTCGAAGGACTTGTCGTAGGGCAGGTAGTTCCAGTCGAGCTCGCCGTGCTGACCCGCGGTGAGGAAGCGCAGGTCGCCGCCGAGGTCGGGACCGGCGTGGCTGTACTCGGTCGGCTCGAAGGTGAAATCAAGGTTGGGGGCGATGTTCCAGTAGTAGGGCAGCGACAGCTCCAGGCCGCCGTAGGACATGTTGCCGATGGTCGGGAACAGAAAGCCGCTCTTGCGCTCGGTCGACAGCGGAAACGACACCCACGGCAGGTACATGAGCGGCACGCCCATGAAGTCGATCTGGGCATCGCGCGCCGTGCCGATCTTGGCACGCGTATCGAGCACGATGCTCTCGGCCTTGATGTGCCATGACTCGTCGCGCAGCGGGCAGGTGGTGAAGATCACGCCCTTGAGGCGCAGCACTCCCTGCGGGGTGAGCTGCATCTGCTGCGCCGCGCCGCGCGCCGGCCGCTGGCGCAGCGAGAACTGCGCCGAGGTGAACTCCGCGCCGCTGCTGGCCGAATAACTGCCGCTCGTGCCGCTCACCTGCACCAGTGGATCGCTGTAGTCGACGTGGCTGTCGGTTGCCACCGAGCCGTTGCGCCGATCGAGCTGCGCCTCGTTGGCATGGATGACCCGCTCGCCCTGGCGCACCTCGACGTTGCCCTTGAGCGTCGCCTTGCCGGCGTCTTGCGCGACGTCGGCGTCCACCGCATCCGCGGTCACCTCGATCTTGCTGTCCGGCGCGGGCTTTACGCCCGCTGCGCTGCTGCCGGGGGTGGCGGGCGCCAGCAGTGCTGCCACACCGGTGCTGCCCGGCGCCGCCGCCGCTGCGCTCTGTGACGGGCAGAGCGGTTCCTCCCCCCAGGCGACCGGGATCATGCTGCCGAGCGCAACGATCGCGGTCCGAAATGGGCTCCAACGCAGCATTAAGGCCGGCATTATAATGGCGCGCCGCAGCGACGCAGGCCGAAAAACCCATAACTCCCGCATGCTTGAGACCGACGCGCGACTCGCGCTGATAGAGCGGTGGCTGTCGCGCGAGCTGCGCCTTGAGGTGGCGCGCATCGAGCCGGCCTCGAGCGATGCCAGTTTCCGGCGCTACTTCCGCGTGTTCGTGGCGCGCGGCACCTACGTGGTGATGGATGCACCGCCCGGCAGGGAGGACGTGCGGCCCTACCTCAAGGTGTCGCAGCTGCTCGAGGAGTGCGGCGCCCACGTGCCGCACGTGCACGAGGCGGATCCGATGCGCGGACTGCTGCTGCTCGAGGACCTCGGCCGCACGCTGTACCTCGAGCGCCTGCTCGCCGGCGAGGACAGCGAGCGGCTCTATGGCGATGCGCTCGATGCGCTCGCCCGCATCCAGCTGCGCGGCCGCACGGCGTGCGCGCAGCTCGCCCCGTATGACCGCAGCGCGCTGCTGCGCGAGATGGCGCTCATGCCCGAGTGGTTTCTCGGCCGGCACCTCGCGCTCACGCTGTCGGCGGACGAGTCGCAGCTGCTGGCGGCGGCGTTCGAGTTCCTGATCGGCGCGGCGCTGGCGCAGCCGCTGGTGTTCGTGCACCGTGACTACCATTCGCGCAATCTCATGGTGGTCGCCGAGCGCAATCCGGGCATCATCGATTTCCAGGATGCGCTGCGCGGCCCGGTCGGCTACGACCTGGTGTCGCTGCTGAAGGACTGCTACATCGACTGGCCGCGCGCGCGCGTCGTCGGCTGGGTGGCCGCGTTCCGCGCGCGGCTGCTTAGCTCAGGCGGCGAGGCCGGCGCGAGCGAGGCTGAATTCCTGCGCTGGTTCGACCTGGTCGGCGTGCAGCGGCACATCAAGGTGCTCGGCATCTTCTGCCGCCTGTGGTATCGCGATGGCAAGCCGGGCTACTTACCCGATCTGCCGCGCACGCTCGCTTATGTGCGCGAGGTGTGCGCGCAGCACGCGCCGCTCGCCGCGCTCGGCCACTTCCTCGAGGAGCGCGTGGCGGCAGCGCTGCCGCCCGCCAACGCGCGCGTCGCCGCCGCCCTGACCGGCAGCGCCGGGGGCCCGGCATGAAGGCGATGCTGCTGGCCGCCGGCCGCGGCGAGCGCATGCGGCCGATCACCGATGCGCTGCCCAAGGCGCTGGTGGAGGTCGGCGGGCGCACGCTCATCGCCTGGCACCTGGCCGCGCTGGCACGCGCGGGAGTGCGCGAAGTGGTCATCAACCTCTCGTGGCTCGGCGCGCAGTTGCAGGCCGCGCTCGGCGACGGGCGCGAGTTCGGCGTGCGCATCGCCTGGAGCGAGGAGGGGCCGGTGCCGCTCGAGACCGGCGGCGGCATTTTCCATGCCCTGCCGCTGCTCGGGCCGGACGCCTTCCTGGTCGTGAACGCCGACATCTGGACCGACATCGATTTCGCTCGCCTGAGGCTCGCGCCCGCAGCGCTCGCGCAGCTGGTGCTGATTCCCAATCCGCCGCATCACCCGCGGGGCGACTTCGCGCTGCGCGGCGATGAGGTGGTCGAGGCCGCAGACGGGCGCTTCACTTATTCGGGGGTCGGCGTGTACCGGCCCGAGTTCTTCGGCGGCTGCTCGCCCGGGCGCTTCCCGCTGCTGCCGCTGCTTGAGCGCGCCATCAAAGCCGGCCGGCTGCGCGGCCAGCTGTGGCGCGGCGCCTGGTGCGATGTGGGTACGCCCGAGCGCCTGGAGCAGCTGCGGGCGCAGCTCGCTACGGTACAATCCTAGGCATGTCGCAGCTGAAGGGCATCCCGGTCGTCACCGAGGCCGCACGCGCGCGCAGCGGTGAGAAATACCTTACGCCTCAAGGCTTTACCGCGGTGCGCGACGGCATCAAGGCGCGCGGCGCAGCCGCGCCGGCGACGCGCTTACCCCCGTGGCTCAAGGCGCGGGCCCCGACCGGGGAGGGATTCCGGGCGGTGCGCGCGCTGGTGCGCGAGCACCGGCTCGCCACCGTGTGCGAGGAGGCGAAGTGTCCCAACATCGGCGAATGTTGGAACGCGGGGACCGCCACCCTCATGCTCATGGGCGCGGTATGCACGCGCGCCTGCCGCTTCTGCGCGGTGGACACCGGCAACCCGCACGGCTGGCTCGATCCCGCGGAGCCGGAGCACGCTGCGCGCACGGTCGAGCTCATGAAGCTCACCTACGTGGTGCTGACCTCGGTGGACCGCGACGACCTGCCCGACGGCGGAGCGGCGCACTACGCGGCCTGCGTAACCGCTATCAAGCGGCGCAACCCGCATACCGCGGTCGAGGCCCTCACGCCCGACTTTCAGGGCGAGCCCGCGAGCGTCACCACCGTGGTCGACTCCGGCATCGAGGTGTTCGCCCAGAACATCGAGACGGTGCGCCGCCTGACGCACCCGGTGCGCGACCCGCGCGCCGGCTACGAGCAGACGCTCGCGGTGCTGGCGCACGCCAGGCAGCACCGCCCGCAGCTGCTCACCAAGAGCAGCCTGATGCTCGGACTCGGGGAGACGGACGCCGAGATCCTCGCCACGCTGCGCGACCTGCGTGAGGCGGGCGTGGAGCTGGTGACGCTCGGACAGTACCTGCGTCCCACCGTGAATCACCTCCCCGTCGAGCGCTTCGTCACGCCGCAGGAGTTCGACCGCTATCGCGCCGAGGCCCTGGCGCTCGGTTTCCTCGAGTGCGTCGCGGGGCCGCTGGTGCGCTCGAGCTACCGCGCCGAGCAGGCGCTGAACCGCAACAACGCCGGCCTCGACAACTCGAGGCTGGCGTGAGCGCCTCGCCCGCTGGCGCGCCGGCCGCGCGCGCCGCCTGCGTGTCGCTCGTCACGGCCGGCGAGGTACCGCCCGCGGTGGTCCGCTGGCTCGGGCGGGTCGATTACGAGCCCACCTGGCGCGCGATGCAGCGCTTTACCGCCGAACGCGACGCTGCGACCGCCGACGAGATCTGGTTCCTCGAGCATCCGCCGGTGTTCACCCTCGGGATGAATGCGAGCCGCGCGCACCTGCTGGCCCCGGGTGACATCCCGGTGGTGCAGATCGACCGCGGCGGCCAGGTGACCTATCACGGTCCGGGACAGCTGGTGGTCTATCCGCTCGTCGATCTGCAGCGCCTGCGATTGTCGATCCGCGACTTCGTCGCGGCCCTCGAGCGTGCCGTGATCGAGCTCGCCGCGCAGTCGGGGATCGCCGCCGCCTGCCGGCGCGGTGCCCCGGGGGTCTACGTCGCCGGCCGCAAGCTCGCCAGTGTCGGCGTGCGCGTGCGCCGCGCCGGCAGCTACCACGGACTGGCGGTGAACGTGGCACTCGATCTCGAGCCGTTCCGGCGCATCAACCCGTGCGGCTACGCGGGACTTCAGATGACGCAGTTCACCGAGCTCGGCGGCCCGCGCACCGTGGCCGACTGTGCCGCGGCGCTCGAGCCGCCGCTGCTCGCGGCGCTGCGCCTCGCGGGCGCGGCGGCCAGCACCGCCACGCGCCGCTAGCATGCCGGGCATGACAACGCTTGTTCGGGTGGCGCGCGGCGCCGCGGCCCTGGCAGTTGCGGCAGCAGCGCTCGTCGCGCTGTCATCGTGCAGTCCCGCCGGGCAGGACAGCGCCGCCGGCCACATCACGCTGCGCAACGTCTCCTACGATGCGACCCGCGAGCTGTACGTGGACTTCAATGCGGCGTTCGCGCGCTACTGGCAGGCGAAGACCGGGCAGCAGGTGCGCATCGATCAGTCGCACGGTGGCTCCGCCACCCAGGCGCGCTCGGTCATCGAAGGCCTCGCCGCGGACGTGGTGACGCTCGCGCTCGCTGCCGACATCGACGCCGTCGCCACGCAGGGCAAGCTGCTGCCACTCAACTGGCAGAGCCTGCTGCCCGACGACAGCTCTCCCTATACCTCGACGGTCGTGTTCCTGGTGCGTCACGGCAATCCCAAGGGCATCCACGACTGGGGCGACCTCGCGCGTCCGGGCGTTGCGGTCATCACGCCCAATCCGCGCACCTCGGGGGGTGCGCGCTGGAACTACCTGGCCGCCTGGGCGTGGGCGCGCGCGCAGCCCGGCGCGGACGATGCCAGCGCGCGCGATTTTCTGCGCCGCCTCTACCACAACGTGCCGGTGCTCGATGCCGGGGCGCGCGGCGCCACCACCACGTTCGTGCACAATGAGCTCGGTGACGTGCTGGTGGCCTGGGAGAGCGAGGCGCTGCTCGCCATCCGCGAGCTCGGCGGCGGGAGGTTCGAGATCGTGGTGCCCTCGGTGAGCATTCTCGCCGAGCCGCCGGTGGCGGTGGTCGACAAGGTGGCGCTGCAGCACGGCACGCGCGAGGTGGCGCGCGCCTATCTCGGGTACCTCTACAGCCAGGAGGGACAGGAGATCATCGCGCAGCACTTCTATCGCCCGCGCGACCCGCAGGTCGCGGCGCGCTACGCCGCGCGCTTTCCGCAGCTGAAGCTGGCGACGATCGCCGACTTCGGCGGCTGGGCGGGTGCGCAACGCACGCACTTCAGCGACGGCGGCGTGTTCGACCAGATCACCGGACGCTGAGCCGGCCGAACTTCCGGTGGTGCTACGTCAGGTACGACCCCGGCTGCCAGGGGAGGCGCGACGAGCGCTTATTCCACCACCAGCTTGTAACCCGACGCTGCTGTTCGCAGCAGCGCCGGCGCCGCCGGATCGGACTCGATCTTCTGCCGCAGCCGGTGCACGAGCTGCTTGAGCAGCTGGCGGTCGCCGCCGCTGCGGTGTCCCCACACCTGCACCAGCAGCCGGTCGGAGCTCACCGCGCGCCCGGCGTGGGCGAGCAGCATCTGCAGCAGCCGCAACTCGAGCTTGGTGAGGCGCACCGGGTCGGCGGCGCCGATGCGCACCGTGTGCTCCTCGAGATCGAGGCTGATGCGGCCCGCGGCGAGCGGTGCGCTGCTCTCCATGCCGGCGCGGCGCATCAGCGCCTTGATGCGCGCCAGCAGCGTGCGCGGACTGAAGGGCTTGGTGAGATAGTCGTCGGCGCCCAGGTCGAGCGCGCGCACCAGATCCTCCTCCTCGCCGCGCACCGTGAGCATCATCACCGGCACGCGCGAGCGTGCGCGGATCGACTCGCACACCTGGAACCCCGAAAGTCCCGGCATGTTGACGTCGAGCACCACCAGGTCCGCGGATTCCTCCGCAAAGCGCTGCACGGCGGATGGCCCGTCGGCCGCCTTGATCACCAGGTAACCTGCCTGGGCGAGGGTGAACGCGATCAGCTCACGCAGGTCCGCATCATCGTCGGCGATCAGCACCTTCATGCAGTGGTCTCCGCCGGCAGCGTGAGCGTGAAGCGGGTGCGTGCGGCCGCGGTGCGCTCGAAGGCGACGCGTCCGCCATGACGCTCGATGATCGACTTCACCAGCCACAGGCCGAGCCCGAGTCCGGCGGCCTCCGGCTCGCCGCCGCCGCGGCGGAAGCGTCCGAACAGCTCGCTGCCGTCCGCGCCGGCAGGTCCCGCGCCCTCGTCCTCGACCCAGCTGCGCACCTCGCTGCCGCTCGCCGCGGCGCCGATGCGCACCACGCTGCCGGCCGGGGCGAACTTGTTGGCATTCGCCAGCAGGTTGACGAACACCTGCGTCAGGCGCGTCTTATCGCCGCTCACCGTCGGCAGCTCCTCCGGCAGCTCGACCTCGAGCGTCTGCGCGCGCTGCGTCAGCAGCGCGCCCACCAGCGCGCGGGCATCGGTGACGACTTCTGCGAGCGCCACGCTCTGGTGGCGGATGGCGAGCTGCCCCGACTCGATGCGTACGCTCTCCAGCAGGTTGTCGATCAGCTGCGTGAGGCGCAGCGTGCCGCGCTCGAGTGAGGTGACCAGCTCGCGCTGCTTGTCGCGCGGCAGCTCATCCAGCCCGGCGAGCAGCAGCTCGATGGAGGCAAGCTGCGCCGCGAGCGGGGTGCGAAACTCGTGCGAGATGTTGGCGAGCACCGAATCGCGGGCGCGCCGCACCGCCTCGAGCTCGGTCTCGTCGCGGATCACCTGCACCTGCAGCCCGTCCACCTGCGCGGCACTGGTGATCACCGCGGTGCGCAGCTCGCCGGAGACTGCGGTGAGGTGCTCGATCGCCTTGGCGCTGCCCTCGCTGCGCGCCAGCACGATCGGGCAGCGCTGCTCGCACGGCCGCCGTCCGTCCTCGAGGCGCGGCTGCAGCACGTCGCCGCAGAAGCGCCCGACCGCCGCATCCGCTGTCACCGCGAGCAGACGTGCCGCCTGCGGGTTCAGATAGCGGATGATGCGGTTCTTGTCGACCGCGTACACACCCTCGACGATGCCGCCGAGCACCGCCTGGGCTTCGGCCTCGCGCCGGCGCAGCGTGCTGGTG
>DATHQM010000093.1:0-26771 GCA_035482695.1 Steroidobacteraceae bacterium | reverse complement strand
TGCGCGCTGCTGCGCTCCACCACCGGCCACGAGGCGGTGAACAGTGCCGCGGCGCTGTCGTTGAGGCGCAGGTTGTTGTGCAGCGCCCAGTCGTACTCGCTCGCGCCGAAAGCGAAGCGATCGGCGCGGTAGGGGCTGCGGGGAACGGGCGTGGTGCCGTCGGCGCCGCTGTCCTCGAAGAAGCTCCTCGCCACGAAGTCGCGCAGATGGCGATACGCGCCCGCGGCGGCGTCGCCCGCGACCTGCAGCTCGCGCAGCAGCGCCTCGCGATGCGCCGCGCCGATGTCGGCGGCGGCGAGCTGCGGCAGCGTCCTGCTGAAGTAGTTTGCATCGGCGGCGGTGCTGTCGAGCCCGAACTCCGCGAGCACACGCCAGTCGGGCGTGTTGTGTGCGGCAATGCCGGCGCTGAGCTGGCGCTCGGCGGTGGCCAGATACGCCGGCACCGCAGCGACGCGGGCGATCACCGCCTGCCACTCGGCGTCGGTACCGTAGGCCGACGGCCCGGTCGCCGTCATACCCTGGATCTGCCAGTCGACACCGCGGAAGGGCTCATCGACGTACGAATCGAGCGAGCGTTGCTGGTAGCGGCGCACCTGGTGCTCGCGCAGCAGGAAGGCGCTCTCGGCGAGCGCCACCGAGCGGTCGATGCGCCGCCGCGCCGACAGGCGGGCGGGAGCGAGCGCGGCGAAGCGCGCGCGGAACTCACCGAGGCGGGCGTCCTCCCTCTGCAGCGCATCGGGCGAGTAGTCGCGCAGCGTACCGTCCACCGCGGCGAGGGTGGGGTCGAAAGCGCTGCCGCCAAGGTAGGTCGCCACCACCGGGAACTGCCACAGCAGGTAGGTGACGTACTGGTGCTCGAGCACCGCAAAGCGCGCATCGGCCGTCTGGCGCACCGGCACCGGTTGCGCCACCGGGGGCGCCGACCGCGCCGGGCCGGCAGGCAGCAGCAGCGCCACGCCGAGCGCGGCGGGCATCCAGCGCAGGGTTTGGCTCACGTACCCTCCCTCGTGCGGCCCGAAGCGGCCCGGCCGCGAAGCATACGACGCCGGGCGTAAGGGCGCGAAGGGCTCGAAGGGCTCGCGTTGACATCGCCGCGGCGGCGCGCGGATGCTCACGGCATGTCCGTATACTTCGGCACCACCGGCGCGGGCCGCTGGCGCCACATCGCGCGCCGTGAGTCATGCGTCCGCAGGGGATGACCTGCCAGGTGCGCATCGCCAGCCCGCTGCGCTCCTACACCGCCGGCGCCGCGGTGCTCACGGCGCGCGGCCGCACGCTCGCCGAAGTGGTGGCGGACCTCGAGCGGCGCTGCCCCGGGATCCGCTTCCGCATGATCGACGAACAGGATCGTATCCGCCCGCACATGCGGCTGTTCGTCAACAGCGGCGAAGCGCGCGAGCTGTCCGCGCCGGTGCACGCGGGCGACACGGTGCACGTCGTCTGCGCGCTTTCCGCGAGGTTGCAGCCATGAGCCTGTCGAGCCGCGAGCGCGAGCGTTACCAGCGTCACCTGTCCCTGGCCGAGATCGGTGAGTCCGGACAGGAGCGGCTCAAGGCGGCGCGCGTGCTGGTGGTGGGCGCCGGAGGGCTGGGCTCGCCCGCGGCGCTGTATCTGGCGGCCGCCGGTTGCGGCACGCTCGGGCTGCTCGATTACGACCGGGTCGAGCTGTCGAACCTGCAGCGCCAGGTGCTGTTCGACACCGACGCGCTGTCGCGCTCCAAAGCCGAGGCCGGCGGCGAGCGCCTGGCGCGGCTGAACCCGGACGTGCGCGTCGTGGCGCACGCACTCGAGCTCAGGGCGGCCAACGTGCGCGAGCTGTTCGCGCAGTACGACCTGGTGCTCGACGGCACCGACCGCCTGGCGGCGCGCTACCTGATCAACGACGCCTGCGTGATTCTTGGCAAACCGCTGGTGTCGGCGGCCATCCACCGCTTCGAAGGGCAGCTGCTCACCTACGTGCCCGGCAAGGGCCCGTGTTATCGCTGCGTGTTCCCGCACTCCGCGGAAGGGCTGGTGGCCAACTGCGCCGAGGCGGGCGTGCTCGGCGTGCTGCCCGGTGTGCTCGGCACGCTGCAGGCGACCGAGGCAATCAAGCTCATCACCGGGGTGGGCGAGCTGCTGATCGGCCGGCTGCTCACCTACGATGCGCTCGAGATGCGCTTCGAGGAGTTTCGCCTCGCCCGCCGCCCCGATTGCGCCGTATGCGGCGACGCGCCGACCATCACCGAGCCGCGCGATCCGCCGCCGCCGGCCGCCGTGCCCGGGCTGCGCCGCCTGTCGGCGGGCGCGCTGCAGCAGCTGCTGCGCGAGGCGCACGGCGCGGCCCCGCTGCTGGTCGATGTGCGCGAGATCTCCGAGTTCACCGCCGGACATCTGCCGGGATCGGTCCACATCCCGCTCGGCGAGCTGCCGCAGCGCCTCGAGGAGATCGCGCACCATCCGGCGCCGGTGTTTATCTGCCGCAGCGGCGGACGCAGCCTGCACGCGTGCCAGCTGGCGCTGCGCGCCGGCGTGCCCTCGCCGGCGAACCTCGAGGGGGGACTCACCGCCTGGGCACGCGAGATCGATCCGGCGCTGCACGTGCTGTGAGGCCGCGCCCGGGCGGCGCGCCGTGGCGCCTCAGGCGTTGGGGTTGCAACGCGACTTGGCGAATGCCGGCTGTGGCGCCGGCGGCACGCTGATGCGCGCGCGCAGGCGCTCGAATGCGGCGTGCGGCTCGTCCACGAACTCGAACAGCTGCAGATCCTCGGCGGCTATCGTGCCGTGGCGCACCAGTGCCTCGAAGTTGATCACCTCGCGCCAGTACGCCGAGCCGTACAGCAGCACCGGGATAGACCGGTCGAGCTTTCGCGTCTGCGCGAGGGTGAGGATCTCGAACAGCTCGTCGAGCGTGCCGAAGCCCCCCGGAAAAGCGATCAGCGCGTGCGCCAGGTGCGCGAACCACAGCTTGCGCATGAAGAAGTAGTGGAACTCGAAGCACAGCTCGGGCGTGACATAGGGGTTGGGGCGCTGCTCCTGCGGCAGGCTGATGTTGAGCCCGACGCTGCGCCCGCCGGCGAGCGCGGCACCGCGGTTGGCCGCTTCCATGATGCCGGGCCCGCCGCCCGAGCACACCAGCAGCCGCGCGCCGAGGCTGCAGCTCCACTCGGTCACCAGGCGCGCCAGCTCGGTGGCCTCATCGAGATAACGCCCGAGGTGGCCGCCGGCGCGCAGCCGTGCCGAGCCGAAGAACACGACCGTGGCGCTGACGCCCGCGACGTCGAAGGCGCGCAGCGGCGCCAGGTATTCCGACACGATGCGGATTGGCCGTCCTTCGTCGGAGTCGATGAACTGCGGATCGTGATAAGCAAGCAGCGGTGTGCGCACTTTCCTTCCCTCCGTTTGAACGCACTGTAGCGAAAAGCGGGCCGCGTGCGACACTAGCGCCATGCGCTGGAAGCTGCTGCGCGTCGCGCTGCTCGCGTTCGTGCCCGTGGGCGCGAGTGCGGCGCCGCCGGCGCTCGACGCCGCGGTGCTGCCGGCCCTCGATGCGCGCACCTCGCTGCTCGTGGTATCGCCGCACCCGGATGACGAGACGCTGTGTTGCGCCGGGGTGATGCAGCGGGTGATCGCCGCGGGCGGCCGCGTGAGCGTCGTGTGGATCACCAGCGGCGACGCCGCTCGCACCAGCCTGCTGCTGGCCGGAAGCCCGTTCGGCGATCCGGCCAAGGCACGCGCACTTGGTGCCCAGCGCATGTCGGAGGCGCGTGCCGCGACCAGCCTGCTCGGCGTGCCTGCCGCCGGGCAGCTGTTTCTCGGCTATCCGAACGGCGGACTGCAGGGGCTGCTGACCGATCACCGCACGGTGCCTTACGTGTCCGCGGCGACCGCGGTGGCCGCGGTTCCCTATCCCGATGCCCTGTTCCCCGGCCATCCCTACACCGGTGAGAGTATGGAGCAGGACTTCCGCGCCGTGCTCGAGCGGGTGCGGCCCTCGCTGATTCTCGCCCCGAGTCCGCTCGACACGCATCCGGACCACCGCGCCGCGGGGCTGCTGGCGATTGCGCAGGGCGTGGGTTTCGACAGCGCGCCGCAGCTGCGCTACTGGATCGTGCACGGCGGCGAGGGCTGGCCCAGCCCGCGGGGACTGCTCGCCGGCGTGCCGCTCACCGCCGCGCCGCTCGCCCGCGGGCTCGAGCCGCTGCCCTTTGCGCTCACTCCCGCCGAAGAGGACCGCAAGCGGCTGGCGCTCGAGGCGTACCGCACGCAGATGCGCTTCATGGCGCCGTTCCTGCTGGCGTTCGTGCGCACCACGGAGCTGTACTCGAGCCGCGCGCAGCCCGCAGCGCCGCTGCCGCCGTGAGTGCTCAGGGCCGGCGCCAGCGGTCGAGCTGCCGGTCGAAGGCGCCGGCGATCTGCTCACGCAGCCGGTCGAGCCAGGCGCGCTCGCGCCAGTAGCGGCGACTGATGGCGCGCGAGACGAGGAAGTCGCGCTCGAACAGCGCCGCCACCTCATCCGCGAAACCCGTGTCAGCCACTTCCTGGTTCGCCTCCAGATTCCACTTGAAGCCCCAGCGGTCGAGATTGCTCGACCCCACCGACACCCAGTCATCGCACAGGATGACTTTGGCGTGCAGCATCTGTGGCTGGTATTCGTAGATCTGCACCGCGTTGCGCAGCATTCTGCCGTAGAAGCGCCGCGCCGCGTGACGCACCCACGGGTGATCGGTGCGCGCCCCCGGCGTCAGCAGCCGCACGTCAACGCCGCGGCGCGCCGCGCGCCGCAGCGCCTTGCGAAAGCGCCGTGAAGGGACGAAGTACGCGCTCATGATCCAGGCACGGCTGACGGCAGCCTCGATGCGGCGCACCACGCCGTTGGCCAGCACCGAGCGCTGCCGCGCCTCCGACAGCGACAGGCGTCCGGCCGCGCTGCCGCAGGATTGTGCCGCCGAGGCGGTCGGCAGCGACAGCTCCCCGCCGCAGCGGCGCCAGGTACGCGCGAAGGCGCGTTGCCAGTCCTCGACGATGCGGCCCTCGATCTGCACCATCACCTCGCGCCACGGACCGCGGCGGCCGCCGGGGGCGAAGTCATCGGTGAGGCCCGCGCCGCCGACGAACGCGACGTGCGCATCGCACACCAGCAGCTTGCGGTGATCGCGCAGCAGGTTGCCGAGCCGGTTCGCGACACGCAGCGGATTGAAGAAGCGCAGCTCCACGCCGCCGTCGAGCAGGCGGCGCCGGTCCGCGCGCGCCAGGTGCAGTGCGCCGAACCCATCGAACACCACGCAGACGCGCGCCCCGCGCTGCGCGGCCGCGGTGAGCGCCGCGGTGAACTGCGTGACGATGCCGCCCGAGCGCACCAGGTACATCTCCAGCAGCACCAGGCGGCGTGCGCCAGCGATGGCCGCCAGCATGACGGGGAAGAACTCGGCGCCGCCGTCGAGCAGACGAAACGCATTGCCGGTTCGCCACGGCCAGCCGGTGGTTGTAAATTGCTCGACATCGGAGGCTGCCGTTGTCATGGAGGAACAATGACCGAGCTGCGCGGCAGATGCCAGTTCCCGCTTGTGCTGTGCGCGCGGCTGCTGCTGCTGGCGCCGCTCGCCTGCGCCGCTGACGTCATGGATGCGCTCAACGCGGTGCGCGACGGCGGGTGCGGCAACCGCCCCGGCGGCGTCGCGCCGTTGCGCGAGAGCGCGCTGCTCGATGAGGTCGCGCACCGCCTGTCGCAGGGCACCGAGCTGCACACCGCCGAGCAGTTTGCCGGCTATCACGCGGTGAGCTCGTTCTCCGTCAGCATCTCGCACGTGCCCCCGAGCGGAGACGTGAGCGCGATCGTGGCGCGGCAGTTCTGCGCGCAGATCAGCAATCCGGCGTTCCGCGAGTTCGGCAGCTGGCGCAGGGGGGCGGACGTGTGGCTCGCGCTCGCCGAGCCCTTCAGGCCGCCGGCGCCCCACGATCAGGGCGAGGTCGGCCGACGGGTGCTGGAGCTCACCAACCAGGCGCGCGCGCGTGCACGCCGCTGCGGACCGACGCCGTTCGCCGCCGTCGCACCGCTCACGCTCAATGCGCGGCTGTCGCATGTGGCGCAGCTGTATGCGCAGGACATGGCCGCCTTCGGATACATGGACCACACCGGCCACGACGGCAGCTCCCCCGCCGCGCGCATCACGCGCGGCGGCTACCGCTGGCGCGAGGTGGGTGAGAACCTGGCGAGCGGCATCATGACGCCCGAGGAGGTGGTGGCCGGCTGGCTGGCCAGCCCCGATCACTGCGCGAACCTGATGGACCCGCTGTACCGCGAGATGGGCGTGGCCTTCGCGGTGAATTCCCACCGCGACGCGGGGGTGTACTGGGCGATGGAGTTCGGCACGCCGCCGCGCTGACGGCGCCCGCCCCGAAGGCACCCTCAGGCGCTGCTGCGCTCGTGTGTCTGCTCGAGCGTCAGGATCGTGCCGGCGACCAGGTACAGCAGCGCGAACCAGGCGAGCCCGTGTGTCAGGAAGACGTCCAGCGTCCGGTAGATCTGGCCGCTGCGGGCGAACGTCTCGGTGGCCAGGACGCTGCCGATGAGGAGCGCCGCGGCTGCGACCAGCAACAGCACCGGCAGGGCCGCGGAACGCGCGCCGTCGCAGCTGGCGGACGGCGTCAGCGGCGCCGGCAGGTGCCGGTACCACAGCGCGAGCACGGCCAGGCCAAACGCGGAGCTCAGGTACTGCAAAACATGGCACAGCGTGCCGGTGTAGGGACCTATGGTCACTGGCGCGCTCAGCAGCGCGACCCGGCGCACCATCCAGCCATGCTCGTGCGTGAACGAGTCCCACAGCAGGTGGCTCCACACGCCGAGCAGGATCGCCAGCGGTGCCGCGGCCCATTCCTGCCAGCGTGCGAATGGCCGCAGCGCGCCCAGGCACAGCCCGCGCGCGCGCGGCGTCAGCAGCGCGGTGAGCGGCCGTCGCAGCACGAGCACGGCGACCAGCATCAGGTAACCCAGCACCAGGTCGGTGCTGAAGGCGCCCGCGATGCTGTGGGTGTCCGGATGCAGGTGCATGAGCCTTCCCGGCACGTAATACGGCAGGTCGGGGATCAGCGCGCCGATGACGAGCGGCGCGGTGCGCAGGTACCTGATGCCGCGCAGCGGCAGGATGGCCGCGGGATGCGCGAGCGTGAACGGCATGTGCTTAAGTCCGGCCCGACGGCCGCGCGCGTGCCACGACCTGCAGGTGAAAATCCCGGCCCACCCACTGTGCTCCCTTGCGGAAGGTGAAATCGATCGTGCGCCCGGCGCGCAGGCGCGGCGCGTCGATGGCCAGCAGGTGCAGCCCGAGCGAGTTGGCGCTGGTCGATTGCTCGCGCACGTCCTGCCAGCCGTCGAGCCCCCAGCGGATGATGCCGGCATCGCGCAGGGCGATCGTGAGCGTGCAGCCTTCCGGCAAGTGCGTGACCTGCGCCTGTTCGCACCACAGCACGTGCGTGAGCGGCGGACGCTCGCCGCGATAGCGCTGCCACACCGATTCCGGTCGATCGAATGGCCGGCGCAGCGCACGCGAAGCGACCAGCTTCAGGTATTCGGCGTGCGCCCACACCAGCGGCATGGCCGCACCGGTCGGCCGGCCCGGCTCGAGGCCGCGCGCCGGGATGGGAGCGGCATCCCAGATCTGCTCGGGCAACATCCCGCCCGAGGAAGCCATGCGCGTCATGGCGATGAGCAACGGCAGCGGATCGTGACCGCAGCACAGCTCGTAGTGACCCCGCTCGCCGCTAAGCAGCGGCCAGGGCCGGCCGCGGCCGGTGCCGTCGAAAGCGCTGCCGTCGTCGTGCTCGCCGTAACCGTCGCCGTTGTAGCGGTACCAGCACGGGCCCGAGGGCGTGTCGACCTTCAGCAGTGCATCGGCCACCTTCACGCTCGCGGTGATGAGCGGATCCTGCGCGCTGCGCAGGCCGAAGCGCACCAACTGCAGGAAGTCCATGCTCACCTGGGCGCTGGCCGGCAGGCGCGGATCCTCCTGCTGGTTGCGAATCGGCACGACCACCTCGGAGAAGCCGCCGTCCGCCGCGAGCGCCTGCGCGGGCGCCACGCGCACGTAGTAGCCCGGCACCTGCTGTGCCCGCGCCAGCGGGGTGTCGCGTACCGCGGTCCAGTCCTCGAGGCGCGCGTTCCAGTAATCGGCGAACACCAGTGCCAGGTCGCGGCCGTCGGCGGGCAGATAGGGTGCGCCGGCCACGAGCGCGGCGATGCATACGGCGAGCGTGAAGGTGTTCAGCCCGGCGTCCTCCTCCCAGCGGTCCTGCTCGCTCACCGGACCCTGTCGCACCAGGAACGACAGCGCGCGCTGGATCATGTCGCTCACCTCGGTGCCCGCCAGCGCCTGGCGCTCATCGAGCGCCACGGCGAGCAGCACCGGGAAGGCGGTCTCGTCGAGCTGCTGACCGCGCCAGTAGCCCTTGCCGCCGAGCCATTGGTTCTGGTACCAGTGCCCGTCCTCGTGCTGGGTGGCGAGCAGGTAGCGCAGCGTATTGCGCGCCTCGCGCCCGGCGCCGAGTGCCAGCAGCGCGCCGGCGCTCTCGACCAGGTCGCGCGGCCAGACCAGGTGATAGCCGGCGCGCTCCTCGCGCGTGTTGCCCCACGGCACGCTCAGCGAGGCCACCATCGCACCCGGATAGGTCTTGTCCTGGTGCGCACGCAGCACCATCGTCGAGATGCGCACCTGGGCGGCGCACTCGCGCGGCAGCCCTGCGACCAGCTCTTCTTCGACGGCGCGGCCGCCGTGCCAGCGCGTCCACGACAGCAGCTGCCGCTCCCACATCGCCGCGAACGGCTCCGACAGCGCGGTGTAGGCGAGCGTCGCGGCAGATTCCGTGCTGATGCCGAAGCCGAGCGCCAGCACCGCCTGGCGCGGCAACTCACCGATCAGCGCCACGTTGCCCGGCCCGGCGCTGTCGTATTGCCAGCTGAGCGCCCCGTTGCGCGCGAAGTCCTGCCAGCCGTCGCTGCTGCCGACGAACCCGGCGCTCGCGCGGCCCCAGGCGTCGCGCTGCTGCGGGTCGGCAGCCGCCAGCGCGAGGGCGAAGGGACCCTGCGTGGCCCACAGCACGCGCCGCCCGCGGTAAGCGCACACCGCGGCCTGGTTGTTGTTGCCAGTGGCCCCGAGGTGCGGCGCGAGCAGCGCGTAGGGTTTGAGCGTCGCATCGCCGCGCAGGCTCACCTCGATCAACAGCACGTCGCGGTGCTCGCAGGGCGCAACGCGCAGCGTGAGCTCGAAGCGCTCGTGGCGGTGCACGATGCGGGCCGCCGGGACGCCGGGGGCCGCGAGCTCCATGACGTGGCGCCACATGCGCTTCACCTCGACCCAGAAGCCGGCACCGTCGGCGATGATGAAGCCGAGGTCGCGGATCTGCGGAATGTCGATGCGCGGGTAGTAGACCTCGTTGATGACGCCGCCGCCGATGGTGAACCACAGCCGCGATGAGCCGAGCGCGCAGCCGACGATCTCCTTGTCGCTGCTGCACCAGGTCGGGGGTAGCCCCGGGCCTCCCGGCGCTGCCGTCATCGCCGACGCCGGCGGCGCGCGCCTGCGGCGGCGGCGGGCAGCGCCGCCGCGCCGCGCTGCCACAGCCGCAGCCCGCCGATGAAGGCGTTGCGGTTGTCCCCGAGCCGCACCCGCGGCGGCAGCTTCTTCAGGCGGCGGGCGTTGCCGCCGCCGAGCACGATGTAGTCCGTCTCGAATGCCGCCTGCAGAGCCGCGACCACCTCGTCCACCGCCTTGCGCCACGCGCGGTTGCCGAGGCGCTCTCTGCCGCGCTCCCCCACCCAGTCCTCGAAGCTGCGTCCGCGCCGGAAAGGCATGTGGCCGACCTCGGTGGGCTCGACCACCCCGTCGATGATCAGCGTCGCACCCAACCCGGTACCGAGCCCGAGAAACAACATGCGGCCGCCGCTGTAGCTGCCGATCGCCTGCATGGCGGCGTCATTGATGATGCGCACCGGCTTGCCGAGCGCGCGCGCGAAGTCGAACCCCGTCCAGCCCTTGCCGAGATTGTGCGGCTCGGCGGCGATCCGGTCGCGGAACACCAGCCCCGGATAGCCGATCGACACGCGGTCGTAGGGCGTGGCGCGGGTGAGCCTGACGATGCGGCGGATCATCCCTTCCGGCCGCAGCGTCGGCCCGGAGGTGAACTTCTGGATCGGGCCGTGCGCACCGACGCGGAACTTGACGTGCGCGCCGCCGACGTCGATGACCAGCACCCGGCGCGGCGCGGCGGGGGCTTTCCTTTTCCCTTGCATCGGTGGATTCTCCCCGGAATCGGCGACCTTGACCACCGCCAGGCACCCGGAAGCTGCGGCATCGGCCGCATTCAAACAGTAGTGTTTCGAGACACCTCGATGACGATGAAAGGCGCACCCGCATGATTCATCCGCACACCACGATCGTCGCTGTCACGATGCTCGCCGCGAGCTGGGGGGGAAGCGTGGCGCAGGCGGCGCCCGAGACGTCCATGGTGAATGGCTCCATCGACATAGCCGCCGGGGAGCACGCCGGCAAGCTGTCCACCGTGAACGGCGCGATCCACATCGGCGAGAACGCGGTGGCCGGCGCGGCTGGTACCGTCAATGGCGGCATCTCGCTCGGGTCGCACGCGAGCGCCGCCAAGCTCACGACCGTCAACGGCTCGATCCAGCTGCACGAAGCGGCACGGGTCAGCGGAGTGGTGCACACGGTGAACGGCCAGCTGACGCTGGCCGACGGCGCGGACGTGTCCGGTTCGCTGCACAACGTCAACGGTCAGATCAGGGTTGGCGCCGCGCACGTTGCGGGCGGCATCGAGACGGTGACCGGCGGGATCGAGCTCGGCCCCAACGCGCGTGTCGAGGGCGGCATCTACATACAGGAGGACACCAGCTGGTTCGGCTGGTTCTTCGGCTGGCTTGGCCTCGGTTCCGAAAATGTTGTGCCGCGCGTGGTCATCGGACCCGGCTCGGTCGTCACGGGAACGCTGCGCTTCGAGCGCCCGGTGAAGCTCTACGTGAGCGAGCGGGCTACGATCGGCAACGTGGTGGGAGCCACGGCGGTGAAGTTCGCCGGCGAGCAGCCGCCGCAGTAAGCGCTGCCGCCCGGAGCGCCGCGCTCACACGCCGAAGAATTCCGCCAGCAGCGCGCGCGCCGCGCGACCGGCCGCGAGCTCCAGACAGTTCACGATGGCGAGCCGGAAGCCCCCCGGGGGCATGGCGTGCATGGCGGCCGGACGGTCTTCGTGGAACGTGATCTGCACGCTGGTCACGGCGGGCATCCGGCGCACCTGCGCCACCAGCGCCGCGGGCGGGTAGCGGTACTCGCGCTGGTGCGGCCCGAAGAGCACGACACTGTAACCGTCGCGGCGCTCACGGTCGGCGAACTCCCACACGCCGCGCGCGTACAGCCCGACCACGGCATCCAGCCAGCCGCGTCCATTCAGGTCGGGCCACTGATCGGCGAAGCGCAGGTGTGCATCGATGATCCGCGAGCCGATCGTCTCGAGGTTGAGCATGCCGGAGTAGCCGGCGAGATGTCGGCCGATCCACCCTCCGAGATAGGCCTCGAGCTCCGGGCGGGCGCGCGCCTCGATGGTCCAGTGCTTGAAGGTGCCACGCGGCGCGGTCGTACCAAGAGTATGGCGCCACCAGTGCACCTGCCCCTGGCGAACCGCGGCATCGGTGCTGATGTGCTCGCCCTCGAGCAGCGTCATCCACATATGCCCGGAAGTGCCGTGCCGATCGTAGTCCTGCGCATCGGTCAGGATGCGCGTGCCGACGGCCATGCCGCGCAGATTCATGATGGGCTTGCTGAAGACCGGGAAAGCGGGCGGCGGCACGCCGTGCGGGCCGCAGGTGATCCCCTGCGACTCCGCCACGGCGAGCTTGTTGTAGACCCAGCGGTATGCCGGGTACCACTGGTAGGCGTCCGGGTCCTCGGTCGGGATGCGCACGTCCGGCGGGCACGCCACCGCAGTGAAGTACTGCAGCCGCCAGGGGTCTGCTTCGACGAACGGCATGGCGCGCGATCCGTGCGGGAATACTTAGGCGCTTTCGATCCCTAGAACAGTCCGGTGATGCGGCCGTGCGCATCCACGTCGATGCTGTTCGCCGCCGGCACTTTCGGCAGACCCGGCATGGTCATGACGTCGCCGCAGATCATGATCACGAACTCCGCACCGGCGGCGAGCCGCACCTCGCGGATGTTGACGACATGGTTCGTCGGCGCGCCGCGCAGCTTCGGATCCGTCGAGAAGGAATACTGGGTCTTCGCCACGCATACCGGGTAACGGCCGTAGCCGTTTTCCTGCAGCTGGCGGATCTGCGCGCGCACCTTGGAGTCGGCGGTGATGTCGCTGGCGCGGTAGATCTCGGTGGCGATCGTTTTCATCTTGTCCCACAGCGTCGCCTCCTCCGCATAGACGTAGTGGAAGTGATTCGGCTGCTCGCACAGGCGCACCACCTCGCGCGCCAGCTCCAGGGCACCGGGCCCGCCCTGGGCGAAATGCGTGGCACCGATCACCTTGACGCCCTGCGCGGCGAAGCGCTCGATCAGCTGGGCGATCTCCCGCTCGCTGTCCTCGGCGCGGCGGTTGATGGCTACCACGCACGGCAGCCCGTAGCGATTGCGCACGTTGTCGACGTGGCGCTCGAGATTGACCGACCCCTTGTCGAGCGCGGCGAGGTTCTCGCTCTTGAGGTCGGCGAGCTCCACGCCGCCGTGATACTTCAGCGCCCGCACGGTCGCGACGATCACCGCGGCGCGCGGCGTGAGGCCGGCCTTGCGGCACTTGATGTCGACGAACTTCTCTGCCCCCAGGTCGGCGCCGAACCCGGCCTCGGTCACCACGTAATCGGCGAGCTTGAGCGCGGTGCGCGTCGCGATCACCGAGTTGCAGCCGTGCGCGATGTTGGCGAACGGTCCGCCGTGGATGAAGGCCGGATTGTTGGCGAGCGTCTGCACCAGGTTGGGCGCGAGCGCGCCCTTGAGCAGCGCCGTCATGGCGCCGTGCGCCTTGAGGTCGCGCGCCAGGATCGGCTGCGCGTCCGCGCGGTAGCCGACCACGATGCGGCCGAGGCGCTCCTTGAGATCCGCCAGGTCGCTCGCCAGGCACAGGATCGCCATCACCTCGGAGGCGACCACGATGTCGAAGCCGTCCTCGCGCGGCACGCCGTTGGCGGTGCCGCCCAGACCGATGACGATGTTGCGCAGCGCCCGGTCGTTGACGTCGACCACGCGCCGCCAGGTGATGCGGCGCACGTCGAAGCCGAGCTGGTTGCCCTGGTAGACGTGGTTGTCGATGAGGCCGGCGAGCAGGTTGTTGGCGAGCGCGATGGCAGCGAAGTCGCCGGTGAAGTGCAGGTTGATGTCCTCCATGGGTACCACCTGCGAGTAGCCGCCGCCGGCCGCGCCACCCTTCACGCCGAACACCGGTCCGAGCGCCGGCTCGCGCAGGCACAGCATGGCGCGCTTGCCGAGCAGGTTGAGGGCGTCCCCGAGCCCCACCGTGGTGGTGGTCTTGCCCTCGCCGGCCGGGGTCGGCGAGATGGCGGTGACCAGGATCAGCTTGCCGTCGGGCCGGTCGGCGAGCTGGGCCACGTAGTCGAGAGACACCTTGGCCTTGTAACGTCCGTAGGACTCGAGGCTCTCCTCGGGTATTCCCAGCCGCTCGCGCGCCAGGGGCACGATCGGCAGCATGCGCGCACGCTGCGCAATGTCGATGTTGCTGGGAAAGGGCGTCGCGGGAGCCGGGGTGTCGGACATGTCAGTGCCGTGAGTGAGTGATTGGGGGCGGTGAATGCTACCAGAGCCGCCCGCAGTGATGCGCGCGCTTGGCTACAATCAACGCCGATGCTGTGGCTCAAGGCTTTGCACGTGGTGTTCGTGGTCACCTGGTTCGCCGGGCTGTTCTATCTGCCGCGGCTGTTCGTGTACCACGTCGCCGCCACCGATGCGCCCGGGGTGGCGCGCTTCATCGTCATGGAGCGGCGACTGTTCTTCCTCATGAGCCTCGGCGCGCTGCTGGCGGTGTCGTTCGGTATCGCCATGATCGTGGCCGCGCCCGCTTACCTGGCGTTCGGCTGGATGCGCGCCAAGCTGCTGCTGGTGGCGTTGCTGCTCGGCTACCACGGTGCCTGCCTGCGGCAGATGCGCGCGCTGCGCTCGGGGCCCGCGCGGCACTCGCAGCGCTGGTACCGCTGGTTCAACGAGGTGCCGGGGCTGCTGCTGCTGACGATCGTCATACTCGCGGTGGTCAAGCCGTAAGCGCACCCGCTTACGAGCGCCTGCACCCCTGCGGGGCCGGCGCCCGCCGCTACCAGATCCTTACCCGCTCGTGGGGCTTGATGTAGAGCTTGTCGCCCGGCTGCACGTTGAAAGCGCTGTACCAGGCGTCGATGTTCGGCAGCGGCCCGTTGACGCGGAACTGCGAGGGGCTGTGCACGTCCGACATCACCAGCTCGCGCAGCGCGCCCTCGCGGTACTTCTCGCGCCACACCTGCGCGTAGGCGAGGAAGAAGCGCTGATCACCGCTCAGTCCGTCGATCACCGGCGCGGGCTGGCCCCTGAGCGAGAGGTGGTAGGCCTCGTACGCCATATTGAGGCCGCCCAGGTCGCCGATGTTCTCGCCGATGGTGTTGGCCCCGTTGACCTTAAGCCCCGGCAGCGCCTCGAAGTCGGAGAACTGGCGGATGAGGCGCGCGGTGCGCGCCGTGAACGCCTGCGCGTCCTGCGCGCTCCACCAGTCCTGCAGTGCCCCGTCGGGTCCGAACTTGCGTCCCTGGTCGTCGAAACCGTGGCCCATCTCGTGTCCGATCACCGCGCCGATGGCGCCGTAGTTGACCGCGGCGTCGGCGTTGGGATCGAAGAACGGCGGCTGCAGGATCGCGGCCGGGAACACGATCTCGTTGTTGGAGGGATTGTAGTAGGCGTTGATCTCCTGCGGCGTCATCTGCCATTCGGCGCGGTCGACCGGCTGGTCGAGCCGCGCGATCTGGTAGTTCCACTGCCATTCGGCGGCGCGGCGCACGTTGCCGAGCAGGTCGTCGCGTCGCACCATCAGCGCGGCATAGTCCTTCCACTTGTCGGGGTAGCCGATCTTGGGCGTGAAGGCCGCGAGCTTCTCGTGGGCGCGCGTGCGGGTCTCGGGAGTCATCCACTCGAGTGCATCGAGGCGCTCGCTGAGGGCGCTCTCCAGGTCGCTGACCAGGCGCTGCATCTTCGCCTTGGATTCGGCCGGGAAGTACTGCGCGACGTACAAGCGCCCGACCGCCTCGCCGAGCGCGTCGTCGACCGCATCCACCGCGCGTTTCCAGCGTTCGCGCTGCTGCGGCTGGCCGCGCATCGTCTGGCCGTAGAAGGCGAAGCGCGCCGCGTCGAAGCGCTTGGGCAGGTAGGGGGCGTGGCTGCTCAGGTAATGGAAGGTGAGGAACGCCTGCAGCGTCTCGATGCGCGTGTGCGCGAACAGTGCGGCCAGATCGTGGATGGCGCTGAGCTCGCCGAGCACCAGCTGCTCGCGCGTGCCGAGCTGCTGCACCTCGAGAAACGCCGGCCACGGGAAGCCGGGCGCGAAGGCGAGCAACTGCGCCCTGCTGCGCGGGTTGTAGATGGCAGCCACGTCGCGTCGCCGCTCGATCGGCCACTGCACCTTCGCCGCGGCGGTCTCCAGGGCCATGATGTCGCGCGCCCTGGCGGACGGATCGGCCACGCCGCCGAGCGTCAGCATCTCCGCGATGTAGGCGACGTAGCTGGCGCGCAGCGCCTTGAGCTGCGGGTCGTCCTTCAGGTAGTAGTCGCGGTCGGGCAGCCCGAGCGAGGATTGGCTGACGAATACGCTGTAGCGATCGGGGTTCCTGAAATCCGGCGGCAGTTGCACGTCGAACAGCGAAGCGAAACCCGGCTCACCGAACAGCCGCGCCACTGCCTCGGGCGTCTTCGCCGCCGCGATGCGCTGCAGATCCGCCTGCGCCGGCGCGAGCCCGCGCTCCTCGAGCGCCGCCTCATCCATGTAGGCGGCGTAGTAGTCGCCGATCTGCTGCTCGGGAGTTGCGGGCGCCGCGTGCGCGGCGGCTGCCTGCTCGATGATGCCGCGCACCCGCTCCTTGGAGAGCTCATCGAGCCTGTCGAAGGGGCCGAAGCTGGCGTGATCGGCCGGGATGGTAAAGGCGGCGTACCAGCCGCCATTGGCATAGGCGAAGAAGTCGTCGCCCGGCTTGACGTGCGCATCGCCGGCGGCAAGGTCCACACCGAAATCGCCGATTGCCGGACGATTGGCTTGCGCGGGGAGTGCTGCCGGCAGCGTGCTGGCAGCCGCGGCGCGCGCCGCGGGAGTGGAACTTGCGGACACCTGTTTCTCCTCGACGGGCTGTGCGGCGCAGGTGCCAACGGCGACAAGCGCAGCTGCCCACGACGCCAGTCTCATAGGGCCGGAACCTCGTGAACTCAAGGTGGTCGCGCATCATACGGCAGACTCTCTGCCGGCAGCTCGTGCACCAGGTCGCGCCACTCGCTGGGCGCCGCCGCCGGCTGCGTGCCGGCTTCGGTGCCGAGGTACAGGAAGCCGACGATGGCATCGTCCGCGGCCAGTCCGAGCGAGGTCTTCACCGCAGCGTCATAGGCCGGGCCGCCGGTCTTCCACATGGCACCGAAGCCGAGCGCCAGCGCGGCGAGCATCATGGCGTGCGCCGCCGCTGCCGCGGACAGCACCTGTTCGATGAGCGGTATTTTGACCGCCGGGTTGCAGCGCGCGGCGACCGCCACGATGAGCGGCGCGCGCAGCGCCTTGAGGCGCTCGCGGCGCAGCGTCTCCTCATCGGTGTGCGGATGTGCGCGACGCAGGTGCGCGGCCAGCAGCTCGCCGAAGCGCTCGCGCGCCGCGCCGCGCATGATCACGAAGCGCCAGGGGCGCAGCCGTCCATGATCCGGGGCGCGCACGGCGCTGGCGAACATCAGCTCGAGCGCTCCGGCATCGGGCGCCGGCTCGGTCAGCGCCCGGGCGGAGCGGCGCGTCAGCAGGGCATCTATGGCTTGCATGGGCGCATTGTCGCAGACTTCCGCGCATGCTGACCGTGTCGTCGGAGGCCTGCGAACGCAACAAGGAGCCGCTGCTCGCGGTGCTGCGCGAGGAGCTCGCCGGCTGCGAGCAGCTGCTCGAGATCGGCAGCGGCAGCGGGCAGCATGCGGTGTATTTCGCCGCGCACCTGCCGCGGCTCACCTGGCAGCCGAGCGAATTGCCGGAGAATCTCGCACCGCTGGCCGAACGCATCCGCGCTGCACAGCTGCCCAATCTGCGCGCACCGCTCGCGCTCGACGTGCGCGTGCGTCCGTGGCGCATGGCGGCGGCCGATGCGGTGTTCAGCGCCAACACGCTGCACATCATCGCGTGGCAAGCGGTGCAGCAGTTCTTCGACGGCGTCGGCGCGCTGCTCGCCGCGCCCGGCGTGCTGTGCGTGTATGGGCCGTTTCGCTTCCGCGGCCGGCACACGAGCGACAGCAACGCCGCCTTCGACGCTTACCTGCGCGAGCGCGACCCGCGGAGCGGAGTGCGCGATTTCGAGGCGCTCGATGCGCTGGCGCACGCGCAGGGACTGAAGTTCAGCGCCGATCACGCCATGCCCGCCAACAACCGTACGCTGGTATGGCGGCGCGCCGGGAGAATGACCCCATGAGCTCCGACACGCTGCGCGAGATTCGCGACGCCATCCGCACCATCCCCGACTACCCGCGGCCCGGCGTGATGTTCCGCGACATCACCCCGCTGCTCGGTAACGCGCGCGTCTTTCACGAGGTAGTGGAGCGGCTGGTCCTGCCGTGGCGCGCCGAGCGCATCGAGCGCGTCGCCGGCATCGAGGCGCGCGGCTTCATCCTCGGCGGTGCGCTCGCACATCAGCTGTCGGCCGGCTTCGTGCCGATCCGCAAGAAGGGCAAACTGCCGCACACCACCGTGCGGGTCGCCTATTCCCTCGAGTACGGCCTCGACGAGATGGAGATGCACCGCGATGCGCTCACCGCGGGGGAACGCATCATCCTGGTCGATGACCTGATCGCGACCGGTGGCACCGCGTGCGCGGCCGTGCAGCTGCTGCGCTCGCTCGGCGCGCAGATCCTCGCGGCGTGCTTCATCATCGACCTGCCGGACCTCGGGGGCTCGGCACGACTCAAGGCACTGGACGTGCCGGTGCGCACGCTGGTGAGCTTCGCGGGGGGATGACAATAATAGCCGATATATCAGTAGGTTACTACGAGCCTGGCGCGAACATTACGTTGCGGTCATACGGCCCTTGGCGGCGGGGAATCCAGTCATAATACGGCCGCTTCGTCAGCTGAGGGCCTGCCTTGGCTGTGGACGCAGCCCGTCCTTTTCACTTTTTGGAGACCACATCGATGTTCAAGAAGCTCATTCCCGTCGTTGCTCTGGCCCTGATCGCCGGCCCGGTGTTCGCGGCTGACGCGCCGACCACGACATCCACCGACCAGTCGAGCACGGCCACGGCCAAGCCGCACCACAAGAAACACAAGAAGGCGACGTCGACCAAGACGGCTCCTTCGACCGATACCTCGAACGCGCCCGCGAAGTAATCCTCGCGGTCCGATGACAGGCCCCGCCCCGCGAGGGGGCGGGGCTGTTTTTTGCGAGGTTGCGCCGCCGCAGGCGGCACCAGTCCCCAGGGCTTGCGCACTTTCCTGAAACGGGTTCAAATTTGTGCCCATGGATGGGACGCAACAGGCCGCAATACATCAGGCGCTGGTTTCCGTACAACATGCCGTCACGAGCATGACCTTTCCAAGCTGCGATCAGGAGGACCTGATCGAAGCGATAGATCGCGTCGAAGAGCAACTGCACACGACTCACCCGAACCTGGCACTCATGTGCCGGTTCCTGAACTCGATCGCCCGCAGCCTGCGCGCACAGCCGGAGGCGCGCGACGCCTGTCTGGCGATCGAAGACGCGATCGGTAAGGCGGGCATGCCCAGCACCTGGCAGTCCGGCATCTGACAGCGGACGACCCGCTCTGCGGCGGGTCGCCCACCGACTTCCGTCCACCGCGGCCGGACCGCATCGGGCGGACGCGCCGTTGCGCCCGCGCACGGCCGCGGTCTAAGTTGGCGCCATGCTCGGCCCGCTTTCCCAGGTGCTGATACTGCTCGCCACAGCGGTGTTCCTCGTGACCGTGGTGCGGCGCCTGTCGCTGCCCACGAGCCTCGCCTACCTGCTCAGCGGTCTGCTGCTCGGACCGCACGCGCTGGCCGTGGTGCCCGATTCGGGCACCACGCAGCTGCTGGCCGAGCTGGGCGTGGCCTTCCTGCTGTTCACCCTCGGGCTGGAATTCTCGCTGCCGCGCATGCTGGCGATGCGGCGCGAGGTCTTCGGCCTGGGTGCGCTGCAGGTGCTGGCGACGAGCACGGCGTTCGCAGCCCTCGGCCGGCTGCTGTTCGGGTTGCCGTGGCTCACCGCCATCGTGCTCGGCGGCGCCGTCGCGATGAGCTCGACCGCCATCCTGCTGCAGCAGCTCACCGAGCGCGCGGAGCTCAACCGCACGCACGGCCGGCTCGCCTTCGCGATACTGCTGTTCCAGGACCTGGCCTTCGTGCCGTTCCTGGCGCTCGGCGGCCTGCTCGCCGCCGGTGCCGACCGCTTCCGACTCGGGGAAAGCGCACTGACGCTGGTCGGCGGCGTGCTCGCCATCGTGGCGGTGCTCGCCGCGGGCCGCTGGCTGCTGCGGCCGCTGTTCCACGAGATCGCCCACAGCCGCCTGCGCGAGCTGTTCACGCTCGCGGTGCTGCTGGTGGTGCTCGCCTCGGCCTGGGTGTCGCACCTTGCCGGCCTGTCGTTCGCGCTCGGCGCGTTCCTCGCCGGCATGATGCTCGCCGAAACCGAATACCGGCACCAGATCGAGTCGGTCATCCGCCCATTCCGCGACATCCTCGTCGGGCTGTTCTTCATCTCGGTCGGCATGCTGCTCGACGTGCGCCTGCTGGGACGACCGAGCGGCCTCGGCGTCGTGCTGCTGATGCTCGCGACGCTCGTCATCCTCAAGGCGGCGATCGCGGGCGTGGTGACGCGCCCCTTCACCAACTCGCGCTTCAAGGCGCTGCGCACCGGCATCGTCATCGCCATCGGCGGCGAGTTCGGCATCGCGCTGTGCAGCCTGCTGCTGCAGGCGGGGCTGGTGCCCGCCGCGAGCGGCCAGCCGCTGGTGGTGGCCATCGTGCTGTCGATGGTCCTGAGCCCGCTGATCCTCAGCAACAACAAGCGCGTGGCGCGCTGGCTGCTGCACGAGCAGGCGCCGCCCACCACCGCCAGCGAGCGCGAGCAGTCGGCGACCGCGGAGATTGCGCTGCGCGAGCACGTCATCCTCTGCGGCTTCGGGCGCGTCGGCCAGAACGTGGCGCGGGTGCTCGAGGGGCAGGGTTTCGAGTACATCGCTCTCGACCTCGACCCGGCGCGCATCCGCGCGGCGCGCCTGGCGGGCGACCCGGTGATGTACGGCGATTCGGCGGACGAGGAGATGCTCGCCAAGGCGGGTGTTGCGACCGCCAGCACCCTGGTCATCAGCTTTTCCGATCCCGCCACCTCGCTCGGCATTCTGCGCAGCGTGCGGCGGCTGCGCGCGGAGCTGCCGGTGCTGGTGCGCACCCAGGACGATGCGCAGCTCAAGGAGCTGCAGGACGCGGGCGCCACTGACGTAGTGCCGGAAACCTTCGAGGCGAGCCTGATGCTGGTGTCGCACGTGCTGATGCTGCTGCACGTGCCGGTGGCGCGCGTGCTGCGCACGCTCGGCGACATCCGCAGCAGTCGCTACGCGGTGCTACGCAACATCGTGCGGCACGGCCACGGCGACGAACGCCCGCTCGACGAGCCGCTCGAGTCGCGCGAGGAGATCAAGTCGGTGGTGGTGCCGCCCGGGGCGTGGGCCGTGGGGCGCAGCCTCGGCGAGCTGCGCAGCCGCGGCGTCGCCGTGACGTTCACCGGCGTGCGCCGCCAGGGCATCCTCGGCCGCGATCCGGCCGCCGACACCGTGCTGCGCGACGGCGACATCGTAGTCATCTACGGCCAGCCCGAAGAGCTCGAGCGTGCCGAAGCCGTGCTGCTCGCCGGCTGAAGTGCGCGCACCGTTACAATGCGCTCAGCGCGCAGCGCAGGAGTCAGGCCATGCACCGCAGCCGTCTCGCCGGATTCATCATCGATTGTCAGACCGCTGACCTCGACGGGGCCACGCGCTTCTGGAGTGCGGCGCTCGGACTTCAGGCGAGCGCCGCGGCGGCCGATCCGCTCTACCGCACGCTCGACACCGCCGCGGACGACGTGCACATCGAAGTGCAGCAGGTCGCTCACCCGAGTCGGGTGCACCTGGACATCGAGAGCGACGATATCGAGGCCGAGGTGCGTCGGCTGGAGAAGCTCGGCGCGCGGCGCATCGGCACGGTCAAGAGCTGGTGCGTGATGCAGGCGCCCACCGGCCAGGTGTTCTGCGTGGTGCGCCCGCAGCGCGCCGACTTTGCGGCCAGGGCCAACGCCTGGCACGACTGAAGTGCACCGCGACGACGTCCACTTTCCGCCCCGACACGAGCCGCTGCGCGATGACGTGCATGCGCTCGGTGCGCTGCTGGGGGAAATCCTGCGCGAGCAGGGAGGTGCGCAGCTGCTCGAGCTGGTCGAGCAGGACCGCACCGCCGCCATCCGCGGCCGCGCCGGCGAAAGTGCAGCGCGCGCCGCGCTCGCCGCCCGGGTGCGCGGCCGACCGCCGGCGCTGGCGCGCGACCTGGTGCGCGCCTTCGCCACCTGGTTCCAGGTCGTCAACCTCGCCGAGAGCGTGCACCGCATCCGCCGCCGCCGCGAGTACTTTCTCAAGGACAGCCAGCGCCCGCAGCCGGGCGGCGTGGAGGATGCGATCGCCGCACTCAAGGCGCGCGGCCTGAGCGAAACGCAGGTGCTCGAGCTGATCGGCAGCCTGTCGATCGAGCCGGTGTTCGCACCGCACAGCATCGAAGCCAGCCGCCGCACGCTGTTGCGCCAGCAGCAGCGCATCGCCCAGCGGCTGCTGGAGCGGCTCGATCCGGGCCTGACGCCGCACGAGTCGCGCAGCGTGTGGAACAACGTGCGCATGGAGCTCACCGCCGCGTGGCAGACCGAGGAGCTGCCGCGCGAGCGCCTCACGGTGGCGGACGAGCGCGAGCAGATCCTGTTCTACCTCGTCGAGATCCTCTACCGCGTGGTCCCCGCCTTCTACGAGGAGATCGCCCAGGCGCTCGACAAGCTGTACGCCGGCGAGCCGCGGGCCAGCGCGCGGCGCGTGCCGCCGCTGCTGCACATCGGCTCGTGGGCGGGCGGCGACATGGACGGTAACCCGGACGTGCACGCGAAAACGATCCGCGAGACCCTGGCGCGCCAGCACCAGGTGATCGTCGGCAGCTACTTCACCGAATGCCAGCAGCTCGCCCAGCGGCTGTCGCAGAGCGCCAGCCGCGTGGCCGCCTCGGCCGAGCTCGGCAGGCGCCTGGAGGAGTACATGCGGCTGCTGCCCGGCGCGCGCGCCATCACCCCGGCGCGGCACGACCGCATGCCCTACCGCGTGTTCCTCGCACAGATCGGCGAGCGGCTGCGCGGCATGTACGAGGGTCGCGCCAGCGGCTACGAGAGTGCGCGACAGTTCCGCGACGATGTCACGCTGATCGCGACCAGCCTCAGGGCCAACAAGGGCGCGAACGCCGGGCTGTTCTACGTGGAGCGGCTGCTGCGGCGTATCGACACTTTCGGTTTTCACCTGGCGACGCTCGATGTGCGCCAGAGCGCCGGTGTGCTGCACCAGGTGATCGCGCGCGGTAGCGACGATCGCGGCTGGCTCGCGCGCAGCAGCCGCGAGCGGCGCGAGCTGCTGGTCGCAGCGCTGCAGAAGGATCGCGGCCCGGTGGCCGAGCTCGACGCCCTGGGACGGCGCACGCTCGCGGTGTTCGAGGCGATCATGCAGGGCCGGCACCGCTACGGGCCGCAAGCCATCGGTTATTTCATCGTGAGCGGCGCCAGCGGCGCGGACGACGTGCTGGCGGCGCTGCTGTTGGCGCGCTGGGCGGGCGCCTACGACAAGCACAGCGGCCAGGTGGCGCTGCCGATCGCGCCGCAGTTCGAGAGCAGCGCGGCGCTCGCCGCCTGTGGCACGACGCTCGGGGAGCTGCTCGCCGAGCCGCTGTACCGCCGCCACCTCGAGGCGCACGGCCGTCGCCAGTGCGTGCTGATCGGCTATTCAGACAGCAACAAGGAGAGCGGCACCTGCGCCTCGCGGATCATGATTCACCAGGCACAGCGCGACCTGACGCACGTGCTGGCCGCCGCCGGTGAGCAGCCGGTGTTGTTTCATGCCCGCGGCGGGAGTCTGGCGCGCGGCGGCGGACGCATCGAGTCGATCGTGCGCGCGGCGCCCGCGGGAGCGGTGGACGGGGTGCTGCGCATCCGCGAACAGGGTGCGACCGTCAAGCAGGGCTACGGACTGCGCCCGATCGCCATGCGCACGCTCGAGCGCGCCTTCAACGCCCTGAGCCTCACGACCGAGGCACTGCGCAGCGGCGCCCTCGCCGACGATGCGCCGCCGCAGCTCGAGCTCGTCGCGCTGCTGGCCGACGCGAGCCGCACCGCCTACCGCCAGCTGGTCCACGCAGAGCCGCAGTTCTGGGAGTTCTTCCAGGCGGTGACGCCGATCGACGTGATCGAACGCATGCAGATCGGCGCACGCTCGGTACATCGCTCCGCGCAGGCGGGCATCGCCGGCCTGCTGCCGGTGCCGTGGGTGTTCGCCTGGTCGCAGTCGCGCTACATGCTGCCCGGCTGGTACGGCGCCGGCAGCGGGCTCGCCGCGGTGGCGGCGCAGTACGGCCTCGCGGCGCTGCGCGAGCAGAGCCGTGGGTGGTTCTTCCTGCGCAATCTCATCGACGACGTCGAGACCATGCTGGCACGCGCCGACCTCGACATTGCCGGCTATTACGACGCGCTCGCCCCCGAGCCGCTGCAGCGCTTTGCCGCGCAGCTGCGCGCCGAGTACCAGCTGGCGTGCGAGCAGGTGCTCGCCGTGAAGGACAGCCACGAGCTGCTGGCATCCGATCCGACGCTGCAGCGCTCGATCCGTCTGCGCAACCCGTACCTCGACCCCATGAACCTGATGCAGGTGGACCTGCTGCAGCGCTGGCGTGCCTCGGGGCGCGAGGACCGCGACCTCTTCGAGGCGCTGCAGGCGAGCGTCGGTGGCATTGCCAAGGGCCTGCAGACCACCGGCTGAACATCATCCGTCCGGCGGCCCCCCCACGAGCTCAGGGTTGCCGGTAGACCACGCCGTCCTTCATGACGAACAGCACGTGCTCGACGGCGGCGATGTCCTGGGTCGGATCGCCGCTCACCGCAATGAGGTCGGCGAGCATGCCGGCGCCGATGCGCCCGAGGTCCGCGCGGCGCAGGATCTGCCCATCGGTGAGCGTGGCGGCGGTAAGCGCCTGCAGCGGCGTCATGCCGTCGCGCACCATCCACTCGAGCTCCCGGTAGTTGGTGCCGTGCGCGAACACACCGACATCGCTGCCGCAGCCGATGGTGACGCGGGCCTGCATCGCCAGGTTGAAGGCGCGCTTCGCCTGCTCCATGGCAGCGGTCGGCGGCGTGCTGCCGGCCAGGTAGTGCTCGAAGTACTCCGCGTACGCCTCTACCGCGGTGAGCGTCGGCAGGTAAGCGACGCCGCGCGCGGCCATCAGCCGGAAGACCTCCGGCGTGCCGTTGAAGCCGTGCTCGATGGTGTCGGCCCCGGCGAGCACCGCGCGGCGCATGCCCTCGGCGGTAGTGGCGTGCACCGCCACCGGGCGCCCCGATGAGTGCGCGGCCTCGACCGCCGCGCGCAGCTCCTCCTCGCTGAAGGTCGGCTGCTGGCTGCCGTCCGGGCCCCAGCGGTAGTCCGCATAGAGTTTGATCCAGTCCGCCCCGCGGCCGGCCTGCTCGCGCACCGCACGTACCACCTCGGCCACGCCGCTCGCTTCCTGCGCCCCCTGCGGCGTACAGCACGCGTCCGGGCGCAACCCCCGCGGCGCCGGGCCGTAGCTGCCGGTGGCCACGATGGCGCGCGTGGCGACGAACAGGCGCGGACCCGGGATCATGCCCTCCTCGATCGCGCGCTTCAGCGACACGTCGGCATACTCCGCGCCTTCGGTTCCCAGATCGCGCAGGCTGGTGAACCCGGCGAGCAGCGTGGCACGCGCCTGCTGCGCGGCGCGCAGCGTGCGGTACGGCACCGGCTCCTTCAGTACCTGGTCGTTCCAGGCTGTCTCGTTGTAGGGGTGCAGGAACAGGTGGGAATGCGCGTCGATCAGGCCCGGCAGCAGCGTTGCCCCGGGGAGCTCGACGATGCGTGCATCGGCGGCTGGCGGCAGCGAGGCCGGTGGCCCGGCGTATACCAGGTGCGCGCCGCGTACCAGTACCACCCAGCCTGCGTGCAGCGGCTCGCCCGCCGTCCAAACCCGCGCGGGGCGCAGCACTGTCGCGGCCGGCTCCGGGCCCGCGCCGCAGGCGGCGGCGGCGGCGAGAGCCAGGGTGCCGAGCAGGGCGCGCGCTGCAATGCTCATCGAAGCGCGCCTTACTGGCCCATCAGCACCGTCGTATCGTAGCTCTCGAATCCCTGGATGGCGCGCCCGTAGGCGTTGAATACCAGCCGCTCGGCGACCTTGTCGGCCCGCGGCGCCAGCAGCATGCGCAGCACCACGTCGTCCGCCGGCCGCGTGGCTTCCTCGGCGAGCAGCTGCTCGATGACGCGCGTCAGGCGGTGGTACAGCTCGTTCACGAAGCGCAGGTGCGCGCCGTCGTGGACCTGCTCGGCGCCCGGACCGTAGGTGCTCTTGGCCTCCTCGGCGAGCTCATGCAGGAACAGGTTCAGCAGGCGCGCCTTGTCGACCAGGCGCAGATCTGAGTAGAACTCGATTTCGGAATTGAGGTTCATGGGGTACTCGTGGCGGTCACGCCGGGAAAAAGTCGATCGGTTTGGTAGTGGTGATGGCGTCGACGTCCCTGGGCTCGAAACGGAACAGCCGCACCAGCGCCACGATCTTGCTCTCGAGCTCCGGGTCCTTCAGCTCGCTCGAGACCACGCGGCACATGGTTACTTCGCCGCTCGGCGCGATGGTGAACTCCAGCACCAGCTTGCCCTGCAGCTCCGCGTTGTCGCGCAGCGCCCGCGCGTACAGGCTGTAGATGCGGCCCTTGTTGCGGTCGAAGATGAGCTCGATCTCCTCGCGCGAGCGCCCCGCCTTGCCGCCACCGCCGCTGGCCGCCGGGCCGCGGCTGTTGAGCCCGGAGTGCACTATCCCTGAGCTCACCGCGGTGGTGTCGTGGCCGCTGAGCGAGCCCGCACCGCTGCCGAAGCCGCGGCTGGCGTTCGCGGAAGTGATGCCGCCGCTGCCTGCGCCCACCTTGGAGGTGATCAGGTTGCGCTCGGCGTGCGCATCCGCCCCCACCGCGCCGGAAAGGTTCTTGGTCTCGAGCGGCGTCAGATCCATGATGTCGCGCAGGTCCGCCAGCTCATCCTTCACCTGGTTCAGCTGCTTCTGCGCCTTCTCGTGCGCGCGCTGGCGCTCGTCGACCGGTGGGATGGGCACCGGCACCGGTTTCGGCTCGATTTTCGGCTTGATCTCCTCCACCTTCGGCGGCGGCGGTGGTGGCGGTTTGGGCTTGTTCTCGAGCATCACGCGCGCCAGGCGCTCCGGGATATCGACGGCGGTGGCGCGCTTGGGTGTCGGCAGGAGGGGAAACAGGATGCCGAG
>DATHQM010000092.1:0-10911 GCA_035482695.1 Steroidobacteraceae bacterium | reverse complement strand
TCAACGGTGCCGCTGACGCACTGGCCGTTCACCGCCGGAAACTCCGGATAGCCGCCGAGGTTCGGATTGCCGCTCAGGTTCGTTCCCGGTCCGTCATAGCGCAGACCGTAGCCCTCCGGACCCCCGCTGAGCTTGTCCTGGAGCCCCGGCACCCAGTCCGCCCCGGCCTCGAGCACCACGACCCCCTGGGAGGCTTTGAGAATGTTGGCGAATACCTGGGTGGCGGTGACGTCGAAGTGCCAGGTGTCCTGCAGCTCATAGCCCTGCACGGTCTGTCCCAGCCCGTACGAGCCGAGCTGATTGCATCCAGTGATGGGAGTGGCGGAAGTCGGTACGCAGTGCCCCGGCCCGGTCACCGGCTCACCGAGGAGCTTGGCGATCCCCGTCTCGAAGGGCGTAAGCGAAGCGTAGATGAGCTCGACGTCATCCAGCTGCAGCGGCACGTTGTGACGATAGGCCACCTCGCCCTGCAGCGCGGTGCCGGTCTTCTGGATCTGCGTGTTGAAGGACAGGCCGAGCATCTTGATGTTCTGCGGAAATGACTCGTACAGGCCCTCGGTGCTGCTGTACTCGGAGGTTGCGATGTTGCTTGCCTGGTTGTTGACGTTGCCCCCGGCCAGCAGCGTGTTGGCGCCGATGGTGGCGTACTGCGTCGCCGTCGCCAGGCTCAGGTTGCCGCCGAGCGCGGCGGCGCGCTGGGCGCCGATCGCCGCGCCGGTAGCCACCGCGGCCGCGAACGGCAGACCCGCGGCGATCGCCTGGGCGGCGCCGCCGACGGCGTTGACCGCGCCAAAGGCGTTGCCAAAGCCCGCCTGCGTGCCAGTCTGAAACGACACCACCGGCAGGCGACTGGTGTAGTTGAGGAAGTAGAACCCCAGCTCGGTGCCCTGGCCGAAGTTCGGCAGGTACCACTTCAACTTGATGCCGTACTGGCCGGACTCGTCCGGCCTGTGATCGGGCAGCCGGGGGATCGTCTGGAAGTCGCTGATCAGCGGGCCGCCAAGGGAAGCGAAGTTCACGCCCTGGGTGGAAATCGCGCCGAAGCCCAGGATCGCTCGGTTGCCGCCGGGACCGGCGATGTTGTTGGTGCTGAAGTACGCACCATCGGGCTCGATGATGTCCTCGTGCCAGTCGAACAGGTACAGCAGCTGGGTGCTCAGGTTCTTCGTCAGCTGGGTGTTGAACACCACCGATTCGTCCGGCAGCAGGGCCTGCTTCAGCTCCGAGCCCGGCACCTGCAGCGCCGTGGTGTCGAAGTAATCGACCTGGTTGAGTCCGCCGGGGATGAAGGTGCTCTCGCCCCAATCAACGACCTGCCGTCCGGCACGTAGCTCCGAGGGCATGGTGCCCAGATTAAAGCGCCAGTAACCGAAGGTATCGAGCAGGCGCACATAGCTGCCGATGTAGTCCTTGGCGAAGTGGGAGAGCTGCACGTAATCGGTCGTACCGTCCATGACTTCCCAGTCGTACAGGCCCGAGCCGCGCACGAAGATGCCGGCCTTGTCCCGGTAGTTCAGTGAGAGCTCCGTGCTGCCGGTGAGCGCCTCGGTGAAGGCGGCCTTCTTCTGATAGTTGAGGTCGCCGTCATCGATGTTGGGAGAGTAGCCGCAGCCGCCGTTGGCGATCGCCACGAGCCGGCAATCGACTCCCGAGACGCGCCAGCCCTGCCCATAGGCGATCGTGGTGTCCCAGCTGCCGCTCCAGTCGCCGGAAGCGCTCTGGAAGCTCACGGCGAGCGCGCTGCTCGAAAGGCCCGCCGCCAGGCACGCGGCGCCCGCCGCGAGGGCCCGGGCACGCGTGGTGTGACTTATCCTCATTTGCCCCCCTGCTTCCCTTGCGGGGCCCGCGAGCGCGCCGCGCGTCGAACCCCGAAGGCGCTGCCTTCGCCCAGACGCGGTCGCCAGTGCCGCGCACCGCAACAGCGCTACACACCCGCTGCGCGTTCTTATTGGTTGCCGCAGCACGAAACCTGCGTGCGCAGGAGTCTATTACTCGGCAACGCGGCGGGGCAAGGTGTCTCGTGCGCGCACACTAGCCGTGGCGGCAGCGCGCCGTGGGCGACGCGCTCTGGCTTTATGATTGCCGTTCGGCGTGGCGGGAAGTATGGCAAGCCGGGGGTGGTCGCCCATGTCCTCGTTCGCGGGCAAGACGGTGTTGATCAGCGGGGCCTCCACCGGCATCGGGCGCGCGCTCGCCCTGGCACTGGCGGCGCAGGGCGCCAAGCTCGCGCTCAATGCGCGCGACCCGGCGCCACTCGCTCTCGCCGTGCAGGCGTGCACGGCGCGCGGTGCCGCCGCGCTCGCCGTCCCCGGCGACGTGGCGCGCCAGGAGGACTGCGCGCGGCTGGTGGCGCAGACGCTCGCGCACTTCGGCGGGCTTGACGTGCTGGTGAACAACGCCGGCATCACCATGTGGTCGCGCTTCGATGCGCTCAGCGACTGCAGCGTATTCGCGCGGCTCATGGCCACCAACTACCTCGGGGCGGTGTACGCCACCGCCGCGGCGCTGCCGCACCTCAAGGCCTCGCGCGGTCTGCTCGTCGCGGTGGCGAGCCTTGCGGGACTCACGGGTGTGCCCGAGCGCACCGCTTACGCGGGCAGCAAGCATGCCATGGTGGGGTTCTTCGAGTCGCTGCGCATCGAGCTCGCCGGCAGCGGCGTCGGCGTGACGATCATCGCCCCGGATTTCGTGGTCAGCGAGCTGCACCGCCGCGCGCTCGGTCCCGACGGCGCGCCGCTCGGGCAAACGCCCATGCAGGAGGCGCACATCATGAGCGCCGAGCGCTGCGCGCAACTGATCCTCGAGGCCATGCAGCGCCGCCGGCGGTTGCTGATTACCTCGGCGCGCGGCCGGTTGGGGCGCTGGGTGCGCCTGGTGGCGCCGGGTCTGGTGGACGAGCTGGCGGCGCGCGCCATCCGTACGCGCCGCTGACCTTTAGCTACTCGAAGGCGATCGCCGGCAGGTCGAGTGCAATGAGGAAGTATTCGAACAGGTACTGGAGCACGCGCACCTGGTTGTGCAGGCGGTGATCGCTCTCCACCAGGTGCAGCGCGCAGCGGTAAGCATCCGCGAAGCGCACGCTGTGCTCGTAGGGGACGACCTCGTCGCGCCAGCCGTGCACCACCGCCGCCGGGCAGTCGAGCAGCCCGGCGCGCAGCTCCGGCAGGCCCTGCATGTATAGCGCCGGAGCCATCAGGAACACCCCGCGCGCGTGCAGCAGCGACGCGGAGGCCACCGCAACGTAGCCGCCGAGGCTGGAGCCGACCAGCACCAGCTCGCCGCTGAGCTCCTTGCAGAAGTCCACCAGCCGCGCCACGCGCGCGCGCGGCTCGTCGATGCCGCGGTAGTCCACCGAGTGCGCGTCGTAACCTTCGGCGCGCGCGACTTCCGCCAGTGCAGAGATCTTGCGCCCCCAGGGACCTGCTTCCTGGCCGTGCGAGAACACCACGTGGCGCGAGATCACCGGCGCTTGCATGGCGGGGGTGTGGGCGCTGGGCGGCTGGGTCGCATGCGCGAATAATGCAGGCAATGGAAACCGGAAGCCAACCACCCCTCAAGGATCCGCCGGCCGGCAAGGGCTGGCAGTTCTGGATCGATCGCGGCGGCACCTTCACCGACGTCATCGGGCTGTCGCCCGCCGGTGCGCTGCAGGTGCGCAAGGTGCCCTCGATGGCACGGGCAGGCGCCGCCGGGGATCCGGGCCTGGCCGCGGTGCGCGAGCTGATGGCGCAGGCGTCCCCCGGCGAGCGGATCGACAGCGTGAAGGTCGGCACCACGGTCGCCACCAACGCCCTGCTCACCCGCAGCGGCGAGCCGGTGCTGCTGGTCACCACCGCCGGTTTCGGCGACGCGCTGCGCATCGGTTACCAGAACCGCCCGGACATCTTCGCGCGCCGCATCGTGCTGCCCCAACGTCTGTATGCGAGCGTCATCGAGGCGCGCGAGCGCATCGATGCGCACGGCAAGGTGCTGACACCGCTCGACGGCGCGCAGCTGCGCGAGGCGCTGGCGCGCGCCCGCCAGACCGGGCGCCGCGCGGTCGCCATCGTCTTCATGCACGGCTGGCGCTACCCGCAGCACGAGCGCGAGGCGGCGCGCTGCGCGCGCCAGCTCGGCTTCGAGGAGGTGTCGGTGTCGCACGAGCTGTCGCCGCTGGTGCGCTACGTCACGCGCGCCGACACCACGGTGCTGAACGCCTACCTCGCCCTGCCGCTGTCGCGCTACCTGCAGCGGCTGCGGCAGGAGCTGGCCGAGCTCGACGACGGCGCACAGCTGACGCTCATGCAGAGCAACGGCGGCCTCGCGGCAGCGGAGCGCTTCCATGCCATGGCGAGCGTGCTGTCGGGTCCGGCCGGCGGACTGATCGGGATGCGCTGGGTGGGCGAGCGGCTGAAGCTTGCGCGCCTCATCGGCTTCGACATGGGCGGCACCTCGACGGACGTGTCGCTGATCGACGGTGAGCTGCCGCAGCGCTTCGAGCACCTGATCGCCGGGGTGCGCCTGGCCCAGCCCATGCTCGACGTGCACTCGATCGCTGCCGGCGGCGGCTCGATCCTCGCCTATCGTGACGGGCGCTTCGCCGTGGGCCCGGCATCCGCCGGCGCCGACCCCGGGCCTGCCTGTTACGGGCGCGGCGGCCCGCTCACCCTGACCGACGTGCAGGTGCTGCTCGGACGGTTGCGCGCCGACACGCTGCCCGCGCTCTTCGGCCGCGACGGCCGCTCGCGCATCGATACCCAGGTCGTGGCGCAGGAGTTCGCGGCTCTCGCCGCGCGCGCCGCGACGCAGGTCGCCGGGGGCTGCTCGGCGGAGACCGTCGCCGAATCCTTCCTCGAGGTCGGCGTCGAGTCGATGGCCAACGCCATCCGCGAGGTGTCCGCGCGCCGCGGGCTCGATGCGGCGGACTTCACGCTGTTCTGCTTCGGCGGCGCCGCCGGCCAGCACGCCTGCCGCGTGGCGCGGGCGGCGGGCATACGGCGCATCCTCGTGCACCCGCTGGCGAGCGTGCTGTCGGCGTTCGGCATCGGCGTCGCCGACCGCCTGGCCGTGCGGCGCGCCAGCCTGCGCCAACCGCTCGTGCCGCGCGGGCTCGACGCGGCGCACGCCGCGCTCGCCTCGCTGGAGCAGGCGGCGCGCGCCGAGCTTGCCGCGTCCGATGCGCGCGCCGTGCGCGTGGCACGGCTGCTCGAGCTGCGCGCCGGCGACAGCGATGTGACCCTGTCGGTACCCGTCGGCGACCTCGAGGAGGTGCGCGCGCGCTTCCACGCCGAGCATCTGCAGCGCTTCGGCTTCGCGGCCGATGCGCTCGCGGTGGTGATCGAGGCGTTGCGCGTCGAGGCGCGCGCCCCTTCGGTGGACGACGCGGCGCTGGCACCGCCGCCCGCGCCGCCCGGCGAAGGCGGCGCACCGGGCCGGGTGTCCGCCTGGTTCGGCGGCTGGCGCGAGGTGCCGCTGGTACAGATGGGTGCGCTGCGCGGGGAGCTGCACGGACCTGCGCTGGTGGTGGAGCCGCACAGCACCCTGGTCCTCGAAGAGGGCTGGTGCGCGCGCGCGCTCGCCGCTGGCGAGCTGCTGCTCACCGAGACCGGCGCCGCGCGCGCCGCACCGCCACTCAGCACTGCCGACCCGGCGCGCCTCGAGATCTTCAACAACCTCTTCATGCACATCGCCGGGCAGATGGGCGAGGTGCTCAAGGCAACGGCGCAGTCGGTCAACATCCGCGAGCGGCTCGACTACTCGTGCGCACTGTTCGATGCGGACGGCGGGCTCGTAGCCAACGCGCCGCACATGCCGGTACACCTGGGATCGATGGGCGCCAGCGTGCGCGCAGTCATTGCCGCGCAGCAGCCGCTGCGCGCCGGGGACTCCTGGCTCCTCAACAGCCCGTATCACGGCGGCACTCACCTGCCGGACATGACCGTGGTCACGCCGGTGTTCATGAGCAGCGCGACACGGGCCGATTTTTTCGTCGCGGCGCGCGCCCACCATGCGGACATCGGCGGCATGACGCCCGGGTCCATGCCGCCCTTCAGCCGCTCGATAGAAGAGGAAGGCATCCTCGTGCAGGGATTGCAGCTGGTGCAGGGCGGTGTGCTGCGCGAGGGAGAGCTGCGCGCCGCGCTCGCCGCCGGCCCCTGGCCGGCGCGCAACCCGGCGCAGAACCTCGCGGACCTGCGCGCGCAGCTCGCGGCCAACGCACGCGGCATCGCCGAGATCGAGCGCGCCGCGCAGCGTCACGGTCTCGACACCCTGCGCGCCTACATGCGACACGTGCAGGACAACGCCGCCGGATGCGTGCAGCGGGCCATCGCGCAGCTGACCCCGGGGGCGTTCCGTTACGAGCTCGACGATGGCTCCGCGGTGGCGGTGCGGATCGACATCGACCGCGCGCCCGCGCGCGCCCGGGTGGATTTCACCGGCACCTCGCCGCAGGGTTCGCACAACTTCAATGCACCGCGCGCGGTGTGCACGGCCGCCGTGCTGTACGTGTTCCGCACGCTCATCGATGAGCCGATCCCGCTGAACGAGGGGTGCCTGCGGCCGCTGGACATCGTGATCCCCGCCGGCTCGATGCTCGATCCGCAGCCGCCGGCGGCGGTGGCGGCCGGCAACGTCGAGACTTCGCAGTGCATCGTGGACGCCCTCTACGGCGCGCTCGGTGTGCTGGCGGCCTCGCAGGGGACCATGAATAACCTCACCTTCGGCAACGCGCAGCTGCAGTACTACGAGACCATCGCCGGCGGCGCGGGCGCCGGCCCGGACTTCGACGGTTGTGACGCCGTGCAGACGCACATGACCAACTCGCGCCTCACCGACCCGGAAATACTGGAAACGCAGTTCCCGGTGCTGGTGCGTGAGTTTGCCATCCGCCGCGGCTCCGGCGGCCTCGGCCGCCATCATGGCGGGGACGGCGTGGTGCGGCGGCTGGTGTTCTCGAGCGCCCTTTCGGGCGCGCTGCTCGCCAACCATCGCCGCATCGCTCCCTTCGGTGTCGCCGGTGGCGGCCCCGGCGCGCTGGGTGAGGCGCACATCCGCCGCGCCAGCGGCGCGCTGGAGACGCTCGGCGCCACGGCGAGCTTCGAGGTGGCCGCGGGAGATGAGCTGACGGTGCTCACGCCGGGCGGCGGCGGTTACGGAGAGGCTTAGATCCGCCGCGTGCGAACGCCAGCTGCTCGCCGCAGGCGATTTCGGCCAATCAATCTAGGGCCCGCGCAGTATCGCGGTCTCGATCTCCCACTCCACGCGCTGCTTGGAGGTCGCTGAGCGGTTGACCGATACCGGGCGCACGCGGCTCGCGCCGGCGCGGTGCGTCACCAGCCAGGTGTCGAGCTCGCCGGGCTTGCTGGTGGCGAAGCCGAACAGCAGATTGAACTTGCCTTCGGCGAGCGTTTCGCGGCGATTGACGCGCTCGTCGGCAATCACGAAATGAGTCTGCTCGTCCTCCGCGCCTGCAAAGGCGCCCTGCGCGGCCAGTGACTCGAGAAACGCCTCCACCTGCGCCCGGGCGCGCTGCCAGGTCGCCGGTCCGTTGTGCTCGAGGAGCACCCAGCGCGTTCCCTGCTCGATGCTCGCCGCGATGAACAGCGCCAGGCGCCGCGCGGAGAGGTACTTCCAGTCCGAGGCGCCGCTGCCGCCGGCGGCGAGGGTGCGCGGACTGAGGCCCTCGCGCGAGCCGCCGCGCACGGCCAGCAGCGTATTGACGCCAGCCTGCGCCAGGCGCGCGCGGTCGGCGTCCGAGACCGTTACCGCCGGCCGCAGGCCGGGACGCAGTATCGCCTCCTCGCTCTCGACGGCCGACCACACCGGCGACACCTCGTCCGCGCGCGCGATCATGCCGGCGGCCGCGCCGCAGGAGCCGAAGACCTCGACGCGGCCGCGCAGGCGATCGAATGCCTGCACGCGCGGGTAGTACATCACCGCGCTGTCGCTGCGGAACGGCCAGTGTCGCAGGCTGTCGAGCGCGACCGGCGCCGAAGTCCATGACGCCGGGGGGTCGACCACCAGCAGCGCGTGCCGCTCACGGCAGAAGCGCGCCGCCACCAGCAGCGTGGAGAGCCCCACGTCGCGGTCGCGCGCCAGCGGCGGGATACACAGCAGGTTGAAGCGCTGCACGCCGCCGAGCGCAAACAACCCGGTGCCGCCGCCGGCCGAGCCGATGATGTCGTAGTCGGTGAGCGGCGCGCCGTCGTCGCCGTCGGTGTTGGAGAGGGTATAACCGACCGCCACGCCGCCGGGACCGCCCGCCGAGCGGTCGGGACGCTGGTCCGGGGCAGCTCCCAGCATCCGCACCAGGCGCGACTGCAGCAGCACGTCGCCGACGTACCGTCCGGAGGCGGCGGCCATCGACAGGCGGCGATAGATCTCCTGGTCCTCCACCAGCTCGGAGCCCGCCGTGCGCACGCGCTGCACCACGAGGTTGAAGCGCTCGTGCTCCGCGGCCGTGAGGCCGTCGTAGTCCACCGAGGCTCGCAGGTATTCGCGCGAGCCGGGATTGAGGGCCACGAGCCGCAGCGCGTCGCCGCCGGCCGGCAGCGTGATGGTCGGCGGCCGCGCGCCGTTGACGACCCGCACGATGCGGGCGTCGCGGCCGCCATTCTCGAAGAACTGCTCGAGCGCGTAGGACAGCGTCGAGGGCTGCCAGAGTCCGCCGAATTGCTGCTGGAACTCGGCAAAGCTCGTCACCGGCACGGCCTGGCCGACGGGGCCTTTCAGCGTGCGGCCGATGAACGCAGCAACTCCGGTCGCCACACGCTCGATCGCGTGAGAGTCACGGCTTTTTTGTGCGAGTTCTGCGCCGGACGCGCGGCTGTCGGCCACTATGCGCCTCTTCGATCTGCCGGCGCGACTCTAACACAGCGTATCAGGGCCCGGTCAGCTTCCCGCGCTCGCTGCCGCCTGCCGCGGGGGGTTCGGCATCCTGCCCCTCACGGGCGCGCTGTTCCTCGTGCGCGCGCTCCAGCTCCTCACGCTTGCGTGCGATTTCGCCGAGCATCAGCTGCAGCCACTCGGTAAGCGCCGCCAACGCGTGCGCTCCTCAGCCGCCGTTCTTCGGTGGCGTCGGCGGAGTGCTGGCCGCGCTGCCCGCGACCGGTGCCGGAGCGGTCGTCGCAGCCGGGGCGCCGGCACCGTCGGCGGCGGCCGCGCCGTTCGGCTCCATCTCCGAAAGGATCTGGCGGAAGGCACCTTCGTCCATCGGCAGGTCGGTCTTGCCGTCCCAGGTTGAGCCCTCGGGCAGCACGTTCTGCACACGCGGGGCTGCCGCCAGGATCTGCGCGACGCTCGCATCGGAGGCGGTGATCGGCACCGGCACGCCGCGCGGTTGCTGCGTCAGGCTCGACACCAGGCTCCAGTCGACCTGCTCGTGGTGGGATTTGAGCTGCTGCTGCAGCCGCGCGGCCAGCGACGCAGTGAGCAGCTTCTTCTGCGCCTTCGTCCAGTCGCGGGTATCGTCTTCGAGGACGTTGAACGGCTGCAGGTAGAGCTGCCCGTCGTCCCAGCCGAACACGAACGGCTGGTTGACCACGCGCACCTGCGTGCCGATCGGCACCATGTTGAAGAACTGCTCGATGTCCTCGGGGTACAGGCGAATGCAGCCGTGACTCGAACGCAAGCCGACCCCGGCGGGCTTGTTGGTGCCGTGGATCAGGTAGCTCGGCCACTGCAGGTAGAACGCGTACTTGCCCAGCGGATTGTCCGGCCCCGGCCCGATCACCGGATCGAGATCCTCGCCGTTGTCGTGATGCTCCTTGCGCACCGACACCGGCACCCGCCAGGTCGGATCCTTCTGCCGCCGCACGATCCGGGTAACCCCCTCAGGGGTGCGCCAGCCGACCTTGCCGATCCCGATCGGGTGGGTGATCACCACCGCCGGCTCACCGTGCTTGACGGGCGGGTAATAGAAGATGCGCATCGCGGGAATGTTGATCACCAGGCCGGTGCGCGGCGCGTCCGGCAGGATGAACTGCGTGGGCACGATGACTTCGCGTCCCTCGCCGGGCAGCCACGGGTCGACCCCGGGGTTGGCGCGCAGCATTTCCTCGTAGCCGACGTTGAAGCGGCGCGCGATGTCGGTGAGCGTGTCGTCCTTGGAGGCGGCCACCACCTGCACCACGCCGACCACGTCCTCGCCATCCTTCAGCTCGAAGCGCTCGTTCGCGGCCGGCAGTGGCTGCGGCGGCGGAGCGGGCGGCGCGGGCGGCGGTGGCGGAGGTGGGGCGTGACGCCAGGAACCGAACAGCGAGCATCCGGCCAGGGTGAGACACGCAAGCGCGGCAGTGAAGTGACGGCGACGGAGCCTCATAGAATAAGGAATTATGACCGATGGCGGCCGCTGCGGACCTGTCGTTGATCGGCTACAGCAGCACCGGCTGTTTCGGCAGCTCGTTGCCACCGCCAGCCTTGCCGGGAAAGTGCCGGCCGAGCAGCGCTCCCACCCCGATGATGCCGACGACCGAGCCGTCAAGAAATCTCCCGGCGCGGTAATGGTGCTCCATCTGCCGGCATACGGTCTGCCACTCCGCCGGCGTGACGCGCGCGGCAATTCCGCGGTCGGCGATGATCTCGACCACGTGATCGGCCATGAGCACGTAGATCAGCACCCCGTTGTTGTTGGCGGTGTCCCACACGCCGAATTGCCCGAACAGCTGCAGTGCGCGCACGCGCGGCGGCAGCTCGTGCCACAGCTCCGGCAGGTCGAGGGCGGTCTCGACCACGAAGCGGATCTCCCCGCCATGGCGCTCCTCGCATTCGGCAATCGCCTGCTCGATCGCCGCGCGCACCGGACGCGGAAAATGCCGGCGCGTGCTCCAGCGCGTGGTGAGGAGATGACGAACGAGACGGCGCAGCTTCATGAGGGTGCTCTTACCAGCTCCCGCCTGCGCCGCCGCCGCCGAAGCCCCCGCCGCCACCGCT